>JARLHR010000065.1 GCA_031292145.1 Clostridium sp. | reverse complement strand
TTACTCAAATAAAAATTGCTGGTTTACTTAAATGTATTTATCTTATTCTGTTCAATTTTCAAAGACCATTTTCTTTCTTACAACTTTCGCTGTAATACTTTGTTTATCGCCCTCAAGCGACTTTCTTATCTTATCACTTGACTTTAAGTTTGTCAACATATTATTTAAAACTTTTTAAACTTTCTTTTCATATGTTCTTTTAGTTTTAAATTGTTTGTGTACATGCCTTTCAGCGACGTGTTTTATCTTATCATCTTTTATTCAGATTAATAATTCAAACTCCCCTAATTACATATGCTTATAATTATATTTCTCAATAATACTTCACTTTTCTAATCTTTATATACATAGATACACTAGACATAGTTGACTTATATATGTTGGTATATATTTGATTTTATCTAAGTATTTATGTTTTAACATGCAGTTATTTCAATCTTTAACGTTCCTATAGAACCTATGAGATTCGCCTTCCTTATTTTTATTTCGCAAACCTCTGTTGTTTAATTATATATTTTCCTAGAACATTTGCATATTTTTGAGAGCACTGAAAAGCTTTTATTTGCAGTGCCCTATTTCAAACACTGATATAATATTATTATTATCATAAATAAAGAAACTTAATTATTAATGATTTTAGCCTTAATAAATTAAACTCTACATTGTTGATTGATTTTAGATTTATATTATCCATCAATCAACCCATGTAATCTCAAAAATTCCATAAGTCTCTCTTCAAAATGCTCCTTATTTATTCCAAGTTCACAGAAAACATTTTCATATAATTGCATAAAATTATTTTCTCCCAAAGCCTTCCATGCATATTTTTCTGCAACATGTGTTACAAATACAATTTTCTTATTAATAATATTCTCATTAAAAGGATCATGATGATATAATGATGCTTCAACAATAGGTAATGGAATATCCCACCATCTTAAGAGATATCCTCCTATTTCTTGATGGTTTGTCCCAAAACATTTATTTTCAAATTCTATTATGTTAATACCTTGAGCTCTAACTTCTTGAAGAGTTTCTTTATATCTATCATTAAAATTCTGCATCATAAATGCCATTCCAATATTGCTCAATAATCCTGCATTCATTTCAATTTCTGGAATTCTCTTATTTAAAAATTCACTATAAATATAACTTACAATTCTATTGGAAATAAATGCTTGTTTCCATATTACTCTTAATATTTCCTTATCCTTAGAATCAAATCCTAGACTGTCTACAAAAGCTGATGCAATTACTATATTTTTAACATTATCTAAACCAAGATATGCAACTGCTCTTTTAATCGAACCTGTCTTAACTCCATAATGTGACGAGTTTATTATATGGAGGAGTTTTGTAACAATAGAATTGTCTGATTCTATTGCTTCAACTATTTTGTATATTTCTGCATCACTCTCTATTTCATCGGCGATTCTTTGGTAAGACGCCTTAATGGTAGGTAATTCATCAGCATTTTTTATGAGATTTAGAACATTGCTATTATTTTTTAATACATTTTCCATTTTGAATACGTTATCTATAGCAGTAATAATATTAATATTATCCCACGGTTTCAAAAAGTATAGCTTGGCTATATTTTTTTGTAATGAATCAAATATAATTCTTTCTTCAGCAACCTCACTTAAAATTATACGAACTATATGCGGAAATCGCTTCTTTACTTCAACAAGTAACTCATAACCAGTCATATTAGGCATTCTCATATCACTGATAACCATATCAATTTCTTGATTTTCAATAATGTTTAAAGCCCCCATACCACTATCAGCTACAACTATTTCATAGTCTGTATACATAAAGAGCATTTCAAAAGATTTTAATATTTTAATCTCATCATCAACAAAAAGAATCCTTTTTTTCATAAAACTCCCTCCCATATCTATGATACATATGAACTGTTTTACTTACTTATAAGAATTCATTCTACAAATATTGATATATTCCTTTTTTTATTTCTAAATATTGCGTTTTAATGCTGTCCAACTTTATCAAAAACTTCCATAGCCACTAAGTCCACGTTAACTTTGCTTAGTTAAATATAATTTATTTTATCTGCACTTACACAGTAGAATTACGTATTAGTTTATCTTATTTTCATTGTCATATAATTCTTTGAATATATTATTTTGAATTTGAAATACTAATAATAAAAACATTGTAATGAATTCATTTCATTACGTTACTAAACTTCTAAGCTCCTATTTCTAGGCGCTTTCTATGCATTATATAAGTTAAGTCTTATGAATTATTTTATTAAACTGCATATATATAATTTTTATTTACTACAAAAAATAAAACTGAAAGGAAGGCTATATACCTAATGAAGAAATTTACTATTCTATTCTTAATCTTATTATGTTTATTATTTAATATAATGATTATTGCCCCTCTAGCCCAAATTAGTGGAATTAAAGAAGGGTTATATAAAGCATCTGATCTTAAGCTTACATCAAATAAAACTTATCAAATGCAAAATCTATCCTCTAACGATAGTGTCTTTGTGCTCATTCTTGATGAAAATAATGTTGTGCAACAGTCTTTCCGTTTAGAAACTAAATCACCCAAATATAGTTTATTTCCTCTTAAACCAGATGATAAAATATTAATAGTTGGTAATGGCGACGTATCTATCTCTGAAACATAATTTTTAGAGAATGTATTTTTTATTTTAATACAATATTTTTTTATAAATATAATTAAAATATTTTTTCCACAAACTAAAGCGGAAGGTGGCAAATTATAGTGAAAAAATTTTTTATTTCATTTTTAGTTTTATTATTCTTATCATTTAATATGATTACTTTAATGCCTTTAGCTATAGGCAATGTCTTTAAGGAAGGTTTCTATAAACCATCTGATTTAAATCTAACATCAAAAGATTATTATAATATTCAAAATGTTTCTAGTACTGATAATGTCTATGTGCTTGTTTTTGATCAAACTCATTCTTTATACCAGTCTATACGAATGGAACCTAACTCTCCAAAGTACGTGTTAACTCTTCCCCCTAACTTCAGAATAGCAATAGTAGGCAAAGGAGATGTATTTCTTTATTAAAGAGGCACTTTTAGAGTGCCTTTTTATATTCCAATAGTTTCACAAATTCAGCGACTGGCTTTCTATAGTCTCTAATTTTACTACTACTCCTGTCAATTTTTTTCATGGCAATCATCATGACCGGTACTTCATTCTCTGGGATACTTAACAATTGAATAATTGAGCAACTAATGCTTTATTGCTTTCTACACAATTGCCGCAACCAGTACCAACTTTAGTTATAGTTTGAATTTCTTCAAACGACTTCGCACCATTATTAATTGCATTCACTAAATCTTGTACTGTAACTTTATAACATCCGCATATTACTTGATTTTCATCAATTTTCTTAGTTAATATTAACTGATTGACTAATGCTTTGTTCCCATCTACACATCTACCGCAGCCAGTACCAACTTTAGTAATAGCTTGTACCTCTTCAAATGAATTAGCACCATTCGTAATAGCATTTTTTAAATCTTGCTCAGTAATTTTAAAACATCCGCATATTATTTTATTATCCTCAGCTTTATCTCCACATGTACACTTTTTTACTTTTGAAATTATTGATTTTATCATCTTTTATTTTCCTCCATTAATTTTGATTTTATCTGCAATATATATTATGTTAATTAAATTTAAACTTCATTAAATATTGTTCAGACTTTGAAGTAAGTTCTCTATATTAATTCCATGAACCGTAGCAGCTTCTTCTATACTCTCATTTTGAGATGCAGGACATCCAATACATCCCATTCCAAAGCTAATTAATGTTTCCACTGCTTTAGGTCCCATATTAACTATATCCTTTATTAATGTTTTTCCTTCAACTTTCATTATTATGCACTCCTCTATAAATTATAATCTTTATTCATATCAAACCAATTTTCCTATGGTCAAATTAATTTTTCTTAGTTATCCTTTTCTCATTTCTAAAATTAAAATATGAGAATTTTCTTTCCCTCGTATTAAAATATCTTCCTCTACTATTTCCAATCCATCTTGAGCATTTAATTCAACACCATTTATTATAGAAGTACCCTCTATTTGAACTAAATATGCCTGTCTTCTTTCATTAACTGAAAAACTAATCTCTTTTCCTTTCTCAAGTTCCAATGAATAAATATTTATATCTTGATTTATTTTTACTTGAGCCTCTCCACTTTTACTTGAAACCATATGAAGCCATTTGTTTTCTCTATCGTTCCAATTAAATCTATAGTCTCCATAGTCAGGTTCATATCCTGCTTTATCTGGTAAGATCCATATCTGTAATAATCTTAATGTATCTTCTCCAAAGTTAACTTCACTATGATACACGCCTGTTCCGGCACTCATATATTGAACATGACCACGTGATATTGTATTTTTGTTGCTCATACTATCTTCATGAGTAAGTTCACCATTAATCACATATGTTACTATTTCCATATCTTTATGAGGGTGCGTATCAAATCCAGTGCCAGGTTTAATTAAATCATCATTTATAACTCTTAAAGCTCCAAACCTCATATTATTTGGATTATAATATTCTGCAAAAGAAAAATGGAATTTACTTCTTAGCCATCCAAGATTGCTACTGCCCATCTTTCCGCTTTCTATCTTTCTTAACATTCTATCTCACTCCTCTTAATTAATATTTGCAATTTTAACTTAATCCCTCACTAGATTTTCTATAAATTCTTCACCAACTTACAAAATTTCATTTCAGAATTTTATTAAAGTTACTTACATTTAGTAACTAACTTTAATATGATTATTACACATCTATTGTGATTAGTCAAGAATATTTTTATACTCAATACTCAAACATGTTATTAGACGTTCCTTTTAAAGCAGATAAGGCACAATTAAAAAATTAATAGACCAGCATGCTTGTCTATTGTTTTCTTTCATGTGCCTAAAAAAGAAAGAACCCCTATTATAATCAATAGGAGATTCTTATAAGTTTTGTATTATTTTAATTAGTTCCATTTTTCTGCCCATTTTTGAATTTCATCCATAACACTTTGGAGTGCTCGCCCTTTTTCTGTTAATTCATACTCTATACGTACTGGAGTTTCTGGATAAACTTTTCTGATAATAATTCCTTCCTTCTCCAATTCCTTAAATCTTTCTGTAAGCATACGAGCACTCATATTAGGAATTGCTTCTTCTATATCTGAAAATCGATTTTGTCCATTTAATAATGTTCTTATAATTAATCCAGTCCATCTTTTTCCTAGTAATTCAAAAGCATTTTCAAACCTTGGGCACATATGAAATTTTTCCATATCTAATCACCACCTGTTACTATTCTATCATAGTTACTTTATAAAAGTAACTAGCTTATCATGCTATACATATGTAGTAATATTAATTCAGATAATGATTTATTTAAATCTTTTGTAGTTGTTTCTAAATCATATAACAATTTTTTCAATCGTTCTCTATTCAATTCCAAATACCTCCTTATCTAATATTCTCCAAAACTCTTCATTATCCTTACATAAATTATCATAAAAAATCATAGCTTCATTATAAAAGATTATCTTATAACCAAAATTAAAATATTATTCTACGAATATATTCTAACAAAAAACAGTCTAAAGAATATACAAAAATTAATTTGCAGTTCTTTTAAACTGTTCATAATTAATGTTATAAATAAGTCGCGTTATGTATTGTATCAATATTATGGCTATCCAGTTTAGGAACTAGATTTATGCGGTACTAACCGAAATTAGAAATATTTTTATTCACATTATTGTCTTTACTCTTTATATTTATCCACACAAAACTCTATTATCTGTTGATATTTAGTGAATGTAAACTAAACAAAAGCCTAAAGTAGAAAATTATTAAAAAAATATTTTCTACTTTAGGCTAAAATTTTTAATTTTTTAACATTCTGATAAATCAAGTAGCTCGTACCTGAAAATTTTAGTTTCCCCATGGATACTTCTGAGACATAAATTGTTGAAGTTGCTACTTTCTATAAATAAAATAGTATTATATTATTATTAATATTTATCAGTAAAACTTATTTTATAATTTGCTATTTAAATTTTCTTTTTCTAGCTTCTATTGACTTTTTCTTTCTTTTTACACTTGGTTTTTCATAGTGTTCTCTTTTTTTAACCTCGGCAAGGACTCCAGACATTGAACATTGTTTTTTAAATCTTCTTAATGCTTGCTCTAGTGTTTCATTTTCCCTCAATTTAACTTCTGACATGATTTTATCCCTCCCTCCAGAACTATAATGTAAACTATAAATATAATTTACGAATTATAAACTCATAATATACTATACAGTATATGCAGAAATACTGTCAATCATAAAAAAAGCTTAACAATGGATCATCTTGTTAAATGTAGAATAACGCTGGAATCTTAAATTATAATATTTGTTTCCCTCCAAGGTACTTCTCTGAAACGCGAGGTGTTGAAGAAACTACTACTACAGTCAAAAAGACTTGCTGGTGGCAAAATAAAGTCTGATTTAACCATACCTTATACATTTTTGCCCCTTTTATTCCCCCTCACAAACGAGTATCAGCTAGTACATGGTAACATCACCCACACCAAGGACTGGCTCTATAAGCCATTTTAGATAGTATATTGTCTTTTAAAAATAAAAAAGCCGTAGCACAATGTACTACGACCTTTATGGCAGGGGCACTAGGATTTGAACCCAGAACCAATGGTTTTGGAGACCACTACTCTACCGTTGAGCCATACCCCTAAGACATCTAGTATATTATCATGAAATTATAGCTTATGTCAAGGATTTATTAAACTTTATTTTTATAATTATATAAAATACTAAAAAATATAGTTTTATTCTATGCAGTAATAACTTCATATATGACAGTTATTAAAAGTATTTTTTAAATATTTCTTGTTTAACTACAAATGTTATTCTATAATATAGTAAAATACTTTGATTGTCAAAGTATTTTTATATTCGAATTTTCTTGTGAAAGGATATATGTGAAATGAATTTTAATTCTCTTAAAATTGGAAATTTAATTGCTCCTATTCCTATTATTCAAGGAGGCATGGGCATTGGTGTTTCATCTTCTAATTTAGCTGCTGCTGTTGCAAACGCTGGTGGGATTGGAATAATTTCCGCTGCACAACTTGGCTATAAAGAAGATGATTTTGAAAAGAACCCTTTAGAGGCAAATTTAAGGGCTTTAAAAAAGCATATTGCACTTGCAAAATCTAAAGCAGTTAATGGAATAATAGGCATTAATGCTATGGTTGCAACGAATAACTATGAAGAACATATAAAAACTGCAATAGAAGCTGGAGTTGATTTAATTATATCTGGTGCCGGACTTCCTACTATGTTACCGAAAATAGTAAAAGGTTCTTCCGTAAAAATTGCACCTATTGTTTCTTCATTAAAGGCTGCAAAAGTAATATTAAAACTTTGGGATAAACACGATAATATAGCTCCAGACCTTGTTGTTATTGAGGGGCCAAAAGCTGGTGGACATTTAGGCTTTAAAGTAGAAGAGCTTGAAGATGAAAATATAGATTTTGATAAATCAGTTGTGGATATAATAAATGAAACAAAAAAATATGCAGAAAAGTATAACAAAGAAATCCCAGTAGTGGTTGCTGGAGGAGTCTTTGATGGATATGATATTGCTAAATATCTAAAATTAGGCGCTAGTGGTGTTCAAATGGCAACAAGATTTGTAGCAACTGAAGAATGTGATGCTTCAGACGAATTCAAGAATGCTTATATCAATTGTAAAAAAGAAGATATACAAATAGTAAAAAGTCCTGTAGGAATGCCAGGAAGAGCTATTAGTAATCCATTTGTT
This sequence comes from Clostridium sp., assembly GCA_031292145.1. Taxonomy (GTDB): domain Bacteria; phylum Bacillota; class Clostridia; order Clostridiales; family Clostridiaceae; genus Clostridium. Next base: position 18,609 of record JARLHR010000065.1, on the reverse strand, counting down.
AAGAAGGCTCATACTGAAGGAGAAAAAGTTACTCATTGTTATAATTGTTTAACTCCTTGTAATCCAGCCACTACTCCATATTGCATAAGTAAGGCTTTAATAAATGCAGTAAATGGTAATATTGATGCTGGCCTTATATTCTGTGGTGAAAATGCAAGTAGAATTACTAAGATCACAACAGTTAAGGAACTTATGGATGAATTAGTTTCAGAAATTAAAAATGCATAAGACATATGAAAGAAAATAACATGTCAAAAAATGTCAGCCTATTTTCCATCATCTTGCCTCGGAATATGATGGAAAATAGGCTGGCAGACTGACTTGTTATTTTTTTGATAGTGCCTAACCTACATAATAATCTATAACCGCATACCCATTACAATTAGGTTTGTTTGAATGTATGATAACTTTAAGCGTTGTTTTATGGAGAATACTTGTATTTATAATACATGCTATTTCCTCATTTGCTTTAACATTGTTCCATCTGCCACCACCACCATCTGAAGATATAATTTCTGCAGAATAAATGCCATCTTCTGGTGTTGTAATCTTTCCATGAATATTTACTTTTTTCCCAAATCCATATGCACTATCTGTATAAATATAATCTCCATTATTATCAAAAACAAAATCAATACTTACGTTATCCTTATCCTTATCTTTATTAAATTTATCTTTTACCATAAAAATTACCCCCATGAATATTTTTACTGCTTTTAGCTTTATCGTTCTACCTTCTAATAGCAATCATTTATACTAATCATTTATTTGCATATTACATATAAAGTAAACACTAAGCTTTATATCAAAAACAATTTTAGTTCCCATTTATTATATTCCTTGCCTTCTTTAATGTTGCATACCTTTGAACTATTTTTAATAAAATAATATTCACTATTTTTACTCGAATAATAAAAAAAAATAGACTGTCACACGTATTTAGTTAATGTAACAATCTATTATATTCTTTTATAAATATTTGAACTTAAAATCAAAATCCAAATATCCACAGGGATAGTAATTACAGGCTTTTACAAGCTATTACTTCAACTTCACATAAAACTGATTTAGGAAGCTCTTTTACAGCTACGCAAGAACGTGCAGGTTTACTTACAAAATATTTAGCATACACTTCATTAAACTTAGCAAAGTCACCCATATCAGCTATAAAACAAGTAGTTTTAATAACATTATTGAAATCAATGTTATTTGCTTCTAATATAGCAGAAATATTCTTCATAACTTGTTCTGTTTGCTCTTCTATAGTTGTTCCTACAACCTCTCCTGTAACTGGATCTAATGCTATTTGCCCTGATGTAAATAATAAATCTCCAAAACCTACTGCTTGTGAATATGGTCCAATTGCTGCTGGAGCTTTATCTGTTTTTGTTACTTTTAACATTTTTAATTCCTCCCCAATATGTATGACATCTTTCTTGCATTGTCTTTATGATGTCTAAAATCTTTAAATTAATGATAACCTTTTATGTTGATTTATTCAATTGTATTATATATTTCTAGCGTATTTAATTTACCCTATCTTAGGCACATTCGAAAAATTCATTTATCAAAGCTACTGTATCCCCGTTGTTTCTTGGGGATTCAGTAAAAACTAATGTTTTTACAAAAAATCCTCCTATATATAGATAATATTTCCATTGTATCATAATAATAAAAAATGAATTCATAGGGCAATATATTTTCGGAGGTGAATATTATGTTAGTAAAAGATATAATGTCAACAGATATAGTAAGTTTAAATTCAGAAGATTCCATTATGAGGGCTGCTCAAATTATGAAGCAGTTTGATGTAGGTTCAGTACCTGTATGTAATCAAGAAAAATTAGTTGGAATAGTTACAGATAGAGATATTACATTAAACTCTGTAGCAACAGGTGCCAATGTAAATCAACAAAAAATAAGCGATGTTATGACTTCAAATCCTACTACAGGGCGTCCTGATATGGACATTCATGATGCAGCAAAAATAATGAGTGATAAGCAAATAAGAAGGCTTCCTATTATTGAAAATAATAATCTTGTTGGAATAGTTTCCCTTGGGGATATTTCAATTGATCCTCATCTTCAGGATAATGCGGAATACGCTCTTAAAAATATTTCAAAGCCCGGAACAAACAATCATACTTGGTAGTTACATCAATATATGAAAAGTGGGGATGCAAGGCTATTTTAAAAATAGCCTTGCATCCCCTTTCATTATCATAAATTTTACTTAATCACAATAAAAAAATATTAATTTTTATCAATATCTAAGATTGTTTGTAATAATACATTCGCACCCTTCCAGCAGTTTTCAAGAGGTGTAAATTCTTTTTCACAATGACTGTGTCCCTTTTCACTTGGAAGAAAAATCATTGTTGTAGGAATAACATCTGTAATAAATTGAGCATCATGACCTGGACCACTATAAATTTTCTTTGTTGAATATCCAAATTCTTTTGCATTTTTCTCAACATAATCCACAAATTCAAGATAGAAATGAACTGTCTTACGTGACCATGCTTGTTCATAGCTTGCTTCACATTTTTCGACTACCTTTGGAATAGCTTTGATTATTTCTAAGACTTGCTTAATTACTTCTGGATCTTGATGCCTTGCATCCAAGGTAAACTTGACACAATCAGGAATTACTGTATGAATATTTGGATGAGCTGAAATCTTACCTGTAGTATATACCAATTTACTATCAAGTTTATCAAGTTCATCATGAAGATATTGTATTGTCTTCACTGCTGCATATAGAGCATCTTTTCTGTACTTCATTGGTGTTGTACCAGCATGATCAGCCTGCCCTATGAAGGTGAATTCATAGTTTATCATGCCACAAACTCCTTCAACAACTCCTATATCAATTTTTTCATCTTCTAAAACTGGTCCTTGCTCTACATGTAATTCTACTAAGGCTCTATATTTTTCAGGTGTCATTCTGTTTTCAATTTCCCCCATATAGCCACTTGCTTCTAAGGCCTCTTTAAAAGTAATTCCTTCTGTATCTTTAGAAGCTAACATAATATCCTTATCAAATTTTCCCGTAATAACACCTGATGACATCATTGCAGGCTCAAAACGTGCACCTTCTTCATTTGTCCATACAACCACTGTAATTGGGTGTTTATGTTCTATTTTTTCCGTAACAATAGTTTCTGCTACTTCTAATCCAGTTAAAACTCCTAGAATTCCATCATAATTTCCACCTTGTTTAACAGAATCCATATGAGATCCCATCATAATAGCTGGTAAGTTTTTATCACCTGGAATTGTTGCATAAATATTCGCCATATCATCAGTTTTAATCTCCATTCCTAATGATTTGCATCTTTTACAAAACTCTTCTCTTGCATCTAATGCTGCAGGTGATAAAGATAATCTAGTAATCCCGCCTTTTCCTGTATCTCCAAATTTACCAAAAGTTTTGATTTTGTCTTCCATTCTGTCTTTATTACAAGTTAACATATCCATATCCCCCTTTTAATCAGTTAACAGTTTTGGTTGAAAGCCGCAGGCTTTCTTTTATTATATTTTTTCAAAAAATCCTTAAGAATTTTTTATCCTTAATCATTAATTATTCATCATTAATTATTAATTTTTTTAACTCTTTTTCCTGGTGACACCGCCTGAACTGGGCAAACAGTACTGCATAATTGGCAGCCTACACATTTATCAGGCTTAAGAATAGGCATTCTTGTCTTTTCATCTATTTTTATTGCTTGATGACCACCATCATAACAAGATAAATAACATCTTCCACATCCTATGCATTTTTTTCTATCAAATTGTGGATAAATAATGCTATCTCTATCAAGTTTATCTGCTGGTACAATACTTGGTATCGCCTTTCCAATAATTTCAGATATATTTTTATATCCTTGAGAACTTAAATATAACTTCATACCATCTATTAAATCATCAATAATTCTGTATCCATATTGCATAACTGATGTTGTTATCTGCAAATTTTCACAGCCTAAAGCTAAAAATTCAGCAGCATCTTTCCAAGTTTCAATTCCACCCATACCACTAATTGGAGCATTCTTTAAATCTTCACAATTTCTGATATCATGTATAAAACGTAATGCAATTGGCTTTACTGCCTTTCCCGAATATCCTCCAACACTGGTCTTCCCTTCTACATTAGGCTCTGATCCAAAAGTAGATAGATTTACATTCATAATACTCTTTATTGTATTAATAGCAGCTATTCCTGTTGCACCTGCTTTCATTGCAGCCATTGCTGGTATCTCCATGTTTCCAATATTAGGTGTCATCTTTGCAAGAATAGGTAAATGGGTTCCCTTTCTAGTAGCTTTCGTATATAAAGCTACTAGTTCTGGGTTCTGTCCAACATCAGAACCTAATCCCTCCCCTGACATATGTGGACATGAAAAATTACATTCAATAATATCAGCTCCAGCCTCTGTCATCAGCTTAGCAAGTTTGGTCCATTCATCTTCATTTTGTCCCATAATTGATGCCACTATTATTTTGGTTGTATAGTCCTTCTTTAATTGTTTTAAAAATTGAATATTTTCTTCTAATGTATGATCTGAAATCTGTTCAATATTTTTAAAGCCTACAAAAGGCACATTTTCTTTACTAAGAGCAGTGAATCTTGGTGATACTTCTTTTGGTACAAACATACCAATAGTCTTAAATGCTACTCCTGCCCATCCTATTTCAAATGCTTTTGCTACCATCTCATAATTACTTCCTACTACAGATGAAGAAAGGAAAAATGGATTTTCTGCGTGTACACCGCAAAAATCTATAGATAAATCAACATCTTCCTCTTTTATCTTAGGTTCGACTGCAATTGCTTTCATTATTTTATCGATTGGTACTGCTTCATTAATTCTTCCCTTTAAACAAGCTACTTTACACGGTTTTGTCTCACATGTTTCACAAGGAAGTGGCTGTGGAAGTTTATTTACTGCCCCAGCCCTATTTTCAAATCTCACTGATCTAATAATATTATCAACATCAACTGAGTGGGGACAAGCTTTTGTGCAAGGTGCATCATTACATAACAAGCAACCTGATACATATTCATTAATAGATATATCTTTATAAAATAAACTACTCATTTCCATTCCTCCTAATAACTATCTATTATTTTCTTCCTACTCGTTTTACAAATTGTCCAAGTCCTGGTTTTCCTACAAATTCGCCATTATCATATACTAAGTTTCCCCGTACAAAAGTCTTCACTGGATATCCATGGAGAGTCTTTCCTTCCCAAATAGTATGATCATAATCTGAATGCATATTATCTACTGAAATAGTAAAATCTTTATTGGGATCATAAATTACAATATCTGCATCCTTCCCAACTGTTATTGAACCTTTTTCTGTGCATCCAAATATTTTAGCTGGATTAGCTGAACATACTTCAACCACGCGGTTAAAGCTTACCTTTCCTGCATTTGCTGCTGAAAGCATATATGGATATAAATTTTCAATTCCTGCACATCCATTTGGAATCTTAGTAAAGTCATCTTTTCCCCAGTCCTTTTCATAACTTTGGAATGGACAGTGGTCAGTAGCAACAGTATCGATATCACCTGCTTTAATAGCTTTCCAAAGTGCATCTTGGCTTTCTTGACCTTTCATAGGTGGTGAACAAACAAAGTTCCTTCCATCTTCTCTCTTATAAACCTCGCATGTAAATTCTAAATATTGAGGACATGTTTCAATGTAAATCTGATGTCCATCTCTCTTAGCTTCTATTGCTGCTTCTAATCCTTCCTTATCTGCCATATGAACTAAATATAATGGTGCTTCCATTGATTTAGCCCAGTGGATTGCCCTCTTATCTGCTTCTGCTTCTACATATTCTGGTCTGCTTAAATAATGATACCAAGCTGAAGTTTTTCCTTCTTTCAAAAACTTCTCGATATTTAAATCGATTAAGTCTGGATTTTCTGCATGAATGTTAGTAATTGCGCCAACTTCTTTAGCTTTTAATAATACTTTTACTAATGTAGCATCATCTACCATCATGCCTTCTTTTTTATATACTAAGAAGCATTTAAAACTTGTAATTCCATAATCAACCGCATCCTTAAATTCCTCTAATATAGCACCGTCATTTAAATCAGTTATACAACAGTGAAATGCATAATCAACACAAGCTTCTGGATCACATATTTCTTTTCTTCCTTGAACTGTTTCAATTATTCCTTTTCCCTTTCTTTGCATTGGATAATCAAAAACTGTTGTAACACCACCACAGGCTGCAGCCCTTGTCCCTGCAAGATAACTGTCTGCAGAAACTGTTCCACCAAATGGCATTGCTAAATGAGTATGTGCATCAATAGCACCAGGTAATACTAATTTGCCACAAGCATCTACTACTTGTGCACCTTCTTCTGTAAAACCAGTTCCTATTGCAACAATTTTTCCATCTTTTACACCAATGTCTGCCACATAAGACTCTGATGGTGTTACAATCGTTCCATCTTTAACAATTAAATCCATAAGTATTCTCCTCCCAGTTTTATAATTTTAGATTCAGGTGTCTATTATAGGCACCTGAATCAAATATAACTATATTATTTTGTAGCTTCATCCCAATATTTTGATGTAAATGTTGTATCATCAACTACTGGAGTTTTAGCTAAATCCTTATTATATTGTTTTAAGAAATCTCCAGTTTGCTTTATAGCTTTCATATCAATTTGACCAATTTTGTTAGTATCAAACCCTTGTGGGGCTACAAGCTTAGCAACTTCTTTTGCCATATATACTTGGTGATCTAAAGATACTGATTTATCAACATCATAAACTGTTTTTCCTGCTGCTTCTGGATCTGCAACTGCATCTTTCCAACCTTTAATGGAAGCTTTTAAGAAACGAACTACTAAGTCTTTGTTCTTAGCTGCCCAATCTGAGTTAACAAATAAGCAATCTTCCATCATTGCAACATTTTCATCATTCATATCAATTACATTTAAGTCTTCCTTCTTAAGGCCGCCTTCTAATAATAAACCAAATTCGTTATAAGTCATGGCTGATGCTACATCAACAGATCCTTCTTTTAATTGATCCATTGTGAAATCTTGTTGTACAAGTTTTAAATCCTTATCTTTATCTAGATTATATTTTGATAATAATGCAAGTAGTTCATATTCATTGCCACCAAACCAGTTACCAACTTTCTTACCTGCTAAATCCTTTGGTGAATTAATCCCTTTGTCTTTCTTAGATACTAGTAACATACCTGATTTTTGGAATACTTGAGAAACTTCTTGTAATCCATAACCTTGAGCTTGATAAGTCATTAAGCTTGATACCCAAGTAACACCAATATTAGCTGCCCCATTATATACATTTTGTTCTGGAATAATATCGCTTCCACCTGGTAGAATTTGAATATCAATTCCTGCATCTTTGTAATACCCCTTTGCTGCTGCCACATAATACCCCATAAATTGTGATTGTGGAAGCCATTTTAATTGAAGTGTTACCTTATCTAATTGTCCATCACTTTTCTTTGTGTCTTCCGTCTTTGCTGAATCTTTTGAATCTGCTGTTCCTGATGACTTAGACCCACACCCTATAAGCATTACACTCATCATCATTATCATTAAAAATAAAGCTACTAATCTTTTTTTCATAATAAATTCCTCCTTAAATTGAATAAAATATTTTATCTTTGTGAAGCATGCCATTTTATGGCTTTGCGTTCTATCAATATAATGACTGAATAAAGAACAATTCCAATTATTGCTGCCATAACTATATAAGACCATCCCATAGCCATCATTCCTTTTCTTAGATTATCTTTAATTCCAAAGCCAATACCTGATGTAGATGCTGCAAAATATTCACTAATCATAGCTGCCATTATGGCTGCAGCTACATTAATTTTTAATGCTGTAAACACACTTGGCAGGCAATTAGGTAAACGAAGCTTTAAAAATATAACTTTTCTTGAGGCTGCATAAGATTCTAATAAATCTTTTGCAAAGGGCTTTAAATCATTTAAGCCTCGATAAGCATTAATTGACATAGCTGCCATACATACAACTGTTACAACTCCGACTTTTTGTCCAAAGCCACTAGTAAACCAACGATTCATAATAGGTGATAATGCAACAATTGGAATTGCATTAAATGCTGATATAACTGTAAGCCCTGTATATCCCCATTTGGGGAACTGGGTTGCTATTAAAGCAACAACAAATCCGATTATACACCCTAAAACGAGCCCAACTAAAGCACCTGAAACTGTAATTCCTGTATCATATAAAGCTTTAGAAAAATTCGTATGTAGAGTTTTCACTATTTGGGATGGTATTGGCAATTGAAAGGGTTTAAAGCCAAGTGCACTATGAATAAAACCCAATTCCCAAATAGCTATTACTAATACTCCAAAAGCCAATGGCCAGAGAACATTTTTAATTTTTTCCTGCATATAGTAGTCTCCTTTCTCTTTAATAGCATTGCGAAAATAATATATTTAATAAACTATATTTTATGTTGTTTGCCTCTTCCAAGGCATACAAATTCTTTCTAATAAAATCACGATAAAATAACTAACAATACCCATGCAAGCACTTGTAACTACTGAAGCCCAAAATACATCTCTTGTTCCTGAGTATAAAGAATAAAGAAGTTTTACACCAATTCCACCACTTGAACCAAGCATGTCAATTAAGATAGAAGCTGTGATTGACATTGGTGCTGCTATTTTTAATCCTGCAAATAAATATGGTAAAGAATATGGGATCATAAGCTTATAGTAAACACTCTTCTTCTTTGCTGCATAAGAATATAACAATTCTTTTTTCTCGCTATCAACACTATTTAACCCACTTAACATGTTTATAGAAACTGGGAAAAATGTTATGTATGCTGCAATTACTATTCTTGATATATCCATATCCTTCACAAGAGTAAATATAATCGGAGCTAATCCTAAAACAGGTACCATTTGTGATACAATCAAATATGGCAATGCTATCTTTTCAACAATTTTTGATAAACTCATAATAACAGCTAATATAACTCCTATAAGGGCTCCAAGTATAAATCCCATAGCCGCTCTTGAAAAAGTAAGACCAGCCGCACTCATAAGTTCCATAAAATTTTGCCATATAGATGTAATAATACTGTGCGGATACGGTAATTTTGCATCGGCCATTGGATCCTTAGCTACCTTATCTAAATAGAAAGCTATTAATTCCCAAACCATAAAAATACCAATAGTCCAAACTAAATTAACCTTATATTTTTCTTTCTTTTCGATCATTCTCACACCCCCTCAAAGCTGTTTCGAATCTTCGTAATGTAATCATAAAATTGTGTTGTTTGTTTTGACTCCATATTTCTTGGTCTTGGTATATTAATATCAATTACTGCTGAAACACGTCCTGGATGTGGCGAAAGAACTACTACTTTATCTGATAAAAATACTGCTTCTGAAATATTATGAGTTACAAACACTACTGTCTTCTTTGTTTTTGTCCAAATATTAAGAAGATCTTCATGAAGCTTTTCACGTGTAAATTCATCTAGTGCTGAAAATGGTTCATCCATAAGGAGAATTTCTGGATTAATTGCTAGTGCCCTTGCAATACCAACCCTTTGCTGCATTCCTCCACTTAACTCATAAGGGTAATGCTTTCCGAAATTAGAAAGTCCAACTAAATCAAGCATTTCAGTAACTCTTGCTGTACGCTCTGGTTTTTTCATTCCTAAAAGCTCCATTGGCATGCACACATTTCTTCTAACAGTTCTCCAATCATATAAAACAGGATTTTGAAATACTATTCCATATTTCTTTTGAAGTCTGATTTCTCTTGGGCTTTGTCCCCCCACTGTTACTTTTCCACTTGAAGGTTGAAGCAAATCAGCTATAATTCTAAGTAATGTTGTCTTTCCACACCCTGAAGGCCCTAGTAGTGAAATAAACTCACCTTCCTTAATGTTCAAATTTACATTTTTAAGTGCCGTTACTGGTGCTCCTCCATTTTTATCCTGATAAACCATGCTTAAATCTTCTATTTTAATTTCAATAGTTTCTTCCATTGACTTCAAATCATCCTTTTTTTCAAATTCAATATCTAACTTATTTAACATCATATTCATTGATTTAAACCTCCTTTTTGAATTCACAGCTAACAGTTAACAGTCATAGATTAAAGCCAATGGCTTTTTTTGAATAAAAAAACGGCGCAAAACTTTATTGTTTTGCACCGTTGCAAATATTTAATATCACCATAAATTATTGTATATAATCAACAAATCTTGTTTTGTAACGTCTTTTATAGTATTTAATGGGCTTCCACTTGCCATAGCATCTTCAGCCATCTTATCTACTACTGAATCAAAATCTTCTTTACTAATTCCATATTCTTTTAAAGTAGGAATCCCGCATGTATTGCATAAAAGTTCAAGTTTTTCTAAGAAAGCTTCTGCTGCTTCTTTATCACTTTTTTCATTATCTACAGCATTAATTACTCTTCCAATTTCACCAAAACGCTCATAACATCCATCTAAAACATAAGATAGGCATTCTTTTATAAGCATAGCATTTGAAATTCCATGAGCTACATGAAACATAGCCCCAATTGGTCTGCTCATTCCATGAACTAATGTTACAGATGAATTATTTATGCATATTCCAGCCTTATATGCTGCTATTGCCATTTCTTCTCTTGCTTTTTTATCATCTCCATCTGCATAAACCAAAGGCAGATATTTAAAAATTCTTTTAATTGCAGATAAAGCATAGGTATCTGTTAATGGATTTGCTTTCCTTGAAGTATATGCTTCTACTGCATGAGTTAATGCATCCATTCCTGTTGCTGCTGTAACATTTTTTGGTGCTGTAAGAGAAAACTTTGAATCAATAACTGCCAAATCTGGTAGTAAAGCTTCCCCCTTTAGAAGCATTTTTACATCCCTTTTCGAATCTGTAATAATAGTAAATTTGGTAGCTTCTGACCCCGTTCCTGCTGTAGTAGGAATTAATACTAATGGAGGAAAATCCCCTTCCATTTCAACTCCCATATAATCTGATATTTCACCACTTAATTTTGTCATAGCAATAATAGCTTTACCACTATCTAAAGGACTTCCTCCTCCGATAGCAATACAAAAATCACATTCAGCTTTCTTATAAGCTTCTACTCCAGTGTTAATCATTACCTCTGTTGGCTCACCTGTAATATCATTAAATATCTCAAACTCAATTTCCCATTTTTCTAAAAGATCTGTTAAAATCTTTACCGTTCCTGTTTTAGTAACATTTTTACCAGATACAATAAATGCTTTTTTCCCAAGCTTTTTTATTATTTTTTCACTTGTCTCCAATGCATTCTCTCCGATAATCGTGCGCCCTGGTAAACTAAATTCATATGCCATTTTCTTCACCCCATCTAGATAAACTTCTCATCTACAATTATAAGGACTTCATCCAATTTAGCAAGCTCCTCTGTTAACTGTTCCTCTGTAATAATTAATGGAGGAGCAACTAATATCATATTTTCATGAGAGTACGTCATAAATTTTCTCTCTTTTAACTCTACGATTATTTTTCCAATAATACCTTCTGGATCTTTACCATATGGTACTAATGGTTCTTTAGTTTTCTTATCTTTTACCAGTTCTACTGCTGAAAATAATCCAATATATCTTACATCTCCAACACATGGATGTGAAGCTTTCATCTCCTCTAATTTTTCACCAAGAACTTTACCTACTTTATTTACATTAGTTAAAATATCCGCTTCTTCATAGTAATTAACACAAGCAACTCCAGCTGCACAAGCTAAAGGATGTCCACTATAAGTTAATCCACAAGATAATAAGTTATCATCAAAATATGCTGCAATTTCTTTGCTTACCACTACTCCACCAAGCTGTACATATCCACAAGTAACACCTTTTGCAAAAGTGACAATGTCTGGTTTAACATCAAAATTTTCAAATGCAAACATCTTGCCTGTTCTCCCCCAGCCTGCCATAACTTCATCACAAATCATTAAGATTTTAAATTCATCACATAATTCTCTAACTCCAGGAAGATATCCTTTTGGTGGAATAATAACTCCATTAGATCCTGTAATAGTCTCTAATACAATTGCTGCTATACTATCCGGTCCTTCATATATTATTTGTTCTCTAAGTTTAGCTAAATAGTATTTTGTTGCTGCTTCTTCTGATTCAAATTCTATTGCTTCTCTATAAATGTATGGATCAAAAAATTTAATAAAACCAGGAATACCAGGTTCTAATGCATATCTTCTAGGTTCACCTGTTAAATTACCAGATCCAAATGAAGAACCATGATAACTTCTATAACGACTAAATACTTTTGATTTACCAGTAAACATTCTTGCAATTTTTATGGCATTTTCATTGGATTCTGCTCCAGCATTTGTAAAAAATACCTTTCCCATATTATCTGGCATTAATTCAACTATTTTTTTAGCTAGTTTTGCTCTAGATTCATCTCCGTAAGATGGTCCTACAAAACAATATTTATCCACTTGTTCTTTTATTGCATCGCCAATTGCTTTATTCCCAAAACCAAGATTCATATTAACAAGTTGAGATGACATGTCTGAATAACGATTCCCATCATAATCCCAAAAGTAAATACCTTCACCTTTTTCAATTGGAATTGGATTAATATTTCTTTGCTTACTCCAAGATTGTAAATTATATTTCTTTAATGTGCTCTTAATTTCTTCACCATTCATATTAAACACTCCCCTTACTGTCTATGCAAATAAAAAACGGAACTTATTCAAGTGAACAAGCTCCGTTGCTGTTATCTATTTTTAATTTGTTTTTCTTAGCTTATATTTATTATATAATGGTCATTTTATGTTTTCAATGAATAAGTGACTAATCTTACTTGTGCAGTTGCACACTTAATACAGTTTGCAGTTAAGAGTTAACAATTTACAGTTAAGGATGAAACTCTTTCAGAGTTTCTTAAATATATTAAAGAAAGCCTGCGGCTTTCATCTTTAACTGTTACCTGTGAACTGCTAACTCTAAACTGTCATAGGATATCTTTAATATAAAATGCTAAATAAAATCTCAATTTTTCATCTAGATTTAATGGATTGTGTCCTGTAATCTTTTCAATTTTTTTCAGTTGATTATTAACTGTATTTCTATGAATATATTGTTTTTCAGCCATAAGACTTTGGCTCCCATTATTTTTTAAATATAGATATAAAAAATCCAGTAAATCACTTTTATTTTCCTTATCATACTTTTCAATTTTTCCTAATATATCATCATAATATTTCTTTAATACTTCTTCTTCCTTAGTATTTAAAAGCAACTTATAAATATCAAGTTTATCATAAAAGACCACTTCTTTATGATTTTTTCTTGCCATTTTCATAGCAGTTAGTGCCTTATTAAAATTTTCATCCTGTATTTTAATTCCATGTATATTTTCGCTAATACCAATATGTACATTCCACGAATTCTTATCCCAGTTCTTCAAAAAAGCAGTTACAAAGTTATCAATATCATAATCGCTGTAATTTACAAGGGCTAAAATCCAACATTCATTATATGAAAAAGAAATATATAATTGATGGATGCTTCTTGCAATTCTTTCTGAATACATCTTTATTTTTTTCATATTATATTCTTCATCTTTGTTCTGACTATTTTCAAAGAATATAGCAATAAAACAAAAGCGACTGTCTCTTAAGTATCCATATCTCTCCATTTGAGAAATTAATGTATCTAAATCACCTATCTTGAAAATAATATTCTTAATTGTCGTTGCAATACTAGCTTCTACCTGATCACTTTGCATAATACGATAACAGATATCTCTTGTTACATCTACCATTCTTGTTTCCCAAGGAATAGTATAAAGAGGCATATTAACACTATTGCAATAATTTATTACATCCTGTGACACCGACTTTGTATATGGTCCAATATTTATAACAAAAGCACTTGTTCCTACACTATACAATTTTTTTGCATATTCCAGCAGCCATTCATCATTTTTATTAAGAATTCCTGAAGTAAATACAACCTCGTTTCCATGAAGAAATTCACTTACTTGGTCATTTTCAATAATATGAACCCACTCTACAAGGTTGTTAAGACCTTTCTGCCCTGCAAGCAATTTCATTTGATACAGAACAGCTCCATTTCCAAATAATTTTCCTACTGTAACCGACAATAATCTCACCACCATCATAATAGACTATGAAATTTTTACGCTTATTATATCATAATTTTATAAGGTATATTTGGAATTTTATTTAATAATATTTTGTAATTATGAACAAAAAGTAAATGATTCAGAGTGAAATTTTCTCTGAATCATTCACTTATGTTATATAAAAAATTTTATTATCTTAAATTTATTTCTTCTCCAGGTTTTATTATTAATCTATTAGCAGGGCAGAATTTTTCAGCGACTTGTATATCGAAAAGCTCTCCTGGTTTCATATGAATTGGTATAGCATATTTAGCTCCTATTATTTCCGCACATTTTTCTGCTTCTTTAACATCCATATTATAGAACCCATCACTAGGTAATAAGGCATAATCTAAATTTTCCTTTGATAAATTTGTCTTCATATATTCTGTTGTTGATGTATCCCCTGCTGCATAAATTTTTACACCATCAACTTTGATCACATACCCTACACATTTATTTTTATCATGATTTTTATTATAAGCTGGGACTGATTCTATTTCTATATTTTCAATTTGTACCCGCTTGTATTCACCATTTATAAGCATAGATTCTGCTCGTAAAACTTTACAATTTTCTTTTTGCGTAATTAACTCAACCTTTGCATGATCCATATGTTCATGAGTAATTAATATTATATCTGCCGGAAGATTATACCCTTCTCCTGCGTAAGGATCTACATAAATAACTATTTTACTATCTGTTACAATTCGAAAACTTCCATGTCCTTGATAAAGTAATTTTGCCAATTTAACCACCATCCTATCTACTGTTTCATTTATCTAATAATATGTCATTTTATAGTATTATAATACTGCTTATAGTAAAGCCTCTGTCAAGTATATTATTTTTTTCATGTGATAAATTATTCATTATTTATAAATATATTACCATATTTTCTATTTTTTTATTTTAATGTGTGGGATTGCATATAATACTTACGTCTAAATATATGAAACTAAAATTCAAGGAGGATTTTTATATGCGAAGAATCGGTACAACTACTTCTGCTATCTGCTTTATACTTTTAGGTATTTGGATTATGATTAACTCAAATGATCCTGATTTAGGAAGGAAACTTATAAAATGGTGGCCTATAATTATTATTTTAATTGGTATAGAAATTTTATATTACGCTTTAATCAAAAAAGAAAATGAAAGAATACGAATAAATGGTCTTGTTTTTCTTATAATAATAATTTTCTTTTTTGCAAATGCATCTAATGATATTTTTTATAATTTAAAACAAAACAATTTTTCATTTGATTTAGACAAAAATTTCTATGATAATATCTTTACAAGTAAAAATTTACAATCCATTGATAAAAAAATCACCTTAGACCCTGTAGGCAATACTCTAAACTTTGAAACAGCCAATGGTAAACTCACTATAGAAAAAGCAACTGATAACAAAATAACTATAGATACTGAATTATATATAAAACAATATAGCACTTCAAAGGATTATGAATTAAATCCAATAAACGACTCAAATGGGTATACTCTAAAAATCACAGATGATAATATTGATTCAATTAAAGCCACTATCTATTTACCAGAAGGATATGATGTTTCTATAAAAGGTTCCAACATTAATGTAGATAGTAATAGTGATGTAAGACTTGATGCTTTAAATATAAATGCATCTAATGGAAAATTTGATTTACAAGGAGACATTCCTAACTCATCTATAAAAGTACAAAATGGAAAAATCGATTTAAACAATAATTTATGTAAAAACATCGATGTTTCTATGAATAATGGTTCAATCTCTTTAGATACAAAAGACAAAAACTTATCACTAAATACAGATATAAACCATGGTACATGCAATGTAAATAATGAGAAAAGAGTAAACTCTGGAATATCTAAAAATATAGGTACAGGTGAAAACATAGTTAAGGTTAAATTAAATAATGGAACCATTAAAATAAATAGTGGAGAGTGAAAAAATGGAGGAGCAAGAATTCATTGAAAAAATTAAAACCAAAGATGAAAATGCTTTTATTTATATGGTAGACCTTTATAAAAAAAGAATTCTCTCCTTATGTTATTCCTATACTTCTGATTATTATGAGGCAGAAGATTTATCCCAAGAAGTTTTTATAAGTATATTTAATAATATTGATAAATTTAGAGGAGATTGTTCCTTTTCCACTTATCTATACAAAATTACAACTTCAAAATGTATAGATTTCACAAGAAAAAAAAATATTAAAAATTTTTTAACTGGTCTCTTTACCTTTTCTAAAGAATCCAATCCAGATATAGATGAGCAAAATTTTATACGGCAAAGCATTCAATCTCTGCCGCTAGATTTAAAAACTCCACTTGTACTATACTACTATATCGGATTAAATCAAAAAGAAATTTCAAGTATATTAAACTTACCTTTAAAAACAATTGAAGGAAGAATTTATAGAGCTAAAAATAAATTAAAAAATGTTATTGAAAAGGAGGATACCTTTTATGCAGAACGAAAGAGATGATCTTGATAATATCATTATTAATTCCTTTGAAGATATAAATATGCCTGAGGATTATAATAAAAAACTTATGCAAAAACTCCATACAAATCGGAGTCCTAGTTCTAAAAGAAATAACTTAATTCCTTCCTTTGCTTTAATTGCTGCTGGTTTATTTAGTCTATTTCTTAGTGTAACTAGTCTTCAGATGCAAATGACAAAATTTGAATCGTGTTTTTTTAACAAATTTATGGTTTCTGAAATTAACCAACATTCTATTATTAATTTTCTAAAACAATTAGGAGAGTGAAAATATGAACAATAAAAATAGTTTTCTTACTTTTATAACTGCCTGCATTCCTGGCGTTGGATATATGTATAATGGTCTAATAAAAAAAGGAGTTCAAGTTTTATTCTTATATCTACTTATTGGACCTATTTTATCTTTTATTGGACTTGGTTTTCTATCACATTTAATTAAAATTTGCATATGGTTTTATACTTTCTTTGATACATTTGCTGTTTCAAACAAAATTAAACGTGGAGAATATGTACCCGACTCTGAATTCATTTTGAAAAATTATGTTAATATGAGCAATTCTCACAACGAAAATATTACATGGAACGAAAGGATCAACAAACAAGGGTGGGTAATTTTAGGTTCTTCTCTAATTATTCTTGGAGGCTTATCTATATTAAATCAAATTTTTATAGATAATGATATTTATAAATATATACGTTCTTACGCTTCACAATATTTTATTCCTATAGTATTAATTGTTATAGGTATTTTGATTTTATTTAAGAAAAGAGAATAAGGCACATGAAAGAAAATAATAGACCAATATGCATGTCTTTTATTTTCTTTCTGTTGCTAATTCTTTATTTTTTAATGGAACGTATTATTTTATGAAATCTGAGAATAACTATAAGGTAATATATTAGGCACAATCAAAAAAATAACAAGTCCATGTGCCTTATGAGAGGTGAAAATTAACTTGAAGAAATTTAAAATAAAGAAATTATATATTTTATTAATTATTATAGCTTTAACGGCACTTGCAATATGCATATATTTTAATAATAATTCAATAAAAAAAATAAATAATCCGCCACCTAATGAAAGTTCAACTTCATCATATTACAGCAGCTTATATGGAACTTGGTCTGTAACAAAACATATTCCATCAAAAATTAAAACAAATTTAAGTGATTCAGTAATATCTCTTTGCATTAATCAGAAATTTACAATTGAAAAAGATAAAATCACTTCACTTTTAGGCACTATTAATAATCCAGTCATCAGTGAAGGAACTATAACAGCTTCAGATTTTTCTAATAAATATAATGATACTCTAAAAAATCTTGGTATCCCTGGAGATACTCTTAAATACATAAATATAACTGAAACTGATAAAGGTAATCATTCAGTAACTATCTTTATTGCAAATGATGGAAAAGTCTATGCATTATTAAGTGGTGCACTTTTCGAATTAGAGAGACAATAATTTTACAGGCTAATTATCATTAAAATATTAGTCCACAAAATATCAGCAAATATAACATATTGATTAATCACGTCTTCATATCGATACCAAAATTATAAGTGAGAGTTGTTCTTATAATATATTTGCACATTCACTAAACTCCGAATGACATCTACACCAGAAATCAAATACATTTGTGTGTAGCAGGCATTTGAAAATTTCGATGCTAAAAGCACTTAGAGGTAGGTTGTTCCACTTTTGCTTGTCCGACCGAATGGTGGAGCAAGCTAAAGTGGTGCAACCTACCTCTTAGTGCTTTCAGCGGAATTTTCATAGTCCTGCGTAACACAAATGTATTTGATTTCGGCAAATTGCTTCACAAGTCTAGCTTTCGTGTTGAGTATCTATAATTTAAGATCTGTTCCACTTTTCTTTTCTTTAATTA
>JARLHR010000064.1 GCA_031292145.1 Clostridium sp. | reverse complement strand
ATATTGTAGCTGATGAAAAAAGGTATAGGGAATATGAGAAGAAAATTTCTTATTCTACATTTGAAGAATTAAAAAGTAGAATCAAATTTATTTCATATGAGAAATTATCAGAATATCATTCTAAATCTTTTGAATATTTTACCTTAAATAGAGAGTTACAAATATGAGAGTATCGAAAATATTTCGGGGAATCGAGTTGCTTCTAATATGATTTAATGAGGTCTAATTATTCCACTGAAGGAACAGATGCTCGAATATGTTAAATAATTTTATAATCTGATGATTGAAGATATAAGCAATAGACCATTCAATTATTCGAATAAAACATAGTATAAGTATTTTCAAGGGTTATTATAATGGAAAATAATAATATTACTATTCCAAAAACATTTATATCATATAGTCGGAGTTCCGAGGAACACGAGAAGTGGGTAATAACTTTAGCAACGGAATTAAGAGAATCAAATGTTGATGTAGTTCTTGATAAATGGGATTTAAAGGAAGGTGCTGACAAATATAAATTTATGGAACAAATGGTGACGAATCCTGAAATTAAAAAAGTTATTATTATAAGTGACAGAATATATGCTGAGAAAGCAGATGGAAGGTCAGGAGGTGTTGGAACAGAAACTCAAATTATTTCTCAAGAGATTTATAATCAATTAGACTCAACATCACGCATTCAAAAATTTGTTGCAGTTATAACCGAAAAAGATGACGATGGAAAAGTTTATTTACCAGTTTTTCTTAAACCTCGGATATATATAGACTTTACATCTGATTTAAATTATGCAGAAAGTTTCGAACAATTGGTAAGATGGCTTTATGATAAACCATTATATATAAAACCCCCATTAGGGAAAACACCTACATTTATAACTAATGAAAACCAAATCGAATTAGGGACAAGTTCAAGGATCAAAGTAGCAATAAATGCAATTATTAAGAATAAAGAATCAGCTATTGGCTCTTGCATTGATTATTTTGACTATTTTGCGGAAAATCTAGAAAAATTTAGGATTACTGAAACTAATAACCATGAATTAGACGATTTAATTATTGAAAGCATTCAACAGTTGCTACCTTATCGAGATGAGTTTATCGATTTAATTTCTAAAATAGCCAAATATTATCCACACGGCGAGATATATGATGATATAGGCAAATTTTTCGAACATATCATACACTACGCATTTTGGCCTAAAGATGTTCAATCCTATGTAATAGTTAAAATGGATAATTATAGATTTTTCTTATATGAAACATTTTTATATGTGGTTGCAATTTTAATCAAACATGACAGATTTTCTGAAGCAAACTCATTAATCGAAAGGAAATATTATATGGCATCTGGATCACCGGATATAGATGCGGGTCTATATCCATTTACCATATTTAAAAATTATTTAAGCTCACTAGACAAAAGAAATCAACGTTTGAATTTACGACGAATAAGTCTGATGTCTGATTTACTAAAAAACCGAGCAACTAGAAAGGACATTACTTTCGATGATTTAATGCAATCTGATTATATTTTATTCTTACGTTCGGAATATGCCGAATTACGCTGGTGGTTTCCCCACACACTTTTATATGCCAGTTCGCGCCGGCCTATATTCGAAAATTTTTTAAGAAGCCAGTCTAAAAAATATTTTGAGAAATTTAAAATAATTCTTGGGGTTAATTCTGTTGATGAGTTGAGAAAATTTCTCTTAGAATTTAAAAATGGGGAAAGGAAAAATATTGTTTGGGAAGGTGAGTGGATAAATCCATTTTATTTAGTTAATCTTGATGATTTAGCCTCGGCACCATAATATTATTAAATCTAAGGAAAAGTTAGAATAAATAATATTTGATACTGGACTGGTTTAAAAAAGTAGGCTTAACTTATGACTAATATTATCCGAAAAATTAGCAATGTTGTTTTCGAAGAAGTGTATGAATGGAACAAATTTTATCTTGTTCTTTCGGAAATATACTGGCCTCCTCCTCATCAATTATTTATGTTTAATAATTTCCCGTGGATTAAGAAAATTGTTAAGCAATATGGAATATCAGGGCCCCAGTCTATTCAACGGGAAGTCGACGAACTAATGATGAAGTGGCATTCAAAAGAGATTCTAGACAAAATATTCTTGGACTGGAAATCTAAACCCTGGCTGCATAACAGATTACACATTCTTCAGGATGCTATTTATGCTCACAATAATGGGTTATATTCTTTATCAATTCCAACCCTTATTCCTCAAATTGAAGGTGTACTTTGGGGAAATTTTAACTTCAAAGGCCGCGCAAAAATAACCAAATATAAAGAGTTTTTTAACTCTCTATTACATAAAGCAATAATTATCACTAATAGAAATAAATCCTTACTTGATTTTTTAAATGACACATTACTGGTAGAATTTGAATATGGGTTAGATAAGATTAGTCCACTAAGCAGACATGCAATTCTACATGGGGCAGATATTAATTATCCTTCTCAAAAGAATTCTCTGAAAGTGATTCTTTTAATGAATGCTATGATTAGACTATTTCGATTAGAGGCACTGTCAAATTCTAACGTTATTCATTTAAATGGTTGCCATTTAATTAAGCAATCAAAGAAGAAAAGAATTTTTTATTCAACTCTTTCTGAGGCTTTTAAAGATGGATATATTTATTGTGAAAAATGCGAAAAGAAAGCAAGTTGGAAATCGCTCATATTGTAGGCTCATTTATGATTAAAATAAAAGATAAATATTATAAACTGACTTTATTGGACACCTGCATAATAAGTGAATTACTTAAGAATAAAGGTGAGTTATCAAAAAATATTTTATCAAAAGTAATTAATAAAGGATATGTATGCTTTTCAGATGAAACTATTAAAGAGTTAATTCGCTCCCCAATTATTTTCAATGAATTTATTGAAATATTTTCATATTTCCCTTCTTTAATATTGAAGCCCTTTGGAATGTTAATGGATGAAGAAATACAAAATTATGACATACAGAAAGAGATTGATCCGGTTCTCATGATATTAAACCAATCATTATGGGATGGGGAAAAAACAGATCTAAAAAAGATTATAAATTCGAAATTTTCCAAAGAGTTCCTTGAAAAAAATCAGAAAGATCAAATGGATGCTCTGGACGGTATCCTTGATAAGAGGCAAGGTTATCTTCCAGCTGGCAAACAATATACATTAAATGAGATTGATACATTCATTGAGTTAATTACATGGCAACAATTATTATTTCAACGTCATTCTTGGTTTCTGGAAAGAGCAAATATGAAACCAGCAATAAAGGCAGAAAAATTTCCCTCTATTCAAATATTCTGCAGTCTTGTTTTTTATAAATTTTATATGGATAATAAACGTAAGGCGAAACTATCAGATATACCAGATCTATTTATCGCTTCATCTTATCCATATATTGATGAAGTAATAACTGAGAAGAATCAGGTTGAAATGGTAAGGCAGATTCAAAAGAGACATAATTTGTGTAACCAACTTACCTTATATACAATTAATGATTTCCGGAATTCTTAGTTTTCTATATACGGATCAAATATGGAGATCGTTTTTCTAAAATATATTTCAAATAAATTTTAGAATCTTTTGAATACCTAAATTAACACTATTAAGAAAGCCGAACCCTATATTGAGTCCGGCTTTTTTATTATCTATGAGCCCTTCATTATTAAACTATAACTATTCTTTCAGTTCCCCTTTTCGCATCAATTCTACCCCCCTATATTCTCCTTCCTCTTAATGATTATTATTTTACTAATCACCTTCTGATAATCTTCCGGCTTCACACCTTTAAGATCTTTCCTTATTTTGTTTACCAGGTGAGCAACCATATAAGGATCTAAAACCCCCTT
>JARLHR010000063.1 GCA_031292145.1 Clostridium sp. | reverse complement strand
GTGGCTTCCTTTTTTGTAATCTACCATAGCAGCTGTCACCCCTTTAATATAGTTTAACAGACTGCTACTACTTGCTCCACGCTAGAAGCTGTCCCGACTGGAAGTCGGGGGTATTAAACCAGGCGCATTGAAAATAAAAATAGATGGTATACGCCTAATAGATCGAATAAGCTCGTTATACGCGGTTTCACAGTTGAAGAGGAAGCAATTCTCAACAAATTAACATCTGTCCTTTACCATACGAACGCAGGGCATTTTAGAACAAAACGGAACAAACTGCTGTATGGATATAGTCTGTTTGGCCCCACAAAGCAGTTTGTCATTCAACTTGGACTGGAGAAGGTTGAGTTCGCTATTATATTCTGTAACAAAGAGGATTTCCAAAGGCGAACCCTTGAAGAAGCGTTTTCGCATCTTACAAGTGATGTTATTCCGAAAGTTCGAATTATTGGTCATTTTTATGTACTTGTTACAAAATATGACGATATTGTTTCGGAAATTGAAAAACCGGATATCCAACGAAGCATTGAATACTCACTAATACCATTTTCTTATCGAGAATTATACGACATGGACGCATCCGAACTCGAGAATTTTATACTATTAAGGTTTAAAAAGTTTCTATTTGAACGAGATTTTTTTAGCTATTCTGAACCGATAAATGATAGATTATTTCTATTTGGCGGAAGAGAACAATATGCAAAGGGAATTGTTGATAGAAGTATTACCGGTGATCACTCTGGCGTTTTTGGATTAAGAAAAAGCGGTAAGACTTCAGTTCTCAATGCCATCAAGCAAGAGCTTGATCAAAGAGAAATTTTTTATATATCCTATCGTTGCATTGAAATTATTATATATAATTGGTATCAAGCATTGGATAGAATAGCGAGAGATGCATATAAAAAGTGTGAAAAAAATCTATCTACTAAAGAATATACTGAACTTAACGCAATGGAATCGTTTATTTCAGATATTAATACATTGCTTAAGATTCAAAATTTTTCTCGAATTGTTCTGATTTTCGATGAGATAGAGCAAATAGCATTTGACTCAACTTTTAATGAAAAATGGCAAGATTCTGTTTCATTTCATTATTTTTGGAGTACATTCATTACCTTTTGTGAAAAATTCAATGGAAAGTTATCGCTTATTATAGCAGGAATAAATCCATCTATAAGTGAAATTGATTTTCTACCAGTAAAAGAGGGGAAAATCAGTCCACGTAATCCTATGTATAAAAAATTATCAAATAATAATTATCTAAAACCGTTTGTATTCGAACAGATTAAACGAATGGTAAATGAATTAGGAAAATATATGGGATTATCATTTGATGATGATGTCTGTTTTGAATTATCTAAAGATTTTGGTGGGCATCCATTCTTTACACGTCAAATGTGCAAGGTAATTAACCAGCATATAAAAGATGAGAATTTAAGGAAAGGTGGAGAATATCTCTTTATAATTCAAAGACCGCTTTATAATGCTGTAAAAGATGGCGGTATCTTTGAAGTTGAGTCGATTCAATGGTGTAAAGATATTCTTAAGGAACTCAAAGATTTTTATAGTGACGAGTATCAAATGTTATTAAAAATTGCAAATAAAGATATTACTGCAGCAAGTCAGGTTAAGCGCAATCAATCAATAATACCGCATTTGCTTGGATATGGCCTGATCCGATTTGATAATGCAAGTAGAGAAATGGATATTAATATCGATATCATTCGTCAGTATTTGATTTCTGAGAAGGAATACCAAAAGCCTTTTTCAGAAATGACAAAATCTGAAATAGATACTGAAATTCAAAAAGGAATAGAAGAATGCGAACAACCGCTAAGAAATTTGATCGCCGATGTTGTTTCGACTTTATATATTCCTTCGGATGCCGAAGAATTTATAAAAAGTACTTTTTCATATATAAGAGATAATAGAGGAAGAGATATACAAACCTTGAACTTAAGGCAATTGTTAGATCCCAGTCTGGCAACGCTCCATTTTTATGTCTTAAAGGATATTATGTGCAGTAGCTCAAAAGACAAATATGGTGACCATTTTGAGAAATTTAAGGTCAAACTCCATCCATACACAAAAAGAGAAATTCAATCCTATTTAGATAACATTTATGCCGCCCGAAACCCTGTTGATCATCATTATAATGTCTTTAATGAAGGTACTTTAATAAACTTTAGAGGTAGTATATCGGAAATAAAGAAAATATTAAAGGACCGCGGATACATTTTGTGACCCAACTTTTTGCAAAACTCCCTTCCCTGTTGTGTTTTGGGACGGTTCACATTAGGCTAATAATGGGAAGACGAGATCTTTTGTTAAATTACTAGAAATTTTAATTATATGGAGAGGTTAGATATAGGGAATAATCCATGTCAAAAGAATAGAGCAAAAAAATTTAGAACAATATGGTACACTTGTTAATATGAATTCTGATATAAAATAGGTGATTATGTTTTTATACGTTAGAATTAGACAAATGTATTAAAGTGGGAACCTAATATTTTTAATTTTTGTTTTCGCACAGCCTGCCATATAATATTTAACTTGCCTCTATCTAGTTGGTATATGTTATCCGTACACACAGTGAACTACTATCTTGATTTCTCGTTTAACTATATTTGGAGGTAGAATGAATTGAAATTTATTAAGGTTATATATTTTGATGAAAGCTCTGTTGCTGACTTTATGCAAATAATTGCTGGAGGAGAAATCAAAAAAACAACAGAGTTCATATCAAATGTTAGTGCTGACGCTCAAGGTAGTGCCGATGTGGAAGCTGGTATCAGCACTGATACTAATGGGGTCACAAAGCTTTTTAGCTTTCTGAGTGGTGTATCTTTTAAAGCAAGCGCGAAAGCAGAAGCCAACACAAGTTATAAGAAAGATCGAGTAATCAAAAATATTTTGGAAAACACCTTACTTGCAGACTTTATTGAATTAGTGAAAAGTGATAGAAAAAGAAAACCGGGAAATAGACGTTGCGCAGGAATTGATATATTTCCCAATATGACTGTTTATCCTGAACCGAATTCTTTTTCATTCTTTATGTTAGCTGCACCATTCTTTACAATGTTGAATGGAGATATTCCTATCACTGGTAATAATGGAAGTACATTTAGTATTGATATTTCCAAAATTGAAGAGGCCATTGACAAAGGAAGAGGGTACTATGAATTTGTCGCAGAGCACAATGGAAAAGAAATTGTTTTAAGATTTAATCTTATAGCATTTAGGAATAACTATACAATGTCTGATCTACCTAAAATGCAGCTCACTTTCTACGCAGTACACGTTGGCAAAACAGATAAAATGAAATTACAGATAGAAAAAGAGTTTGAATTTGGAACCAATCAACCAATAAGAGCAGATTATTCAGGCCTATCAACAAGACCGACGGAAGTTGATGTCTATGATGTTCTATTGGCTGGAATTGTAGAGAACTAATGGATACGATTAATATTTTTTTTGTATCAGATGATGATTTCAATAATGCGGTAGCACACTTAGATAACTTTAATACTATTAGTGACTTACTTAATCACATAAGTAAGACAGAAGTATCGATTATTGGAGCACAAAATACTGAAGAACCACCATTGAAAATTGAAAACTTAGTAATGTACACAGATGATTACGGTTCTATTAAGGAATGGGCATTGTTGGGATTTTCTAATAATATTTTACAGCATAGTAAAGTGCATGTTTTAAATATTTGGATAAATAACCCACCCAATAAATTTTATACTGATATTAAAAAAGCTTACCCAAATATTATAAAAGAACATAAAATGACTTTTCAGGGAATTACAATAGAAATTTTAAAGAAAATATCACAAGATTTTAATTCTGCTATTCTTGGACAAGATAACGTAATAAAACAGATATTATCTCCAATTTATTCATTGAAAAATCCTAATCGGAAGCGACCTGTAACAATACTGTTTTTAGGTGAATCTGGCGTGGGAAAAACTGAAACGGCTAAATATGTAAGTTCATTTATTGGCAAAGAGATTGTTAGAATTCAGTTCTCCATGCAACAGACAAGCGACGCTTATCAATATATCTTTGGCGCAGATCATAGCGAAAATAGCCTTGCACGAGAATTAATAAGAAGAAAATCAAATGTAATTTTATTAGACGAATTCGATAAAGTCCATCCTTCTTTTTACAATGCATTTTACCAAATGTTTGATGAGGGTGTTTTTGTTGATGCAAATTACTCTGTGAATATGGAAAAATGTATTATTTTTTGTACAACAAATTATTTAAGCGAAAAAGATGCTGAAAAATGCTTGGGAATTCCTATTTATTCTAGATTTTCCAAAATAGTAAGATTTGACACTATAAGTCTTGAAAATAGGATTAAGATTGCTAAGAAAAATTATGAGGAACTGTTTAAGCAATTAGATGTTGAGGATCAAGCTCTCATTTTTCCAAATCAAATAATGGAATTTTATATAGAGCAAATAGCTAAAGGATACTACAAAAATATGCGTATGCTAAAAAATGACATTGAAGATGCTATAAATTTTGAAATATTAAAGGCACATAAAATATTTTAATGCATGCCGCCGTTTAATATTTAGCTTTTAATTATTCATACGCACATAGCAATCGACTTGGAAATTAACTCCTAGTTATCCATATACCCATTAGGCTAATAATGGGACGTTAGACTTATCAATATCTATTATGGCAACCGACTCCGGAGTGTACGTGGTGGCAAAATTTATCTACCTAATCAGCAAACCCCTCTATCTGAATCGCCATAAATTCAAACTGTCAAGATTTGAAGCGAGCGTCCAGTGAATTTTGGCTGTTTTTCTTTAGCCCAGATTCAGCAACAAGGGGACAATCAGTTTTGTATATTGCTGGCATAACCTATTTCTTGCAAGGATAGGGTTTCTCTACATCTGTACGGTTTACCAAATAATCGATGCTGGTCTCAAACAGATCGGCTATTTTATCCAGAACCTGTACCGGTATATTTAGTTTGCCAATCTCATAGTCAGAGTAGGTTGTCTGATGAATTCTCAGATACTCTGCCATTTGGGATTGGGTCATATCTTTATCTTCCCGTATATTGCGGATTCTCTCGTACACAGAAATCACCTCAAAATAAGTATGCCTTAAGAGAATATCCATTATTGACTTTTAAGGGATATTCCCTTAAAATATTATCAAATCTTTACTATGTATTCGGGAGGAATCTATGGAGCGAGAGAGGGAAGTCATTAACCTACAGGATAAAAGGATAGAGAGGCTGTTAGTCAGCATCAGCGCTATGATTGCTGATGCTATTGAGATAGCACAGAAAGCCAAAGCCATGTCTGTAGATTCGGAAGAGAAGCTTGCTCTTGCGCAGCTAGAGTTGGAAAATTTATATATACAATTAGAGAAGTCAGAAAGCGTCTGAGTATCCAGTTAGCAATAATCCACTATTTGTGGATCTATTTAAATCGGTAGCGCTTTCGATTTAGATAGGCCATTATTAAAATTTAGTCTTTCTTGTATATCGACCACTATTAACAAAGCTTCCCTAAGAGGTACTCTTCGGGAAGCTTTGTTAATGAGGAGTTAATCTAGTGCCTATATTCCTAATTACCAACAAGCTGGAATTGATAGAAATTAGGAGAATGATAGCGTCAGTAGATGTTCGTGAATATTTCGTTTTATAAGTGCAGTTGATTCGGAGAGTGAGTGCATCCATCTCGGAAAATGAGTGCGTAGCTATCGGCAAACAGCGCAATCCCTCCTTGGCACAGGATGCTGACGTATGTCTCTTTTTCCATCGCTCTC
>JARLHR010000062.1 GCA_031292145.1 Clostridium sp. | reverse complement strand
TTTGCATTATTATAAATAATAATGGAGATTTATCAGGAGCCGTGTGCGAGGCCCGCATGCACGGTTCTGTGAGAGGAAAAATCTCGGAAAATTATTTCTGAGATTTACCTACTCGATATTTTTAGCCATCTCTACTAAGCTATCCAAAACACATTCTTCTAGTTTCCCTCCATCTAGATTTTTACTAGAGCATAATTTACCGCTGCTACGCCTTTTTAAGTTACATTTATAATATACTTTCCTTAAACCAGTTTCTTCATCTCTATGGCCCTGAAAAACACCCATAGTGCTTCCACAATGAATACACTTTAGTTTGCTAGTTAGTATAGCTCTATTAGTCTTACCTAGATTAGGAGCTAATGATTTATTAGCATTAATTTGTTGTTGAGCTTTTACCCAAATATCAGGCTCAATGAACCCCTTGCATCTTTTACTTACAGAAGCAACCCGTTCAGATTTATCTTTAAATGGTGTTGTCCTTTTGCCATCTTTAGTGAGATTATATGATCTTTTATTATAAACTAGTATTCCATGAACTCCATCTGGAGTACCATAAACATTTATATTTTGATCTTCAAGAATTTTAATAACAGCATCTGAACTTTTAACATGAATAGGATTCGTTAAAATTTTATGTAAAGTACTATAAGCAAGATAATGGCCATTAGGGAGATTTATGTTATTTTTCATTAAGTATTTGAAAGTTTGATGTATAGAACCAACCTCTAAATATATATCAAAAACCTGTTTAATCAATTTTATTTCTTCAGGTACTTGAACTAAATATGATATGCCTTTTTCATTTCCACTTTCATCAATATATTTTTCTCTTACACTTGAATACCCAAATGGGGGAGCACCGCCTAACCAGTAGCCGTTCTTAGCAAGTTCTATCATATTATCTCTAACACGTTCTGCGATTGTCTCACGCTCTAACTGAGCGAATACAGAGGCAATATAGATCATAGCTCGTCCCATTGGACTAGTAGTATCAAATTGCTCTCTAATGCTTACAAAATCAACTCCATATGCTTGTAGCTCATCTAGAGTAGAGGAGAAGTCCGCTACATTACGAGAGATACGGTCTAGCCTATAGCATAT
>JARLHR010000061.1 GCA_031292145.1 Clostridium sp. | reverse complement strand
TTTTAGAGGTCATGAAGATTTACTTAAGTATATGAGATTTACTGCTATGCATGGTCAATCAAAAGATGCTTTAAGTAAACTTAAAGCTGGAGCTTGGGAATATGACATTATAAATGATGGACTTAAATGTAACTTAACAGATATAGGAGCTGCAATTGGTGTAGTTCAACTTAAGAGATATGAAGGAATGCTTGAAAAGCGAAGACAAATCTTTAAGATTTATTCAGATATTTTAGGTAAAGAAGATTTTTCAATAATTCCAGTTACAAAAGATGATAATGGAACTGAGACATCATACCATTTATATCTTTATAGAGTGAAAGGTTTTAACGAAGAAAAGAGAAATGCTGCAATTCAAAAGCTAGCAGAAAAGGGAATAGCAACAAATGTTCACTATAAACCATTACCAATGTTAACACTATATAAAAATCTTGGATATGATATTAAGGATTATCCAAATGCTTATGCTCAATATGAAAATGAAATTACACTTCCTGTATATACTACATTATCATTAGAAGATGCTGAATATATAGCAAAAGAAGTAGTAAAAGCAATTAAAGAAATATTATAAACTGATAAATTTAATGTTATAAAATTAAATGGGAAATAGGCATATACTTGATGAATTAGGTTAATCTCTATATTTGCTTAGGCACATGAAAAAAATAATAGACCAAATATGCAAGCATACTGGTCTGTTATTTTTTTGATTGTGCCTTAAGTGTATGTCTAATTTTTTTGTATAATTTCACATTATCTTAATTGTAAAAATATATACATTGACTCCAACCTAAGGTAAGGGATTAGAATATATTTAATGAGGAGGGAGCGGAGTGAAAATTGGTGAATTTGCTAAAAAATCAGGAGTGACAGTGAAAACACTGCTTCATTATGATAAAATCGGATTACTTAAGCCTAGTGAAAAAACTGAGTCAGGGTATAGAATTTATTGTGAAGAAGATTTATTGAAACTTCAACAGATTACAACTCTGAAATTTATTGGTTTATCATTAAATGAAATAGGTCACATTTTACATGAGAGCGGGGAAAATTTGGAGAGCATGATAAGCATTCAGAAGAAGGCATTGGAAGAAAAGAAAAAGCATATTGATGCAGTTATTGAGGTTTTTAATAAAGCGCAAAATACTGCAAAGAAAAATAGTTTTTTAGATGCTAACAATTTAATTGATATTATCAAAGTAACTAATATGGAAAGCAGGGTTAGAGAACAATATAAAAGCGATAAGAACCTCAATATTAGAAGCAATCTCCATAATTATAATACAAATAAGATAGACTTTGATAAATGGTGTTTTAATCAAATAAATTTTTCGGAAAATTCAAAGGTATTAGAACTTGGATGTGGTACTGGAAAGCTTTGGTTTAAGAATAAAGATAATATAGATAAAAATTTAGATATTACATTATCAGATTTTTCAAGAAGCATGATAAAAATTGCAAAAGGTAAATTAAAAGATGTACCTCATGAATTTAGTTATGAGGAAATTAATGCTGAAAATATTCCATATGAAAATGAAAGTGTTGATATAATCATTGCACAGCATATGATTTATTTTATTCCAGATATAGAAAAAGCTTTAGGTGAAATACAGAGAGTATTAAAACCAAAGGGAACATTTTATGTAACAGCTAATTCATGTGAATCTATGAAGGAATTAAATAAACTTGCAGAAAAATTTGCACCAAATTTAGGGTTAGATAGTAATGGTTATTCAGAAAGATTTGATTTAGAACATGGCAGAGGAATGCTTGAAAAATATTTTAGTAAGGTAGATGTTGAAATTTTAGACGGGAAAATAATAGTAGATGAGGCAGAACCAGTTGTATCATATAAAGCATCAACAATTCAAGGAAGTGCAATACTTGTTGGAGAAAAGAAAAAGGAGTTTACAAAGTATTTAGAAGATTATATTAGAGAAAATGGAGATATATCTATTACAACGAAAACATGTATGTTTAAAGCAATGAAATAAATTACTAGAAAGTAAAAGGAGAAATAAAAATGAATATTCCATTAGTAGATTTAAAAGCACAATATAAAACAATTGAAGATAAGGCAATGAAAGCTGTAAGTGAGGTACTTTCATCAGCGGAATATATTATGGGAAAAGATGTTATAGAGTTTGAAAAGGAATTTGCAGAATATGTAGGAGTTAAGCATGCGATATCAGTTGGTAATGGAACTGATGCCTTAGTTATAGCACTTATGGCTTGTGGTATTGGAGAAGGGGATGAAGTTATAACTACGCCTTTTACATTTTTCTCTTCAGCAGAAAGTATTTCGTTTTTGGGTGCAATTCCTGTATTTGTAGATGTAGAAAAAGATACCTATAATATAGATCCGTTAAAGATAGAAGAAAAGATTACTGAAAGGACAAAGGCTATTATGCCAGTTCATATCTTCGGACAGCCAACAAAGATGGATG
This sequence comes from Clostridium sp., assembly GCA_031292145.1. Lineage (GTDB taxonomy): Bacteria > Bacillota > Clostridia > Clostridiales > Clostridiaceae > Clostridium. The sequence goes on along the minus strand of JARLHR010000061.1, from coordinate 33,564 downwards.
AAATAATGGCAATTGCCAAGAAGTACAACTTGAAAGTTATAGAAGATGCAGCTCAAGCCGTTGGCGCTGAATATAAGGATAAAAAAGTTGGAAATATAGGAGATATGGGATGTTTTTCATTTTTTCCAACTAAAAATCTTGGATGTGCAGGTGATGGTGGAATTATAACAACATCTGATGACAATATAGCTGTTATTGCAAAGGCTCTTAGAACTCATGGCAGTGGAGAGAATGGTCAAATAGCGTACAATTTATTAAATAATATAAATGAAGAAGTTGAAACCTCTAAAGGGCATGATGATACTGTATATAATCCATTAAAATATTATAATTATTTAATTGGATTTAATTCAAGATTAGATACAGTTCAAGCGGCAATTTTAAGAATTAAATTAGGCCTTATAGATAATTGGAATGAAACAAGAAGAAAAAATGCTAAGATGTATGATGAAAAATTAAAAGAAACATCATTAATATTGCCTGTAACAATAGCAGAAGGTAAATCTGTATATAATATGTATGTAGTCCAATCTGAGAATAGAGAAGAAGTTATTAATAAATTAAAAGAAAAGGGTATAAGTACAGGGGTTTATTATCCAGTGCCAATGCATTTGCAAAAGGTATATAAAGGTCTTGGATATAAAGAAGGGGATATGCCTGTAGCTGAATATTTATCTCATAGAACATTTGCAATACCAATTTTTCCAGAGTTAAGCTTAGAGCAAAAAGAATATATTGTTGATACAATAAAAATTGTAAGTTGTATATGATAATATAAATTTCTAAAGTATAAATGAAACTCAAACTTCGGGAATTTATAAATATTTAATTAAGGCACAATCAAAAAAATAATAGGCCAGTGTGATTGTTTATTATTTTTTCATGTGCCTAAATTCTATTGATTATTAATTAAGTAGAAGTATGGTATAATTACTTTGAATTTAATTTAATATAATTGCTTAGGAAGGTACATATATGAAAGAAACAATAATTACAGTAAAAAAAGAATTTATTAATAAATATAAAAAAGGATATCCTTTAATTCTTGATGAAGCTTTAGAAAATGCCAAAGCCTTAAAAGATGAAGGGCAAGTTATAACTCTTGTAGATGAGAAAAAAAACTTTTTAGGAAAAGGATATTATGGAAAGCAAAATAAAGGCTGTGGCTGGATTTTAAGCAACAGTAAGAATAGTAATATAGATTATAAATTCTTTTATGACAAAATTAGAAATGCATTTTCAAAAAGAATAAAGTTATATCATTCAAGAGATACTAATGCATTTAGAGTATTTAATGGTGAAGGAGATGGAATAGGCGGACTTACCATTGACTATTTTGATGAATATTACCTTATCACTTGGTATAGTAGAGGAATGTATGCGTTTAAAGACAACATAATTAAAGCTATAAAAGCCTTAGTGTCTTTTGATGGAATATATGAAAAAAAGAGATTTGAAGAAAATGGTATGGTTGTAGATGAAGACAGTTATATGTGTGGAAGAAAGGCTCCAGAACCGCTTGTAGTAAAAGAAAATGGAGTTAACTTTGCAATTTATTTAAATGATGGTGCAATGGTTGGTGTATTTTTAGATCAAAAGGAAGTAAGAAAGTCCATTAGAGATAAATATTCTAAAGGGAAAAGGGTGTTGAATACTTTTTCTTATACTGGAGCTTTTTCTATGGCAGCAGCAAAAGGTGGAGCGATTACTACAAGTGTTGACTTAGCTAGTAGAAGTTTAGAAAAAACGACTGAAAACTTTACTATAAATAATATTGATGCTGCAAAGCATGACATAATAGTTGAAGATGTTTTTCTTTATTTCAAACGTGCAAAGAAAGAAGAATTAAAATTTGATGTGGTTATTCTTGATCCACCAAGCTTTGCAACATCTAAAGATAATAGATTTAGTGCGGCGAAAGACTATAAGGATTTGGTTAAATGGGCTATAGATATAACAGAAGATGAAGGCGTAATTGTAGCTTCAACAAATTGTGCAACTTTTAATATGGTTAAGTTTAAGAAATTTATAGATGAAGCATTTAAAGAAAGTAATAAGAATTATGAAATTCTAGAGGAACATAGTCTTCCAGAAGATTTTGCAGTTACAGATAAATTTTCGGAGGGAAATTATTTGAAGGTTGTGTTTGTTAGTGTTTATTAAGGTATACGGACTGTAATATGCTATAAGCCAGTGTTAATGATACTAATTATTAATAAAAATAGGAAAGAGACTCCTACAAAATAGAAATTTGATTTCTATTTTGTTAGGGTCTCTTTTATGGAATATTTATTTCTCTAAAATAGTATAAATTAATTAGTTTAAAATTGTAGGGGAGGCTATTTTATGAGTTTAATAAATAGTTTTTATATTAAATATTTAGAAAAATTCGATCATATACCATTTACAGTTAAATTTCAAGATACTGAAGAGTATATAATAGGAGATGGTATACCGCAATTTGCAATAACAATTAAGAATGAAATAAGTAAAACTGAATTACTTAAAAGTACATCTCTAGCTCTTGGGGAAGCTTATGTAAGAGGAGATATAGAGATGGAAGGGGATTTGTTTTATGTATTAAACTTATTTCTCAGTCAAATGGATAAGTTTAATACAGATACTAAGTCTCTTAGGAATTTAATCTTTACACCAAATTCTGCAAAAAATCAAAAAAATGAAGTTCAATCTCATTATGACATTGGAAATAACTTTTATAGTCTTTGGCTTGATGATACCATGACTTACTCTTGTGGATATTTTAAATCAGATGATAATAGTTTACATGATGCACAAGTAAATAAAATTAACCATACTTTAAAAAAACTTAATATTAAAGAAGAAATGACTCTTTTAGATATAGGATGTGGATGGGGAACATTACTTATCGAAGCTGCAAAAAAATATAAGGTTCATGGCCTTGGTATCACTCTAAGTGAGGAACAATTTAAAAAGTTTAATGAAAGAATAAAAGAAGAAAAACTTGAAAATCTATTAGAAGTTAAACTTATGGATTATCGTGATTTAGCTAAGAGTGGCAGAGTTTTTGATAGGGTTGTCAGTATAGGTATGCTTGAGCATGTGGGAAGAGACAATTATGAATTATTTATGAAAAATGTTAATGCGGTCTTAAAACCAGAAGGAGTATTTTTACTACATTATATTAGTGCATTAAAAGAATACCCGGGAGACCCTTGGATTAAAAAGTATATTTTTAGAGGCGGAGTCATTCCAAGTCTTAGAGAAATTATAAATATCTGCGGTGATTGTAATTTTTATATTGTTGATGTTGAAAGTCTTAGAAGACATTATGTTAAAACACTTTTATGCTGGAGAGAAAATTTTAATAAAAATAAAGTTGAAATTTCTAAGATGTTTAATGAAGAATTCATTAGAATGTGGGAACTTTATCTATGTTCTTGTGCAGCAACTTTTAATAATGGAATAATTGATCTTCATCAATTATTAATTACAAAAGGATTAAATAATGACATTCCTATGACAAGAGATTACTTGTATAAAAATTAATAGAAAATTAAAGCTAATAAGTATTAAGAATGGCCTAACTTCGCAATAGGTCATTTTTATTTTAATAATATGGTATAATTAGAGAGAAAAATTTCATGCATTAAATATTTATAGGAGGGAACAAACTATTATGAAGAACAAACAGAAGAAGTTATTAATTATTATTAGTAGAATATTCTTTTTAGTATTAGGTTCCATTTTGGTATCGATAGGACTCGAAGTATTTTTAATCCCCAACAATATAATTGACGGGGGAATGACAGGAATATCTATTATGGCAAATTACTTAACTAAAGTCAAATTAGGAGTATTTTTAGTCATACTAAACCTACCTTTTGTGGTTTTAGGCTATAAGCAAATTGGAAAAACTTTTGCTTTATCAACAATATTTTCGATAGTATGCTTATCAATTGGAGTAACATTACTTGCTCCAGTTCCAGGTGTAACACAAGATATACTTCTAGCAACAATTTTCGGTGGAATTATAATGGGTGCAGGTGTAGGATTAATTATAAGAAATGGTGGTTCTTTAGATGGAACTGAAATTGTTGCTATAATGCTAGAAAAAAGAAGCGCATTTTCTATTGGTGAAATAGTTATGTTTTTTAATCTTTTCATAATAGGAAGTTCAGGGTTTATATTTGGATGGGATAGAGCGATGTATTCTTTAATAGCCTATTTTATCGCATTTAAAACTATAGATATTACTGTTGAAGGACTTGATGAGTCAAAAGCAGTAATAATTGTATCAGAAAAAAATGAGGATATTTCGGAAGCTATAATGGCAAGGCTTGGTAGAGCTATTACCTTATTAGATGGAAAAGGGGCTTATAGTGGAAATAAGACAAATGTTATTTATGTAGTTTTATCAAGACTTGAGGTGGCAAAATTAAAAAGCATTGTACATGGATTTGATGAAGATGCATTAATTACAGTTGCAAGTGTTGAAGGGACAGGTACAGGAAAGCGATATAAAAAGAAGCCAATACACTAATTTTTAAGAAGGAATGATTTAATGTTACTAATGATAGATAACTATGACTCATTTGTATATAACCTTGTCAGATATTTTGATGAAATAGGTGAGGTAGTAGAGGTTGTTAGAAATGATAAGATAGATGTGGAATGTATAGATGCAAATAAATACTTAGGAATAGTTATTTCGCCTGGTCCTAAAAATCCAAGGGAAGCGGGTGTGTGTTTAGATATTATTGATAGGTTTAAAGGAAAGGTGCCTATCTTTGGGATATGCTTAGGCCATCAATGCATAGGTCATTATTTTGGCGGTGAAATTATTAAAGGAAAGATACCGATGCATGGAAAAATAAGTGAAGTAACTCATGATAATAAAGGGATGTTATATGGAGTGAAAAATCCTCTTAAGGTAACCAGGTACCATTCATTAATTATTAATAAAGAGAAGCTTCCAAAGGAATTAGAAATTACAGCAGAAACTTTAGATTCAGATAAAGTAATTATGGGAATGAGACATAAAAAGTTGCCTATATATGGTGTTCAATTTCATCCAGAAGCTGAACTTACTGAAGAGGGACATAAAATTTTAGAAAATTTTGTTTTAGAGTGCAAGAGGTTTAGAAATGATAGAATTTAAGATAAAAGAACTAAATACATATTATGATCCATTTTATACATATAATCTTTTTAAAGATAAGGTCGACAGTATTTTTTTAGATAGTTCAAAGGAAGATAAATTATTATCTGAATATTCCTTTATAGGATTAAATCCATATAAAAAGTTTGTTTCCAAGGGAAAAAAAGTTTTCATTGATAATGAAGAATACAATGATGCTGATCCTTTTATAAAATTAGAGGAACTTATAGATAAATATAAATTGAGTAGTAATAATGATTTACCATTTATAAGTGGGGCTATTGGATATTTTTCCTATGATATAGGAAGGATGTTAGAAGAATTGCCTGATAACTCAAAAGAAGATTTTAATATTCCTGATAGCATATTTATTTTCTTTGATAACTTAATTATCTTTGATTTACATAATAAAAAAACTTACATAACAGCAGCGGGACAAATTGAGGAAGCTATTAGCAGTATTGAGGGAATAGAAAAATGCCTCAAGAATTACAAGGAAGAAGAAAAAATAAAATTTCAAGTATCAAATAATAAGTTTTTCTCTAATTTTGATAAAGTAGAATATGAAAGATCCATAGGGGTGCTTAGAGAATATATTAGAAGTGGGGATGTGTACATAGCTAATATGACAAGGCGAATATGGTGTAATAATAATGAGGAACCTTATAAAATATACGAAAAACTAAGGAGCACCAATAAGGCACCATTTTCTGCATATATGAATTTTGAAGATTTTCAAATAATAAGCTCATCTCCAGAAAGATTTTTATCCGTTAGGAATGGATTAGTACAAACAAGACCAATTAAAGGAACGAGACCCAGGGGAAAAAATTCTGAAGAAGATGAAAGAAATAAAAATGAATTAATTAATTCTGAAAAGGATAAATCAGAGTTATTAATGATTGTGGATTTAGAGAGAAATGATTTAAGCAAAGTTTGCAAACCTGATTCGGTAAAGGTTACAGAACTTTTTAAAATAGAAAAATATGAAACTGTATTTCATCTTGTAGCAACTATAGAAGGTAAGTTAAAAGAAAATGTATCAGCAGTAAAATGCATAAGAGAATGTTTCCCGGGAGGATCTATTACAGGAGCACCTAAAATAAGGGCAATGGAGATAATTGAGGAGCTTGAAAAATTAAAAAGAAATATTTATACAGGTTCTATAGGATACTTTGATTTAAGAGGTAACAGTGATTTTAATATAGTTATTAGAACTATCGTTAAGAAAGATGATAGGGCTTATTTAGGTGTTGGAGGCGGAATCACCTGGGAATCTATTGAAGAAGATGAATGGTTTGAGACCATTGATAAAGCTAAAGCTTTAATGGGGGTATTATAATGCGAACTATAATTTATAATGAAGATAAAATTACAATAGATGAAGGGTTATTTTTTGGTAGGGCGGTATTTGAAACTATTCTATGGAGAAAGGAACCTGTCCTTTTAAATGAGCATTTAGAAAGATTAAAGAAAGCAATGATGGAAATAAATTTATTGCCTTTAGAAGAAAAAATGCTTAGAGAATATCTAAATAAGTTAAATATAAAAAATAAAGGAATAAAAATAACTGTTACACCTTTAAATATTATTATTACAGAACGAGAAATAAGCTATAAGGAAGATGATTATAATAAAGGAATAGACTTGACCATTTCAAAGGTAAGGAGAAATAGTACTTCAAGGCTGTGTTATATTAAATCCACTTGTTATATAGAAAATTTAATTGAAAAAGAAAATGCTAAGAAAATGGGATATGATGATGTTATATTTTTAAATGAAAAAGGTTATGTTACAGAAACAAGTTGCGCTAATATATTTGTTATAGAAAATACAGCTATTCTTACTCCAAAACTTGATGATGGTATGCTTAGAGGAATAATAAGAACTGAAATCATTAAAAGTTTTAAGGTTAAGGAACAAAGCATTACAGTAGAGGATTTAAGGAAAGCTAAGGAAGTTATTGTAACAAATAGCTTAATGGGAGCTATGCCAGTGAGAAAAATAGATAATATGCTATTTTATGGCAATAACTTTAGCCATATATTTAATAAGAAATTAAATGATTAATTTATAAGATTATTTTTTGAACCAGTATTATAGATGAATTAATTTTTACAACTTGTAGTTGTAACATGATGGATATGTACAATTTATATGATTTTGTCTAGAAAATTGATATGTAAGCAATGCCTGCAGTTATGGCGCCTATCACATCTGATATTAAATCAAAATTTGTATCTGTAAGACCATGTTGATTTTTGGAATTCGTCATAGAATCTAAAATAAATTCAAATATTTCATAGATGCAACCTGATGAAATACCTATGGTTGCTATAAAAATAGCAACATAATATTTAGGAGAAGTTATATGGATGGCAGCTTTATCTAATATAGAATAATAAAATAATGAAAAAGAAAAGGAACCAAAAGCATGTAAAAACCTATCAAAATGCTTAGAACTTTTATAGAAATTTAGATAATCACCGATAAGGTTATTACCAATAATAGTTATTAAAGTTAGCATTATAATAAAAGGACTAACTTGAATTTTTAATTTATATTGTGTGAACAAAAAAGTTAAATAAAATATATAAGTTACTATGTTTTCAGTAAGGAGATTATATTTCTTCTTAATTAGTATTGCGATACATATGGACAAAATGATAAGAGAAAAGATAGCGGTTATAAGCATTAATAATTTATTATATTCCATAGGAGCACCTCATTAAAAAGTTATTTTATATTATTCTTTGCTTATTAAATGTTGTTTATTCTAAATAGTAACCAGATTATGTAGATAAACAACATGTACTCTACACTTAATCACCTATATACTGTTTTTACAGGTTTATCTTCTTTAATTAATAATTTTTGGTAACAATATATATCTGTTCATCTGCTTGGAATCCTGCGAAAATAACATCTTCTAGGTTATTAATATTTCTTATCTTTAATTGTTCCATAACCCATTTTTCATCTTTTTGAATTTTCTTTAGATGAGAGGATAAAATATGTCCATCTAAAATTAAATCTAACATCATGCCGGTCTTAGGCTTTTGAATATTCATATCTCCTGTAGTCAAAGTAGTATGTTCAGCCTTCTTTAAAACACTAAGCTTGCCGTCTGGCTCTAATATTGCTATTTCCACATCAGTAATATAAAAAATATCTTTAACTCTTAATTGCATTAATAAATCGCCCATATTATATCTTGCCTTTTTCATATTTTTATAAATAACATTTCCTTTATCTATAATTAATAATGGTTCACTATCTATCAATAATCTTAATTTAATGTTTCTTAAAGTTATCTCTGAAATTAATATTGTAAGAAGGCTCCAAATAATAATGGAAAAAGTACCTTCAGATAAACGAACATCTTTTTCTATAGAAGCTGCTGCTGCAATAGAACCAATCGTTATTCCAACAACATAATCAAAATATGTAAGTTGGGAAATTTGTTTTCTTCCCATAATTCTTGCAAAAACAACTAAAACAAAATAGGTCACAACAGATCTAATGAATAGATTTGAATACTCGGCCATATAAACACTCCTTTTCACCTAATGTTTATATTATTTACATTTATATTGTTTTTATAAATATCCATAACAAAAAAATATTCTAAGTAACCAAGAGTATTTAGAGTATTAATGCTTCTACTTGTATTGGGAATGGATATGTTTAATTTTTTACTTATCTTTGATGAAGTAGTTATACCTTCAAAATGAATAAAATTCAATATTTTCGAAAGTAAAGGAGTAATTTCGGAATTAGTAAGGTCTGGGAGTAGGTCTATAAATTCAACATTAAATATTAATAAGTCTTAATTAACAGTGTTAAGCCTAAGTATGCTAGACTAATTTACACTTAAATAAATATAGTTAAAATAAGTATTATATGTAATAAAATCAATAAATTATGTTATAATGGATAAAGTGCAATATTAGTTATATTTTACTTGAACGAAGTAGTATTAGGAAAAAAAGGAGTGTTATTGTTATAAATGAATGAGGTGAAATTTTATGTTTTCAAAGTTAAAAGGGGGTAATTATATGTGGTTTGCGTTTGCTGTGTTATCTGCAATATTTGCAGCACTTACTTCTATCTTGGCTAAGATAGGTATTGACGGAATAAACTCTAATTTAGCCACTGCAATACGTACAGCAGTTGTTTTAGTGATGGCATGGGGGATAGTTTTTATTACTGGTACACAGAATCAAGTTGTGAATATAAATCAAAAGAGCTGGATATTCTTGATTTTATCTGGCATTGCTACGGGATTGTCATGGCTTTGTTATTATAAAGCATTGCAGATTGGTGATGCTTCAAAGGTTGTTCCGGTGGACAAGTTCAGTATAGTCATTACAATGATACTTGCTTTTATAATATTAAAGGAAACTGTTAATATAAAAACAGTTATTGGAGGCATATTTATCACAATTGGAACATTTGTAATGATTTTATAATAGGAAAATAGATATGAGGTTTTTTAATTATGATTATAGAAAAGTTAAAAGTAGAAGATATTCCGGAGGTATTAGAACTATACAAGACTCTCATTCCATTTGAAACTTATTTGGATAAATCTGTGGAAACATATAAGGAAATGTTAATGGATGATAATTATTTTTTGGTGACTGCGAAAGAAGATAGCAGAGTTATTGGCTCTGCGCTTGGGATATGCTGCAAATGTTTGGCAGTATCTTTTTTAGTAATTGAAGATGTGATTGTTAAAGAAGGATTAAGAGGAAAAGGAATAGGACGGGAATTAATGAAATCTCTTGACAAATTTGCTAAGAGAAAGCATTGTGCTTATGCAATTCTCGTATCTTCTGACTATCGAAAGGAAGCACATAAATTTTATGAAAATGCTGGCTTTATAGACTGTGTAAAAGGGTTTAGGAAAGTGTATTAATTTTTATTTATGGAGGCAATAAAAATGGGGTTAAAAATATTAAAAACCGATAGTAAGAATGCTGGATATAGCGTAGTAGAAAACTTTGAACCATATATAGGGAATGAAAATAGTGTATGTATGGAGAAAAAATTATAAGATGATTTATTAATAAATTTCTTAGGATATATATATAATGACTTATTATACACAATAAGTCATTTTTTTGTCCCTAAGATTATTAAGTTTTAAAACAATACTGTTGATTTATGTAAAGATAATGCTTTATATACATAAATTGTTTACAGGCAATAAAGAATAGAATATACTTTATTTTATAATTGTCCTTAAAAACAGGGTTTTATTTGCATGGTGGGAGGAAGTACATATATGGAATTAAAATATAGATTTGGCAGAGGAAATTGGAGAACAATAAAAGAAGGAAATGAAAGAGAATGGATGATAGGAAATGGCATTGGGGGATATTCTGGACAAACTATTATTAACAGTTGCTTCAGAAGTCATCATGGATATTTAATAGCGTCATTGAATCCTCCAGTAGAGCGTTCTTCGATTTTATCTAAGACTCAAGAACAAATTATAGTAGATGGAAGAGAATATGATTTAATTTGTCAAGAGTATAAGGATTATTTAAAAAATGGTCATCAATATCTTCAAAGTTTTGTATTTGATTCTGTGCCACAATATACATATCAAATAGAAGATATAAGGATAAAGAAAACTATAGCTATGGAATATGGACATAATACAACGGTTATATGTTATGAAATTGAAAACGGAAGTTCTCAGGCTAAAATTAATGTAACACCATTATTTACATTTAAAGAAGCAGGAGAGATTTTAGAGACTAACGAACTAAAATTTGAAACTGAACTAGAAAGCAAAATATTAAAATTATATCCACATAAAAATGATAAAGTTATAATAAGCTTTATGGCATCAGAAGGTATATTTAAAAGTAGAAGTTTGCTTAAACTTGATAATGGTAAAAATCCATTGTTTGAAGAAAATTATTATTATGAATTTGAAAATAGAAATGGAAATGAGGGGTTAGATAATCACTATACACCTTATGATATACAAGTTAATATGCAACCGTTTGAGATTAAAAAATTTTATTTAAAATGTACTATAGAAGAAATGAATGATAAAGATGGATTTAGTATTGTAAATGAATATAAGGAAAGAGTTGCCGAACTCATGAAGTTATCAGGATATTCAGATGCTCTTGCTTTAAATTTGGTGAAAGCAGCAGATCATTTTATTGTTAGTAGAAACAGTACAAAACTAAAGACTGTGTTAGCGGGATTTCCGTGGTTTGTTGATTGGGGAAGAGATACAATGATAGCATTTGAAGGACTAACACTATCAACAAAAAGATTTAAAGACGCAAGAGAAATTTTAGAATCCTTTGCCCAATATGTAAAAAATGGATTAGTGCCAAATGTTTTTGCTGATAAAGGTACACAAGCGTTTTACAATACTGTAGATGCATCTTTATGGTATGTGCATGCTGTATATAAATATTTACAATATACAGGAGAAGAAGAGGATTTTAAATTTGTAAGGGAAAAATTATTTGATAAATTAGTTGAAGTTATTGAAGCTTATTCAAAGGGAACTGATTTTCATATTTATATGGATGATGATGGACTTATACATGCAGGTAGTGGATTAGATCAAGTAACCTGGATGGATGTAAGGGTTGGGGAATTAGTAGTGACTCCAAGGCATGGTAAGCCAGTAGAAATAAACGCTCTTTGGTATAATGCACTTTCTACAATGGATTGGCTGTCAAAAAAGTTTGGTGAGAATGGATCCAGTTATGGAAATTTAGCTATAAAGGTTAAGGAATCCTTTAATAAAAAATTCTGGAATGAAGAGATGCAATGTTTATTTGATGTTGTTGAAGAGAATGATGGAAAAGTGAGACCCAATCAAATTTGGGCAGTATCGCTCCCGTTTACCATGCTAGATAAAGAAAAGGAAAAGAAAGTGGTAGATAAGGTATATAAAGAACTATATTCAACTTATGGAATAAGATCTTTATCTTTTTTAGATGAAGAATTTAAGAGTGAATATATAGGTCCTCTAATGAAAAGAGATTTAGCATATCATATGGGTACAAGCTGGGGATTTATTACAGGTGCATTTATATCAGCATATTGCAAGGTTAATAACTATTCTAGGGAAGCAATAAATAGAGGAAAAGAAATGTGCGAAGTATTTGAGGATCATATGAAGGATGGGTGTATAAATGGAATTGCTGAAGTCTTCGATGGAGATTTTACAGCAACAAGCAGGGGGTGCTATAGTCAGGCTTGGAGTGTTGGTGAAATTTTAAGAGCATATACAAATGATATACTACCATTTCTTGATTAATGATATAAAATTAGCATTGTAAAATAAAATGCAATTATAATATATATTCAAACCAGAAATAAATGTCATATTTTTGTGAAATATTAAATGAAAATATTCAATAATTCTAACAAAACATAGGACATCTATTTTGGTTTGATATATATGGATAAAGAGTATTAAGGTACTTATAGTATTAATTTTATAAACCTTGTCATTACTGCAAAGTAAGTAGCAAATATTATAGAATATCTGGCATTGCGGCTAAATCAGAATTAGTAATATTTTATTAACTTAATCCTAAGGCTTTTCTTTTAGCAATTATATGAGCTTCAATATTATTTGCCACTTCAACTGGATTATCACCTAAAGCTATATTTCCGCCAGTTACATCTTTTGCTTTTTCAGTTAAGAGTTCAATTAATTTAGGAGCTCCGGTCATGAAAGGGGTAGGTGACAAGTGAGTATAAGCACCATAAGCTAAGGCGAAAACTCCGTCTATAGTGGCCTTTTGTTCCATCCATTCTGGAGCAGTAACTTCACGAATTCTTTTAACCATTTCTTCAACAGAATCATGATAGCTGACTCTTCCTTGAAACTTTTCTAATATTTTTTCACCCATAAAATTTTCACTCCTTTAATTTAAATAAGAACAAACATATTAGTTTATAATTTTCTCCAATATCTATTATTAATAACAAAAAATAATTTTCCCTATGATAAATCTAATTATGCATGCGCAGTATAGATAGTATAGGGAATAAATAGGTGTTGGATTCTAATGGTTATTATCAAAATATAATAAAATACTAATCAATTTGTTATAATCTGATGATTTCTTGGGAAAATATATTCATAACTTAAACAATGAAAGATTAAAATGTAATTTTCTGAAAATGAATTAGTTACAACTAGGAGGAATTTATGAATATTTTTAAGAAGAAATCAGTAGATCAAATACTGGAAGGTGTACAAAAGACAGCTTTAAAGAAAAATCTTAAAGCTAAAGATATAGCTGCATTTGGGATTGGGGCGGTGGTAGGTGTGGGTATCTTTGTTGCTACTGGTGAAGGAGCACATTTAGCGGGGCCAGCAGTAATTATCTCATTTATTATAGCAGGTATAGTAGCCTGCCTTTGTGGATTATGTTATTGTGAACTTTCAACCATGTTTCCAGTAGCGGGAAGCACATATTCTTATTCATACATAGTATTTGGTGAAATAGTTGCAATGATAATTGGATGGTGTCTTACTGCAGAATATTTAGTTGCTTGTAGTGCTATTGCATCAGGTTGGTCGGGTACCTTTGTTGGTATATTAAATTCAATGGGAATGACATTACCAACAACTTTTATTTCCTCACCGAGTAAAGGTGGAATAGTAGATTTACCGGCTATAGTAATAATTATCTTAATAACCTTTATTTTATGTTATGGTATGCAAGAAAGTGCAAGAGTTAATAATATAATTGTAGGAATAAAAATAGCTATAATTCTTATATTTGTAATTCTTGGAGTAGGACATATAAATGCAGCTAACTATAAGCCTTTTGTTCCACTTGGAGTTAGTGGTATTTTTGCAGCGACAGCCACTATATTTTTCTCGTATATAGGCTTTGATGCTATATCAACAGCAGCAGAAGAAGCTGAAAATCCTAAGAGAGACATTCCACTCGGACTTATAATTTGTTTAATAGTAGTTACAATACTTTATGTTTCTGTTGCCGTTGTACTTACTGGAATGGTTCCATATCAAGAAATAATTTCAGAAAATGCAGTGCCAGGAGCTTTGGCAAGAGTAGGAATAAACTGGGGAGCAGCATTAGTGGGAGTAGGAGCTATACTTGGAATGATTTCTACACTAATTGTAGTACTTTATGGTCAGGTTAGAATATTCATGGTTATGTCAAGGGATGGACTTTTGCCAAAATTATTTTCAGAAGTACATCCTAAATTTAAAACACCGTATATTTCAACTATAATAACCGGAAGTTTGGCAGCAATAATTGCTGGATTCTTGCCATTAGACTTCATTGTACAATTTTTAAGTATTGGAACATTATTAGGTTTTTCAGTAGTATCACTTGCAGTTATAGTCCTTAGAAGAACTATGCCAGACTTTAAGAGAACATTTATAACTCCAGGAGTACCTTTTACTCCTATAGTATCAATAATATGCTGCATAGTTTTGTTAAGCAGGTTACATGCAAAAACTTGGATAGGTTTTTTATGTTGGCTTATTATAGGTCTTTTAATATATTTACTTTATGGAAGAAAGCATAGTGTGCTTCAACGTGATGAAACTTAGAAGGATTCAGGAGGCAATAATGATTTATTTTTTTGTTATATTTAGAAAATAGTATCTATAATAAAAAATTAGAGAACTCATTTTGTGGTTTACATATTACGAGTGAATATATTCAAAGTTAGTTAGATTTGTGTGCATATCAAAACACTTAGACCATTTGTGTGAAGTAGGCATTTGAAAATAAGTCGCAAAAGTATTTGAAGAAGGTTGCTCCACTTTAGCTTGTTTGAATAAATATTCGGATCATACTAAAGTGATGCAACCTTCTATCCAGTGCTTTCAGAAAAATAGAAAATTCTTAGGGTTTACACCATAGAAATTGTTATGAACTAATCAAAAATTATAGAAAGAATAGTTAAAAAAATATCAATATCTAATAGCAAATAAAGAATATATTTCATAAAATATAACTATAATATAGCAGTATATATTTTAATTTAATCTATATTTCTCATAATAATTTGAATTAGAGTATAGTTGTATTGCTTTATATCAAGTAATTATAAATACGTAATGCATATAAGTGGTGTTTCTATAATATAATTATCATATAAATATTCAGAATTATCAGATAATTGATTGACAAAAAATAGACAAAGAATTAAAATGAGAATAGACATGATTGGTAAAAAAATAACTATAATTCTTAAAGAGTTTAGGAGATGTGATTTATCATGAAAATAATTAGTTCTAAAGAGGCTTCGAATTTAATAAAAGACAACGATGTAGTAGCGACATCTGGTTTTGCATCATTAGGAGTTCCAGAGACATTACTAAAGAGTTTAGAAGAAAGATTTTTGGAAGAAAAAAGTCCACAAAATTTGACCTTGATGTTTGCTGCAGCACAGGGTGATGGAGCAAGTAAAGGTTTAAATCATTTGGCACATGAAGGTTTAGTAAGTAAAGTAATAGGTGGACATTTTAACTTGGCACCGATGATAGGAGAGCTAATTAGGAAGAATAAAATATATGCATATAATCTTCCTCAGGGAGTTATGTGTAATATATTTAGAGATATAGCAAGCAAAAAAACAGCAACTATAAGTAAAGTTGGATTAAATACATTTGTGGATCCGAGGATAGAGGGTGGAAAAGTAAATTCGATTACCAAGAAAGATATAGTTCAAGTGATAGATATCTTAGGTGAAGAAAACCTACTATATAAATGCCCTGGTATAAATGTTGCTTTTATTAGAGGCACATATGCTGATGAAAATGGGAATATTACAATGAATCACGAAGCTACTTTTTCAGAAGCAACATGTATAGCGCAAGCTGTAAAAAATTGTGGCGGAATAGTTATAGTTCAAGTTGAAAAAATAGTTAAATCAGGCACACTAGATCCAAGAACTATAAAAATACCTAGGATTTATGTTGATTATGTAGTTGAAGCAAAAAATAAAGAAGATCAAGACCAAGTACTAGGATATAGCTATGATCCATCATTAACTGGTGATATGAAAATAGTAGTAGATAATCTAGAATCATTAAAATTAGATGCTAGAAAGATTATTGGAAGAAGAGCGGCTATGGAACTTGCTAATGGAAGCATTGTTAATATTGGAATAGGAGTACCAGAAGCAATTTCAAGTGTTGCAAATGAGGAGGGAATATCAGACTTTATAACTTTAACTGTTGAACCAGGACCAATAGGAGGAATACCTCAAGGTGGGAAAAAGTTTGGAGCATCAGTAAATCCAGAATGTATATTTGATCAACCAACACAATTTGATTTTTATGATGGAGGAGGGTTAGATTTAGCATTTTTAGGACTAGCACAAGTAGACAAGCATGGAAATATAAATGTAAGCAAATTTGGGACAAGAGTTGCAGGCTGTGGTGGATTTATTAATATTACTCAAAATGCTAAGAAGGTATTTTTCTGTGGAACATTAACGGCAAAAGGATTAGAAGTAAAGGTTGACAATGGGCAATTAAAAATTATAAATGAAGGTAGTAACAAGAAATTTGTAGATTTTGTTGAACAAATCACATTTAGTGGTGAGTATGCGATGAAAGTCAGACAACCTGTTATGTATATAACTGAGAGAGCAGTATTTCAGTTAAAGGAAGATGGATTACACTTGATGGAAATAGCACCAGGTATAAACCTTCAAAAAGATATATTAGATTTAATGGACTTTACTCCAATAATAGACGAAAATTTTAAGTTAATGGATAAAAGAATATTTGTCGATGAATTAATGGGATTAAAAGAGTGATTTATAGTATTTAAAGGAGGAGCGAGATATGTTGGATAATTTAAAAATTAAACTAGTAAAAATTGCACAGGATGCAGAGAAGTATGATTTATGCAGAGAAAAAGCAGGAAGTTTCAGTATAAGAGATGAAAGTTCAGGATATATAATTATAACACCTTCAAAAATAAAAATAGAAAATTTAAATGAAGAACAGATTTGCATTGTAGATTTAAATGGTAATAAAATTAATGTGGTTGACGGAATTGAACCTAGCAGTGATTTGCTTATGCATCTTGAAGTGTACAAGGCAAGGAAAGATGTAAGAACCATTATGCATATTCATCCAGTATATACAACGATTTTTGCTGTAGTAAATAAAGTAATTCCACCTATTACCTACGATTCTGCAAACTATGGAGGATATATTTATATAGCTAACTATGATAAGACAAAAACTATCGAACCTGCAAAGGATTTAATAGAAAAATTAAATTTAAGCGATGCCTGTCTCCTAGAAAGTAATGGTGCTATTTTAGTAAGTAGAGAAATAGAAGATGCATTATCTAAAGCAAGATATGTTGAACGAGTGGCTGAGATTTATTACAAATCATTAACCTTAAATGATTTTAAGGAACCTAAAAGATTTACAAGAGAAGAATTAATGTTGTACCTTGCAAATCAGTAAAACCTTGAATCGATTTTAGTAAAAATATAGATATCCCAATATGAACTTAGACTTATGCTATAGCTTACCGAAAGAACTGGTGATCTGTTACTCGGTTGCTAGAGAATAAGGTTGTGGATTTCTATTGAAGAAATACCTACAACCTTATTCTCAATGCAACACTACGTAAAAGATCACCAGTTCTTTCTAGTGTGGTATGTATTTCAAAGTATAAATCTAATTCATAAATTGTTTATCTATATAAGTAGACTGCCATATTATTTTTTGATTGTGCTAAAGATTATGGTGAATTTAAATTTGCCCAAAGCGTGTTTAAAAGAATATCAGTATAATCTTGATTATATTCCCAAAACATTGCACCACCAAGACATTTTGATTTTATATAATTAGCTTTATATTTTATTGATTCAGGGTCCTCGTAGGTTATGAATGCGCTATCATTTTTTAAATAAGCAGCTTTAGCTTGATTGTCCCAATATCTAGTCCAGCCATTCTTGTTTATATAACAATTAACCAGGGTTCCATAGGAAAGATGCTCATGACCATAATATCCAAGGAAAGGAATGCCTAGATTGATTTTGGAAGCAGGAACGCCTGCTTTTATAAATAGATTTACTGATTCGCTGCAACTAAAGCCTGATCCATATCCAGAAGCTGTTGGATAAAGGTTTGCATCATGAGTATCATATCCAAAATTGTAAGTCATTAAATTTATATAGTCACATATTTTGGCTATTTTATTCATCTCCGTGTTATTAATATAGAATTTATAAGCTCCTGCAGCTACACTAAGTATTTTGCAGTACCCGATCCTATTTCTTATTGTTTGAAGTAAAAGGGTAAAATTCTGTTTGTCCCGTAGGCGACATTTAATTAAGTTGCAAGCACCACTAACAGGGTATTCCCAATCTATGTCTATTCCATCCAAGTTATAATTTCTTATAATATCAAAACAACTATTTGCAAAAATATTTCGTGAAGAATTTGAAGAGGCTGCATCAGAGAAACCATCAGCGCCCCATCCTCCAATTGAGAGAATAACCTTCAAATAAGGATTGTTAGACTTAAAGGCCACTAGTTTAGATAAATCTTCGCTATTTGAAACTAAAATTCTACCATTCTCAATATTTCCGAAAGCATAGTTAACATGTGTTAATTCCGTTACATTCATGGCATTTGGAGTTCCATACACATAACCTATTACTCTATATATTGCAAAAGGTTTAAAAGGCACAGGAAATATTTTCATGTCTTGTGATTCCTCCTTATAAATTTAATAATTCATATATATTATTAAATATGCTAAATCTCCAAATTAATGTTTGGTACGATAATTTATTATATTTTAAATATAAAATTAAAAGTTTTAAAATTTGTAATATATTAATATTTATAGAATTAAAACAAAGCTAAATCATAAAGTTTTTGAATATAATACAATAGATAAAACGCAGATAAACTGGACTATTGCTGCAATTAGGTAGCAGTTTTCTGCATTTATTGAACTATTTTCATAGATGAAATATGTTATAAACAAATTATATTTGATGATATTTTACTAATTATTTTTTTTATTTATCAGAATGTTAATATCTTGCGGACTATTATCAAAATATGATAAAATACTAATTGGTTTGTTGCTTTTTTGGGATTTTTGGGGAAAGATTTATATCTAAAAAAATAGCAAACTAAAAATATGATTTTGGGGCTTAAAATTAAATAGGAGGACCCTTATGAACGTTTTTAAGAAAAAATCAGTTGATAAAATGCTCGAAGGAGCGCAGAAGACAGCGTTAAAGAAAAATCTTAAGGCTAAGGATATAGCTGCATTTGGTATTGGAGCAGTAGTTGGAGTTGGTATTTTTGTTGCTACAGGAACAGGTGCACATTTGGCTGGACCTGCCGTAATAATTTCATTTATTTTAGCGGGAATAGCAGCGTGCCTTTGTGCTTTGTGTTATTGTGAACTTTCAACCATGTTTCCAGTAGCAGGAAGTACATATTCTTACTCATACATAGTATTTGGTGAAATAATAGCAATGATAATTGGATGGTGCCTTACTGCGGAATATTTAGTTGCATGTAGTGCTGTTGCATCAGGGTGGTCAGGTACTTTTGTTGGCATATTAAAGTCATTTGGAATAATATTACCAAAGGCGTTTGCTGCATCACCAAGTCAAGGTGGAATAGTAGATTTGCCGGCGATATTAATAATTGCAGTAATAACATACATTTTATATTATGGAATGAAGGAAAGTGCTCGAGTTAATAATCTTATCGTAGGAATAAAGATAGCCGTAATTGTTATATTTGTAGTTCTTGGAGCAGGGCATATAGATACGGCTAACTATAAGCCTTTCGCTCCATTTGGATTTGGTGGGATTTTTGCAGCAACAGCTACTATATTCTTCTCTTTTATAGGATTTGATGCAATTTCAACAGCTGCTGAGGAGGCAGAAAATCCTAAGAAAGATATTCCGCTTGGAATTATAATTTGTTTAGTTGCAGTTACAGTACTATATGTTTCTGTAGCAGTTGTACTTACAGGAATGGTTCCTTATCAAGAAATTATTTCAGAAAATGCAGTACCAGGAGCATTAGCGAGAGTGGGAATAAATTGGGGAGCAGCATTAGTAGGAGCAGGAGCTATTCTTGGAATGATTTCTACTATTATGGTAGTTCTTTATGGACAAGTTAGAGTATTTATGGTTATGTCAAGAGATGGACTTTTGCCAAAAATATTTTCAAAGGTACATCCTACTCATAAAACACCACATATTGCAACAATTATAACTGGTGCTATAGCGGCAATAATAGCAGGATTTTTACCATTAGATATAATTGTAGAATTTTTAAGTACAGGAACATTATTAAGTTTTATCGCTGTATCACTTGCAGTTATAATACTTAGAAAAACTATGCCAGACTTTAAAAGAGTATTCAAAGTACCTGGAGCTCCAATAACTCCAATGATAGCTATCATGTGTTGCCTTGCTTTATTATATAACTTAAAGAAAATAACTTTAGAAGGCTTTATAGTTTGGTTAATCATAGGACTTATAGTGTATTTTGTTTACGGAAGAAAACATAGTGTACTTCAAAATGAAGAAAAATTAGAAAATTCATCAACTGTAGCGGAAGCAGAGTTGGCTGTAAGCTTAAAAGAAAAAGAGTAGTCAGCAAAGTAAACAAATTGAAAATACTAATTTAAAGAAAATAAAGCGTAAGAATCTAAAGAAAAAATTGAATTAAGAAAATAACTTAGAAAAGACATTGCATTTATATATTGATGTAATGTCTTTTGTTATTGTTTTTTTAGTTAGTTTCATTATGGAAATATAAGAGAGTATTGTTAATGTAGTACAGAGATATTGGTAATAACTAAATTAATATTGTTATATATTCTATATTATGCAATAATTACGATATATAAAATTGAGATGGGTTTAACTAAATTTATAAAAAGTATAAAACTTTAAATAAAAAAGTTTATTTTATAAGGATTGGATGGTGAGTGGATTAGTGAGTAAAAAAAATTTTATTAATAAATCATATAAAGATAAACTGAGGGCAACCTATGCTCTACTTATGTTTGTAATTTTAATTTTAATAAGTATATTTGTGTATTTTCAAATGAATATGACAATGAGGCCAATTATTGGTGGTATGGGCGATCATGTTATTGATAGTCAAATGCAATATTTAGGTGATAAATTTGATGAACAACGCAAAGTATTAGAGTTACTTGGTAGTACAGAACCATTTAAAAATGGTGACATTCCTGTAATAAAAAAAGAAATTGATAATCAAATGCATAAATACAATGGGGAAATATTGTCAATTAGATATAAATCGATAACTGGTGAAGAATATGAGGATAATCAATATGATATTAAAACATCAGATGATTATGAAAAGAATTTATTAGATGGAGAAAGTCGTACAATTGAATCAAAAGCAAGTTTTAATGATAAACTTGGTGAATATACGATTTTTATGGGGACCCAAATTATAGATAATGGTGGAAAAGTAAGGGGCATACTAAGTATTAATACTAGTGTTAAAGGTGTGGCTGCATCATTAAGCAAAACAAAGATTGGGCAATTAAATAAAATATGGATTTTTGATTCAGATGGTAATGAACTCGCAAATCCTAATGAAGAGCAAACGCCAATATTTGATATAGAAAGCTTTAAAAATGATGTAAATAGTAATAATCTTACAGAAGTAGCGCCTATAAATTCAAAAGATACTTCAGACAACTTGTTTTACGGCAAAATACCCAATACTGAAAATTTATATTTAGTTACCTGTATAGAGGAGCATGGAGATTTTACAAATGCAATGAAATATTTATTGTTTATTTTTCTCTGTGGTGCTAGTATTATTTCTATTTTTATTTTTATTGCTGCTAATAAAATGACAAATTTTGTTGCAAAGCCATTGACTCGTATGGTAGAAATTATTGAAGGTTCTGACGGTATAAATTTTATTGAAATTCCAAATGATCTTAAGGATAGTAAAGATGAAATAGGAATACTTGCAAATACTATTGATAAAATGGCTAATAATATACGCAACAATTTAAAAGTGCTTAATAATGAGATTAAAGAGCGTAAAAAAGCTGAAGAATATCTAACTGTTTTAAACGATAAATTGGAGTGCCGTGTACAAGAGAGAACACAGGATTTAACCAAAGCTAGAAATAATTTAGCTATTTCGGAAGATAGATTCAGAATTGCTATGGAAGCTTCGCACATTGGTGTATATGATGTGGATTTTATTAATAATGTATTTGTGGTTAATAGTGTTTTCCTTGAATTGATAAACGCACCAGAACATAAGAAGTGTATTTTAGAACATCGAGATTGGGTTGAATGCGATGGGAATTTTGAGAAGTATATATACGAAGAGGATATATTAAATGGCATAAAATTTAGTGCGGAAAATTTACCAATGATTGGAGAGGACTTCTATACAGAGTTTAGATTGAAAGAAGATCCAAATATTTGGCTTTCATTTAGTGGACAAACAATAAGTGAAGATGAATCTAGAAAAATTATAAGATTTATAGGTGTATTGCAAAATATATCTGAAAGAAAAAAGACTGAAGTTGAGCTTAAGGCTGCTAAGGAAGAAGCAGAAGAAGCAAGTTTAGCTAAAAGTCAATTTTTGGCGAATATGAGTCATGAAATTAGAACACCGATGAACGCAATTATGGGGATTACTCATTTAATCAGTCAATCTGATTTAAATGAATCTCAGAAAAATTACTTATCAAAAATAAGAGGATCGTCAAATACATTACTTAGAATTATTAATGATATTTTAGATTTTTCAAAAATAGAAGCTGGAAAATTAGAAGTAGAGAACATTAAGTTTAACTTATACAAGGTATTTGAAAATATTTCAACATTATATACAGCTTCAGCAACTAATAAGGGGATTGAGATTAATTTTGATATTGGGGAAGGTGTACCTGATGTACTAAATGGAGATCCGCTCCGATTGGAACAAATTATAGCTAACTTGACTACAAATGCAATTAAATTTACTAGCCAAGGAGAAGTGAATGTTGCGGTTAGAGTTGTTCAAGAATTAGAAGGGAAAGTTAGATTGCATTTCAGCGTTTCAGATACAGGCATTGGGTTAACAAAAGAGCAAATAGAAAAATTGTTTACAGCATTTACTCAAGCGGATAATTCCACAACGAGGCAATATGGCGGTACAGGACTTGGGTTAACAATTACTAAGCAATTAGTAGAACTGATGAATGGTGAAATATGGGTAGAAAGTGAATATGGTGAAGGTTCAACGTTCCAATTTATTATTGAACTTGATAAAGTGTCAAATATAATAATACCAAATTATGAAAGTTATCCTGATTTACGTGGGAAAAAAGTATTGGTTATAGATCATAATAAAACTTCATTAATAATACTTCAGCGTATGCTACGCTCATTTTTGCTCGACGTAACAACACTTAGCGATCCATTTGAAGCTGTTAAACTATTGGAAAAGGAGAATTTTGATTTACTATTTATTGATTTTAATTTACCAGAATTATCGGGAATTGATTTATATAAAAGATTAGTAGTTAATACTGAGATTAAAGTACCTAAAACAATATTTATAAGTGCAACTGGCCGTGAAAGTTACTATAATCAAGCGAATCAATTAGGTGTTAAAAACTTTCTTGTTAAGCCAATTAATCAATCATTAATGTTTGATGCTGTGATGGATGCTTTAAAAGTAGCTACTACTACAGAGATTAATAGGGAATCGAAAGAAGAGAATCATATAAAGTTTAAAAGTGTACTTAAAGACAAACGAATATTACTGGTAGAAGATAATGAGATTAATCAATTGGTTGCAAAGGATATTTTAGAGCAGGTTGGTATTCAGGTAAATATTGCAAATAATGGTGAAGAAGCAATTAAATATGTACGAGCTAATAAATTTGATGTAGTTCTTATGGATGTCCAAATGCCAATAATGGATGGATACAAAGCTACAGAAATTCTCAGAGCAACCTATTCTAATTCGGAGTTACCTATTATAGCTATGACTGCTAATGCACTTAAGGGTGACAGGGAAAAAAGCATTGAATCAGGTATGAATGATTATATTTCAAAACCAATTGACCCGGAGATTTTATTTGAAATTCTAGCTAAATGGCTTGTAGGTAATAGTGTGAAAAATGCTGAAAAACCTTTAAAGAAAATAGTTAATGAAGAAATTGAAACTCTTGATTTTAATAAAACTTTGATTAGATTAGGGAATAAAGAGGAGTTCTATTACGATTTGTTAAAGAAATACTGTGATAATTATAGCAACTTGGCAAGTGATTTTTCTGATATGAAGATGAATAAAAAATTTGATGAAGCTAAACGCTTTATTCATAGCCTTAAGGGTGTTACAGGAAATATAGGAGCCATGAAACTTAATAAATTTATTATTAAATTTGAAGAACAGTATGAATCTTATGATGAAAAAAGTTTAAATGAAGATCTTGTAACACTTTCTGCTTTAAATGAGGAACTTTTAAATAGTATTACAGAAATTATATCTAAAACGGATTCAGAAGAGAAACAAATAAGTTCCAACTTTGATAGTTATGAAGCTTTAATTAAATTATTGGAAGCTTTACAAAAAGCTCGTGCTAAAGAAATAAAGGAGAGCATGAATTATTTGGTGATAAATGCTAAATATACAAGTTTTGTGCCTCGAATTGGTGAAATAAAGAAGCTTGTAGATCGCTATCGTTTTAAAGAAGCTAAGGTTATAGTTGAAGAGCTAATAAACGTTGTAAAGGAGTCAAATAATGGATAGACAAAAAACAATAATGATAGTAGATGATACAGAAATGAATATTGATATTTTGGTAGAGGCACTTCAGTATGAATATGAATTAATCGTTGCTATTAATGGATTAGAAGCTATGGAGTTAATTGAAGAACAAAAACCTGACTTAATTCTTTTAGATATCATGATGCCAGAGATGGATGGATATGAAGTTTTACAAAAATTGAAGAAAAATCAGGAATTGAATCATATACCTGTTATTTTGCTATCTGCAATAACTGACAGTGGTTCAAAAACCAAGGGCTTTTCCTTAGGAGCAGTGGATTATGTTACTAAGCCTTTTGAAATTGTTGAAGTTAAAGCTAGGGTTAAAACACAACTTAGACTTGAAGAAGCGCGTTTAGTACTGGAAAACCAGAACAGTGTTTTGGAAGAAAAGGTTAAGGAAAGAACTAAACTAATTGAAAGAACTAACTCGGCAACTATATACTGTTTAGCCGCTTTAGCTGAAACAAGAGACCCTGAGACTGGACAGCATATAAAAAGAACACAAGAATATATCAGAGAATTAGCATTCGAATTACGTAAAAATAAAGAGTATGAAGATGTACTTACAGATGAATATATTGAGCTTCTTTATAAATCAGCTCCTCTACATGATATTGGTAAAGTTGGAGTGAAGGATAGCATACTATTAAAGCCAGGAAAATTAACAGCAGAAGAATTTGAAGAAATGAAAATGCATACAATTTATGGTGGAGAATCATTAATGGTAGGGATAAAAGAATTGGGAGAAGAATCATTCTTGACATTAGCTAAGGAAATTGCGTTAACTCATCATGAAAAATGGGATGGTTCAGGATACCCCAAAGGGTTGTTAAAGAAAGAAATTCCTATATCAGGCAGACTTATGGCGCTAAGTGATGTGTATGATGCTCTTATTAGTAAGAGGGTATACAAAGGTGCATTTTCTCATGATGAAGCTAAAAATATCATTTTAGATAGTAAGGGAACTCATTTTGATCCGGATATTGTTGATGCCTTTATAAAAGCAGAGGATAAATTTATTGAAATTATGGAAAAATTTAGAGAAAGCTAGTATCAGGTATATGTGTAAAGAATAATATTTAAGTAAAAATGGAACAAAAGTTTTATAATAAGACTAGCTTAGTATCTATTAAGCTAGTTCTATTATAAAAAAGAAAATTTATAGTAAAAGGTATAATAATATAATTATTTTCTGCATGAAAAATTATGCAATTCGTGATAATTTTTATAATTATTGCAATGGAGATAGTTGACAATTAATAAAATGTAACTTATAATAAATAAAAAATCGAATTTGTGGTATCTATATTTTGTACCTTAGCCTTACAAATTATCAAGGCTGATTCGAATTGATTAAAAGTACGTCTATGGTGAACGTAGTTCAGTTGGTAGAGCGCCAGTTTGTGGCACTGGTTGTCGTGGGTTCGAGTCCCATCGTTCACCCCATATATTGGGATGTCGCCAAGTGGTAAGGCGATGGACTCTGACTCCATCATTCGTAGGTTCGAATCCTACCATCTCAGCCATTTACGGTTCACTTTAAAACAAATAAAAAGAACGTCCAATATTATTTTTATAGGACGTTCTTTTTTTATAAATTAATCATCTAATAACTCAAAATCAAAAACGTTTCATGAGGAAATTGGTGTTGGTACGCTAGGATATTTTTAATCATGTTATATGAAAATAATATTTCTAATCAAGCAGTAAGAAATTTGAAGGTTGTATATATGAGATTAGCTAAAGTTAGGCTCATGAAAGAAAATAACAAGCCCAAAATGCCATGATTATTTTTCATCAGGCAAGAAAAAAGCAGATTGGTCTCATAGCGAGCCTATTAGGGCAGTCTGCTGATAAGCAGAGAACCAAAATCTTTGATTTTGTGTGAATCGCTTATTCAGCGGGTGTATGCGAGTCGAGCTTCCCTTGATGGAAAATAGGCTTGGCAGATGGAATTGTTATTTTTTTGATTGTGCCTTATCTAGTTTGACTGAGATATAGGTGTTTGTTGGTTGATTAAAGAAAAAATAGTGTAGTAAAAAAGACGTAAAAAAAGCCATACTACAAGGCATCTAAACCAAGTAATACAGCTATTCATCAGAATAAATGGTGCCGCTAGCCGGATTCATAAAGAGCTTGTTTACTAATATTCAGTAATGCTTAAAAAGCGCATGGTTACGCCATTTTGTATATAGACAAGTAGTTTCGATTTTTAGTGGTTTTTTGTGCCGTAGTGGGAAAAATAGTGGGAAAATTATCGCTTGTAGTTAAGTGATATCAATGCTTGAAAGAAAATTTGAAAAATGAAATTAAAAATAATAATAAACTAATAATATAGCATGATGTTTGAAAATAATTAAAAAAATAGTACAGTATATGGGATTATATGTAAATAATATGTGATATAATTATTTATATATAAATTTGAAGATGACTATTTTTATAATCTTGAAGTTATGATAAACTTAATTAGAAATTCATATGCTATATATGTTGAAATTTACATTTTACATGTTGATAACTTAATTTTAGAAATTCACTAAGAAAAGTGAATGTCCACATTTTATGTTGAAAACATGAATTTTTTTTAATAATCAAAACAATTGTTTATTGTAATATATATACATAGTAAAGCGAGGTGACGAAGGTGCTGGAAAATTATATTGAAACGTTGATAGCAGAAGCTACAGAGATAGATTTTAAGGCAGACTTAGAAGTAAAGAAGCCTAAAAGCTGGTTAAAAAGTGTTAGTTCATTTGCTAATGGAGTTGGAGGAATATTAATTTTTGGAGTAGATGATAATAAAGAAATTAAAGGATTATCAGATATTCAAAAAACTTCTGAAAGAATTACAGAGCTTATTAAGGAAAAAATTGAGCCACAGCCAGAAATAATTATGAAACCTTATAAATCAAAAGATGGAAAAGAGGTTCTTTGTGTCAAAGTATATTCTGGAATGGCAACACCATATTATTATTCTAATGATGGAAATAAGGTAGCTTTTATTAGGATTGGAAATCAATCAGTAACAGCGCCACCACATATATTAAATGAATTAATATTAAAAGGACAAAATAGGACTTTTGATTCCTTAATATCAGAATATGAAATTGGAGATTATAGTTTTACTTTGCTTGAAGCAACTCATAGAGAAAGAACTGGAGATATAATGGAGAAAAGAGACTATATTTCTTATGGACTTGTAAATCAAAAAGGAAAGCTTACTAATGCAGGAGCATTATTTTCAGATCAATGTCCTATAAGAAACTCTAGGATATTTTGTACTAGATGGAATGGTATTACTAAAGGTTCAATATTTGATGATGCAATTGATGATAAAGAGTTTAGTGGAAGTTTGATTTATCTTTTAGATAGTGCTACAAATTTTATAAAAAATAATTCTAAAAAAAGCTGGAGAAAAACAAGTAATGGAAGAATAGAAAAGCCAGATTATGCAGAAAGAGCTGTGTTTGAGGCAGTTGTAAATGCTATTATTCATAGGGACTATTTAGTTCAGGGAAGTGAAGTTCATATTGATATGTATGATGACAGAGTATCTATATGGTCACCTGGAGGAATGTTTGATGGAACAACAATACAAGAACATGATATATTTAATATTGAATCAAGAAGAAGAAATCCTATCATAGCAGATTTATTTAACAGACTTAGATTTATGGAACGTAGGGGAAGTGGTCTAAGCAGAATCGTTGAAGAAACAAAAAAGCTTATTGGATTTTCAAAAGAATATATGCCAGAATTTGAATCGACTCAATCAGAATTTAGAACAATTTTGAAGAATGTAAATTATATTAGTGGTCAAGATGGTGGTCAAGATAGTGGTCAAGATAGTGGTCAAGATGATACGATAAAAGAAATACTTGAATTTTGCTCAGTTGCAAGAACTAGAAATGAAATTCAAGAATTTTGTGGAATAAAAAGTCGTGATTATTTTAGGAAAAAAATCTTAAATCCTCTATTAGAGAATGGCAAGTTAAAGAGGACTTTGCCAGATAAACCTAATAGCAAAAATCAAAAGTATATTAAAGAATAATAAAATAATTAGATATTAATTAAGATTATATTATTAGGATTACAAAAGGGGTAAATTAGAGTAATATGGACTAATTGTAAAAATGTCGCAAAGCTATAGAAGTTATACTATGAGTGGGTTTTAAGAGTTTATAAACTATTAAAACAGCTTCGATTCAACAAGAAACACATTGTCTGGTAAAAGTATAATTATGAATATAAATAAGGCTAAAAAAAAAGGATTTTTTGTAGTAATGAATTATATAGGTCTTCAAAACCCTGAAATAGCAAAAGCAAGAGTTAAGTTTAGGGTATCTAAAGGTGGGCATGGAATACCAGATGATGTAATAGAAAAAAGATATGCACATTAAAAAAAGATGTTATTAAAATATGTGATGAAGTTAACATTTATGATAATACAGATGAATTTATACAACTTATAAATATTAAGAGTGGAAAATTAACTTGGAAAGATAAGAGTATGCCAGAATGGGCGAAGATAATATTAAAGCAATTATAAGTTAAATAACTATGGCTATTGATTAAATAATAAATTTCGTTAATATGCCTTAAATATGGCAATATGAATGGGGATGAAATGCTCTAGTAAAAAACTATATGTATTAGCAGATAGCTTAAATAGTATAGTTGAAAACAATTTTAAATGCTGTATTATTCACTAAAATGAATGGTACAGCATTTTAATATGGTGATAATTATAGAAGAGAGTGGGCTTTATATATCATCAAATTCATATTGCACTCCTGTATTTTCTTTTATATTATAATCAAGATTTCTATAGCCTTTAAGTCTTTTATTATACATTTTTACTAGCAGAGGAACATTATTATCTACGTAGTCATATATTTTTACTACATTTTTTCCTTCATACATTCTTTGTAATCTGCCAGCATATTGCTGAAGTACACCTTTCCAAGATATGGGCATTGTTAAAAACAAAGTATCTAAACGTGATTCATCAAAACCTTCAACAATATATTTTCCGGTTGCCAGTATTATAAAACGTTCATCTTTAGAAAATGATTTTATAATATCCAATGTTGATTTTCTTTGTTTATTTCCCATCCCACCCTTTAATATTACAATTTTATCAGCATATTCACCAAGCATGTTTGATAAGATATTTAAATGTTCAACTCTTTCAGTTAGAATAAGTGGGGTAGATCCAAGTTTAAATGATTCAATAATATCATTTATGATTAATTCATTCCTAGATTTATCATTCATAATCTCATCATACAGTTCTGCTAATTTCAATTTTGATAAATCCTTATTAGATTGCATTTCATTACTTCTAGGTATAAGCATATGTGCAATTTTTTTCTCATTAATCATCTTACTAACTGCCTTATGGACTATTGGACCACATTGCATTGTTATGATTTTATCGTATTTATCTTTTCTATTTGGAGTAGCTGTTAATCCTAAAACATATTTTACTTTTGCTATTTTCATAACTTTTTCAAAGGTAAATGCTGCTATATGGTGACATTCATCTATAATAATTTGTCCATAATTGTTTAATACGTTATCAAGATTACTATCTTTATTTAAAGTCTGCATAGTTGCTATATCAATTATATTACTTGCTTTTTTCTTACCTCCACCTAACCTTCCAATTATATCTTTATCTATTTCTAAGAAAATCTTTAATTTTTCTTCCCATTGTTCAAGTAATTGTATACTATTCACTATTATCAAAGTATTTACTTTTCTGGCTGCAATAACACTCGCAGCAACGACTGTTTTGCCAAAGGCAGTGGATGCCCATAGAATACCGATATCATGTTTTAGAATAGTTTCTGCAGCAATCTGCTGATAATCATATAATATACCTTTGAATGCTGCAACGATGGTTATTCCAGATGTTCTCTTATCTTGTATATTGACTTTAATTTTATTTTCTTCAAGTATACTGCAAACTTCTTGTAAAAGACCTCTTGGCAATATTATATATTTTCCGTATTCATCGAAACAATTAATAACTTTTGCAATTTTATAAACTGATAATCTCAAGGATTGTCTTGTGTAATAATCTGGATTACTGAATACGGCAGCCCTTTTTATTAGATTTAATAATTCATTTGGTAAAATTGTAGAATCAATATAGATACCATTACTTAACGTGATGTTTATTTCAGAAGGCAGATCTATTATGTTTGTTTTATATGATGCCTTTTTGTCAGAGGTAACATTATGTACAGCAATAGTATTGCTTTTTGGCAAACTGCCTTTAAGCTCCTTCTCCAATAATTTTATTACTATATTTATTTCAGCTAAAGTTACTTTCTTTACATTAGATAGATATTCCCATTGATCTTTATAATACTCAAAACTAGTATCAACAAATAAACTATTTTTATTTTTAGCTGGCATTCTTTGCAGAGGTAAAGCCATTAGATTCCCAAAGCCACCTTTAGGCATTTTATCTTGATTAGGAAAAAGTCTATCATAAGAACCTAAATCTAATCCTACATTGTTTTCAAGTGTATAATTTAAGATTAAATTTCCAAAGTATCTAGCTATTCTAGCTGAGATTTCTTCATTGAAGAATATCCAAAGGTGACAACCGTCACCTGATCTAGAACGTTCCATAGATGTAGAAATATTGAATTTGTTAAATGTATCAACTACTAATAAAGAATCTTTTTGCCAGCTATTACCATCAAAATCAATGGCTAAAAATTTACACTTATCATTTGGTAAAAGTGGATATAATCCTATTGTTTTCTGACCAGATAAATGATCTATAATATCTTTATCTTCTAGTGATTTGAATTTTCTAAAATCACAATCACTACATTTGATTTCAGATTTATTACAAATTCCATGTTTCCATTCATTAGTGCAATATGGTTTGTATCCACTTTTATTTTTAGATTCATTATCATATCTTAATGCAAAAACATCATTTCTACCATAGAATAAACTTCTATATAATTTAATTTTCTCTTCTAAGGTGGAATTAATAGTTGTTGAGAAATTGTTTATTTGTTTTGTATTATCAGCGCTAGTAGAAATATGAGATTTTAATTTTTCTATCTCTCTTTTCAATTCATATATTTCAGATTTTAATTGTATATTTTCTTTTAATAATTCATCATAGCTACTCAATTAAACACCTACTTTAAATTAGCATAATAAATATTTTAATAATCGTATTTGAAATTATTTTAGCATATTTTTAATTAATCGCGAGAGTAATATGAAATTATCTCTCGTATATTGAATTAATAAAATTATAAATGTATGTTTCATAAAGTAAAAATAAAGGTAAAGTACGATTAAATTAGATAGAATTGCCTATATATGTGAAGGAATAATTAGGTGTAAAAAAGATATAATTCCTGAATGGAGCAGGAATATTTTAAAATAAAGGTAGGGGCTACTGCACTTGCCCTCACAAGTATGAGATAAAGTTTGTTGGAAGGTGAGGGCAGGTCCACAATGTACATGCTTACCTGCTAATCCTTTTTAGTAATGGTGTTCTTTCCGCTCCAGAAATCCAGTCAATAAAAATAATACAAATAAATATTTAAGAAGTAATTATTTTTAATGATACGATTTCTTGCGCTCCAATAACACTCATCACTAAAAATGATAGGCAGAAAAGCACGCACATTGACGGCGCCAAAAAAATTCTAAAACTTGTAAAGAATAAGAAAGACTTTACAATTAGGAATAACTTAGAAAGATAGTTTGGAAAAATTGAAATTCAATGAAACTATGTACAGCTTAAAGGTGATAAAGGTTGTCATAATAAGTTATAGGTATATTTTGTAGAAACAGAAAAGAACCGACAAATTAAGTCATCAAGGACCTGTAAGTAAATTTTTTAAATTAATAAATTTCATTTATTACCTATAATGCTGAAATCAGTTGCAACTAGACACTGTGTTAACTCTTTAGCAACAACCATGCAATTAATATCCTTTCAGGTTACAGGTTACAAAAAGGTAACAAGGGTACATTAAAGTGCCGTATTTACTACTATCTCTTATGCAATTATTATATAGACAGAGGCAAACAAAGTAACTAAAAAATTAGTACTTGTAAAGTCTAAAAAATTTAATAGAGAAATAGAGGTGAATATGATGGCTAAAATTAATATGTTAAATGCATGGTCGGGAAACAGTGCGTTTTCTGGAAGAAGAAGTGCTCAAGGTTATTTAAATGCTGGTAAAGCTTCATTTGCAGTAAGTGGTTCTTGCGGTTCAGCATGTGGTGCTGGTGATGACAACAAAGATCCAAAACCAAGTGCATGTGGTTCATCTTGCGGTGCTGGTGATAAATAATTACTAGCAAAGTAAAGAAGAAATAGTATCCTTGATTCAGAAATTTCTGGGCCAAGGATATTATTGTATAAGAAATAAAAAACGGACTTAATTTGTCCGTTTTTTTATTTGTTCGTCCAGCATGTTTGCTGAGCCGACAGGCTGAAAGAAGCCTGCGTCGCCGTCCCGATAGGAAGACAACTCGAATGCAAGTGCGTTGCTGGCAACGGTAATGTATGAAGGAAGCTCTAGAGGACATGTGGAACATA
>JARLHR010000060.1 GCA_031292145.1 Clostridium sp. | reverse complement strand
TGGATTTGCACAAGCATTGACTGTTGTATTAGGTGGTGGAAGCTTTGCTATTCCTTCACAAATACTTGCAATGTTGCCATATATACTAACAATTATAGTTTTAATTCTTTTTGTTGGAAAATCAGTTGCACCAAAGGCAGACGGAGTACCTTACCAAAAAGGAACGCGTTAGTCAGTTAACAATTAACAATTTACAGTTAACAGTTGAAGGATGAAAAGCTTGCAACTTTTCTTAAAATTATATTAGACTTTTATAAGGAATAATTGGATAAATCCACATTGCAATTTTTTTAGGCGCAATCAAAAAAATAAATGACCAGTAGTATGCTTGGTTATTTTACTTTTCTCATGTGCTTAAGTCAAAAATAAAATTAAGGAGTAAGTGAGATGAATATAGCAAAATATATAGATCATACGATATTAAAACCAGAGGCAACAGTTGAAGATGTAAAAAAACTTTGCAGAGAAGCTAAGGAATATAATTTTGCATCAGTTTGTGTAAATGGATGTTATGCAAAGTTGGTTAGTACTGAACTTATAGGAAGTGATGTTAAAACTTGTGTAGTAGTTGGATTCCCACTAGGAGCAATGACTAAGGAAGCTAAAGCATTTGAAACAACTCAAGCTATTGGAAATGGCGCAACTGAAATAGATATGGTTATTAATGTTGGAGCATTAAAAGATAAAAATTATGAACTTCTTAAGGAAGATATCGAAGCTGTTGTAAATGCAGCTAAAGGTAAGGCAATAGTTAAAGTGATTATAGAAACATGTTTATTAACTGATGAGGAAAAAGTTAAAGCTTGTGAAATTTCAAAAGAAGCTAAAGCAGATTTTGTTAAGACTTCAACAGGATTTGGGGTTGGCGGAGCAACAAAAGAAGATATTGCGATTATGAGAAAAACTGTAGGTGAAAGTTTAGGAGTAAAAGCATCAGGCGGAGTTAGAGATTATAAGATTGCTATGGATATGATAAATGCGGGTGCAAGCAGAATAGGTGCAAGTGCTAGCATTGCCATAGTTAGTGAAAGTAAGTAAATATTTGGAGGTAACAAAATGAGTATTCATATTAACGCACCAGAAGGTGCTATTGCAGAAAGCGTATTATTACCAGGAGATCCTTTAAGAGCAAAGTTTATTGCTGAAACATTTTTAGAAGATGTAGTTTGCTATAATGAAGTTAGAGGAATGTATGGATTTACAGGAACATATAAAGGAAAAAGAATTTCAGTTCAAGGAACTGGAATGGGTATACCATCAATATCTATATATGCTAATGAATTAATTCAAAGCTATGGAGTTAAAAATCTTATAAGAGTTGGAACTTGTGGTGGATACCATGAAGACGTGAAAGTTAGAGATTTAATAATTGCAATGTCAGCTTCAACTGATTCAAACTTAAATTTAACTAGATTCCAAGGAAGAACTTATGCACCAACTGCAAACTTTAAATTACTAAAAACTGCATATGATGTAGCTTTAGAAAAAGGAATTGATCCAAAGGTTGGACCAATATATAGCTCAGATATTTTCTACGGTGATGATAATGAAGATTGGAAGAAGTGGGCTAATTTTGGATGTTTAGGAGTCGAAATGGAAGCAGCAGGTCTTTATACAGTGGCTGCTAAATATAATGTAAAAGCATTAGCAATTATGACTGTAAGTGATCACTTCATAACAGGAGAAATTACAACTGCAGAAGAAAGACAAACAACTTTCACAAGCATGATAGAAGTTGCACTTGAAACTATATTAAATTTAGATAAATAGTTAATTAAATATGTAATGAGTGAAATGAGATTCTTGTTTAGAGAATTTATACTTATAGTTTTATTTAAGAATATTAAGTGTAAATTATATAAGCAAGAATTTCTTTTATAGTGTAGGCATATTAAAATAATATCCATAATGAAAATTGTAAAAGATACAATAATTCATATAAAAGGAACAATTTTTATAGTACTTATTTTATTTATAGTACGTTAGGAACTTAGTATATATTATGGGACAAAATTACATGTAAATGTTAGAAGAACGTGATATAATTGGATGGGGAAGAATTTGTTCTTGGGGGAAAATAAATATGAATAAACTAAAGAAAATGTATCTAAATAATTTAATTGTCCAATTCTGGGTGTCATATGCAATTGTATTAATTCTACCAATTGTAATAGTAATTTGGGGATTTAAATCTGCATTTTATGTGATGGGGCAAGATATTAGCGAATCTAATATTACAATGCTTAATCATAGTAAAAGTTTAATTGATTTTCAATTTAAATCTATGGAAGCTAAAGCCTTACAGATTTCACAAGATCCTTCTATATGTAATTTAGAAGAAAAAACTAAAATAGATAATTCTTTTTTTGAAGAAGCAGCATCAACAATTAGTGAATATAGAGATTTAATAAGGTATCAAGAAGTAAATATTATAGATGAAGCTACTATTTATATGGATAATTCTGAATACGTTATCTATCAAAATGGGTTATATAAATTAGATAATTTTCAAAACTATATAAAGAGTAAGTATAATCTTTCTGTAGATGACTGGAGGAAGTTATGTCTTAATAATGAAGAACAAGTGCCTTTTTATACAAATTGGAATGGACATTTACAGTATGTTAAACCATTTTCAACAGATATTAATGGAAAAATATTAGGAAGTATTATATTTGATATAGATGAAAATGAGTTGAAGAAAACTCTTAACTTTGATGAAAAAGATCAAAAGCGTTCAGTTTTTATTTATAATCAGAATCAAGAGATGATATGGGATTTAGATTCTCCAAATTATAAGGACAGGCTTAATGGAATTGATTTATCAAAGGAAGGTCTTGTTGAACAAAATGGTTTGTTTGTAATTAATTCTAAATCTGATGTTACCGATTGGAATTTTATAGTGGTAGTTCCAGAAGAACTTGCAATGGAAAAGTTAAATAACTTAAAGTTTTTAGTAATAGTAATAATTATATTAGCATTAGCTTCAGGAATTGGATTATCTTTATATCTGTCTATTAGAAAAGGAAAACCAATCAATGAAATGTTTAATATATATATAAAAGATTCGGATATTCCTAGAAATTTTAATAACCTTGGAGGAGTGGTTTCAAAAATTGTTAAAAATAATCAGGAGCTTTTAGAAGAAATAGAAGCAGATAAACCAATGCTCCAGCATGCATTTTTAAATAAGTTAGTTAAAGGTGATTTTGTTAATGAAAAAGAATTAAAGATTTTAGCCAAAAGGGTTGGGGTGGAAATTAACTGCTCGAAGTTTAGAGTTGTATCATTTAGATTGTTTTTAAATAATGATCCTTACGAATTGGATTCACAGACAATAGAAGAAGTACAAGTTCTATTTCATTTGATTCAGAAGCACATTTGTGACAGAACAGCAGATAAGGTATGGTTTTATGAAAATGATTACCTAACAACATTAGCAATATTTCATCTCAATGAAGATGGACAATCAGATAATGTAAAAAGGTTAGTAGAAGAAGTTCATGATTTAATTTTAAAAGAATATGCTGTAGATTCATCATGGGGATTAAGCTGTATATGCAAAAATAAATTAGATATATGGCGTGCATGCGAAGAATCTAAAACTGCAAATATAAATAGCCAGAAACAAAGAGTTACCAAATATAGCAAGGAAATAAGAGAAAAAGAGGAAATGTATTATCCAGAATTATTTCAGGAAAAGATTATAAACAGTATACATGCAGCAGATATTACTAATGTTGATTCACTATTAGATATATTATATAAAGAAAATTTTAATAGAAGAAATATAAGCATAGAAATAATGAAAAGACTTAATAACAAGATTATCCTAACTTTTTCATCTAATTTCACTTTATCTATAGACATGCAAAAAGAGATAGATAATTTAGATAAAATAATTAGTAATAAGGACAATTTTAAGTTGGATTATATTAAACAGTTAAAGTATATATGTCATAATTTATGTAGAGAAATGCAGAAAAAGAAGAAGTCTACACAAAATAAGTTGATTCAAAAAATAGTATCATATATTAATGAACAATATATGAATTCAAATTTAGGACTTGGATTAGTAGCTTCAAAATTTAACATATCAGAAGGATACGTTTCAACGATTTTTAAAGGTGATATGGGAGTTAACTTTACTGATTATGTAGAAAGTGTCAGAATAGAGAGTGCATGTAATCTGCTAAAAAATTCTGAAGATACAATAGCTACCATAGCAGAAAAAGTGGGATATAATAGTGTACAATCTTTTAGAAGAGCATTTAAGAAGGTGAAAGGCTTTAGTCCAAAGGAATTAAGAAATAAGGAACAGATTACATCACTATGATATACGTGTATTCTAGAATTATGACCAAATCTACCGGAATCAAATACATTTGTGTTACGCAGGACTATGAAAATTTCGCTGAAAGCACTAAATGGGAGCTTGCATCAACTTTAGCTTGATCCAGCCATTCGGCTGGACAAGCAAAAGTTGAACAAGCTCCCATTAAGTGCTTTTAGCATCGAAATTTTCAGATGCCTGCTAAACACAAATGTATTTGATTTCTGGTGTAGATGTGTCATCAAAGTCTAGTAATATGTTAGTATAAGATATTAATAAGTCTAATTTATTATTGGAACAACTTTTAGGATTATAATTACCTATCTAAATTCCAGAGAAACCGTAATGCAACATATCAATTATTTCAGTAAGAATATCTCTAAGCCTAGAATATGTGCTGGTTATCTATAGAAGAAGTTAAAAAAATGTATCTAATGTAAATTGGTGAAAAAGGAACAAAATTTTAAATGTAAAGGATTGTACCTTTAATTTTGATTTTGCTGATGCTAATATTAGTTCGTGAAAAGCATTTCAATAAACAAACGTATTGAAGATATTTGATAAGCAAGAAAGGATGATTTCGCAAAATGTGAACACGTAAACATAAGATAAAAGATATATGAGAAAAAATTTTAGTATAAATGGAGGTAATTATAATGGCTCAGATTACAAGAGATGATATTGTAACAACTACTATAAAAAGAAATAAAGCATCATTAAAAACAAGAATGTATAAGTATAGATATTTTTATTTAATGTTTCTTCCGGTATTTTTAGCATTTTTAGTATTTAATTATATCCCAATGGTTGGAATTTTAATTGCTTTTTTTGATTGGGGATTATTTGGAATTAATGAATTTGTTGGTTTAGACAATTTTAAAACATTATTTCAGAGTACAGCTTTCTTAAGAGCATTTGGAAATACACTATATATAAGTTTGATGAACTTAGGGTTAAGTATGGTATGTTGCGTTGGTTTAGCTTTACTTATTGATGAAATTAGAGGAAAGAACTTTAAAAAATTAACACAAACTGTTATATATCTTCCTCACTTTCTTTCTTGGGTAGTAGTAGCATCAGTGTTCTCATTAATTTTGTCGCCACAAGATGGTATCGTAAATGCATTTCTCGGGTTATTCGGTATTGATCCGATTTACTTTTTAGCAGATACTCATTGGTGGACACCGGTATTCCTATTTATAGAACGTTGGAAGGGTACTGGGTGGGGAACAATCATCTTTATCGCAGCATTATCAGGTGTTGATCCATCCATGCACGAAGCAGCAACTATTGATGGGGCTACTAGATTGCAAAGAGTATTATATATTACATTACCAGCGATTAGAAATACAATATTAGTAGTATTTATCTTAGAGTTAGCAAAAGTTCTTAATTTATTTGAATCTCCTTGGGTATTACAAAATGCAATGGTACTAGATAAGGCCGATGTAATACAAACATATGTATATCGTATAGGTGTTGAAAACTCGGATTATGGATTATCTACAGCAGCAGGATTATTTAAGTCTGTTATTTCAGTAATATTAGTTATAGCGACTAATAAGATAAGCAAGAAGATAACAGGGGAGGGAATTATATAATGAACGATAAGTTTTCATTCAAAAAAGGGCATAGATCCAGAGCAATATTTTTAATCTTTGCATATGCATTTTTAGCACTTTTTATGGCAGCTATGATTATTCCTATATTGAAGGTATTTGTAGATTCTGTTGATCCATCTGCGTCAGCTGTAATGAGGATCTTGCCTAAACAATTTGATTTGGGTGCATATCAACAAATATTAAGCAGACAAGATCTTTTACAACCATTTATTATATCAATAATTACAACAATTGTAGGTACGGCAGTCGGTCTGCTATTAACAACTTTGGCTGCATACGTTATCATTCAAAAGGATATGCCTGGAAATAGATTTTTTATAAACATGATTCTATTCACAATGTTATTTAATGGTGGGTTAATACCAACATATTTAACAGTTTCGTACCTTGGTTTAATGAATAACTATATCGCGGTAATCGTGCCAATTACAGTAACAGCTTATAATATAATTTTGATGAAGAGTTTTTTTCAAACAATTCCTCCAGCACTTTATGAAGCAGCAGAATTAGATGGATGCACACCTTTTGGAATATTTTGGAGAATAGTACTTCCATTATCAAAGCCAGCTTTAGCGTCAATAGGACTATTTATAGCAGTTGCAATGTGGAATGACTTTATGCATTTTCAATTATATATTCAAGATCCTATGTTACAAAATTTTCAGCTTAAGGTAAGACAATTGGTATTAATGGATCAAGCTGTAGGAACTTCACAGTCAGCAGTTTCAGGTGATATGCTTAAGAGTGCAGTTATTATTGTAGTAATGGCTCCACTTGTGATTGTATATCCATTTATACAAAAGTACTTCCAAAAAGGTGTAACCCTTGGAGGAGTAAAAGAGTAGTAAATAGTTAAGTTAACGCTAACAAAAGGTATAACTAGATTAAATTGCTACATTAATTTTTGATGATAATATGTGATATAAATTCAGAAATTAATTATAAAAAACTAAATGTGTTGTATTGTAAAAATACCACTAAGAGGAGGATATTTATGAAAAAAAGAGTTGGAGTGCTTGTTGCCTTGGGGTTGGCAACAATGATGTCTATGACTGTATTAACAGGATGCGGAGGAAAAAGTTCAAGTGTATCAAGTTCTAAAGATGCTGCAAAACCAGATAAAATTACATGGTATTGTAATGTAGGTCTTGATGCAAATCAGAAATATAAAGAATTCAATGATGAATATAAAAAAGAGACAGGAATTGAATTAGATAATACACCAATAAATAACAATGATTATAAGCAGAATCTTGAACTTGCTTTTGCAAGCAAGAAAGCACCAGATGTATTCTGCTTAGCTGGAGCAGATGATCTTCCACGTTATGCAGCTCAAGGGGCACTAGCAGACTTGACTGATTTAGTTAAGGAAGCAGGAATGATTACTCCTGAAAACAAATCAGCTTGGGATAGTGTAACAATTAATGGAAAGATTTATGGAGTGCCATGGGAAGTGAATACAGGTACTATTACTTATGTACGTAAAGATTGGCTGGATAAGCTTGGTTTAAAAGTGCCAACAACATACGATGAATATATTAATATGTTAAAAGCATTTAAAACACTTCCAGAATGTAAAGCACCCTTGACTGGATCTAAATTATATGAAGATGGAGCTGTAACTTATTTAAAGGATTTTTATCAAGATGCGACTCCAGAATTTACTCAAGTAAATGGAAAATGGGTAGATGGTTTGCAACAAGATAATATGAAAGCTGCACTTCAGAGATTAAAAGATGCATATGGAGATGGACTGATTGATAAAGAAATTATTACTAATACTACATCTTCTGCTCGTGATAAATGGTATGCAGGAAGTGTTGGAGTATTTAATTATTGGGCAGGTTTATGGGATGTATACCTTGAAGATAGATTAAAAGCTAATGTACCAAGTGCACAAATGGTAGCAATTCCTGCTATAAAAGAAACTAAATATAATATCCGTGTTCCAGCAGTTACTAGTATTTCAAAGGATAGTAAGAATGTCGCAGGCGTGTTTAAATATTTTGTACAATATATGAACGATGGAGATAAAGGACAAACTTTATTTGATTTTGGTGTTGAAGGTACTCACTGGAAACAAGATGGAGACCATGTATCAATGCTTCCAAATCCAGAAAATACACAAGAAGTGCTTCAAAAAGCATATATTACACCATATCTATCTTTAATGCCAATGAAAGATAAGACTAAAAGTTTAGTAGTAGATGACAGAATTACAAAAAGTAATGATTTATTAATAAAAGATGGTGTTCAACAGGTTCCTCAACCTGTATCTAAAAAGTTAACTAAAATTAATGCAGATTTAATAAAATTAAGATCAAAAATTATATCTTCAATTGTTATGGGATCTACAAGTATAGATGATGGACTTGCAAGTTATAAGAGTGAAGCTAAAAATTTAGGTGTTGAGGATGTACTAACTGAAATGAATAGCAGTAAATAATACATTAAATTAAAGAGGAAAAGCGATAAATATAGATGTCTATAGTTTTTCCGTACGAATTAGACTGTTCATTATTAAAATATAGTGCGTTGTGCACAAAGGGGGATATTTATGAAAAAAAGAGTTGGAGTACTTGTTGCTTTAGGATTAGTAACAATGATGTCTATGACTGTATTAGCAGGATGTGGAGGTAAAAGTTTAAGCACATCTGCAGCAAGTGCTGATAATGCTGCAAAACCAGATAAAATTTCATGGTATATTAATGTAGGTCTTGATGCAAATCAGAAATATGA
This sequence comes from Clostridium sp., assembly GCA_031292145.1. Classification (GTDB taxonomy): domain Bacteria; phylum Bacillota; class Clostridia; order Clostridiales; family Clostridiaceae; genus Clostridium. The sequence goes on along the minus strand of JARLHR010000060.1, from coordinate 13,009 downwards.
AGAGTGGAAAGCTGAATATACAAAGAAAACAGGAATTCAATTGGATTATACGCCAATGAATAATAATGATTATAAACAAAATCTTGAGCTTGCTTTTGCAAGTAAAAAATCACCGGATGTATTTAATTTAGCTGGAGCAGATGATTATCCACGTTATATGTCTCAAGGAGCATTAGCAGATTTAACTGATCTAGTAAAAGCATCAGGTTTAATTACCCCTGAAAACAAAGCAGTTTGGGATAGTGTCACAATCAATGGAAAAATTTATGGTGTGCCATGGGAAGCAAACACAGGTACAGTTACTTATGTGCGTAAAGACTGGTTGGACAAACTTGGTTTAAAGGTACCAACAACTTATGATGAATATATTAATATGTTACGTGCATTTAAAACACTTCCAGAATGCAAATCTCCTTTCACTGGAGCTAAATTATATGAAGATGGAGCTCTTACTTATTTAAAGGACTTTTATCAAGATGCTACTCCTGAATTTACTCAAGTAAATGGAAAATGGGTAGATGGTGTACAACAAGATAATTTTAAAGCTGCGTTACAAAGATTAAAAGATGCATATGGAGAAGGATTAATTGATAAAGAAATAATTACTAATACTACATCTGCAGCTCGTGATAAATGGTATGCAGGAGGTATTGGAGTATTTAATTATTGGGCAGGTACATGGGATATGTCTCTTGAAGATAGATTAAAAGCGAATGTCCCAAGTGCACAAATGGTAGCAATTCCTGCTATAAAAGAAACAAAATATAATATTCGTGTTCCAGCAGTTACTTGTATTTCAAAAGATTGCAAGAATATTGCTGGCGTATTCAAGTACTTTGTACAATATATGCATGATGGTGGAGAAGGACAACAATTGTTTGAAGATGGAGTAGAAGGTATTCATTATAAACAAGATGGGGATCATGTAACGTTGCTTCCAAATCCAGAAAATCCAAAGGAATTGCTTCCAAACGTAATGACTCCAGCATATTGTGATTTAACACAAGTGAAAGATTCGACAAAAAGAATAAAATTTGATGATAGAGTTAATACAAGTGATGATGTATTAAAAAAAGATGGAGATCAACAAGTTCCGCAGCCAATATCTAAGAAGTTAGCTAAAATTAATCAAGATTTAATAAAATTAAGAGCTAAAACTATATCTTCAATTGTTATGGGAACTACAAGTATAGATGATGGTCTTGCAAGTTATAAGAGTGAAGCTAAAAATTTAGGTGTTGATGAAGTGTTAACTGAAATGAATAGTAGTAAGTAATAATATAATTCTTTCATGTGCCTAAAAGGGAAAACGATAAAGTGAAATTTATCGTATTTCCCTATTCTAATTGTTTTTATAATAATAGTAATGTGTTTTTAATGGAGGATATTATGGCAAAAGAAATGTTATGGAAAGCAGATTTAGAAAATGGAATGTATAGAAATCCAATATTACATACAGATTATTCAGATCCAGATGTTATAAGGGTAGGAGACACATTTTATATGACGGCCTCAAGCTTTAATTATATTCCAGGACTACCTATTTTAATATCAAAAGATTTAGTGAATTGGAATCTTGTAAATTATGCAGTGAAAAATATACCATATAAAGATTATGATTTGCCTGCTCATGGAAGAGGTATTTGGGCACCGAGCATTAGATACCATGATAATAAATTCTGGATATTCGTAGGGATGCCTGATGAGGGCATTTTTATGACAAATACAGAAGATCCATTGGGTGAATGGTCTCCATTAACTTGTGTATGGGAAGGTAAGGGATTTATAGATCCATGCCCATTATGGGATGATGATGGAAGATCCTATGTTGTTCATGCATATGCTAAAAGCAGAATAGGTTTTAAGAGCAAGCTTGGAATTTTTGAAATTAGCCCTGATGGGAAAAAAGCTATTAGCGAGGATAGATTTATATTTGATGGTACTGAGACTCAGCCTACTATCGAAGGTCCTAAGATTTATAAGAGAGATGGAATGTATTACATTCTTGCACCGGCGGGAGGGGTATCTGTAGGATGGCAGACCGCATTAAGAAGTAAAAATATTTATGGGCCATATGAAGAAAAAATAGTTATGCATCAAGGTAATACTGACATAAATGGACCTCATCAAGGTGGGTTAGTAGATACTTTATCAGGGGAAGAATGGTTTATTCATTTTCAGGATAAAGGTGTATACGGAAGGATTTGTCACTTACAGCCAGTGAACTGGGAAAATGGCTGGTCTATTATAGGTATAGATAATGATGGAGATGGAATAGGAGAACCAGTTTTATCATTCAAAAAACCAGATGGGTGTAAGGCTGTTGAATCATATGAACCCGATACAAGTGATGATTTTACAAATAAATCTATTCAACTTCAATGGCAGTGGTTAGCAAATTCAAAGGATAATTTTTACTCACTAAGCGATAACCCTGGAAAATTACGTTTATATAATTTAAATACTACAGGTGAAAACAAGGCTGTTATTTGGAACAGTGCAAATATCTTAACTCAAAAAGTTGTGTGTCCTACATTCGTAGCTGAAATAAAAATAGACTTTACCAGTTTATCAGTTGGCTCAAAGGCAGGAATGTTAATTATTGGTGGAGAATATGCTAGTATGTGCATAGAACGAACACAAGAAGAAATAAATATAGTATATCTTGAATCAGAGGGAGAAGATAAAAAGCAATTTGAAAATATAATTGAAAGAATACCTTTTGAAGATAGCTATGAAATTTATTTCAAAATGGAATTCAATGGTGATGTAACATGCACATTCTATTATAGTATAGATGGATTACAATGGAGCAAGGCTGTAAAGGACTTTTTTCCTAAGAAAGGAACTTGGGTTGGAGCAAGGATTGGAATTTTTGCTATTACTGATGGAGAGGTTAAAAAAAGAGGATATGCTGATTTTTCATATTTCAAGGTTACTAAACCGCATTGAAAAATAACAAGTGGAAATGAAAGTGAGAAATATTAATGAATATTATTGAAGCAATTAAATTGGAAAATATTGAAGAAGTAAAAAAGATTAACATGGAAAATCCTAATGCTATTGATGAAAAAGACGAACAAGGAATATGGGCTCCATTTATAGCAGCACAAACTGGAAATCTAGAAATTGTAAAATATATTGTTGAATATACAAGAGCTAGTATGAATGTTGTGGATGATGATAATAGAACAATTCTGCATTATGCTGTACGTAGTAACAATGTTGATTTAGTCTATTATCTTGTAGAAAGGGTTGGAATGTCTATTTTTCATGGGGATAAAGATAGAATTACTCCTTATGAAGAAGCCAATCTATATGGAGCAAAGAATGTAGAAGAGTACTTTGAAAGTGTTTGCGGAGCAAAATTAGAAAATATGTATAAAAATCCTATAGTTACAGGGACACATCCAGATCCGTCTATTATAAGGGTTGGCGATGACTATTACATGGTAAATTCGTCTTTTATATTTTTTCCTTGTATTCCAATTTCTCATTCAAAAGATTTAGTTCATTGGAAAATTATTGGACATGCTATTACAAAGCCTGAATATGCTTATCTTGATGAATTACAAGGTGGCAGAGGATATTGGGCACCAGACATTTCATATTATGACGGAAGATTTTATATTACAGCTACATATCGTCTAAATGATAATGGTACTGTTTATCGAAAACAAATGGTGACATCTTCAGTAAATCCAGAAGGACCATACTGCGAACCAGTATTTTTAGATGAGGATGGAATTGATCCTTCACTTTTTACTGACGATGATGGAAGACGTTATATGATTTTAAATCGTGGCGCAAGAATATTTGAACTTGATAAAGAGGCTAAAAAAATAATATCAGAACCACAGTTATTATGGTATGGAGATAATAAACGTGCACCAGAAGGGGCTCATTTATTAAAAAAAGGTGGATATTACTATTTGTTTGTAGCAGAAGGTGGAACAGGTATTGGACATAGAATCTCAGTAGCTCGTTCTAAAAATCTAATGGGGCCATATGAATCATGTCCATATAATCCAATTATGCGTCAATTAGATGAAAAAGCAGTAATTCAAAGAGCAGGCCATGGTAAGCCAGTTCAAACACAAAATGGAGAGTGGTATATGGTTTATTTATGTGGAAGAATGATAGATGGTAAATATAGCATTCTTGGAAGAGAAACAGCTATGGATCCGATGACATGGACACCAGATAATTGGCCAATTATAAATGAATTAAAAGGGCCGAGTGTTCTTCAAAAGAAGCCTAATTTATCAGAACATATTTGGAATGATACATTATCTGATGATTTCAATGGTGATAAGTTAGGATTAGATTGGATGTTTCCACGTCCACCAAAAGAAAATTCATATTATATTAAAGATAATTGTTTATATTTAAAGGGCGATGCTTTAGAGATGAATGATAATGGATGTAGAAGTATTGTTGTAAGGCGTCAAAAGGATTTTTGTTTTACTGCGGAATGTAAAATTTATTTGTCAAATATGGAAGATGGACAAAATATGGGGATGACTTGTTATTATGATGAAAATACCTATTTGAAATTTGGTGTATTTGGAGACAGTCAGGGATATTCCATAAAAGTTGAAGAGTGGATTGACGATGTATATTATAAGCAAAATAAAGTTTCTATATGTGATGTAGAGAATATTGAATTAAAAATAGAAACAAAATATCTTGAAAGAATTTTTTATTATAGAGTAGAAAATAAAGAGTGGATAAAGGTAGCTCATCTTTCTAATGTTTATTACCTATGCGATGAAGGTATTAAAAAAGGAAAAAGATTTACAGGGGCTATGATAGGTATGTATGCCTATTCAGGAAATAAGTCTGAGTACTTAGCAAAATTTGAGTATTTTAATATGAAAAAGGACTTATTTAGAAGATGAAGCAACATTTGCTTTAGATAGTATTTCGAAAAAAAGAATTTTATTATTTAAAAAAGCAACAGATGTAATATTGTTATTTGCTACAATATTTGTAAAATAATTAATACATGGAGGAGTGAAAAGTGGAAAGCATGTTTAAATATATTACACCTGAAGGAGCAGGAATTCCATCAGAAGCAATTCTAAATTTTATAAAACAATTAGATTATAATCAAGTCAATATTCATGGTTTTTTAATGGTGCGAGAAGATGAAATATTTGCAGAAGCTTATTGGAGCCCTTTTAATAAAGATTTTCAACATCGTATGTATTCTGCAGGAAAAAGTTTTACGTCAATTGCAATTGGCTTGTTGCAAGAGGAAGGAAAATTAAAAATAACTGATCGTATATGTGACTACTTTCCAGATAAAATTCCTAAAGAAGGTTTTCATGATTATATTAGGAAAACTACAATTAAAGATATGTTAACAATGAGAACAGCTCATAATAAAACAACGTACAAGATAGAGAATAATAATGACTGGGTTGAATCCTTTTTTTATGTGACGCCTTCACATTATCCTGGAACTATTTTTTCATATGATACATCAGCTACTCTAGTATTATCTGATCTTGTGGAAAGACTTAGTGGAAAAACTCTTATGGATTATTTAAGAGAAAAGGTTTTAGATTATATAGGTTTTTCTAAAGAAGCTAAATTCTTAAAAGATCCAGAGGGAATTTCACATGGCGGTTCAGGATTGATTTGTACAATGACGGATTTGGCGAAATTCACCTATGTGTGCATGAATGAAGGCGTTTATAAAGATAAGCAACTGATACCTAAAGAATACTTAGATGAAGCAACAAAAAGACAAGTTGATACATTTATTCAATCAGTAATTGATGAACAGCAAGGTTATGGTTTTCAATTTTGGAAATCTAGATATAATGGTTTCACCTTATATGGGATGGGAGGACAGCTATCAGTTTGTTTACCACAATATAAAATTATATTTACAACAACAGCCGATACACAAGGAAATCCTACAGGTTTGCAAAATATATATGATGCTTTTTGGCAACAAGTATATCCATTTATTGAAAAAATGGATAAGTCATTACCTGAAAATCCAGTAGGATTTATTAAGTTAAAAGAACAGATAAATAACCTTTCTATAAAACCAATAAAAGGAGAAATAACATCACAGTATACAAATAGAATTAATGGGAAGAAATATATATTTGATAATAATTCAATGAACATAAAATTCTTTAGAATAATTTTTGAAAAAGCAAATGGCTTAATTGAATATGAAAATGCTGATGGAAGATTTGAAATTCCATTTATATTGGGAAAAATAAAGCAAATTCAAGTGAAATCTTTTAATATTCCTATTAGTATTTCAGCTGCATGGAAGTCAGAAAATATACTTTCATTACAAGTTAATTTGATAGGAGAATTACTTGGATGTGTAAGAGTTATTATTGGATTTAATGATAAACACGTAACTATTTCAATGAAAAAATCAGTTGAAGGCATGTTAAATAATTATGACGGAATAGCAACAGGTGTTACTTATGAATAATATATGTAGAAAAAGTTTGGTATTGTGCAGTATAATGGAAAATAATGATATGAAGAATATATTATAGGGTTAAAAATATAGAATTAATATTGCATGTAGAAAATATTATATTAAGCAAGAAGTTTTTATCATAAAATTGTTAATTGTCAACTAAATTAAGGGAGGATTATAATGAAAAAAAGAATTTTTTGGGCAGGAGATTCTACTGTAGCACAAAATACAATAGAATCTTACCCACAAACTGGCATGGGACAAACTTTGAGTTTATACTTAAACGAGGATATTATAGTATATAACTATGCAAAAAACGGAAGAAGTAGTAAGAGTTTTATAAATGAAGGGATATTAGAAAAAATAAAAGAAGAATTAAAAGGAGGGGATTTTCTTTTTATTCAATTTGGACATAATGATCAAAAAGCAGATGAAGAAAGAAGGACACAACCATTTTCTACATATCAAGAATATTTATCAGTTTACATTGAAACAGCTAGAAAATATGGAGCATATCCGGTGCTTATTACATCATTATATAGAAGAATGTTTTCACAAGATGGGCATATTAAGGATGAAGTGCATTATGAGTATCCAGATGCTATGAAACAATTAGGAAAAAAATTAAATGTTCCAGTTATTGATTTATGCTCTAAGAGTAAGGAGTTATTAGAAAAAACAGGAAATGAAGAGTCAAAGAAATGGTTTATGCACCTTAAAAAAGGAGAATTTGTATCTTACATTGAAGGACTACAGGACAATACACATCTAAGATATGAAGGTGCAGTAACAATGGCTGGATTGGTAGCAGGGGAATTAAAAAAATTAGGTGGCATTTATGCCAAGTTAATTAATGATTAAAATATAGAACTTAAGGAAATAAATGAAAATGCATTTATTTTATTTATGAATCTATAGAAAATGTAAAATACGTATGTTTTGGATTTGAAAAAGAAGCTGGAGGAAGAATAGATATATATGAATATACAAATATTTGGAACTAAAAAATGTTTTGATACAAAAAAAGCTGAACGTTTTTTTAAAGAAAGAAATATAAAATACCAACTTATTGATTTAAGTGAAAAGTCAATGAGTAAGGGAGAGCTCACAAGTGTACTAAAAACAGTGAGTATTAATGACTTAACAAATACTAAATCAAGGGATTATACAAGGTTAAATTTCAATAATATTAGAAGTGCTGAAATAAAAGCTGAATTATTATTAAAAAACCAAAAAGTCATGAATACACCAATTGTAAGAAATGGAAAAGAAGCAACTGTCGGATGTAATATGGAAGTTTGGAACAAGTGGATTAATGCAGAAAATAGTGATAACTAAATTTAAATTTTAGTTTGTGACATAATAATTGATTACTGAAGCATATTATATAAGCCTTTTGACAATACTAATAATATAAGTATTTTATGCATATTTTAAATATGCTTTGGAAAGGGTGAAAAAGTTATGGCAAAAGCAGGTATGAGAAGACCAGATCCTAGTGATGCTCATGGAACAGAAAGTAACCATAAGATGCATTTAAAAAAGAATGATGTACCAAATGTTCCGACGGAAATACAAGGAAAAGCAAAAGTAGGAAAGAAAAAAGCATCACCTATTGAATGAGAAATTAATTGAAAATTTTTAAATTTTAGCCAGGATGGAATTGAAGAAGATTCCATCTTTTTTTTAATTAATTAATATATGTTATAAAATTTTATAGGTTATGTTATAAAAAGTAAAAAGTTGTTTTGACAAAAGTTAAAAAATATAGAATAATGTAATTAAATAAGTATATTATTCTTGCAATATGGGGGGGAAACAAGTTTAATTACAATGCATTGATATTACTATGTTGTTAAGAGAGGACAATTTTGTGATATTGTTTACATAAGGGGTGTGTTTAAATACTATTACAATATATCAAAAAGTAAGAGTTTAGGGGTATGATGGACATGGATAGTATAATAAAAAAGAAAATTAGAATAATAGATTTTAACAAGTTAGAAGAAGGAATGGTAGTAGCAAAAAATGTAGAACAAAATGGCAAAATACTGCTAAAAAAAGATATTCCAATAACTGACCAAATGATAAAAAAAATAAGAAATATGCTATTTCTGGGAAATGTAGAGATTTATGATAAAGAAGTAGATGAAAAAAGGCAAAGTCCAAGTGATGTAAAAGAAAAGCAATGTGCTAAAGTTCACGAAGAATTTCAGGATATTTCATTAAAATTGCAAAAAACCTTTAGACAATTGATTAATGAAAATGGAATAGCTATGAGCGAAATTAGAGAATTTTCACGGAAAATTCAAAGTGAAATAAATCCGAGCAGTATAGTAATAAAAAATATAGTACTATACGGAAGTGGAGCAGATTCTATATATAGACATTCTGTAAATGTTGCTGCATTAAGTTCTATTATTGGGAAATGGATTGGCTTTGACCAGGCAAAATTAAATTTGCTTATGTATGCAGCAATTCTTCATGACTTTGGAAAAACAAAAATAGATAGGGAATTATTAAAGAAAGAAAGCACTTTAAGTATACATGAATTCAATACAATAAAAACTCATGCACAGATAGGATATAAAATTGTTAAGGAAATTTCATATTTAGACAAGTCTGTTATGTATGGTGTTTTAATGCATCATGAAAGAGTGGATGGTTCAGGGTATCCTTTAGGATTGAAAGATGAAGCAATACATCCTTTTGCTAGAATAATTGCTATAGCAGATGTGTTTGATGCAATGAATTCCGATAGAACATACAAGAAGAAAAGGTTACCATTTGAAGCTTTACAAATAGTCAAAAATGAAAGTTTGGGAAAATTAGATTATGAATATGTTAAAGTTTTTTTAGAACATATAGTAGATTATTATACTGGCGAAGAAGTTCTATTAAACACAGGCGATAAATGTAAAATAATTAAAATGAATATTAATGATTTAGAAAAGCCGTTACTATTAAAAGATGGTGAATTTATAGACTTGGAAAAAGAAAAAAAATTATATATTAAGGAAGTTCTTATATAAAGCACAATCAAAAAAATAATAGACCACTATGAGCAAAACTTACTTCCTTATTTGGTCTAGTATTTTTTTCGTGTGCCTAAGTTTTGCTTAAAAGGGAGAGAATTATGGGAGTGAAAAAAGAATTTTTGAATATTCAAGAATTAAAACCTGGGATGGTTATTATTGGAGATGTTATGAAAAATAAAAGCCTTTTAATTAAAGAGGGGACAGTTGTAACGGAGGAAATAATAACACGGTTAAAAAAAGCATACTTTCTGGAAAAAATAGAAATCAATGTGTCAGAAGAAGTAATAGCACAAAATACTAAGGAAGCAGAAATGCAAAGGGTAGAAGAAACATTTAAGGAAATAAGCGTAGGCTTAAAAGAGTTGTTTGAAAAATTAGGACATGTTAAAAAAAATAAAGTTACTGAGCTTAGGATATTTTCTGAGAAAATATTAAAGGAGCTTAAATCTACAGAAATAGTTATAAGTACAGTTGGGTTTAAAGGAAATGGAAACGATCCAATATATAGACATGGAGTAAATGTAGCTGTATTAAGTGGTCTTTTAGGAAAATGGATTGGACTTGAGCAATCAAAAATTAATCTTCTCATTTATTCAGCACTATTACACGATTTTGGTATCACAAAGTTAGAACAAAAATATCAAAACAAACAGGATATTCTTATGCAAGAGAAATATAAGGAAATTAAGCAACATGCTAAAATAGGATATAAATATGTTGATAGTATTGAGTATTTAGATAAATCTGTTAGTTATGGTGTACTTATGCACCATGAAAGAGAAGATGGATCAGGATATCCTCTTGGAATAACCGGTGAAAAAATACATTGTTTTGCTAAAATTATTGCTATTGCAGATGAACTTGATATAATGAATTCTGATGAAAGCTATCTAAGTAAAAGAGGGCCGTTTGAAATTTTAGAGATAATTAAAGAAAAAGGTTTAAATAAATTAGATTACGAATATTCAAAAATATTTTTAGAACATATAGCAAACTACTATATGGGTGAAGATGTATTGTTAAGCACTGGTGAGACGGCTAAAATATTACAAATAGATATGAATGATTTATCAAAACCATTACTATTAAAGGATGGAGATTTTTTGGATTTAAGCAAACATAAGGATGTATATATAAAGGAACTAATATTAAAGTAAGACATATGAAAGAAAATAATAAGTACTCTTTTATGTAGTGTTGCATTGATAATATGGCACAAGTTAACAGCTGTATTGTCTAGCAACAACGATAACAGAGTACTTTTTTTTGTTGGTTAAATTATAATGAATGTATATCAATGTAGTAAGGCACATTCAAAAAAATAACAAAGCTTAATTTTATATGGAAATTTATTCAAAATTTAACCTTATATTATAATAAATTTAAAAATAATAGTTTATAATTAACAGTGGAATAATTTACATGTAATACGAATTACAGATATAATATTGCAAGGATAGGGAGCATAATGTATGAATAAAGATAGTTTTGTTTTAGAAAAGTTTGCAAACACAAATTGTGATATTTCAAATAAAAGAATGTATATATCACAAAACAATTACAGAGAAGAAATGTTAAATAAGGTTGAACCATATTTAAAGGAAAAATTAAAATATGGATATATAGTAGGTGAAAATCATGTAAAGATATATTATGAAAAATTTATTGTTGAAAATTCAAAAGCAAGTATAGTTATTTCTCATGGATTGGGAGAGTTTACTGAAAAATATTATGAACTTATTTATTATTTTATCAAAGAAAATTATTCGGTTTTTATACTTGAACATAGAGGGCATGGCCGTTCAGAAAGGCTTGGATTAGATGATTCTCAAGTTAATGTAGAAATGTTTGAGTATTATATACAGGATTTTAAGAAATTTATAGATAAAATTGTTATTCCGAATAGTAATAATAAAAGCTTACTGTTATTTGCACATTCCATGGGAGGAGCAATTGCTACTGCTTTTTTGGAAAAATATAATAATTATTTTAAAGCAGCTGTATTAAGTTCGCCAATGCATGGAATGAACACAGGAAAGGCACCTAAAATATTAGCAGGGATTGTATCAATGACAATGAAACTTTGTGGAAATGAAATAAAATATATGCCAGGACAAGTGCCTTACAATAGGAAGAAATTTTTTCCGAGTAAATCTACTAGTTGTAAAGAAAGATATGAATATTTGTATGAAAAAATAAAGAAAAATAAAGAATATCATAATGGTGGACCATCAGTTTTGTGGTATCTTGAAAGCTTAAAAGCAACCAAAAGACTGATAAAAAGAAAAAATGCTTCAAAGGTAACAATACCGATATTATTATTTCAAGCAGAACATGATAATCATGTTATTCCAAAAGCGCAAGTTAAATTTGCAAGCTACGCTAAGAATTGTACGCTAATTCATGTAAAGGGATCTATGCATGGAACTTATTTTGAAAAAGATGATATATCATTTTATATTTTTGATAAAGTATTATATTTTTATGAGAGTAATATTAAGGGATCTTCAAAAAAATAACCAGTCATATTCTGGTCTATTTTGTGCTATGCTTCATCACCACAACCCTTACATAGCTCACTATGTAAGGGTTGTGGTTCTTCGCCTAGCGCAAAATATCCTCAGAATATTTGACTTGTTATTTTCTTTCAGATCCCTAAAGAATAGAACATTGCAAAAAAGTTCAGCTCAGATTTAGATGGGGAACATTTATCATCTAAATTTAAGCTGAATTTAATATACAAGATAAGGGATTTTCAAAAAATAACCAGTCAGGTTCTTGTTTTAGGTTTATCTTAAAAATTGATTAAGTATTTCTAGAGCAGTATGCTTTGTGCCATCAAGATAATCATAATATTCTTTTAACCTTTTATTTTCCTCTTCAGTTAGATTATTATTTGATCTCTTCTTTTCTGTTAAGCATTTGAAGTCTTGATAATTTTTTTCTCCAAGCTTTCCTTTAACAATGGAATCAACAATTGAATTGAGAGTTTTTTGTTGATCTTCTGAAAATGATTCTCCCTTATCTTTACATTTTTTTAGTTCCAATAAAGCTTTTTTCTGTTCAGATGAAAGGTATTTATGATTTTCTTCACTAAATATATTAAAACCTTTAGATTTATTTTTGTTATTTTCATCGCTCATATTAGCTGAAAAAGTTAAAGAATCTAAAGTATCAGAAGAATAAGATGCTGTACTTGCTGTTGTTGGTTTAGAAATTACTGCTATACAATTAATTGCAATTAAAGATGCTATCATACATGTCATAGTTTTTTTATTCATTTTCATACCTCCGTAGATATTTAATTTCGATAATTAGTATGTGACAAAAATAAAAAAAATATTAGTATGTAAAATATGTAATTCAAATAATTAAAGCTATAAACGAGCGTTTTTACATCCAATAAATTACCAACAATAAAAAAATAGAACATTTATGAAATCATTTGTTATAATTAGGTTCCAACACAAAACATAACAAGGAGATATCATAAATGTTCATTGGCTCAATT
>JARLHR010000059.1 GCA_031292145.1 Clostridium sp. | reverse complement strand
CCTGAGATCGAAAAGAAGGTACGTAGGTATCTAAAGCCAACAAATGACTCTTGGAGAATGGACGAAACCTACATCAGAGTAAAGGGTGGATGGAAATATCTTTACAGAGCAGTTGACTCAAATGGAAACACAATCGATTTCATGTTAAGTGCAAAACGAAATAAAAAAGCTGCAAAGAGATTCCTTAAGAAAGCTTTAGGTTCAAAGCACAATCAAATCCCAAGAGCAATAACAGTTGATAAGAATCCGGCTTATCCACCTGCTGTAAATGAACTGAAAAATGATAGAATATTACCTAAAAAAGTAAGCCTTCGTCAAATTAAGTATTTAAATAACATTGTTGAACAGGATCATAGATCTATAAAACGGATAGTACGTCCAATGTTAGGCTTTCAGTCTTTTCATACGGCCATTAAGACTTTAAAAGGAATTGAAATCATGCATATGATAAAAAAAGGACAGGTTGAGACATTAAATCGATGTGTTCGAGCTGAAGTCAATTTTATAAATCAGTTATTTGGAATAGCTGCCTAAATCTGGATGCTATCTGAGAAATATTCTGCTTTTTTTATATTCTTTGATGTGAAACTAAAATTTTGCTTCAATTTTAGGATTTTTTGCAACGGAACCAACTAATATCTAGATGCTTTCTAACGGCATTAAAAAAGGAAGTAAACTTGGAAATTAAATTTGACTTCCATTTTATAGGACGTCAAATTTAACTTCTTACTTTATATGAGAAAATTCTTCTGTCATACGTTACTATGTAGTTTTTGTATAAATAGATAATCGATACATTGGCTTTGCGCCTAAAGCCTTATTTTCGTTACTTTAGATGCGGACGTTAGCCTTTAGTTCAAGTCTTAAACTTTTAGTGCAAAACTGACTTTAAGCCCAGAGCCGATTAAATATATGACTTGCTAAGGACCCGTTACGAAATAACATAGGTAATGCATAATGTTCTGGGATTAAATCGAAGATCTTGATTGTGACAATTGTTGAATACAGTCTAAAAATATGCCGATGTTATTTTGCTGGGGGGTCCTAAGTATTATTATTATTATTATTTTATTGTTCTCTTTTCATTTTTTTTATGAAATTAGGAAGTAGTTGAACTTATTTTTTGAAATTAAACTTTATTAATCTT
>JARLHR010000058.1 GCA_031292145.1 Clostridium sp. | reverse complement strand
AGACCAAAGATGTGACGTATATTTTGTGTCAGACAAGGAAGTAAATTCCGTTCATAGCGGGCCTATTAGCGCAATTTGCTGACGCAGTATGACGCGAAATAGACGAGCATACTGGTCTATTATTTTTTTGAATGTGCCTTAGAGCAATGGATTAACTCTGCTAAGGCTATATTAAAATTTATATAATACATTTACAAAAGTAGTATTTTCATTGGATAGCTATGTTTATGATATGCAGAATTACTTTGTTTATGTTGGAATGTAGAACCAATTAATTGTAAAGTGAATAATATAAGGTACAGAATATTTACTAATAAATAAAAAAAGATTAACATGAAGCAGGTGTTAAAATGACTGATATGTTTAATCAAATTATGTTTGATATACAACGAGGATATTATAGATATATTGGTTCTGGTTCCAGCAGAGACGTATTTGATTTGGAAAATGGATATGTAATCAAAGTGGCGAAAAATAGAGCAGGAATTGCTCAAAATAAGTCTGAGTATAATATTTCAGAATATGATGATTCAGGTTTATTTGCAGAAGTAGTACAAGTTTCAAATGATTTCAAACTTTTAATAATGGAAAAGGCAGATAAGATATATAGCATGTCAGTGGTATGGAAGTATTTTAATGTTAGAGGTAAAAATGCACTGTTTCACTTAAAAGAAATGCAGGATATTAAGAGGGATTTTAATTTATTATTGGATGACTTGGAGAGAAAAAGTAGTTGGGGAATGATAAATGGAAGACCTGTTATCGTTGATTATGGTTTTACAAGTGAAGTACGCCAAAGATATTATTAAGTTCTTATGTAATAAATCAATAATTTTAAATACCATATTATTTAGATTTTATAAATGAATAATATGGTATTTATTTTTCTATTATATTTTTCATTTTCTCAATTTCAGTAGTTAACTCATTTATACGCAACTCTAGTGCATCCATTTTGTCAGCATTATTTTTAGCAGATTTTGCAGTAGAATTAGAACTAGAGTTTTTATCTTTATTATTATTATTATTATTATTATTACTACTTGAGTTATTATTCTGGGGAGTATTTGTAGGTGTAGTATTGCAAAATTGATTATCTACATTATAATTATTGGGATTAAAAAATCGTCCTGGTCCTTGTTGAAAATATAGTTGTTGAGAATTATATGTTAAAAGTACTTGACCAACTAGCACTAGCCAATTTCCCAATGCAACCTGAACATTAAAAGGAATACATTCTGATAACATATCTCCGAGTATTTCTCCTATTACAACGAATAACTGAGGATTTAAAGATTGAAATCCATTTGGTATATCTCTACATCCATCATTACAAAAATTATTTGTTGCATTATCGTTACCTGTTTTACTTGCATTATCACTGCCATTGTTACAATTAGTATATCCACAAGCTCTCGCAAAATCCTCAAAACTATTCCATCCATTGAATTCCATGGTTTCCTCTTAATATAAGTGCTTTTATTTATTGTATTATTATCCTTTTATAACTGTTACTTTTTTTAATGAATATTTGGAGCAAATATAAAGTTGAATTATATGATTTAAAGTCAAATATTAAGTTTAAATTAAGATTTACCGTAAATAATTGTTTATTATCATTAGTTAATACATAATTAGAGTGTATGTTTGTTTGGTTTACTTTTTAGGAGGAATTTAAAATGGAAAAGTTTTTAATTAGCAAAAAACTTCTCAAGCAGTTAGACATTACTATGCTTATCATAGCTATTCTTATTACTATTTTTGGAATTTTAAATATCTATAGTGTAACTCATTTAAAATTTGGATATTACTATGGTGGGTTACAAATATTATGGTTAATTGTTGGATTAGTGGTAGTATATTTTATTTTAATCTTTGATTATAATACTCTAGGAGCATATTCAAAACTGATTTACTGGGCAGGCGTTGCACTGTTATTATTTAATGACATAACTAGTAAATCGGTAAAAGGAGCAGCATCATGGATAAGAATTGGGAATATAGCGATAGAACCTGGTGAATTTGTAAAGTTTGGACTAATATTAATCCTTGCAAAAAAATTAGATGATATGGAAGGGAAGATAAATAATCCAAAGAATTTTCTTATTTTATCATTCTATGCTTTAATTCCAATGTTCTTAATAGTAATTCAACCTAATTTAGGAATGACTCTCATTTGTTTTTTTATTACATTAGGAATTTACTTTATTTCAGGATTAAATTTAAAAGTTCTTTATATAGGATTTGCATCTATAATACCATTAAGTCTTATCATATGGTTTAGTGGTATATTAAAAACATATCAACGGCAGAGAATACTAGTGTTCTTAAATCCAGAGGCATATCAACAAGATGCAGGGTTTCAATTGATGCAGTCTATAATTAGTATAGGAGCCGGTGGATTAGCTGGAGCTGGATTTCTAAAAGGTATTCGTGCATCTTCAGGTTTTATTCCAGAAGTGCATACAGATTTTATATTTACCGCAGTTGGAGAAGAATGGGGACTGCTAGGTGCTATTTTTCTTATAATATTATATTGTATTTTGATTTACAGAATGATTAAGTTAGCAAAAGAATCTAAAGATATTCTTGGACAGCTTATTTGCGTTGGAACAGCGTCAGGCTTTTTGTTTTCTGTACTTCAAAATATTGGTATGACTATTGGAATTATGCCAGTTGCAGGAATTACACTGCCATTTATGAGTTATGGTGGGAGTTCAATTCTTGTGAATTTTATGGCGTTAGGTATCGTATTAAATGTTGGTATGAGGAAAAACAAAATTAACTTTTAAAATTACTAGGGTAATATTATATAAGGAATGTTTTTCCATTAAATATAGCTATTAAATAAAGTACTTAAAAGCAGAATTTTAATTACATAATAAGGGGTAGGTTAGTGTGAATATTAAAAAGAAACTTATTACATTTGTTATAACTTTTATTGTTGTTTTATGTTTAATTCCAACAATAAGGGGACAAGCGGCTACTACTGATGTGGAAAATTCAAGTAATAGCGGTCAATCATCAAATGCAGCACCAAATCCAGGAACACCTGAAAATAAACCAGCTGCACTTAATGTATCAAATGCTATTCCAGTAAATAATTCTCAAAGCATAACTAAAACTGGAGATAACAAGCCTAACATAACATCAACTATTGGATGGAAAAATGAAAATGGAGCTCGGTATTATTATAAATCAGATAATACTAAGGCAATTGGATGGATTAAACCGGATAGTAATTGGTATTACCTAAAAGATGATGGAAAGATGGCAACTGGTTGGTTATATGATGGTAGCGATTGGTACTACTTGGATGATTCTGGAACTATGGTTACAGGATGGAAACAGGTAAATAATCAGTGGTACTTTTTAACTAGCTCAGGATCTATGGCAACAGGAATTCAATTTGATGGTTCAAGTTTATATTATTTAACTGATTCAGGAGCTATGTTTACTAATAGTGGATGGATAAAGGTAAATAATAAATGGTATTATGCTGACAAGAGTGGAATAATAGAAACTGGTTGGATTAAAGATAATAACAATTGGTATTTCCTTCAAGGTGATGGAAGCATGGTAACAGGTCTATATAAGATAAGCAATAAGATTTATATGTTTTATGATAATGGTTCTATGGTAACTGGATGGATTACTATGAATGGTCAGTGGTATTACTTTAATGCTGATGGAACTATAGCAACAGGATGGACTATAGATAGTGGAAAAAATTATTATTTATATGATACTGGAGCTATGGCAAAAGGGTGGATAAATCTTAGTGGAACATGGTATTACCTAAATAATGATGGTTCTATGGCTACAGGATGGATTACATCAAATGGAAGCAATTATTATTTAGATGCAGCTACAGGAAGAATGCTTACTGATACTACAATAGATGGATATAAGATTGGATCGGATGGTAAGAGATATGGAACATCTAGTCAGAATTCTTCTTCATCTGCTAGTAATGGAAATCCTTCAAGTAAATATTACGGTATAGATGTTAGTAATTATGATGGTAATATAGATTTTAATGCAGTAAAATCAAGTGGAGTTCAATTAGTGTATATAAAGGCAACTGAAGGTACAACATATGTGGATCCATTTTTACAGACTAATTATAATGGGGCATCAGCAGCTGGATTAAAGGTTGGTTTTTATCACTTTTTAGTTGGGACAAGCGCTCCGGAAACGCAGGCTGATAATTTCTATAATAGTATAAAAGACAAAAAAAATGATTTGAAACCAATGTTAGATGTGGAGTCAACAGGGTTTGATGTTATGGATTATACATTAAGATTTATAACTGAATTTAAGAAATTAAGTAATATGAATATAGGTATATATACATATAGTGATTTCATGAGTAATTTAGATGGAAGATTATCTAGTTATCCTTTATGGGAAGCAAATTATAATAATACACCATTTAGCAATTTGCCAACAAATAGTATATGGTTTTCAAGAGTTGGACATCAATACAGCGAAACAGGATTTGTTAGTGGAATAAACAGCAATGTAGATTTAGATGAATTTACACAAGCTATTTTTATTAAATAATTACTTATAATGATTTAAGTAGTTTATATATAGTTAACTTAACAAAAGATGATTAAGATATAACGAGGTATGAAAAAATGAAGTATAGCAATAGATATAATAGAAGCAAAAATAAAAACATCAAAAGAGCAAGAATTACTATTTTATTTATTACTATTTGTGTATTGGTTGTAATAGCAGGTGGTATAATAACACAGAGATTTTCGATAAATACTAAAACTGTACAAGCACTTGGAACTGATCAAGATACAAAGTCTGAATCAAGTGCTAATGATAGTAAAAATGAAACAGATAGCAAAGCACTGACAACAGAAAGTAATTCTGAAGTTGAAGATGCCGCCTTTGTAGAAAAATACTTAGATCAACAGATGAAAGGACAAATGCCTGATGGTGCTGATGGTAAAAAAGTTGTTTATTTGACTTTTGATGATGGACCATCAGAAACAGTTACTCCACAGGTATTAGATATTCTTAAGAAAGAAAATGTACATGCAACTTTCTTTCTTATAGGAAAATATATAGATAAAGACCAGGCAAGCAAAGATTTAGTAAAAAGAGAATTTGATGAAGGTAATGCAATAGGTAATCATACTTATTCGCATGATTATAACTATTTATATCCAAATGGAAAGATAAATTTAGTGAATGGTATGTCTGATTTTGAGAAGACAAGCCAATCTCTAAAAAATATTTTAGGACAAAATTTTTCGACAAGAGCTGTTAGATTTCCAGGAGGAAAAATGACGTGGGATAAGAATGATCCTTCAGGTGCAGAAGCTATGGATAAAGCATTACATGACAAAGATTATCATCAAATTGATTGGAATGCGTTATCTGGAGATGCAGAAGGTGCACCTAAAAATGCAGAACAATTAAAACAAGAAGTTATAAAAACTGTGGCAGGCAGGCAAAAAGCAATAATATTAATGCATGATACTTATGGAAAAGAAGAAACAGCAAAAGCTTTGCCGGGAATAATAGAGTATTTAAAGGGACAAGGATATGAATTTAAAATTATAAAATAACGAGATATGACTGTGTTAATTTTCAGTTAATTATAAATAATAAACCCGTAGGTAACTTAATCGTTACTTACGGGTTGTTTCTATATTCAGGCTGAGGGCTGTGGCATCTAAAGTATTAATACGGACTTGATTGGAAATCTGGCCAGATTGAATACCTAAGTCCAACATGATAACTCCAATAATTTTTAACTAAAATGACAAACAATTGACAAGAACTTAAGATAATATATTTCTTGGAAAGGATGTTTGTTAGTGTGAAAGAAGAAAATGAAGAATTGGAAATCAGAAAAATAGTTACAGCAGAAGAAAAAGAAATATTAACTAGAGCACTAAACGGAATATATGGATGGCGTTTTACACCTATAACAGTAGTGAACAAAGGAATAGAGGATTATTATTTCATATGTAAAGTGAAAGTAATGATAGGAAATTTGCAAATGAAAATCGCAAAAGTACACATTAAAATAGAAAAAGATGATGAACCACAATTATTAAGCATAGAAGAAATATCATAGAAAAATTATAGTTAATTAAATAGAAATAAGGTAGCAATGGAAATGAATCGTTGCTACCTTTTTTAAGATACTATATTAGGAGATAATATGATTCTTACATATATGATTATAGCCGAAGAGAATTAGATTTAATCAATAATACAACGCGTTGTGCTAGTTTTTTTTTAATAGGCTGACATAGCACTTGTAGGTTCTAGAGTAGATGGATTTGTTGCACCCATATTATAGCTGTTCCAATTGTAACATTCAGGTTCCCAATAGAATATTCCTACACCGCCTATTGACGTAACATTGGACTTTAACTGAGTTAAGAATTTTGATGCAGTAGCTGGGTCACTGTATGAAAATCCTGCTTCAGAAATTACAACATTAGTTCCATATCTTGATTGCATATCTTTCATATTAGTCAAATTTTGACTTAGGTAAGTAGCATAGTTACTTGCAGTAGGATAAAGTGACATACCTATAATATCCCATTTGCCACCAGCAGCTTTAAGACCATCAAAGAACCATCTAAAAGTAGTATTATCGTAGCCGTTAGCCAAATGGACAATACATTGTGTTGAACTGTTTACAGCTTTAACCGCATTATAACCAGAGTTAATTATCCATGCAACATTTGTGAAGCCATTTGAAGTATTTCCAAGGGGCCATATTAAACCTGAATTAGTCTCGTTTCCTATTTGCACCCATGTAGGAGTCACTCCAGCATTTTTCATATCAGTCATAACTTGATATGTGTAATTATATACTTGAGTACCTAATTGATTTATAGTAGTATCACCTGACCAGGCAGAAGGTATTGCTTGGTGCGCGGGATCAGCCCATGTATCACTGTAATGGAAATCTAGCATAATAGCAGCACCTATTGCCTTTGCACGTTTTGCCATTGCAATTACTTGAGTTTCATTACACATACCATTATATGGATCGCTGGAAGGATTAACCCATAATCTTAATCTTACCGCATTAACTCCCAAGCCTTTCATAATTGTCATTTCATCTTGTGTAATTCCACTAGAATTTTTGAATTTATAGCCATTTGACTCCATAGCAGGCAGCCAACTTAAATCTGCTCCTTTATAATAAGTAGCAGCATTTGCCTCAATTGGATTTAAACCTAAAATACTGCCCGAAATACCTGATACAATACTCAAGCAAAGTAATCCTGAAAAAGCACATTTGAAAAGCTTTTTTAA
Organism: Clostridium sp.; assembly: GCA_031292145.1. Classification (GTDB taxonomy): domain Bacteria; phylum Bacillota; class Clostridia; order Clostridiales; family Clostridiaceae; genus Clostridium. Next base: position 17,859 of record JARLHR010000058.1, on the reverse strand, counting down.
CATACAATATTCCTCCTATAAACTCATAAAAATTTATCTTTCAGATGATATAAAAAATAGAAGATCTCGGATTTGAACTATTGCTAGCAAATTCATATAAATTTATTTAAAAACGTTTTCATGATATAAAGTAACATATTTTATGTTATATATGATGGTAAAATATTATGATAATGGTAAAATATTATTATCTTCAATTAAAAAACAGTTCAAGGAACAAGTCTGATATGCTTTATTATGTGGAATTTAAAGCCATAACTATAAAATTTTTTATAGAAAATTTTGATGTCAGATTAAGATAATTAGAAAATAGCCGATAATAATGTTAAATGATTTATACTAGGAGAGAGTTTATGAGTGGGATAACGAAAGATACGATTAGGGATACAATCAAAGGACTTCCAGAGGAGTACCAAGAAATTATATTATATTTGTCAGATATATTTGAAGGTGAAGAAAATACCATTTTGGAGTATTGCAAGGAAGAGTTTCTTAACTAGGATTTCAAATCTAATAGATATAAAGATGCAGTCATTAAGTTGGCTGCATTTTTTGATATAAAAAAATGAAATGAAAATTAAATAATGTATTTAATTAGTTAAGAACTAAGAGTTAATAGTTAATGATGAAATCCCTTATGGGATTTCTAAAAGATATTTTTATTGAAAAGCCTATGGCTTTTCTTCCGTGTCTCTTACTTCTTACCTCTTACCTGTATAAAGTCTTTTCCTTAAATGCAGTTATTACAAAAATTACAGGTTATAAATATAATTTTCAATGAGGAACCCTTTATATGTTACATGGATATTAAAATTGATCAAGAAAAATGATTAAATTTATCACTAAAAATTATGCTTAAATTATGCTATTCTTTATTACAGGAAACAGTAAGGCAAAATTTTTATGAATTGGACTGAAAAAGAAAAAACAAGTACGGAGAGATTGTTTTGTAAGTATTGCCTAAATGTTATTTAGTATTAAATCTTTGAAGTGGGAGAGTGATAAGTATGGAGAATTTTGAAAAGTATAAAAAAATGTATTTTATGCCACCAGTTGTAACATACGATTGGGTAAAGAAAGATTATATAGATAAGGCGCCTAAATGGTGTAGTGTGGATTTACGTGATGGAAATCAATCATTAATTGAACCTATGAGTTTAGAAGAAAAGTTGGAATTCTTTAATATGCTAATAGAGATAGGTTTTAAGGAAATTGAAGTAGGATTTCCAGCGGCTTCTGAAACAGAATACCAATTTATAAGAACCTTGATTGAGAAGAATATGATTCCAGAGGATGTTTCAATCCAAGTATTAACTCAGTCAAGAGAGCATATTATTAGAAAAACTTTTGAAGCGGTTAAAGGGGCACCACATGCTATAATTCACTTATATAATTCAACATCAGTTGCTCAAAGAGAGCAAGTCTTTGGCAAATCTAAAGATGAAATTAAACAGCTTGCTGTAGATGGAGCCAAGCTTTTAAAGGAAATAGCAGAAGAAGAAAAGGGGAATTACTCATTTCAATATAGCCCAGAAAGCTTTCCAGGAACAGAAGTAGATTATGCACTTGAAGTATGTAATGCAGTTTTAGATGTTTGGAAGCCGACAAAAGAAAATAAAGCTATTATTAATATTCCTACTACGGTTGAAAATGCAATGCCTCATGTATTTGCGTGTCAGGTGGAATATATTCACAAGAATTTGAGATATAGGGAAGCTGTAACTTTGTGCTTACATCCTCATAATGATAGAGGCAGTGGAGTCAGTGATGCAGAATTTGGTATACTTGCCGGAGCAGATAGGGTTGAAGGAACTTTATTTGGTAATGGTGAGCGAACAGGGAACTTAGATATTATTACTGCTGCTATGAACCTTTATTCCCATGGAGTAGATCCTAAGTTGAATTTTAGAAATATGCCTGAAATATGTGAAACTTATGAAAGATTGACTCGAATGCAAGTAAGTATGCGTCAACCTTATGCTGGTGAATTAGTATTTACTGCTTTTTCAGGTTCACATCAAGATGCTATTTCAAAGGGAATGAAGTGGCGTGAAAATAAAGAATGCGAATATTGGGATGTTCCTTATTTACCTATTGATCCAATGGATGTTGGGCGTCAATATGATTCGGATGTTATTCGTATTAACAGTCAATCAGGTAAGGGGGGAGTTGCTTATATATTGCAAAAGAATTTCGGGATTTCAATTCCAAAACAAATGCAAGAAGCTTTTGGATATACAGTTAAGGATGTATCAGACAAAGCTCATAAAGAATTGACACCAGAAGGGATTTATAAGATTTTCGAAGAGAAATTTATCCGTAATTCCCGTGTGTTTCAAATTCCGGAATGTCACTTTAGACAGGGAGCCAAAATTACAGCAGATGCTACAATTTGTCATGGTGGCAAAACACAATGTGTAACTGCACAAGGAAATGGGAGATTAGATGCAGTTAATAATGCAATAAAGCAGTACTTTCAAATTGACTATGAATTAGATGTATATGAAGAACATTCATTGACTAGGGGATCCACTTCAAAAGCAGTTACTTATGTGGGAATAAAATCCCATGATAATTTTTATTGGGGTGTTGGAATAGAAGATGATATTATTAATTCTTCTATTGCCGCTTTAGCAGTAGCGGTTAACCAGTTAGAGGAAATTAAGCATATGAGAATATCAGATGAAAGAATGACAGAAGTTTTAAACTATATTCAATCAAATTATAAGACAGTTACATTGGAAAAGCTCTCAGAAACGTTCTTTTTGTCTAAGCCATACTTATCAAAATATATTAAAGAAAGCACAAATACTACATTTGGCGATATAGTAAAGCAAATTAGAATGGATAAGGCAAAGAATTTGTTAAAAGGAAGCGGAATGACAGTAGAGAACATTGCAGTGCAGGTGGGATACGAAAATGTAGAGCACTTCACAAGATTATTTAAAAAAGCCCATGGAATAACACCAGTAGAATTCAGAAACAATATACAATAATCTTGGCATTTTGGACTTGTTATTTTTTTTCATGTGCCTAAGAAAGTAGCCTAAAGTAGAAGCAAAGACATTTTAAAGTGGCTTCTACTTTTGGCTTTTTATTATTTCATAAAGTATGGCCTTATGTTTTGTTTAATACATCTCCTGTAGATTTAACGTAGTAAATTATAAAAATATTCTTTCAGAATTGAATAATATTATATTCACAAAATATTCTATAATAAGGATATATTTGTGTGGATTAAAATATTAGATGAAAGGAATAAAGGAAAGAATGTCAAAAAATAATATGGTAACCTATAAAGCTGCTACGTGGGATGTAATGCAGCATATATTTAGAAAATTCAATGATCATCAGCTTCATTGTGTAATACATTTTGATACTCATATTGATGAAAGCTACCTAAAAAAAGCAGTCAATATATCAATTGGTGCATTTCCTATACTAGGATGTAAATTTGTTGAGAAATCATATTTCAAATTTCCATATTGGGAAGATTGTAAATTTACGTCTGAAGATATAGTAAAAATCATTGAAGCTGAAACTATTGAAAAAACTATTGAAAAACTTATTGTGGTAAAGACAAGAGAGAACTTTGGTCCTCAAATTATGATTAACGTCATAAGAAGTGTAAAGTCTGACAGTCTGTGTATAATAATGAATCATATGCTTTCTGATGGAGTTGGCTTTAAAGAATACCTGTATATGCTAAGTTCAATATATTCTTATTTAAAAAGTAACCCTAATTATGTATTGGATATGAAAATGAGTTCAAGAGGTACAAATCAGATATTTAAAAAATTCAATATTTTAGATAAGATTAAAATATTAACAACTTCAGCTAAATTATCAAAATATAATAGTGGAGTAGTTTTCCCGCTTGAGGGAGATAATAATAATCCTTTTATATTAGTACGAAAAATACCTCGTGAAAAATTTATTCTTATTAAAGCTTATGCAAAAACAAATAATGCGACTATAAATGATGTATTGCTTACAGCATATATAAGATCTCTATGTAAAGTACTTAAAATTAATCATCTATCATTGCCTTGTCCAGTTGATTTGAGAAGATATCTTCCTAATAGAAAATCTGAAGGGATATGCAATCTTACATCAAATATGATATGTGAGGTAGGGTATGAAATAGGGCAGACTTATGAAGAAACACTTTTAAAAGTTAAAAACTCAATGGATTCTGAGAAAGACAACTTTTCATGCCTTAAGGGTCCTTTAATGATTGAAATTATATTTAGTATACTTCCATATAAAAAAGCTAAACAAATCATAAGTAAATCATTTAATAATCCAACTATAGCTATGACTAATATAGGAATTATAGATAAGAATAAACTAATATTTGATGGTTTAAACATAAAAGATACATTTATATGTGGTTCTATTAAATATAAACCGTATTTTCAGATTGCCGTAACAACTTTTGATAACGAAATTACCCTAAGTATTAATTTTTGTGGAACTGAAAGTGATAAAATAAAAATCACAGAATTTCTATCTATATTTGACAATGAATTGACCATTGGTAAGTTGTAAAATAAAAGCTGAATAATGTGATAGTTTTATAGTAGATAGTATAACTGGCTATTAATAATAGTTAATAAATTATGAATTTTAAAGATTGATTGATAAGAAATTGTTAGACTATGCTATAATTCACTTATAATGGTAAGATATTTGTTGCTATTCTAAACTGAAAAAATGTAATTAAATTGAGGGTGAAATAATGAACTGTTATGAAGAGAAATGTATTTTGGGTAATTGGAAATTTAATGATGGGAAAGGTACTCTTAGTATTGAAAAGATAGGTGAGGCATATAAGTGTGCTTGGAAGATAGACAAAGAAAATACTTGTTATGAGTATTTAGGAATTGGAATGTTTGTTGATGATAAGTTACTTGTGTCAAGATATCAGAAGAAAGTTCCAATGGCTGGAATTGGTGTGTACAAGCAAATAGGTGATTTAAGGTCAAATTCAGCACTTTGGGCTTCAACACAGAATTTTGATACATTAGGTTCAGGGATTGCATTAAGGAATGAAACAAGTGAAAGTTTTGAAGGCAATTATAGGGTTAGGTACTTTATAAAAGAATATGAATCTCCTGTTTTTGATTTAAAGATTATAAAAAAGGAACAAAGTGATAATTTATATGACCTCAATTGGTCTGTAAATAATGAAGTTCAATTACATGGAATTGGTACAATTCATAATAGACAAATGTTTCTTGCTTATGGTGGAGTAAATTTTGAGTATGAAGTAGTTGTTTTAAGTATCCATAATCAAGGTACGTTAAATGGCAAATGTGCTTCGATAAGAAACTGTAGCATTAATGAAGAAATATATATTAGATAGTATGTTAAAATATCGCATTATTCAAGAAATGAATTTGCGATTTTTTTTTTGTGCAATTCTAATTAGGGAAGCACTAAAAACTATGTTGCTTATAGCTGATATAGATAACCATGCCGTAAATAAAGGATAATGAGTAAAAATAAAAGCGATGAAGAAGCTGATATAATAAGATATTATAAGAATTGTCTTCTAAGGAATAATAAAAAAGATTACTCTTCTTATTTTGGTTCAATAAGAAAGTTGATGATAAATCCTGTGAATATAAAGATTTATATATGAATATCAATTATGCAGAAAATGAAAACTCAATAATTATAGTATTTATATAAGCATTAGATCATTAAGTAAAATTTAAGGTAAAGAATATTGACATGGAAGAAATAATGTTATAGTATAATATTACTTCCAAGGAAGAAATATTGAGGGGGAATTTAATGTGGATATTGTTAATGAGATTATATGTTCACTAAAAAAAATACAAGAAAATAATGAAATAGATGTTCCTAATATTAAGAATAAACTCACTTTTTCACAAATCCATTGCATTGCGGCTATAGAGTATATCGAAGATGCAAATATAACTAAGTTATCACAAGAATTAGGTATGACAACAGGTGCTATAACTAAAATGTGCAAAAAGTTATTAAAGGAAGGTTATGTTTCGAAGTATCAAAAGGAAGGAAACAATAAAGAAGTATATTATGATTTGACTGAATTAGGATTAAATGTGTGTGAAATTCATAAAAAAATTCACGGGAAATCATATAATAAGAAAAAAGATATTATAGCTCAATATAACGATGAGGAGAAAGTCACTATATTGAGGTTTTTAGATGACATGAATTCAGTGACAAAAGATACGTTTTTAGAAATTACTGAAAAATATATTAAAAGTGATAATTAAGTCTAATAAAATATGAGGAGGATTTTATGAGTAATATTACTGTAGTTAGCTATATTTGGGGTATATTTTGGATTTACTGGATATTTGCAGCGATAAAAACTAGGTCAAATGTAAAAAAAGAATCAAGTGGTCAAAGGAGCATACAAAGAGTAGTGCATTTAATATTTGTAATAATTTCTTATGCCATTACCTTTTTTCAATTTAAAAATATATTCTTATGGAATAGGATAATACCTAATTATGAATATGTTGAATATATAGGTATCGCAATTTTAGTATTCTCTCTTTTATTTGCAATATGGGCTAGAATAGTATTAGGCAGAAATTGGAGCGGAGCCATTCAAAAAGTAGAGGGGCAAAGACTAGTTTGTAGTGGACCGTATAAATATATAAGGAATCCTATTTATACAGGAATAGTATGTGGCTTTTTTGGAACTTTTATTACATTGGGAAGTTTAGCCTCTATTATGGGATTTTGTATCATTTTAATTACTTATATTATAAAAATAAATAGAGAACAAAGATTTTTAATATTAGAATTTGGTGAAGAATATGAGAAATACATAAAAAAAATCATGGGCATTAATTCCTTATATATTCTAAACTTATAATATTTATTACAGTGTGTTGAATTAAGTGAAATTCTTTTTTCCTTGAAAGAGATTCTGATAATAATTATTTTTTCAATTATTTAAGTACTTTAAAAGTTCTGAGCTTTTATTAAGGCTTTGTAGATTATAAAATTGTAAATTAACGAGAAATGGTGAGTTAGGCATGTGTTATTTTGCTCAGCGCCATGGGATTTGAAAGGAGAAAAAATGAACTATTTAGCTCATATATATCTTTCGTATAATAGCGAAGAAAATATGCTAGGAAATTTTCTGGGGGATTTTGTTAATAAGTCTTTGGAAAATGAATTTGAATACTCCATAAAGCAGGGAATTTTTATGCATAAAAAGCTCGATACTTTTACGGATTCACATCCAGATTTTTTAAGGAGTAGAGGAAGAATTTCCAGCATCAATAGGCGCCTTTCAGGTGTACTGATTGATATATTTTATGATCATTTTTTAGCTAAAAATTGGGATGATTACTCTTCGATATTATTAGAAGAATATGTAGATAATTTTTATAATATACTTGAAAAGTTTTCTTACTGCCTACCAGATAAATTAATAAAAAGAATGCCTTTTATGATAGAAGAAAACTGGCTTCTTTCCTACAGAGACATAAGTGGTATCGAAAGAACAGTAGAGCGTATTTCTAAAAGATTTTCTAATACAAAGCATCCCCTAATAAATCCTATGGATGAACTTATTAATAATTATGAAAGTCTTGAAAATGACTTTAAATGTTTTTATCCTCATGCAATTGAGTATGCAAATGAGCTCATTTTCAAATGCCTTCCGCATTGAGAAGTTTATTTACTATATGTTATTTGATTTTTGATCAAGAATAATGTATTTAATTAGTTAAGAACTAAGAGCAAAGAGTTATTGTTATATACGAGTTGATTTGAATAATTACATATTAAAAAAAAATTAGGCAAATTAAATTTTAACCACTACATTTTTATCGTCGTTAAAATTGACAGCTATATAAAGATATTTATAAATGTGGAGATAGGTTGGTAAGGAAATTAAACCATCAACGTTTCATAAATTAAAACGTTGATGGTTACTGGTTTTGTTCCAAATATAGGGATACTACCTATAAGAGCAGAATGTTACCAATTGTATATCAATAGTACTAAAGTCTATTTTAAGATTATCATAAATATATATCAGAAAACTCAACATGTAATGCATTTACTAATCTATTATTTCCATCTAAGAATACTTCATTTCTATCTTTGTCAATACATTGAGTTGTAGGTAAAATTATCCGAAATGTGCTTCCTTTACCTAGATCACTTTCTAATTCTATATTCCCATTTAAAACATCAACAAATTTTTTTACAAGTGATAATCCAATTCCTGTTCCTTCAGCACGTCTTGATAAATTACTATCTACTTGTCCAAAACGTTCAAATATAAGCTCTTGTTTATCAATTGGAATTCCCATTCCTGTATCAGAAACGTTTATTACTATCATATTTGTCTCTATATTTTCATCAAGACTAACAGTAACTGTGCCTCCTTCATCAGTAAATTTTATTGCATTAGAAAGTAGATTTAATATAATTCTTTCAAGTTTTTCATCATCAGCGGCTATATTTTTACTGCTTAGGCTACATTTAAATAATAATTTAATATTTTTTTGATCTGAATATAATTTTACAGATTGAGAAATTTGTCTTGTTAAAGATACAATATCAATATTCCTTATATTTAACTTAAACCGCCCAGAATTTAATCTTGTAATGTCTAATAAATTATTTACAAGACGTAGCTGTCTAAATGTATTTTGTTTTATATTTTTAATTAAATCTTTCACTTTATCTGGTATATCATTAATATAGATATATTCAATTAACTGAATTGCTGAATAGATTACATTAAGTGGAGTTTTAAATTCATGAGAAATTAAGGATATAAATTCGTCTTTCATGGCAAGAGTTTTTTCAAATGCATTTAGTTTCTCATGCTCTGCTTCAATAATAAGCTGCTGTTGTTGCTTTATTTTATTATTATTATCTATAATGTGTGTTACATCATGAGATAAAATTATTCCATATTGGAAATCTCCCTTTTCGTCAAAAATAGGTACAGCATTAAAGTCTAGATGGACTTTACCAATTGTGTTTTTTATTACCACACGTCGTTGTTTTACTGTTTCACCTTTTAAAACCATATAAGCAGGCAACTCTTTCAAATCTAATTCTTCATCATTATCGTTGTAATACTTTTGACATCCTGCTTCAATGTCCTCAATTGTATTAAAGGTTGACACATTATAGTTTTTAATTATTTCCTCATTAAGAGCTTTGTTTTTCTTTATGAAATTACCATTCTTATCTATAACTGCTAATCCATCATACATATTATTAAATATTATTTCAAGTTCCTTCTTTTGAGTAGATATCAGTTTATTGTTTTGTACAAGTTCAGTAATATTGTGGATAACTATTACACCCGTCTCAAATTGTTTATTTTCATCAAAAATGGGTATTGCATTAATATTTAAATAATATTCTTTATCGTTATATACATACTTTAATCTTTCGCCTTTTACTTTTTTGCCACTTAATAATTTTATAAAACATAAATCATTTAAAGAAATAGGATTACCAGCTAAATCATAATATTTACCTAAACAACTTGAAAATCCTACACTTCTATCGGAATTTTCTCCAAGTAATTCTTTCACAAGTTTATTTTGCCTTACATATTTTCCGTCTTTATCGACTATAGAAATTATATCTTCAACACTTTCAATAATACTTTCTAACTGCCTATTTTTCCTTTGTATATGTTTCCTGCTGAGGACTCGGTCCGTAACATTTTCTAACATAGACATAATGTATTTTACTTCACCATTTTCAGATATAGGAGTAATAGTAATATCCCAGTAATCATTGTCTCCTAAAGCATTGCCAGCTAATTCAGATAAATATACTGGTTTATTATTTTTTATAATATTAGTAAATGCATTTTCTCCGCCACATTTCTTAAATTTATCCATAAATTCACCAAGGCATTTTCCATAAACAACTTCCTTAGTATTAAAAGGTTCCGGTATATAGTCTAAGTATTTTTGATTTGCCTTAATAAGTTTTAAGTCAGCGGCAGTGAAAATTCCTATACCAATTTTATTATCGTTTATTAAATTTTCAACAAAAAGTAGTTTATTATCAAGTCGTGAATTTTCTATCTCATCAAAAATATATAAATTAGTACTATTATCAAAGTGTGCAAAGTTTTCTATTTTATCAGAATGCGAATAGTTTTTTATTGTATCAGCATGAGTATATTTTTTTATTTTGACAAACCTTACATCAAAAGTCTTTGTAAATAGGGTGGCTTGTGTTTCTTCATCAGTTATCTCTATTTGATTTGTACATCTAAATAATTTATCTAAAACATCAATAATATTTTTCCCACATAATTCAGTTTTGCTGAATTGCGTTAAATCACAAAATTTATCGTTTACATCTAATATAGTACCGCCTTTTTCCTTTATTAAGGATTTTTGCGTATACCATGGCAAATCATTATTCATGCATGTTCCTCCAATGTGTTAAATTAATTGCTATTACACTTTTAATATAGAAATATATTACCATAAAATACTACAATTTTCTATAATTTACTACAAAACTTAAGCCTTGTTAAAGCATATATATTTATTGAATTGAATAGAAATTTGGGCATGAAAAAGTAACCACATCCTCAAAAAATAAAGGTATTCTGTATGATATGTCGAAATATAAATATTTAAGATTATAAAATATATTTTATGGAAGGTGATTTTTATGTATTTAACTTGGGATTGTAGTTTAGATATAGGAATTGATAGCATTGATAATCAGCATAAAGAATTATTTAATCGTTTGGAGCAATTATTGACATCTATCGAAGATGGAAAAAGTAATGATGAGGTTATTAAAACGCTAGATTTTCTTGAGGAATATGTAGTTAAGCATTTTAATGAAGAAGAAGAAATTCAAAATAAAACAAATTATCCTTTATTGGATATACAACATATACAACATGAAGATTTTAAAAGTGATCTTAAAGAATTTAGAAGAGTTTTTGAAACTCATGGAGCATCAACATTATTAGTTTTAAATATTCAGCAAAACCTAGTTAATTGGGTCAAAAATCATATAATGAATTTAGATAAAGATTTAGGAGACTTTTTGATTGAAATTGGTTATAATAAATAACTTGGAAAATAAGATATCTATCTAGGGAAACGCATAGAGAAGTTTATTTACTATATGTTATTTGATTTTTGATCAGGAATAATGTATTTAATTAGTTAAGAACTAAGAGCTAAGAACTAAGAGTTAATGATGAAATCCCTTAATGGGATTTCTAAAAAATATTTTTATTGAAAAGCCTATGGCTTTTCTTCCGTATCTCTTACTTCTTACCTCTTACCTGTATAAAGTCTTTTCCTTAAATACAGTTATTACAAAAATTACAGGTTTAAATATAATTTTCAATGAGGACCCCTATTTAGATATCGATTTAAGATTTGCACTTATAACTTGAATTATTATGAAATCATACTTAATTTTGAGTATATATCTAGACTAGAAATCAAATACATTTGTGTGTAGCATGCATTTGAAAATTTCGATGCTAAAAGCACTTAATGGGAGCTTGTTTAACATTAGCTTGTCACACTGAAAGTGGGAGCAAGCTAATGTTAATGCAAGCTCCCATTTAGTGCTTTCAGCGAAATTTTCATAGTCCTGCGTAACACAAATGTATTTGATTTCGGTAGATTACCGCATAAGTCTAGAATATGCTTTGGATATCTATAATAAAGCTTAAATTAAGATTTTATGTATTTGAGAACATGTTCAAAAAGTTTTTCCCAGCAGATGATAGATAACCTGTTTTAGACCATATTATAGCTATTTGAGTTGATAATTCTTCATTATCAATTTCTTTGAAAATTATATCTGAAGAGCCTATTAATTTTATTGAGGATTTTGGGACTATAGCGATTCCAAGTCCAGAGTTTGCCCAAAGTAAGGAAGTTCTTGCATCATCGTTTTTACAAAATACAGTTGGCTGAAAATTGGAATTCTGGCATACTTTAAATATGAGTCGCTCAAATCTTCTATAAAATATTAATGGTCTATTTTTTAATTCTGTAATGTCAATAACTTTACTATCAGTCCAACTTAAATCTTTTATCATCGCTGCAACCATAGGTTCTTTTTGTAATAAAATTGAGTTTATTCCGGAATTATTAAAAGGGGTTCTGACAATAGCAATTTCAGTTATACCCTTATCTAATGCTTCTAATAGTTCATACGTGTTTCCTTCATGAATTTCAAAATTTATAAATGGGTACTTATCGTGAAAGATACTTAGTCTACTATCTAAAAGTGATGCTCCCGATGAAGATACAGTACCTATTGATAGGGTTCCATGGGTTCCTTGTATAAAATCTTTTAATTCATCCTCAGTAGATTTTGCTAGAGATAATATTTGTTTAGCACGTTTATAAAGTATAAGTCCTGCATCGGTTAATTTTATGTTGCGGCTTCCTCTCTCAACAAGTTTTACACCTAACTCGTCTTCCAAGCTTTTTAATTGATAACTTAGAGGAGGCTGGGCAATATGGAGTCTTTTGGCAGCACTTGTTATTTGGCCTTCTTCTGCAATTACATAGAAATATTTTAATTGTTTAATATCCATTCTGTTCACCTTCTCATATATAAAAATTGTATGACACTCATATATATTATGTATTTTTTATATGTATTTGTTTTTGTTATAATGATAAAGGAAATTTTACAAATATTCAATATAGATAAACAAGCAATCTTTAGTGATAAGTAATATTTTTGATTTGTTTATCTATAGATATCCAATTTAAGACTTATACTTATAATTAGAATGTATTTCCATACTAGAAATTCCATACATTTTTGTGAAACAGGCATTTGAAATTGAGCTGTGAAGGTTCTTAGTACAAGGTTGTACCATTTACTGCTTGTCACAATTTTATATTGGGAGCATGCAGAAATGGGCACAACCTTGTGCTTAGAAGCTTCAAGTGGAAATTTCATAGTCCTGTGGAACAAAAATGTATGGAATTTCGGTAGGATACCACATAAGTCTAAGTTCACATTTGGATATCTATATAAGATTGGAGGAGAAAACTTGAATAATCTATTAAAATTCGTAAGACCCTATAAAAAGCAAGTTATTTTAGGTCCTATATTTAAATTGCTTGAGGCCATTTTTGAAATATCAATACCTACAATAATGATTCTTATAACAGATAAAGGTATTGGAACAAGAAATATTAATTACATATTTGAGATAGGATTAATAATGCTTTTAATGGCGATTTTCGGAGTGTTATCATCTTTTACCTGTCAATATTTTGCTTCAATTGCTTCACAGGGATTTGGAACAGCTCTTAGAAATGAGTTGTTTAAAAAGATAGGAACTTTTTCATATAACGAGATTGATGATTTTGGAACACCATCTCTGATTAATCGTGTGACAAATGATGTAAATCAACTTCAGCTTGGTCTTGCAATGCTTATAAGACTTGCTATAAGAGTTCCATTTCTTTGCATTGGTGGAATTATTATGGCCATGTATCTTGACATCAAATTATCTTTAATAATGTATTTGTCAATTCCGTTTTTTGCTTTTGCTATATATCTTATTATGACTAAATCACTTCCTCTTTATAAAGTGGTTCAGAAAAAACTTGATAAATTAGCACTTATATTAAGAGAAAATCTATCTGGAATAAGAGTTATAAGAGCATTTGCCAGAGTAGAAGGTGAAAAAATAAGATTTAAAGAATCAAATGAAGAACTAGCAAGTACTGCAATTCAAGTAGGAAAAATATCTGCACTTATGAATCCAGTTACAAGCATAATAATGAATTTTGCACTTATGGCAGTAATTTGGTTTGGTGGAATAAGAGTAAATGAAGGTGCAATGACAACAGGAAAGGTTATAGCCTATATAAACTATATAAATATGGTTTTATCAGCGCTTATAGTACTAGCTAATCTTATAGTTACCTTTACTAAAGCAGCAGCTAGTGCAGCTCGTGTAAACGAAGTATTTAATACAGATCCAAGCATTAAGTATAGTGGAAATTGGCGTTTTGTTAAAAATAATGATGAAGATACTCCAATACTTAAATTTGATAATGTATCTTTTTCTTATAAGGATTCTAAGGAAGATGCTATAAGTAATATATCTTTTGAAGTAAAGAGAGGACAAATGGTTGGAATAATAGGTGGTACAGGTTCAGGAAAAACTACATTAGTCAATTTAATACCTAGATTATATGATACCAGCAAAGGTGAAATGTTAATAAATGGAATTGATGTTAAAGATTATAATAAAAAAGAACTTGAAGATAACATTGGATTAGTTCCTCAAAAAGCTGTTTTATTTTCTGGTACCGTATCAGAAAATATAAGATGGGGATCTCAAAATGCAAATATGAGCGAAATTAAGAAGGTAGCTGAAATTGGAATGGCAGCAGATTTTATAGAAAAAATGCCTGAAAAATACGACACATATATTTCTCAAGGCGGGGTTAATTTTTCTGGAGGTCAAAAACAAAGACTTACTATAGCAAGAGCTTTAGTAAAAAAACCAGAAATATTAATTATGGATGACAGTTTAAGTGCCCTCGATTATGCTACAGATGCAGCACTTAGGCAGGCTCTTAAAGAAAATTCTGGAGGCACAACTGTAATTATGGTTACCCAAAGAATAAGTACTATAAAAGATGCTGATTTAATAATTGTCTTAGATGATGGTAATTTAGCAGGAGTTGGAACTCATGAAGAATTGCTTAAAGAATCAAGTGTTTATAAAGAAATATGTAGTTCTCAAATTACAAAGGAGGCTATGTAAATGAAAAAAAGTACATTTTCTAGATTAATAGGTTATGTTTCAAAATATAAAGGGTATATGTTTGCATCTTTAATATTTGCACTTATAAGTAATGTACTCATTGCATTTATGCCATTAATAGTCGGAAAGGCTATTGATAAAATAATTGCTGAAGGCAAAGTTGATTTTGATGGTTTACTCAAGACGATTATAATACTTGGAATAATTTATGTAGTAAGTGCCATATTTACATGGCTCTTTACTATAGTTGCCAATATTGTAGCTTATAACACAGTAAAGGATCTTAGAAATGAAGCGCTAAGTAAGATAAGTAATCTGCCTTTGAAATATTTTGATAGGCATCCTCATGGAGATATTATAAGCAGACTTACAAATGATATGGATAACATTTCAGATGGATTGTTTCAAGGTATAACGCAATTTTACCCAGGTATTATTACCATATTAAGTTCACTTATTTTAATGATAAGTTTAAGTTTTAAATTAACAGCTGTAATAGTAATAATGACACCTTTTTGTTTTCTTATTGCTTCTTTTATTACAAAAAGATCTAATAAAATGTTTAAAGAACAACAAAAAACTTTAGGAGAACTAAACGGATATATAGAAGAAATTATAGGAAATCAAAAGGTAGTAAGACTTTTTGGATATGAAAAAAGAGCTGAAGAAAACTTTGGAGAAATTAATGGAAGACTTTATAAATGTGGACAACTTGCTCAGTTCTATTCATCACTTACAAATCCAGCAACAAGACTCGTAAATAATGTTACATACATTTTAGTTGGTTTGGTTGGAGGAATCCTTTCAGTTTTAAGTGGATTAAGTGTTGGTGTAATTTCAAGTTTCTTAACTTATTCAACTCAATTTTCACAACCAATAAACAATATTACAAGTGTTGCTACTCAGCTTCAAGCTGCACTTGCATCTTGTGAAAGAATATTTTCTATCATAGATGAAGAACCAGAAAGAGCAGATTTTAAAGATGCTGAAAATGTAACCGGATGTGAAGGAAATGTTAAGTTTGAAAATGTATCTTTCGCTTATGATAAGAAAGTACCACTTATTGAGGATTTTAGCGTTGATATAAAAAAAGGAAGCACTGTAGCCATTGTAGGACCAACAGGTGCTGGAAAAACTACTATGGTGAACTTGCTTATGAGATTCTATGATTTGGATAAAGGTAAAATTACTATAGATGGTAAAGAAATAAACAATCTTACTAGAGATGGCCTTAGAAGTCAATTTGGCATGGTACTTCAAGATACATGGCTTTTTGAGGGAACTATAAGGGAAAACATAGCTTATGGTAAACCAAATGCTACTTTAGAAGAAGTTCAAAATGCAGCAAAGGCAGCATATATTCATAGTTTCATAAAGAGACTTCCAGATGGCTATGATACGCTTATAACTGAATCAGGTGGAAATCTTTCAGAAGGTCAGAAACAGCTTTTAACT
Source organism: Clostridium sp. (assembly GCA_031292145.1). GTDB lineage: Bacteria > Bacillota > Clostridia > Clostridiales > Clostridiaceae > Clostridium. Next base: position 1,610 of record JARLHR010000058.1, on the reverse strand, counting down.
ATAGCCAGAGTAATGCTTATAGATCCGCCAATGCTTATATTAGATGAAGCAACAAGTAATGTAGATACAAGAACAGAACTAAAAATACAAAATGCTTTTCTTTCAATGATGAATGGACGTACAAGCTTTGTTATAGCTCATAGACTTTCAACTATACGTGATGCAGATATAATACTTGTTATGAAGAATGGTAAAATCGTTGAAAGAGGAGATCATAATGAACTTGTAAATAAAGGTGGAATTTACACAGGACTTTATAATAGTCAGTTTAAATATCAATTGTAAAAATAATAGAATCAAAGATTTATGAAATTTTCTTACGAGGAAATCAACTTGTTATTCATGTGATAGCAAGTTGATTTCGGTTAATGTATATGTATAAATTTAGAAAAATTATACTATATATATTCATAGTGACCAATATTTTTTGAGTTAACTTATATAGTGAATAGTAAATAAATTGGTAAATATATAAGAGGTAGAAAAATGAAACGCAATTATGTTAATAATAAAAATGGGAGAAAAAATATTAAGAAAGCGAGGAGTACTATATTATTTATTGCAGTTGCATTATTTGTAATTGCAGGAAGTGCATTAATAGCTCAAAAGTTCTCAACAAATAAGCAAGCAGTACAAGCTGCTGATAATAATTCGGTTAAGGATTCTTCACAAAACAGCAATGATGATCAAGAAGCTGATAATTCAGTAGATAAAGAAAGTAATAGCAGCGTAGAAAATGTTGCATATCTGGAAAAGTATATTGAGCAACAAATTAAAGGGCAAAAGCCTGATGGGGCTGATGGTAAGAAGGTTGCTTATTTAACTTTTGATGATGGTCCATCAGAAACAGTAACGCCACAAATATTAGATATTCTTAAATCTGAAAATGTAAATGCAACTTTCTTTCTTATAGGAAAATATGTTGATAAAGATGATGCAAGCAAGAATTTAGTAAAGAGAGAAATAGCAGAAGGTAATGCAATTGGTATTCATTCTTATTCACATGATTATAACTACTTATTTCCAAAGGGGAAGATAAATTTGGGAAATTGTATGTCTGACTTTGATAAAACAGATAAAGCTTTAAAAAATGTTTTGGGGCAAGATTTTTCAACACGAGCAATTAGATTTCCAGGAGGACAAGAGACATGGAGTAAAAAGGATCCACAAGGAGCAGAGGCAGTGGACAAAGCTTTGCATGAAAAAGACTGGCATCAAATTGATTGGAATGCATTATCAGGAGATGCAGAAAGTGGACATAAAGATGCAGCTAAGTTGACTCAGGAGGCTATACAAACTATAGGTAATAGAGAAAAGGCATTAATATTAATGCATGATACTTATGGTAAAGAAGAAACAGCAAAAGCTTTACCTGGAATAATAGAATATTTAAAAAAGCAAGGTTATGAATTTAAAATTATAAAATAATTATACCCAAAGTGAAAATCATACTTATGCGTATAGTCAAGCGAAATTGAATACATATTTGTTCCATAGGACTGCGAAAATTTCGCTGGAAGTTTCTAAATGGGAGGTTGCACCCATTTCCGCATGCTCCTGAGGCAAGCTCAGGACAAGCAAAAATGGAACAACCTCCCATTAAGAAACTT
>JARLHR010000057.1 GCA_031292145.1 Clostridium sp. | reverse complement strand
TTGATGGAAAGGAAGTTGGATCAGAGCTTATAGGGCAAAGTTATACAGATCCTAGGTTTTTCATAGGAAGAATTTCGTCTGTAACCTACAACACATATACAGAGTCTGATACAAAACCAGATAAAAATGGTATAGCCGCCTATACTGGAGTAGGCTCAGGATCTCAAAACTTAGCACCTTCCAATGATGCTCTTAAAGATAGAGTAGAAAATGAAATAGCAGATTTCTTGTCTACTCATCCTGGGGTTAAAAAGGAAGATATTCCAACAGATTTACTTACAAGTTCAGCTTCAGGGCTTGATCCAGATATAAGTCCTCAAGCAGCAGAAATTCAAATACCAGCAGTTTCAAAAGCATCAGGAATAAGTGAAGCTGACCTTCATAAAATAGTAGATAAATATACTGAAGGAAGAACTTTAGGTATATTTGGAGAGCCAAGAGTAAATATTGTAAAAGTTAATACTGAAATAGCTTCACTTTTAAAAAGCAGGTAATTTAGAATGTAGTGGTGGCCAACCGAAAGAATGGATACTCTGTTGTTTCGGTTTCTAGAGAATATACACATATAAAAAAAGTGCGATAGCACAATTAAGAACTTTTATACTTGTGGAGTTCTACTATTAGAAGTTGTACCCATTTCTGCATGATTCCAATATTCATTATGACAAGCAAAAATGGAACAACTTCTAATGAATAACTCCTACAATTATATTCTCTGATGAAACACTGTACAAAAAAGTACCCGTACTTTCTAGTATGTATTACACTTAATTCTTGTAAAAATAGAGAATTTTTATTTGAGTTAGCCGTCACTTTACAGGGATAGTATCCACATGTTTTTGATAGGGGTTCACTATTAATGAGGAGGCCTATAACATAATCTTTTATATTAATGTAAATTGTTATATAATTCTAATAAATATTAAGTATAGATAAATGAGAGTAAGGAGTGATTTAAATAGATATTGATAAGAGACCAAATCCAGATTATCTTTTAAATCAAATAAAAAAAGAAGAAAATGAATCTACAAAAGGAAAATTAAAAATATTTTTTGGTTATGCAGCAGGGGTAGGGAAAAGCTATACTATGCTTATGGAAGCTCATGATATGAAAAAGATGGGTAAGGATATTGTAATTGGTTATGTAGAACCTCATGCTAGGCCAGAAACTATGGCTTTAGTAAGTGGAATTGAAGATATAGGAGTTAAAGTTATTAATTATAAAGGAATAACTTTAAAGGAATTTGATTTAGATAAGGCTCTTGCTAGAAAACCTCAGATAATATTAGTAGATGAACTTGCCCACACTAATGCTAGAACTGAAAGGCATAGAAAAAGATGGCAGGATATCGAGGAACTTTTAGAGGCTGGAATAGATGTTTATACCACTTTAAATGTTCAGCATATTGAAAGTTTAAATGATATAGTTGAAAGTATAACTCATATTGCTGTAAGAGAAACAATTCCAGATAAGGTATTTGATGAAGCCGATAAAGTAGAATTAATCGATATTGAACCAGATGAGCTTCTTAATAGATTTAGTGAGGGAAAAGTTTATGGCAAAGAGCAGACAAGAAAAGCTTTTAATAACTTTTTCACTAAAAATAACTTATTTGCCCTTAGAGAAATAGCTTTAAGAAGAACAGCAGATAGGGTAAAATATGAAGTTGAGAGTGTAAGACTATCAAAAGGGCAGATAAGTGTAATGCCAACATCAGATGCAGTGCTTGCCTGTATTTCTCCATCACCCTCATCTTCCAGAGTTATAAGAACAGCTACACGAATGGCTGAAGCACATCATTCAAAATGGATAGCATTTTATGTTGAAACAACAAAAACGCGAAATTTAAGTAAGGAAGATAGAGAACGATTAAATGTAAATTTTGCTTTAGCTGAACAGTTAGGCGGAGAAGTAGTAACTGTATATAGTGATAATATTATTGAACAGATAATTGAATATGCGAAATTTAGAAATGTAACTAAAATTATTATAGGTAAAAATCATAAAAAACCAGATAACTTATTTCATTTTTATGCTAGAGATATAGTTGATAAACTTATGGAATCTAACTCTTATATAGATGTTTACGTTATACCAAATGCAGCTTATGATAACGATAAAAAATATACTATAAAAAAGAATAAGCAAAAATTCAATGTGTCAAAGAAAGAAATTTTAATATCCAGTTTAATAATGCTAATTACTACAATAATTTCTTTATTTATTGATTATTTGGGTTTTAATGATGCTAATGTCATTATGATTTTTATCTTGGGTGTTATTATTGTAAATATTAAAACAAGAGGATATATTTTAGGTTTTATTTGGTCAATTGTAAGTATATTTTTGTTTAATTACCTTTTTACAGCTCCACGGTATTCTCTAGAGGTTTATGATAAAAGCTATTTAGCAACATTTCCGATAATGTTAATAGTAACTTTTACAATTGGTACACTTACAAATAAAATACAAAGAGAAGCACTTAATTCTTCACAAAGAGAAAATAGAACAAGAAATTTATACAGGGTAAGCAAAAAATTGTTAAGTGCAACAGGTACTGCAGATGTTGTAGGAATAGGGATAAAATATTTATCAAGGCTATTAGAAAGAACTGTTATCTGCTATTTAGAACAAGAAAATAAACTTTCAACTCCATTTATTTATACTGCCACTAAAGGTGAAAAAGATAGAACTTTACTAAATAAAGATGAAGAGGCTGTTGCTTATTGGACATTTTTAAATGATAAGGAATCAGGAACTGGAACTAATACCTTTTATGGAGCAAAAGGATATTATATGCCTTTAAAAAGCCATGGAAAAATATTAGGGGTATTAGGTATCTCATGTATTAATGGACCTTTAAAACCTGAACAAAAATTTACTTTTGAAACAGTTGCTAGTCAAATATATATTGCACTAGATAGAGAAATCTTAGCTGAAACTCAAAAGAAGTCTAATTTAGAAATTGAAAGTGAAAGGCTTAGAAGTAATCTATTAAGGTCAATTTCTCATGATTTAAGGAGTCCACTTGCAGGTATTAAGGGTGCTGTCAGTACTATTATTGAAACAGGTGATCTTATATCAGAAAAAACTAAAGGAGAACTACTTCAAAGTGTTTATGATGATACTGAATGGCTTATTAGATTAGTAGAAAACTTGCTTAGTATGACAAGATTCGATGGAGGAAACATGAAAATTAAAAAGAACCTGGAGCTTGTAGAAGAAGTAGTATATGAAGCAGTTCAAAGGACTTCAAAACGATTTAAAGACAATAAAATAAAAGTAACAGTACCGGAAGATGTTATAATGGCGCCAATGGATGGAAGTTTAATTGAACAAGTACTCATAAATCTATTTGACAATGCCATCAAGTTTACACCTAAAGGTTCTTTAATTGAAGTTAAAGTATATGAGGAAGAGCAAAATATCATTTTTGAAGTAATTGATAATGGTATGGGAATATCAGAAGACATATTACCGCATATATTTGATAGATTTTTTACTAATGGAAATAAAATATCAGATTCTAGACGGGGAGTTGGTTTAGGTCTTGCAATTTGCAGATCAATAGTAGAAGCACATGGTGGAATGATTAGTGCTCATAACAGAGATAACAAAGGAGGAGCTATTTTTAAGTTTAATATTCCAAAGGAGGACAACGTTAATGGACAATAAGCCATATATTCTTGTTGTGGAAGATGATAAGCCTATAAGGAATTTCATAATAACAGCTTTAAAAGCACAAGGATTTAACTTTATTGAAACTGACAAAGGAATGGAAGCTATAGCACTTTCAATGTCACATAAGCCAGATTTAATAATATTAGATTTAGGACTTCCGGATATGGATGGAATTGGTGTTATTTCGAGTGTCAGAGAATGGTCTAAAATTCCTATAATAATTGTTTCAGCAAGAGAAAATGAAAGACAGAAAATAGAGGCTTTAGATAAAGGAGCAGATGATTATCTGACAAAGCCTTTTGGAATCGGAGAATTATTAGCTAGAATTAGAGTATCATTAAGGCATAGTACAGTAAATACTAGTGAGAATAAGAATATGGATACTTTTAAAGTGAAAGATTTAATTGTAGATTTTAATAAAAGAAAAGTAATTATAGATACTGAAGATATACATTTAACTCCTATAGAATATAAAATAATGGCTCTTCTTTGCCAGTATTCAGGAAAAGTGCTAACTCACAATTTTATTATCCGCGAAATTTGGGGAACTGCAGTTGGAAATGAAACTCAGTCCCTTAGAGTTTTTATGGCAAGCCTTAGAAGAAAAATTGAAAAGAATCCAGCTGAACCCCAGTATATTTATACAGAAGTTGGAGTTGGATATAGATTGGTAGATTACTAAGGATGATATAAATATAATATAAGGTATTTGAATGTAAAAAGGCGAATTGATGATAATATAGATAAGTCTATTATACAAGGTACAATAATTAAAAAAATGGTAGAAATAAAGATAGTATAGTTAATTGCCAAAATACTATCTTTTTTCAGTTGTTTTTAGTTCTACTATTGGCAAGAGGGCTAGAAAAGTATACAGAAAATTACTAAATGATAGTATTGGATATAATTCATTAGATAAGCTGATAAAAAGTAAAAAAAAAAATATCACAACGTTTACAAAACGTGGTATAATATATATATAATCTCATAATCAATTATATATTAAAGGGGGATAATAATATGCTAATTGTAGTTATATTTATTTGTGCTTTATTAATTGGTTGTAATGCTTTTTATGATGCGAATGAAAATGAAGAAAAATTTAGGGAATCAAATCAGAAGATAAAGAAAAATTAGAACAAATTGTATAAGATGAAATTAAATCACTTGAAATAAGTAATAGTAATTTTAGACTATCTAAATTAAATAGATAGTCTTTTTTATTATACATGATATCATCGAATCTAGGAGAAGTATGAAGATATAATTAAACACGATTTTATAAGAATTGATAAATGCTAGAAAAATCATATAAATGGAATTTTGCTTTTTATTTAATCAATATACAAAAATTTAATTATAAGAACTACCAATTATGTTATAATTAATCAATAATATTTAATATCTTATTTGGTTGAGTGTTTCTATTGTTGGATTTATTCAAAAAGATATCATATAAATTTATTTTAAAATATTCGTGGAGGTATTAAATGATTATTGAATATAAAAGAATTGAGAGAAAAAGTTTATCATGGATACTTCGTTGTCCAAGAAAATGTGATGCAGAAGAATTATCTAAATTAAGAGTTAAAATTGATGGAGAAGCAGAAAATCTCGATAGAGAATCTGGTGAAGCTTTACTGACTACAGAGGATTTTGAAAAAGTTATTTATGAAGATAATTCATCAGAAACAACTTTATTTTTAGTTGCAGAGGTAAATGGCGAGATTGTTGGATTTACCCGTTGTGAAGGAAGTAAACTAAGTAGGTTTAAACATAAAGCGGAATTTGGGATATGTATCTTAAAGAAATATTGGGGTTATGGAATTGGCAACGCATTAATGAAAAATATCTTAGAGCAAATGGACCACGTGGGTATTAAAAAAATTTCATTAAACGTTGTACAAACTAATATAAAAGCAATTGAATTATATAAAAGGTATGGGTTTGTAGAAGAAGGACTATTAGTAAATGATCGTATTCATAAGGATGGAAACTATTATAATACAATCATAATGGGAAGAGTATTGAAATGAAATTTACTTTTTGCAAATAGTATATAGAGTATAAATAAGAGTAGGTTAAGTTAATAGCGGAATAAAAACAGGATTTATTAAAGATTTATAGATAAGTTGATATTGCACAAAGTTTTTTTATACTACGATTACATAATATGCTATAATTGACTTGTGATGGAAGAGAAGTGAAAGGCGGTGGTTGCATGATAAGTGATATAGGTGATATAAGAGATATAAAATTTGAAAATTATAAAGGAGAAGTATCATGTTTAAACCATTTTTTAAGGAAGAAAGATTTTTTTGTCAAGAACCATTTATAGATTATGAGGTGCAATTTAATGTGTTTTATTTTATTATTGAGGGTAAAGAGTTAATAGCATTAAAGACAAGTGATAATAATGCGATTGCAATTCAAAATCCAGGGTATGCAATGTGGTTATGGATAAATGAAACACTGGAAAAATCAACAATTGATACAATTATTAATTCACTATGCAGCCAATTAAAGGATAATAAGTTAAGTGCCATTTCAGGGAAACCTGAGTTTGTAAAAATATTTGCGGAGAAATATTCAAAAATTCTTGGAGTACCAAATAAAATAGCTCTAAGCATGGAATCATACCAATGTCCAAAAGTAATCAAACCTAAAAATGTTCAAGGAAAATTAATAAAAGCCAAATTAAGCAATGCGGATATTGTTACAGAATTTTTGGTAGGTTTTAGTTTTGATTGTTTTGGAGTACAAGCTATAAAAGAAAAGCAAATTCCAATAGTAGAATCGATGATAAAGTCTGGAAACCTATATCTATGGGAAGTAGATAATAAAATTTGCGGCATGGTAAATATAGCACATAGATCAAAAAGATATGCACGTATCAATTGCGTATATACGTCACCAGAGCAAAGAAAAAGAGGATATGCAAGTGCAATGGTAGCTGAATTAAGTTCAATATTAATTAAAGAAGGACTAACTCCTATGTTGTATGCAGATATTAAAAATTCAAATTCCAACAAGGTTTATAAAACAATTGGTTTTATTGAAAGTGGAAGAATAGATAATATTATTTTTATCTAAATGATGAATAAATTATTAATGAAATAGAGAAGTGCTTAAAGCATAATAAAGAGCAACATGCATAGGGGTAATATTCATGTTACTCTTTACTTTTATATTTATAGGGTAAATATTTATGAAAAAAATTATTATCAACTTATAAATTTATTATAGTATGATTTTGTGTCAAAATCGTGACAAATTTAAATTATAGGATGTATATTTACATAACAGCTATAAAATTGTTTTATTAAAATAAAATATTGTAAATTGCATTAGCATGTTAGAAGGAGATCTAATTATGGAAGGAAATATAATAAGAAAAATAATAAATAACAACGGAAACGAGATTGAGTATTATACGAGTAATGAAATTAATGAAAAATCTACTTTAATTTTATCCATGGGAATATGGGAACCAGCAGTTAGAGCTCTGCCATTAATTGCACGATTGACTGGAAGGCATTGTATTGCAATTAGTTACCGTGGACGCGGGGGTAGCAGTACACCGAAGTCGGGTTTTGATTGGAGTGATCATATATCTGATCTTGATTGTGTGATTCAAATTGAGGGAATTAATAAACCAGTATTTTTAGGATTTTCAAAAGGTGTTTCATATATGCTTGGTTATTTATCAAAAAATCTAAAAATTCCTCATGGGATTATTATTATTGATTATCCAGCCATTCACTCTAGATTAGAAAAAGGCGAGGCAGGGGTTTGGGCTAATATGATATACAATGGTTTTAAATTAGATAATTATGTTACTACCCAAACATTAGAAGGTATAGAAAATGAATCCACTTACAAGGAATTTTACAATGATTTAGAGAAAATGAACTGTCCAGTATGGGTATTTAGAGGAATAGATTCAGAAGCTGATATTTCATCTAATTTAACTGATGATGATATATTAAAATATAAATCTTCAATAAAAGAATTGGAGATTGTCAATTTTGAACATAGTGGACATATGATTTTAGATGAAGAACTAGGTAAAGCAGCTAAGGAGATTGAAGGTATACTTGATAATATAGATAGATACTTAGCTAAGAAAGTTAAAACATATGAAGAAGCTATTAAATATATTGATGGGCAATAATAGAAGAATTATATCAATCTATCCAAATGACCTACTCGTTTTAAAGGTAATAATATATTAAGCTTAATTTTCAACTCAATTTTTACTATAAAATTATAGGTTGATAAAGTTAATAAATTTTTATTTGAAAAATATTTTAAATACTACTAAATTATAAGGAGGTTACTATGAAAGTTACAGATTTAACACATATTATTCATAGCGATATGCCAGTATTTCCAGGCACTGAACAGCCAATTTTTGAAAAGGCAAATACATTAGAAAAGGATGGTTTTAGGGAAGCTAAAATCACTATGTATTCACATACAGGCACACATATAGATGCGCCCGCACATATGTTAAGTTATGGTGCTTATTTAGATGATTTAGATATAGAAACTTTTATTGGAAATGCAATTATTCTTGATTTTACAAATGAAAATATAAATTTAATAGATCTTGGTAGTTTAAAGCCTTATGAGGAAAAAATAAAAAATGTTGACTTTATTATAATAAAAACTGGATGGAGTAAATACTGGGGGGATAAAAAATATTATGAAGATTTTCCATCTTTAAGCGAAGAAGCAGCTAAGTGGCTTTCTGAATTTAATTTGAAGGGAATTGGTATTGATGCAATTTCAATTGATGGTATAAAATCAACTACATTTGCGGTTCATAAAATACTAATGTCAAAAAATATCATAATCATTGAAAACCTAACAAATTTAAATTCCGTTAGCAATGAATATTTTGTTTTAAGCATTATGCCTCTAAAAAATAAAAATGCTGATGGGTCGCCAGTTAGAGCTATTGCCATAGACATATAATAAGAATGTCAGCATATAAAATCCATCATTCAATATGCAATGCTCAAGTAGTGATGTAAATATAAATAATTTAGAAAAGATTATTTATACGACCCATATAATACTTTATTAAGCATACTGGAATTTGTGAGAGATATTCTTTACTTGCTCAAAAAATGTTTACTGTTGCAGGAATTAAATCAATAGTTGTAGAAAGTACAGCCGATGGACAAGCTTATGCACGGAATATGGTTTATATAGACAATAAGTGGCGTCATGTAGACTGTACGTGAGATGATCCAGTATCATATGAGGATGTTTTAAGATACGATTATTACAACTTAACAGACAAAGAAATAAAAGCAGACCATTCTGGGGATACGTCAGTATATCCAAGTACTAAATAGTTATAAAATTGTAGACTTTACTAAGCAGATATAGTATAAAAATTATAAATGAGTATTTAAAATACAATAAAGATTAACATGCAAGGGGAAAGCAAGCGTGTTAATCTTTACTTTTTATATTTATGGGGTTAATATTTATGAAAACTTTTTGTTACTATATAAATTTATTGTAGAATGTTGCTGTGTCAGAATTGCGACAAATGAAATATAAATTTAAATCATCAACTTGTAAAAAATTTATAATTATATTTTAAGTTACTTGTTCAATTATTATTATAAAAAAATAGCTTAATAAGCGGATACAGATTTAGTTCTTAAAACGTATATTACCCTATAAAAATAGCTTATGGATACTTTATAGAGTATTCATTTGAATAGTAAGGAATGATATTTACAAATTATGTTATAATTGTAATTGGGTATATAGTAAAGACTATACTTATGTATAGGGATGGCTATTTTTCCAGTGATATACTTTATAATGACGGAAATGTGGCTTGCTAATTATATAGCTATTATTCCAACTGTACTTTTTGGTATGGTACATGTAATTATTACTTATATGAGTTTTCAAGCAAAACAATAAAATATTTTATTATACAGAAATGAATGACAGTTGAGAGAGTGAGGGAATTTATGTACACAAATGATTTTGCGAAAGTAAATGGGACTAGGCTTTATTATGAAACGATAGGTGAAGGGGAAGCTATCGTTTTAATACACAGTAGTTTTACTGACTTAAGACTATGGGATGAACAATTTGATTATTTTGGAAAGCATTTCAAAGTTATTAGATATGATGTTAGAGGATTTGGAAAATCGGATAGACCAAGTGAATTATTTTCTCATTTTGAAGACTTAAAAGGATTATTAGATTATTTTGGTATAAAAAAGGCACATTTGATGGGAGTATCTATGGGGGGAAGCATTGCAATTGATTTTACACTTCAATACCCAGAATTAGTTGAAAGCTTAATATTAAGCGGCCCATCATTAAACGGGTATAAACCAATTATAGATGCTTTAACTAAGCAAATGTCTTTAGCAGGGATATCTATTGCAAGGAGAGATGATAATTTTAATCAATCAATTGAATTTATGCTTAGCAGCCCAATTTGGAGGCAAAGTAATCTAAATAAACAAAAACATTTGAAAAATATGTTTGAGGATACATCTTTAGAATGGGCATTAAAAGATATAGATAAAACAGTTAGCCAACCTGCAGTAGGAAGGCTTTCTGAAATAACTAAGAGAACATTGCTAATTGTAGGTTCTAATGACTCAAGGCCTATTAAAGAGGTTTCTAAATTTTTAGAAGTAGGGATAGCCAAGATAGAAAAGGTTCAAATAAATGGAACTGGACATCTGCCTAATTTAGATATGCCGAAGGAATTTAATAAAATTGTATTAGAGTTTTTAACTAATGGTAGAAAAATGAATTATAGTAGTAAGAGGTAGTTTTGTGAAGAACATTCTCTAAAGAAGATTTTCAATAAATTGGGTCTCAAAGTAGAATATTATTCATTTCAAGAAGAACTAGATAAATCAATAGAGTCTTCATTAAAACAAATGTCGGAAGAAAATCTTATAGATTAACACTAAGCCTTTTATTGGTAATACTGCATGTAAAAAATGTGTTATAATTAATGAAATATAAAAGTAGGAGTGATTAATATGATTAGACAAGCTAATGAAAGAGATTTAAATGATATTTTAGAAATATATAACCATGCTATATTAAATACAACAGCAATATACACATATAAACCTCAAACCTTAGAAGAACGTAGACTATGGTTTGACAATAAAGTTAAGGATGGATATCCAGTATATGTTTATGAAGAAAATGAAAGGGTTATAGGGTTTTCAACATATGGATCGTTTAGGGCATTTCCTGCTTATAAATACACTATTGAACATTCTGTATACGTGAAAGATGAATGCGGAAATAGAGGGATTGGGACTTCTTTGTTAAATGAGGTACTGAAAGATGCAACAAGGAGAGAATATGCAACAATAGTTGCTGGAATTGACTCAGCAAATGAAAAAAGTATTAAAATGCATGAAAAATTAGGTTTTCAGCATTCAGGTACAATTAAACGAGCAGGGTATAAATTTGGTAAATGGTTAGACTTAACATTCCTACAATTAAATTTGGAAGGTCCCAAAACACCATCTGAGGATTAAATTTATGCTTTTAACTGTTGAAAGGTCGGAAACTCTGTTGTTTAGGTTACTATGGAATATGGCTGTGGATTGCTACTAAAGAAATGCATACAGTCATATTGCTCCCGAAATGGTAGAAAAATTATCAGAACTTTATAAAAGCGTAGATTGGTACTGACATAACTGATAAGAGGGTAACTATTAAAGAAAAGAAGGACTGTAAGTTAGATTTTATCAGCTAGATTTAATTATTGAAAACGGGAAGTTCGTAGCCTAAAGTTTGAAATATAATGTTTCTTCTTTAGGCTTTTTTCTTAAATCCCCATGCGTTTATGCCTTATTTAAATAATGTAATTCTATTATTTAGTTAATTTAATCAGAACTTTTAATTGAAACTTTTCTCGTTTTGATTTTATTATAGAGGAAATTAGAAGCAGTGCTATAAATGCAGAGATTCCATTCGCAAAACCAATACCAACATATCCAAATTTATTAATTGCAGTACCATCGACAATAACTCCAATTGTGGTTCCAATATACATGAAAGAACTATTTAAACTCATTACAGTCCCGCGCAATGATGGTACAAGTTCGCTGATTATTGAATTAAGAGAAGCGAGTGATGCACCAGCACTCATCAACCATACAAGAATACAAGTAATTGCAAAAATAATATTAGAGGAAGTATAAGGTAAAACAAAAAGAGCTATTGCTAACATTGCTAAACCTGTAATGACTACCCGTCCTTTACCAAAGTAATCACCTAAGAAGCCACCTGAAAGATTTCCTACTAAATTACCAAAACCAACTACAACAATAATAGTACCTATTGCACTAACACTCATATTAAATGAATTAGAAAGCCATGCCCCTAAGAAAGAATACATCCCAAAGCTTGCAAACATCATGAAGAAAGTAACAAATAATCCAGATACAGCTCTCTTATTTGTTAAAACAAGCTTTAAAGAGTGAAGAAGATTTGAAGATGCATTCTTAGCTACTAATGCAGTAGTATTTTTAATTACAGGGAATGCAAACATTACTAATAAAGTAACAAATACTCCTAAAATCCCAAGAGCGTAGAAAGAAAAACGCCATCCAGCAGAACCGGCTATAAAAGCACCAAATGGAACTCCTAAAATTTGACTAATTGAAAGTGCAGCTGTTACAGTTCCAATAACACGACCACGTTTTTCAAAAGGAACAAGGTCTCCTATTGATGCCCAAACCTGCGGTGAAGTTGCTGCTGCAATACCAGACAAAACACGGAAGATAAATAAAGACCAGAAATTCCAAGCACATCCACAAAGTAGTGTAAATATGGTAAAGGCTAGTATTCCCCATTTAATCATTGATTTTCTTCCTATTTGATCAGATAAAGGTCCAAAAGCAAAACCACAAATTGCGTAGGGAAGGGAATAGGCAATTACTAAAAGCCCAGCCTGAGATACTGTAATATTAAAATCTTTGCTTAATGTTGGTAATAGTGGAGAAACCAAGAAGGTATCAGAACCGATTAAAAAGATAATCATAAACAAAATAAACACAATTCCATTTGAATTTCTCACATTTTTTTTATTATTCATAGTACGATATAGTCCTTTCTAATATTTAATCAAAATGCAGTATTTATAGTACATAATTTACTACATTTAAATTTCTTTTAGGTGAAATCAGTTCTTTTTCAGTTGATTTGTAACCTAAAGCTACACCATAATAAGATTCATATCCATCTGGCACACCAAGTTTTTTTAATTCATCGTCTAGTTTAAAGAAGAAGTTTATTAGTCCAAGCCAAACAGAACCAATGTTTAAACTTTCAGAAGCAAGAAGCATATTTTGAATTGCAGCTGAGCAATCGGTTTTAGGGGAAAGTGCACTTTTATTACCTGATACAATAATTAATGTTGGAGCATTATGAGCTAAATTTATGTTTGGGTTAGCTCCCATTTTTTTCATCCAGTCAACATTTGACTCTAACATTAATTCTTTAGCTTTATCACTAATATATTGTATTACTCCTTTATTTTGAATCACGGTAAAATGCCATGGTTGATCATTATGACCAGAAGGTGCATAAACACCTGCTTCAATAATTAATTCTAAATCTTCTTGTTTTAATTGCGTTGGTAGATATGAACGGATACTTCTCCTGCGTTTAATTACTTTTAAAATTTCATTCATAAATTTTATTCCTCCTTCTAGTTTTATAAAATAGTAACATTAAAAATAGACTTATTAAAGTACGCACTAATTTGAAATGTAGTGTCAAAAATGATACTATTAATCTAATAAATGGTAATGAATTAAAAAACGAAAATGAAGTAGGTGAAGCAAGAATATGGCAAAATCAATAAATATGGAATATGACTGTCCTATGAATGTGGTAATAAACATTTTGAGTGGTAAGTGGAAGATAGCAATTCTCTGGCATTTATCAAAAGGTACTATTAGATTTAATGAACTTCAAAGGCTATTGGTAGGAATTACTCAAAAAACATTAACAATGCAGCTAAGAGAGTTAGAAAGTGATGGAATAATTTATAGAGAAGTTTATGCAGAAGTTCCACCTAGAGTTGAATATAGGCTTACAGAAATTGGAGAAAGTATAAAACCTATATTAAGTTCCATGTGTGAATGGGGAAAGGATTATAACAAATTAATGAGCTCACAAAAAGAAAAAACAATATAATTTATAGCAGTATATTACACATGATGGATTTTTAGGTAAGGGAAGGAAGCAATATAAAATGGAACTTTGGGATATACTCGATGAAAATGGTAATAAGACTGGGAGTACTATTGAACGCGGACAGCCTATTAGACAAGATGAATATTATCTTATTGTACATAGATGGATAAAAAATAGTGATGGAGAATATTTAATTACGAAACGTACACCCAACAAAAGGGTATTGACAATACATGGAAAACAACTGTTGGTTCTGTAATTGCGGGAGAGGACAGTTTTGAAGCTGTATTAAGAGAAGCTAAGAAGGAAATAGGGATTAATTTATTTATCTTAATAAGTTATTTGAAATAAAGTAATAGATCATGAGCATGTTTCTGGATTAGAAAAGTTTACTATTAAAAAGGCTGTTGCAATCTATGAAATTGAAAGTAATTTAATTAAAAGAGTCTGATTTGTTTTTGAATAAATCAGTGTAATAATACAACTGGCAATTGACAGGTCTTTAAATACAAAATTGTTAAAGGAAAATCATAAAGTTTTAATTGAGATAAGAGAATTGCTTAAAAGTCAAAATAAAAACTTATAGTTGGAATAGATTTTAAGAATAGCATTAACGTATGAATGGAGACAAGAGATATGGATAATATTATTAGTATTAAAAATGAACACATATTAAAATGTTTAGAACTTTTTATAAAAGTATTTAACAGCGAACCTTGGAATGATAAATGGACATTAGAAACCGCAGGTAAAAGATTGAATGACATTTTTATTGCTCCAAATTTTGAAGGAGTTTTGTATATGGAAGATGGTGAGATAAAGGGAGCTATCTTCGGGAATTATGAGCAATATTATGATGGAATTCATTACAATTTAAAAGAACTGTTTGTTTCAAATCAATTGCAAGGAAAAGGTATTGGACGCAGATTGATTAAGGAATTGGAAGTAAGATTAAAGGCAGTAGGTGTAACTACAATTGTTTTATTTACTTCAAAAGGAAATGGTACAAATAATTTTTATTTAAAAAATAATTTTTTAGAATGGACTACAATGGCAATCATGGGCAAAGATATTTAGAGGAGCTATATTATATGGAGGGAGTAAAAGATAAATTATGATTAATGAAATTGAGCAAAAAGTATATGATATTCTAAATTTATTGGAAATTAAATATATTAGATATGAGCACGAAGCTGTATATACTGTTGAAGAAGCGAATAAATTAGAAATACGTATTTCAGGACAGCATTGCAAAAATTTATTTTTAAGAAATAGAAAAGGCGATGTTCATTATCTTGTAATTTTAGATGATGCAAAAAAGGTTGACTTAAAATCTTTATCTAAACAAATAGGAAGTACAAATTTATCCTTAGCTTCAGAGGAGAGGTTATATAAATATTTAGGACTTAAACCAGGTTCTGTTACTCCATTTGGAATAATCAATGATATAGAAAGAGTAGTAACAGTTTTAGTAGATAGAGATTTAATCAGTTCAGATACTGTGAATTTTCATCCAAATGTAAACACGGCTACCATAGGGGTTTCATATGCAGATTTGGAAAAGTTTATAAAGTGGCACGAAAATAGGATTAATTATGTAGATATATAACATTCAATTTTGAAGAAAATAATGTATTTAGAATTTCAACTGGGTGCATAAAGAAAAATGTGGGTTCAGAACGAGTAATGCAAAAGTGTGGGATGATAAAAGAAGGCGAATATAAGATGAAAGAATGGCATGATGGCAAAATGAAGGACCGGGTATCTTATAGAATAATAAGAGAAATGTAAGTGTACCTATTATTTAAAAGTTAGAAGTAAAATTCTATATTTTCTTGATTAAACTTTTTTTAATATTTATTATTAATTGTTAACTGAACCATAAATATGTGGAGGCGGAAATATGAAAGTATTAGTCATAGTAGGTAGTCCTAGAACGAACGGTTATACTTATAAGACTATTAAGCTAATTGAACAAAGATTGATAGAAAAAAATACAATTGAAATAAAGCAGAAGTGGAAATTTCCACTTCTGCTTTATTTAGATTACCATTTCTTAAAGCTGCCACAGTCTGTATTTTCAACAGTATCTGCAGATGGAGAATGTTTTATAACCTGAATTTTGTCTAAACTACAATAATCGTGGTCTTTACAGTGGAATTTACATTCTGTAACTGTGCATCCTATACTTGAATTATGATCCATGTTTAATTCCTCCTTACTTTATATAGCTGACAAATTTATTATGCCTCTGCTATTGATAAATATGTATGGAAATAATTAAGTAAAATTCACAGGTGTGTTAGAGGAGATAAAATTAAGTATATTTATAAAATATGTTATAATAAGGAGAATTTTGAGTTGATTTTGATAAACTATGAACAACCGTTTGAGGAGTTAGTAAGGAGAAAACTTTATGAAAATTATTAGTACAATTAATGGAATTGGTTTTGCTGTTTCAACTAAATTTAAAAGCCAATATATTACACTAAATATAGAAAATTTATTGTTTAAAGCAGAAAATGAGTTGGATGATTACAATGAGGTGTATAGTCGCTGCAAATGTTTACAGGGGGAAATATGACAAAGAAAAGGGCAATTTTAATAATTATTTTAATAAGCATATTATCAAGTGCTTATTATGCTTATAACCTAAATGTAAATTCTAGAGGATACATAAATGAAATGATAAATAAAATAGAGGGTAAAACATTAAATTTAAAATTTGATACTAAAATTAAATCAGGAAATTTATCTACTGATTATAATATAGATCAAGTACTTAAAGATATAGACAAACTTCAACTAAATACTTTAAATATTCCAGTAGTTATAAATATTGATACTAGAACTTCTAGTAATATGTCAATAGAGAGTTGGAGTGAAAACCGGGCCATAGAATTAATTAAAAAACTGAGGTTTAAGAAAATAAATATAATAATAGAACCTTACCCGTGGATAGAAAATGGAAGTGTAGGAGAAACAGAATGGAAGCCAGA
Source organism: Clostridium sp. (assembly GCA_031292145.1). GTDB lineage: Bacteria > Bacillota > Clostridia > Clostridiales > Clostridiaceae > Clostridium. Next base: position 17,965 of record JARLHR010000057.1, on the reverse strand, counting down.
CAATATTAATAACTTCTTTTATAGTTGGAAAACTAATGTTTTGGGAAAGTTAATTAAAGATGTGGCTGTACCATATCATGTGGATGCATTAAATGCAGGAACAAGTTTTGTATATATGGAATCAGATGAAGATAATATGTGTGACATGATTGATTATGTTAGAGAACGTTATAAGGGGTTAGTGACTTATAGGACTAATTTCTGGGTTACTGCAGCTGACTTTGCGCCGGAATATACAGAAAAATATAAAGCTAAATTAAATAATAAAGTATTTTCAAAAGTAGATTTTATTTCGATAGCTTCTTATTTTGAACTTACAGAAAATGATACAAATACAACAGAATATTTAACAAAGGCGCTTCAAAGCACAACAAAATTTAATAGAAAACAGAATATTAAACAAGAAATAAAAAACTTTAATGATAAATGGAATAAACCAGTTTTCTTTGGAGAATTAGGTTTTCCAAGAACTAATAAAGCTTCAGTGGAGCCGCATAATCCTTTGATTTCCAATACTTTAAACAATAGGGAACAAGCAAATTGTTTTGAAGCATATAGAAATGTGTTTGAAAATGAACATTGGAATCTTGGTTTTTCAGTATTTGCCATAGGAGAAACCAGTGGTGACAAGAGATATTATCCAAGTGATGAAAGTACTGAAATTATTAGGAGCTGGTATGCAAATAGATAATAAGAATTATAATAAATCATACTAAAGAGTACAAAAAGTAAAAATATAATTAATAATAGAAGGGCGGTTTTATTGCTTGTAATAGTATAGAAAGGAAGCTTTCAACCCATTAAGATCATAGCAATATAAATGAGTATGACTTCAATAAAACTTATTTAACAAATATTATCATATAAGCTATAATAAGTAAGAGTAGTGGAGTTATAAAAGGGGATATATGAAAGTGAATAAATTATACGAAAGGAAATATGGGAAGTGGATGATTTTTGCAGTCACTAGTATGGCAAATTTAGTTGTGTCATTTTCCATTAATAGTTTAAATCTTGCCCTTCCAACATTGGCAAAAGAATTTGGCGTTAGTCAGAATAACGTAAGCTGGTTAGCACTTGTATATTCATTGATTCCATGTTGCACTTTGCTTATTTTAGGGCGTACAGCAGAAATTTATGGATACAAAAGGCAGTTTAAAATTGGCTTTTTATTTTTTGGAGCTGTATGTATGGCAGCATCATTATTGTCGGTAAACTTAGGAACATTGATTTTTTTTCGCTGTTTGCAGGGGATAGGATATAGCATTATGATTTCAATTACACAGGCTATTGTTAGCCGAACTTTTGATTCAACCGAACGTGGTAAGGCACTTGGTATCAATTCTGTATTTATTTCCATAGGATTGGCTGCAGGACCTACAATTGGAGGAGTTTTATTATCTAATTTATCATGGCATGCTATTTTCTATTTTAACGTGCCATTTTGTATTCTGGGTTTTATTTCAACTCATTTTGTTATACCAGAGGATAGGATAGAGGCTTCTGAAGGGAAAAATATGGACTGGCTTGGTGGAGCTTTATTTGGAACGTCAGCAGGTGCTCTTTCAATAGGACTTAACTTTAGCAATAACTGGGGATGGAAATCAGCTTCTTTTTTGGGATGCATGCTCTTGAGTACATTGACATTGTATATATTTATAATATATGAAAAACGTGCAAAATCGCCTTTGATGTCTTTAGAACTATTTAAAAGCAGAACATTTTCCATAGCTAATGTGGTATGTATGCTTTCGTATTTGGTGCAACAGTTAATAACTTATTTAGTACCATTCTATTTAATTGATATATTATTATTGCCATCAGACAAGTCAGGTCTGATTATGTTGGCATCTCCTATCATGATGATGGTAATGTCGCCTGTTGGAGGTAGTATGACTGATAAACACGGAACTCGTTTACCAGCATGTATTGGATTAATATTTATTTGCGGAAGCTGCCTTCTAATGAGTTCTTTAAAAGAGTCTTCCGTTTATGTTATAGTTATTCTAGCATTGCTGGGTGCAGGAATTGGAAATGGTCTCAGTGTTTCTTCTATAAATACAGCAATTTTAAATTCTGCACCAAGGGAACATGCTGGCATTGCTTCAGGAATGCTAGCAACTATGCGTAATCTTGGACAGACACTAGGGGTAGCATCTAGCAGTGTGATTTTAACTTCTCGACAGCTAGTTTATAATAAAACTCCGAATTTAAGTGAAAAAGGTGTTTACTTGCTTGCACAAAGAGATACTTATTATTTTGGAATTTTAATTCTAGCGGCAGCACTTATTTTTGTTTTTTTCCTTCCTCATTTAGTGGCTGATGAAACATGATGCGCTCGAATGATCTTTGGAATGGAATAGTGGATTTTCATATATAATAAACAATATCAGATATAACATCTTTGGGGAATTATGTTATAATAGGTAATGATTAAATAAATTAACAATTAGGATAATACGATATTATCTGAAGTTAATATATTGTTAGGAGAATAAAATTATGGCAAATGTATTAAATAATGAAGAAATTTTATGTTCAATCAATACTTACAAAAACATCAAAAAATCTACGACAATAATGATGACCTAGCTTTAATAATGGGTACGATAATATCAGCGAATAAATAAAATTTAATTATGGAGGATAAATGAGTAATACGAATAATGGAAAAGTTATTTTATATTTTATGAGACATGGACAAACTATTTTAAACAAAGCAGGAAGAACTCAAGGTTGGTGTGATGGGGTTCTAACTAAGGACGGAATTGAGGTTGCCGTAAATACTGGACTTGGATTAAGCGATATTAAATTTGAAGCAGTGTATAGTAGTGACTTGGGCCGAGCGATAAAGACTGCCCAAATAGTTATAAAAGAAAATCAGGCAAGTAGCAATTTGGAATTAAAAGAACTTGAAGGTTTAAGAGAAGTGTGTTTTGGAAAATATGAAGGAGAGCTTGAACGTATACAATTTAATGATATATTAAAGTTCCTTAATGTAAGTTCCATTCAAGAAGCGGAACAAAAATATGATTTTCAAAAGGAATATTGTAATTCATGTGCTGCGTTAGATGAAACAAAACAAGCAGAAGATTATGATACAGTGATAAAAAGACTTATGAAAACGATAAAGAGCATATGTATTGAAAATTCCAAGAATGATGGAGGAAATGTACTTATAGTAGGACATGGAGGAATTATTAGATTAATTATTGATTATTTGGACAAGAGTTTTAACGTAAGAGATTTGGATAATTCAAGCATATCTAAGATAATATATGAAAATAGAAAACTTACGGTGGAATCTGTGAATGATAATAGTTATAGCGATAAAGGTAAAGCAATAAAAAGAGGGGATAATAGTACAAAATGTATTCTTTCCACCTAAAAATTGCACACCTACACTTTTTAATTGATTTAAAGAGGTTATATAAAATATAAATATGATCTAGAAGTATAATATGGAAAAAAAGCAATAAAAAAATAAATTTAATTAACACAATTTTAACAAAATATGCTATAATAGTATGTCGATGTAGAATTTATATTAATAAAGTTAAAATTAATTAATTTTAACGCATTAATCAATGGGACATTTTACAAGTTTTAAATTGTTAAATATTATATATAAAATGTATATAGGTTAGCACTATTCTAAAAAAAATCATATTATTAAAGTTATGGTTTGTATTTTATGAATGTTTACTTGTAATTAAGTTCATAGATTATGTAAAGGATGTAAAAAGTATATATCATAAGAAAAAAGATTTAGTAATAGTAATTAAAAAAACATTTTATTATTTATATTTAGGCATATGAAAGAAAATAACAAGTCAAAGATGCGATGAGATGTTCTTATATGCAGAAAAGTTTCGTATTGCAGCATAGCTGCTCTTTTTAATGTGTCTATTTTGCGTCAGACAAGGATGTATGACACAAAATAGAATAGCTAGCTCACTGACTTGCTATTTTTTGAATATGTCGTATCAATAATTTTAAGAAAAAGCATTATTAAGAGGTACTGTAATTAAAAATCTGATAGATTTTAGAGTGACCCCAATTAGAACGCTTTAACCTTCAGGAGGAATTAATAATGTACAAATTTGTAGAACGAATATACTTAGATGAAGAAAAATGTGTAGGCTGTAATAAGTGTCTTAGCAATTGTCCAGTTCCAGGTGCCAATATTGCTTACCTTATTGATGGAAATAATAAAATAAAAGTAAACTCTGAAAGATGCATTCATTGCGGAGAATGTATTAAGGGGTGTGAGCATGGGGCTAGATATTATAAAGATGATACAGAAATATTTTTTGAAGATTTATTGAAGGGGAAGAAAATATCAATAATTGCTGCACCTTCTATTATGGTAAATTTTCATGAATATAAAAAGTTATTTGGTTACTTAAAAAGCCTAGGGGTAAACTTTATTTATGATGTATCTTTTGGCGCTGACATAGCTATTTGGGCCTATACTAAAATACTAAAAGAAGGCAGCTTAAATACAATAATAGCTAACCCATGCTCCTCAATTGTAAACTATATACAAAAATATAAACCAGAGCTAATCGATAAACTTGCACCTATACATAGTCCAATGTTATGCGTAGCTATTTACATTAAGAAATATGCAAATATAGATGATGATATTGCATTTTTATCACCATGCTTGTCAAAAGCGGATGAAATTGATGATAAAAATACTTATAGTTATGTAAAATATAATGTAACCTTTAAAAAAATTGAAGAGTATTTAGAAGCTAACAATGTAGATATCTCAAATTACTATGAATATAATTATGATAATATAGATTGTAATTTTGGTTTTCTTTTTAGTAGACCAGGAGGCTTAAAGGAAAATATCGAATTATATATAAAGGATGCATGGATTAGACAAATAAATGGACCCAAGGATGCTTATAATTATCTTGAAGATTATAGCAATAATTTAAAACAAAATAAACAAGTACCGTTAGTGGTAGATATACTCAATTGTTCTTATGGTTGTAATTTTGGTACAGGCACTTGCAATAAGTGTAAAAATTTTGCTAACATCGATGAAGTTGACTATAAGTTAAATCAATTAAGAAATGAAAAAAAAGCAAATAATAGTGAAGATGTTACTTTAAATAAAACAGATTCGTCACACGAGTATTTTGATAAAGAACTAAAACTTAAGGATTTTAAAAGACTATATGATAACAGTATTATTGTTAACGATATAATTGAACCTTCTGACGAAGAATATGATGAAATATTTATTAAAATGAATAAGCCAACTGAGGAGTCTAGAAATATTAACTGCTTAGCATGCGGCTACGATTCCTGTAAAATTATGGCTAAATGTATTTATAATGCATTAAATATCTTATCTAACTGTATTGATTATAATAAAAAGGAAGTAATTAATGAACACTCTTTATTAGAGGCCAGAAGTGAATTCTTTACTAATATTTCTCATGAACTGAGAACACCATTAAATGTTATTTATTCTGTCTTGCAGTTAGAAAGTGTATATAAGGATAATTTAAGCGTAGATAACATTTCAAAATATAATAAAATAATTAAGCAAAACTGCCTACGGTTAATTAGGCTTGTTAATAATATTATTGATATATCTAGAATAGAAGCAGGTTTTTTTAAGCCATTATTTAAACTGGAGAACATTGTAAGTGAAGTTGAAGATATAACCTTATCAATTAAGACTTATGTAGAGAATAAAAGAATGAATTTAGTGTTTGACACTGAAATGGAAGAATTATATATTAACTGCGATATTAATTTAGTTGAAAGAATAATATTAAATTTATTATCAAATTCCGTAAAGTATGGAAAAGAAAATGGAACTATTAAGATTTATATTTATCAACCGGATTCTCAAAATGTAGCGATTAGTGTAAAGGACGATGGTATAGGAATACCAGAAGAAATGCAGAAGAAAATTTTTGATAGATTCCAAAAAGTTGATACAAGCTTATCGAGAAAAAATGAAGGTAGCGGAATAGGTTTATCTCTTGTTAAATCTCTTGTAGAATTACAAAAAGGAACTATAACATGTAAAAGTAAACTTCATAATGGTTCAGAATTTTTATTAACTTTTCCTCTTGATAGTAAAGAACATAAATTGTCTGAAGAAATGAAAAATCGCATACTTTATGAAAAAAATAGTGCTGAAGCGGTGGATATTGAATTTTCAGATATATATTTTTAATGAAACTGGTAAAGTAACACATATCTCAAAAACTTTTTATACATTTTTATGTTTTTATATAATATAGGAAGGAAAAGTAGCAAAACTTATCTAATAGAGTTTTTCAATACTACTTTTGCTAACAATTTTATAGATTAATATTTTTCATGATGGTTAATATAATACTGCAAAGCAAATTTAAAATAAGTTATGAAAAGAATTTATTTTAATTGTGGAGCAAAGTTATTACTAAAGGAGGTATGTAGATATGGGATCAAACAATAGTGGAAGAAACAGAACTTTAGTACCAGAAGCAAAGGCAGGTTTAAACAGATTAAAAACCGAGGTTGCATCAGAAATTGGATTATCAAATTATGAAAGCACAGATAAAGGAAACCTTTCTTCAAGACAAAACGGAAGCGTTGGTGGAGAAATGGTGAAGAGAATGATAGAAAGTTATGAACAAGGGCTATAAAAAATAATTAAGTGAGAATGCACTAAGTCAATTCTTAGTGCATTCATTAAGTTAGGCATATTCAAAAAAATAACAAGTCCATCTGCTAGAAAAGTTCTTATATGCAGAAAAGTTCCGTATTGCAGCATAGCTGCTCTTTTCATAAGTGCATAGCTGCTTTTTTCTAATGTGCCCATTTTCCATCATACTGCGTCAGCAGATTATCCTAATAGGCCCGCTATGAGACCAATCTGTTTCCTTGTCTGATGAAAAATAATCATGGCATTTTGGACTTGTTATTTTCTTTCATGTGCCTTATTTTATAATCGTAATTAGTAACATGATTAAGATTCTCTAAAACATGTTCAAGGATTTTTGGATTTGCTTTGGGATGGATATGTTTATGCATTATTAGATAAATTGGATTTTCTTCAATTCGCGTATGATGCCGAAAACTTCTTCATCAGTAGTTTGGTCAAAATTTTTATAATGCAAACCGACAGCATAAAACTCATTAGGTATAAGTAGGCATATAACTTCATCCACAATTTTTCCTAATTGAGAAATTGTATCTTGCGGTGCTACCGGTACAGCTAAGATAATTTTTTGTGGATCATGTTTTTTAATTGAATTTATAGCAGCTTGGATAGTAAAACCCGTTGCAATGCCATCATCAATAATTATTACTGTTTTATTTTTTACATCTGGAAAATTTTCGTTACCTTTATACTTAACTAATCTTCTTTTTATTTCTTCTATTTGCTCAAAACTCTCTTTTTCTATATACTCATGAGATATTTTCAGAATATCTATAAATTCTTCATTTAAAAGATATGTTCCATCTAAAGAAATAGCACCGATGGCAATTTCTTTATTATGAGGTGCACCAATTTTTCTTGGAATGATTAAATCCCATTGAAATCCAAATCTTTTAATAGTTTCATAAGCGGTTACAATGCCACCTCTTGGAATAGCAAGAACGATAGGATTTTCATCTTTAAATTTGCCGAGTTCTATAGAAAGCTTTTCTCCGGCATCTTTTCTATCTAAAAACATATTATCAACTCTCCCTTAATTTATAAGATTAGTTTGAGTTGAAATTATAAATTTATTCAATAGATTTCATTTTTTCACTATTTTCTTTTTAAGTGAATTTATATTATCATCGTATTTATTAAAAACAAAAAAAGAAGGCCAAGAGTAGAAAAAATGGAACAGCAGAAAATGAAAAATAGGTTTATATTATAATTACCACGTGGAATTAAAGAGTAAGTGTAATGAAATATAAAGATAGAATGTACTAAAACTAAAAGTCAGGTATGCTTGCCGTATATAAAACATATCTAACTTTTAATTTTTTAAGAATCAATGAGGTTATTCAAAATCATTCCAGTAACCACTAGGATTATTCCTATTATGCCAATTAAGCTTGGAGATTTATCATGAAATATGAGTATTCCTCCAAGCAATGTAAATATTACTTCACCAGACTGAGTTGATTCTATGACTGCTAATTTATGCGTATCATGACTTACTATATCTGTTGCTTTAAAAAATAGTATTGTCGCAATAATTCCGGAAAAAACAGCGACTATTAGAGATTGTAGAATTTGTCCATTACTGGGCAGACCAACAGATAATACACCAGCGATTGATATGAGTATCCAAAATGGAATGCTACATAATGTCATGCCAAAAACTCTTTGGAATGTGTTAAATTTATTATCACAAACTTCTATCATTTTACGATTACCAAGTGGATAAGCAAAGGCAGCTAATATAACTGGCACAATACCTAATAATGTCTTAGAACTAAAGATATTTTCCGCCTCTACATATTGCATTAAAAATATACCTAGCAAAATTATTGCAGAAATTAGAATGGATTTCTTGGGGATTTCATTTCTTACCTTATAGTTTCCGTTTTTTGTTTCAATAGTTCTAAAAAATAATGGAGACATAAGGGCTCCAGCAATAATGGTTATCTGCCAAGTTCCTGCAACTAACCATGAGGCACCATATATTGAGGCAAAGCTTAAAGGTGCATAAAATAAACCAAAACCGACTGTACTCCACATAATCCATTGAATAGGTTTTTTAATTATATCATTCAATACGTCAAATAATTGATTTTTTATAATCATGATAGTAAGTAAAATGGGTAACATAAAAATATATCTAAGTGATGAACTCCAAAGCCAACTGCCACCAGAAACATTCATCTGTTGATTAAGAATGAAAGTAAATGCAAAAAAGAAGGATGCAGCTATTCCTAATATAAATGCTCTTGTCATTATTAAACTCCTCATATTATAAATTTTAGCTATACCAAACATGTATGTTATAATATATATTATGCGTTATATTATACAGTATATGTTTTGTTATAACAATATGTTATTGTAGAAAAACATATGTTATAACATACAAATTAAAGTTGATAAAAGGAGTTAATTGATGAAGAATTTGAATTTAATTATAGGAAATAAATTAAGAGATATACGTAATAAAAGAAATTTAAGTTTAGATGAAGTAACAAAGTTAACAGGCGTTAGTAAGGCAATGTTGGGTCAAATTGAAAGGGGACAATCAAACCCAACGGTTTCGACACTCTGGAAAATTGCTACAGGATTAAAAGTTTCCTTTTCATTTTTTATTGATGAAAATCAAGATGATTTGAAAATAGTAGATCAAGATGAGATTAGTCCAATAATCGAAGATAATAATAGAATGAGATTATATCCAATTTTTCCGTTTGATGCAAACAAGGGGTTTGAAATATTTACTATAGAGTTAGAACCAGGATGCAATCATATATCAACACCTCATAACAACGGGGTTGAAGAATACATTATAGTTACCGAAGGGGAAATTGAATTAAATATAAATGATATTAAATTTATATTACAAAAGGGGAATTCTATTAAATTTATGGCCAATAAGCCACATGTATATAAGAATACAAATAACAATAGAGCAATATTTCAAAATATAATACTTTATTTTAAATAATAAATATCTGGTCTTATAATTTCGCTTATATTATGATTTTATTTTTTAAATTGAAAATGTACAAATATGGCTTTAAATTACAATGTCTAAAAATATGTTTTAATTATCTAAATTATTGTAGATTGCTTTTAAAACAGGAAATTATTATGCTATATCCATGTATTAATTAAATAAGATGATAATTTCTTTGTTATTTGATATAATATATGTTATTGAATTAGTAAAGGATGATATACATATGGCAATTGGTAGAAGCAAAGTAGTAGTAGTTGGAACAGGAGCAGTTGGAGCTGCAGTAGCATTTGATATAGTAATGAATCATGTTTGTGATGATTTAATACTAATTGATATCAATAAGGAAAAGTCATGGGCTGAAGCAACAGACTTGCAGCATTCTCTTGGATATAGCGGAAGAAAGATGAGAGTAAAAGATGGCCAATATGCAGATTGCGCAGATGCTGATTTAGTTGTAATTGCTGCAGCATTACCATATATAACAGGACAAACAAGATTAGATATGATTGAAAAAGCAGCAGGTATAATGGATAGTATTGTACCATCTATAATGGCAAGTGGTTTTTCTGGAATCATCGTTGTAATAACTAACCCTGTAGATGTTATGTCGTATTATGTACATAAGCTTTCAGGATTGCCAGCTAACAAAGTTATTGGTACAGGTACAGCATTAGATTCAGCACGTTTAAAATATCATTTGGCAGATGTTATGAGTGTTGATCCCCAAAGTGTTCATGCTTTATGCATGGGGGAACATGGAGATTCACAAATAATTCCATGGAGTCAAATTACAGTAGGTGGTAAGAAGTTCTTAGATATTATTAATGACAATAAATTGCGACTAGAAGGATTTGATACCGATTCTGTAACAGAAGATATAAAGATGATAGCTTACCGTATTGTAAATGCAAAAGGCGCTACTACATTTGGAATTGCTGCAACTACTGTTCAAATTATTAAAGCAGTATTACATGATGAAAATAAAGTAATTCCTGTCTCTGCTATGCTTAATGGTGAATATGGCGAAGATGGTATATATGTGGGAGTACCTGCAGTTTTAAATAGTGAAGGCGTTAAAGAACTTGTTGAATATCATTTATCAGATGATGAAATGGTAGAATTAAAAAAGTCTATTAGAATTATCAAGGAATATAATAGAAAGCTTAAATTATAAGACGTCTCATCAATAGAAAAATATCAACTAGTAAACTTGAGATTAAATCTCAAGTTTTATTTTATAGTTAATTGGATTATATTGTAATCGATTTCGATGTTGTTTTTTATACAATAATATTATAGATTTAGATATAAATTAATACAGAATGAAAGTATTAAAGGAATAGAAATGGAGTTTTGTTCCAAAATATGGTAATATATATATGGTTAATATATATACTTATTCCGTTCAATTATATACAAATAAATAAATATGGGGGAAATTTTAATGGAAAATAATTATTTAAGTGAAAAAGAAAAGGAGGAAATACTAGAAAAGACAATTATATTGGAAGAAAATACGATTGTATCGGAAAGCAAACCTAATAAGAAACTTAAAATAAATATAGAAAGATTTGGAGATAAGCAAAATAATAAACCTAAAATTAAAATAGAAAAATATAATTTATTAATAAGTGTTTTATTAGCTTTGTTAATATTAACGGTTTTATACGGAATTATATCAATAAGATCTTCTCTAGGTGTAACAAAAGAACAGAAGTGGGAATACAAAACTGTTACAGTAACACCATCAACAAAAAGTAATAGGATGGGAACTGGTGCAGGTGATTTTAGTATAATTGAACAATCTGAAGAACAATTAAATGAATTAGGGGCAGATGGGTGGGAACTTGTAAGCTCATACCTGGAACTGGAAACGGCATTTCCTAACTTTGGAGATCAAAAATATGTTACTGGAATTCAACCTAATGTTCGGCCGCAGGATGTAGTATTGTTGTTTAAGCGACCAGTAAAAGTAAAATAGTATAGCATTAATATAATTAAAGCTAAGGGGAAATGTAATTAAAAAAGAATTTGTTTTTAAGCTTTAGGCTGAAAAAACGTACATCTTAGTTTAAATGTAAGAATTGAACAAATAAGTATATATAATTAGACTATAATTAATGGAATATAGATTTTTATATTTAATTATAGAGATTGAAATTATTATTAATGAATTAAAAAATAAATAAAAACTATAGGTACGTGTAGAAGATATTGTCGCATTATGTTATAATGTTGTTGTAAAAGATATCGGCTTATCCCTTAAATGCTGATATCCTCATAATCTACTTTATATTTTTTGCAGCCATTTCTTGGCTGCATATTTTGGTATTATATAATAAAATATTTAAGGTTAGGATTAAAAATTTTTATCCTAGCCATTCTATTTGATTTTAAAAATTATCAAATAAATTAATATTAACATGTTCTATCTATTTATAAGAAGGTTAATTCAGCTTCAATTAAAATCATATATATATGAATATAAGGCACTATTAAAAAATAATTAGTCAGTATGCTAGTCTATTTTGTGTCATACTTCGTCGCTAAGTCTCACTAATAGCCCGCTATGAGCAAGCCTTAGTTCCTTGCCTGACACAAAATATACACATTAAAAAAGAGCAGCTATGCACCTATGAAAAGAGCAGCTATGCTGCAATACGAAACTTTTCTGCATATAAGAACATCTCATCGCATCTTCTACTTGTTATTTTCTTTCTAGTGCCTAAAGTTTTATAGTTCCTAATTTTTTATAGGCAGAACCATTTTATATAAAGATTGTTGCTTTATTTTTTAATGTTCTTGCAAGTTTGATAGATATACTTCTCTTGAATTTTTAGGTTTATTTAAAAAGTGTATATTAACAGTCTCAGCATTTTCATTTACACTTTCAATGTAGATTGGTGTACCGTTATAGGTTACATTGGCCATAATTGGGGAAGATGCAATTTCTCTTGCACGTTGTTTATCCATATTAGTAATCTCCTTTTCTCATCTTATTGTCATTTATAGCTTTCACAATTAAATAGCTAAATATTCTTTCTTTTATTAAAAATTCAAATTAAAATAGATGATATAATTACAATTAAACGTGTTATGGAAAGAAATAATTTGAAAAGTTCAATTTATGTAGGAGATACTAGTGGAGATTTAGAAGGAGCCAAAATTGCTAAAGTTCCATTTGTATATGCAAGGTACGGTTTTGGTAATGTTCACGAATATGATTTTGGAATTGAAAGCATTGAAGATATACTAACATTGGAAATATAGACTAATTGATTTATAAGGAAAGGAAGCAAGGGAGCTATGATACAAAAAATTAAGACTAAGGATGGAATGGAACTATATACTTATTGTTGGGATAAGGTTGAAAAACCTAAGGCTATGCTACAGATTTTTCATGGCATGGCTGAACATTCAGGAAGATATAACGAGTTTGCAGAATATCTTAATGGTAATGGTTACATTGTATATGCATCTGATCATCGTGGACATGGTAGAACTGTCGGCACTTTAAGTGAGTTAGGTTATATAGGCAAGGATGGATTTAATGTTATTATTCAGGACAAACATTTAATTTTTGAAAAAATGAAACAGGAACATCCAGAGATTCCTATGCTTTTATTGGGGCATAGCTTTGGCTCGTTTCTAGCACAGGAATATATCATTCGTTATGGAAATGAATTGAAGGGTGTAATACTGTCAGGATCAGCTGCGCAGATTGGTTTTCAAGTTTATGGTGGTAGATTAATTTCTTCATTTGAGAGATTGATTTTGGGAGAAAAAAAACAAAGTAAGCTATTAAATGCATTAAGTTTTGGAAGTTATAATAAAAGATTTGTAGCTGATAGACATAAATTTGCTTGGTTAAGTACAAACCTAGAAGAAGTTAAAAAATATCAAGAAGATCCTTTTTGTGGAACAGTTTTCACTACTGGTTTCTTCTATTATCTTATGAAAGGATTAATAATGATTTACAAGAAGAAGAGGCTGGCAACTATCTCAAAAGAACTACCAATATATATTATTTCAGGTCAAGAAGATCCTGTGGGAGAGTATGGGAAATTAGTGAAAAAACTAAATAAAATGTATAAAGATATTGGAATAAGGAGTTTACAAATGAAAATATATCCAGGATTTAGACATGAGATACTTAATGAAATTAATAAGAATCTAGTATATGAAGATATAATGAACTGGTTAGATTATGTAACACTTTGAATTTAATAGTAGGATGTTCAGAACATGTGAATTAAGAATTATGCTATAATATCATTAGATATGAGGAATACGTATTATTATCAATTTAGTGTGAGATAAAAAAAGGTGGCGTTAGATATGAAAAAATTATGTGTTATTGGAAGTCTAAATATGGATTTAGTGATAACAATGAGAGAATTTCCAAAGACAGGTGAAACTATTTTCGGAGATAGATTTAAAACGTTTCCAGGTGGAAAAGGAGCAAATCAAGCGGTAGCCTTAGGTAGATTAGGTGCAGAGGTACTTATGGTCGGCAAAGTTGGGGACGACATATATGGAGAAAAATATCTAGAAGTTCTAGAAAATAATAGTGTAAATCAAGAGGGTATACATGTCGAAAAAGGGATATCATCTGGAGTAGCAGTAATACAAGTAAATGATAAAGGTGAAAACAACATAGTAGTAGTTCCAGGTGCCAATGCACAGGTTGATATAAAATATATTGAAAGTAAATGGGATATAATTGAAAAAGCAGATATATTCTTATTTCAATTGGAAATTCCATTAGTTACAGTTATCGATACTATGAAAAAATTAAAAGAGCAAGGGAAAATAATCATACTCGATCCTGCACCAGCATCAAAATTACCAGATGAAATTTATAAATACCTAGATTTTATAACTCCAAATGAAACGGAAATAGAAACATTAACTGGGCAAAATATAAAAGATGAGGAAGATTTGAAGAAAACTGCCAAGGTTCTAATTAATAAGGGGGTAAAAGCGGTGATTGCCAAATTGGGAAGTAAGGGTGCATCTATTATTAAAGATGATGAGTATGTAAATATACCGGGGTTTAAGATTTCAGCAGTGGATACTACTGCAGCAGGAGATTCTTTTAATGCTGGTTTTGCATTTGCATTGGCTCAGGGAAATCCATTGAAAGATTGCGTGGAATTTGGTAATGCTGTAGGAGCAATTTCAACTACAGCGCTAGGTGCACAGAAGGCTATGCCAACCTCTGAAATGGTCAATAAGTTTATTGAATATAAAAAATAATATAATATTAATTTCAAATCAATCGTAGATAAAATTTAATAGTAATGAATTTTTGTTGAGTCTAGTATGAAAGTTTGTTCATTTATTAGCACTATTCTCTATAAATATGAATATGATGGTATTCGAAAGGAGATGTTAAAAAGTGGATTTAGAAAGAGAAGATTCTTACAGAGACTTACAGAACTTGCATGATAAATGTAGAAGATGCATTTACTATCATACTAATTTAACAATGAAAGATGGAAGTACAATTGATGGAATTATTGAAAATGTAGATCCAGATAGGATAATTGTATTGGTTGGTGAAGATGTAATTGATAGCGGCGATGATGATAATGAAGAATATGAGCAACAAAGGCAATATCATCCAGGTTTTGTTCACTCTCGCCCTCATCGTTTTCCAATGAGATTTAGGCGTTTTAGACGTCAAGCTTTTCCACTTACTTCTATAGCAGCAGTATCATTATTACCTTACCCTTACATTGCTCCACCATATCCTTATTATCCTTTTTACTAATTGGATACCTAATATATATAGAGACAGCAATATTGTTGTCTCTTTTTACATTTCAAATGTTTAATAGGTGTTTTTGTTAATTTTGTGGTGAGTAGCATTACTGCGCTACTTTATAGAAAAGTGTCTGAAGCGAAATTAAATTTGAATAATATTTATCTAGTTAATAAGCCTGGTTTTTTACAATAATAATCATAATATATTTAAAATAAGAAAATAATAAATATATCAAAAATGATAGTTAGGTGTTAAAAATGAAAAAGAAATTATATGATTATAAAGATGAGATAAAAAAGCTACCAATAAAAGATAAATATAATAAAGAAGAAATTTTAATAAATGATTTTTTTATAGATAAAGATATAGAAATATATTATGCACCCCATAATGAATATATAAATTCAAAAGCAAAGGTATTTATTGTTGGAATAACTCCTGGGTTTCAACAAATGAGTACTGCTATTTCTGCTGCACGAAGAGGATTAGAGGATTCTGATGATATTGAAGAAATTCAATATAAATGTAAGAAAGCAGCTCGTTTTAGCGGAAGTCTTAGAAAGAATTTAATTGATATGCTGGATTATATAGAACTTAATAAATATTTAGAAATAAATAGCTGTAGCCAATTATTTGGAGAAAAAGATTATTTGCTGCACACTGTTTCATTAATACCATATGCTGTTTTTGTAAAGGGGAAAAATTATTCAGGTCATGCACCAAAGCTTATTAAAAATGAATTTTTAATGAAATATGTTTATGAGAATTTCGTAGATGAATTGAAAAATTTGAATAGTTTAGAAAGTATTCTTATAATACCTCTAGGAACATCTGTAGAAGAAATTTTACAAATGCTATCTAAAAATAATATTATAAATGAAAATCAGATTCTAAAAGGATTTCCTCATCCATCCGGAGCTAATGTAAATAGATTAGTTCAACTTAAAGAAAATAAGACAAATATGATTGAAGTAATAAAGAGAAATTTTAAATGAAGTATTTAAGTGAATTAATCTGGCTTTAGCAGGTATATTTTCTATAATTCCATTGGAACACATAGGGTATGCAGCTCGTTATATATTCATAAGCTCTTTATAAAGTTTATTGGCTTCCTTATATCTTCTCTTACTTTCAAGATACTCAATTAACTTTAATTTAATATCTTTGCAAATATCAATTTTCCTTATATTTTCATAGTAAGGAAGGATTTTATTTTTTACCTCATCATAAAAGCATTCATCATTCAATTTATATACAACTAAATAAAGATAATATATTCCATTATAGTGTATAGAAGATTTATATTGTTCACCTAGATATCTATCAAAAATCACATTACACTCATCAAATTTATTTAATTTTATACAAGCAGATAAATAGTTATATGCACATAAAATATTTTTATAATTGCTTTCCATGGCTAATTTACTCCATTTAAGGCATTCTTCATAGTTACCTTTCGACAAATAGCAATCAGATAAATTTGTATAAAGATGCCACAATAATTTATCCATATTAAAATGTTTTGCAGACATTAATCCTGCATGAAAATGTTTCTCTGCGCTTTCATAAATTTTTAAATAAGAAAAACAAACACCAAGATAATTATGACACCACAGGGCATTAAGGTATCGACCGCCTTTTTCATAACTGTCTAAAGCCTTTTCTAAATAATAGGTTCCCTTGCCCATATTATCATTAAAGCAAAAGGCTTTACCTAAACAAAAGTTAATCCAAGATCTGTCTTTAAAATTTAAAGCTTTCTTTAGTCTCTCAATGCTTTGTTCATTATCGTGATGCCTAAATAATATATCTCCAGATACAAGAAGATATAAATATTTAAGTTCATCACTTAAAGAATTATATATTTTATCTAATAGAACTATATCAGTCTTTAAATATTCATAATCCATTAATTCTACAAAAGTTTTATACATAAGATCATATATTTTAAATTCAATACTATAAGGAGATTGATTTATAATATGTTCAATTTTTAAAAGGTCATTGTATATTACTTTTGCTCCATCAAAATTGTAGCTTTCAATATCATTCATCATGGTATTAAACTTTTGTCTTACACGACCTATAGCAGTAAATTTGCCTAAATCATTAATGTTAAGCTTCTTTAATAAAGCTTCTATTACTTCTTTTCTTAAATGTTTCTTGCCATTTTCAAAATAGCTTAAATGGCTTACAGAACATATGCCATGAGTCAGAGCTTCCTGACTAAAACTATTTTTCATTCTTGTATATTTAATCCAAGCAGATAAAAAATCATATTCTAATTCTTCACCAAATATATCTAATGTAGATTTCATAAAATAGCCTCCGTTTAATAAAGAAAAAATAGCTATATTTGACTAAAAATAGTGAAATATATATTAAAGCTATAAACGAGCGTTTTTACATCCAATAAATTACCAACAATAAAAAAATAGAACATTTATGAAATCATTTGTTATAATTAGGTTCCAACACAAAACATAACAAGGAGATATCATAAATGTTCATTGGCTCAATT
>JARLHR010000056.1 GCA_031292145.1 Clostridium sp. | reverse complement strand
TGGCATTGACTATTTATTCAATGTGATTTTAGTCATATTTACTGTAATAATTAACTATTTCAAATTCTATTTTTTAGAATTTGAAATAGTTCTAGCAAACTAAATCACAATATTTTATAGTTTTTGTGGTTTAATCATATTATATTCTAAATTTTTACTGTTAATCAATAAATAATCTTTAAATCTTAATGTTTGTAGATATTTATTTGTAATAATGGTAAAATGATACACGTTAGTATTTTATATTGAAATTTAGGAGAAATATAGGGGGAAAAATATGAAAAAGTTAAAATTAACAAAATTATTAGCTAGCACATTAATAATAGCATCAGTCTTGGCATTAAATCCAATGGCTGCAAGTGCAGAGTGGAAGCAAGATGATAAGGGCTGGTGGTATACTGAAGGAAATTCATGGGCTCGAGGCTGGAGAGACATTGATGGAAATTTATATTATTTCAAATCAAATGGCTATATGATGAATAATTCAAGTAATATGTTTTTTGACAAAGATTATGGATTAGACAGTAATGGAAACTTCACAAATGTTACAATAAATGGCGATTGGGCTTTTTGTAAATCAACTGGTAAAATAGTTACATATTTAGGTTCTGAAAGCAATATAAATATCCCAGATAAAATTGATGACATTACAGTAACAGGTATAGGAGCTTTTGCATTTGGCTCTCCTAAAATAACAAGTGTGACAATTCCAAGCACGATTACAACTATAGGAGTGGGTGCGTTTGGTGGTTGTGTGAATTTAACGAACGTAGTAATACCAAATAGCGTGAAAACAATTTCTGATCATGCATTTGCTGATTGTAGAAATTTATCAACCATATCTATTCCTGGTAGTGTAACAAAAATGGGGGATGCTGTATTTCTTAATTGCAACAATCTAACAAATGTAACAGTAGCAGATGGTGTAACCTTTTTAGGTTATGATACATTTTCTGGTTGTACTAACTTAGCAAGCTTATCGCTGCCAAGTACTTTAACAAGTATAGGCTACAGTACCTTTGAAGGCTGCATTAGTTTAAACAACATAGTAATTCCTAGTAGTGTAACAAGTATAGGTAAGGATGCTTTTTACTACTGCACCAAATTGACAAGCCTAACACTTCCTGATGGAGTAACAGACATAGGACTAGGGGCATTCAAAGATTGTACTAATTTAACCAGCATAACAATTCCAAGTAGTCTTCAAAATATAGAAACTCACGAAAATGATCCTGATGATACTGTAGTAGAAACTAATCTATTTGAAGGCTGCAATAATGTCACAATTTATGTAACGAGTGATACAACAAAAGAGCTTTTAGTTGCTTCTGGAGTAAGCGAAGACAAAATCACAATATATTCTTAATCATATGCAATAATCAAATAGTTTTTAACTACAATAACTTTAGTACATGTTATCACTACATTATTCGTTATTATTAGCATCTTAAAAGCAATATATAAAAATAAGAGACTATATATTTACTTTTTATTCCTTTATATGTACGTTTAGTTACAATAATATTGAACTTTTACCAACATATTATCTATACTATTAATTAAGGCACAATCAAATTTTATGTGCCTAATATAGCTGCATATTTACATGTGTAGTATAAATATAGGGGGTAATTTTATGAAAACTAAACTATGTAAAACTTTTGTTTTTTTTCTAGCTTGTTTTTCTATTCTATTAGTGAATGGTATTCAAGCTAAAGCAGCAGATTCCACTCCAGACTATGGAATATACTGGTATGGAAAAGATAATGTATCACAAAAATTTGTACCTGGTCAATCTAATAACTATTTTGACCCTACTAAACCTACAATAATTTATGTTCATGGATGGCAAAAAGATTCACAACCTAACAATAAACGAGAAAGTTTTAACTTTAAAGATGAAAACAACAATATAGTAAATGGTGCAAATGCATGGATTGACAAAGGATGGAATGTAGGTATTTTTTATTGGGACATGTTTTCAGATGAATTTAATGTAATGGATGCAGAAGCGAAGATATGGAGCAATAATGGACCTCAAAAAATGCGATGGAGAGATCATCTTGGAAATTATCATGATAGTTCTTATAAAAACGCAGGTGAACTTTTCTACGATACATATGTACAAGCTATGAGTGATTACAAAGGAAACAATATAAGAATAGCAGGACATTCCTTGGGAAACCAAATGGCCACTTATTTAACAAAGAGAGTATATGATGCAGCAGACGCTGGACAAATCTCCGAAAACTTAAAACCAAATAGATTAGCACTTTTAGATCCATATTGGTCTAACTTGGGAAAGAGCTATTTAAATAATAAATGGACTGGAGAAGTCTGCAGAGAATATGTTAAAGATTTAAAATCTAGAGGAACTGCTATAGAATTATATAGATCAACTTATATAGATGAAACTCCAGCTGGAGATAACAATCAAGGTGAATTAGATGCAACAGCATTTATACACCTTAATGCTTGGTTCAAATCTACTTTAGACATAGCAGGAAAACATAATGCTGCTGTTAGTATTTATTTCACATCGTACTCAGCACCAGCACCAGTTTTATATAATAGAGATGGATATAAAAACTATATCAAAATAGCTGGAAATGGTCCTTCAGCAGCATCTAGTGATTCAGATATAAAGAAGTTCATGAATAGTAATTATAGATATGATCAATATACAGGCGTATACACTCTATCTTCAGCAGATAACGGATTTGCCCAAATGGATAGAGATAGTCTTGTATATGTAGTACCTATAAACTAAAATAAAATAATGGTTATTTTTTAGAATGTGCCTTATAGGAGTGCGAAAATGAAAGTTAATATAAACATCATCTCTTCTGAACTAGAAGAAGAAGTTAATTTCAACATACATAATGTTGAAAAGAATATTACTCAAGCTATAGAATTACTGACATCTTCAAATCAAGTTATTAAATACCTGCTTGGAAAAAAAGAAGACAAACATTATAAAGTAAACGTTGATGAGATTTTTTATATAGAATCAATAGACCGAAAAGTATTTATATATACCAAAACTGAAACCTATGAAATTCCCGAAAAATTGTATATACTTGAGGAACAATTATCTACTGTTAATTTTATTAGAGTTTCTAAATCCTTGTTACTTAATATTAATAAAATATATTCCTTCTACCCAAAATTAAGTGGAAATCTGGAAGCTCTTTTAGTTAATAAAGAAAAAGTGATAATTTCAAGAAGATATGTTGCAAATTTGAAAACTAAATTAGGAATGAGGGACGGCGAATGATCATTAAATATTTTAAATCAATATTAAAATTAACCTCAATAGTTTTTACATTAATTATATTATTTGGGCTTATCACAAAACAAGAATTAAATAATAGCAAATTATATGAATTACTAGCTTTATCTTTTGTATTGTCGTTAATTAAATTTATTATTAATAAATTTATTATTTCTAAAGATTCAATTTTTAACCCATTATCCTTTATAATTATAATTTGGTTAATGGTTATTGCATCAAATTATCTTTTTAACTGGAATATGTCTTTACCATCCATGTTTTCATCATTTATTGAAGTCATATTAATTTATATATGTGTGAGACTTATTAATTATCAGCATGAAAAAACAGAAGTTAAAAAAATGAATGAAATTCTAGATAGAAACAGAAAAAATAAACAACAATAGTCCTAAGTTGCTGTTTATTTTTTAATGGTCATGTTTCACTTGATGTTCTTTTTCCACCGCTTAGTTATATATATTAACCGCTTACGCATATACGTATTGTCCTTATTTAATTTATATTATATTCTTACAACATGATATGAATTAAGAAAGAAGGTTATATATATGATGATTATTAATATTATTTCAGAAATTGTTAGCGGAACTCCGTTTTATGTTTGGGTTATATTTATTGTTCTTTTAAAGCGTGGAATTAAATCTACTAAAGATGGTGAATTATCCTTTAAGAAAATGTTACTTATGCCACTTATCTTTATTGTTTGGGGCTTAGAAAAATTACTCACAGGTTTTAATTATTTAGGTACTTCTATGATTTGTTACACTACATTTATGTGTTTAGGTACATTATTATCCTACGCCTTGTATTCTAGATACAGAAAATTTTATATAAAAGATAATTCTCTATGCAGAACTGGCTCATACTTACCATTGACTATTATGATGACTAATTTTTTTGTAAAGTATTTATTAAATGTTGCTCTAAGTGTAAATCCATTGTTATACAGCACATTTTCCTTTAATATTTTATATGCATTGTTAAGCGGTTTCTCTGTCGGCTTATTCATTGGAGGTATTTTGCAGGCATACAATGCTTATTCAAACTTAAAAGCAGCAGTATAATTTACAATGGATACTTTCAGTTGGAAGCCTGCACTAATCGGACTTATGTTTTCAATTATGGGTTTACAAGACATTATTTCACAAGGTTTAATAATGCCAAAGCTTTTGATAAAACTTAGTGATAAACAGATAGCAATTCTTGGAATGTTTTCGGAGATTATAGGCTACAGTCTTATTGCGCTATCTGCTTTATTCTCATTCTACCCTCTTTTTATCGCCGGAATGTTTATATTTGGTTTTGGTGATTCGATCTTTGGACCTTCATTCAATGGAATGCTCTCAAAGTCTGTCGATTCTAGTGAACAAGGAAGGATTCAAGGAGGGAGCCAATCTATTCAGGCTTTAGCAAGAATGATTGGGCCTATCATTGGAGGTCAAATCTATGTATCACTTGGTCATGCCGCACCGGCTTTTATGGGTATGATCCTTATAGCAGTGGCAATACCAGTTTTGTATAAGGGTACGCATGTAAATATGTAAACTACCTACTTTATTTAGGCAAGCATCCACCTTCATTTTGATTATATAGGGATTAAGCGCAAATTCGGCACATACAGCTCCACGTTGTGTGTGATAAACTAAAACAACTTCTAGTTAATTCTGGTATAAGTATAAGCAAAATCGTAGTAAGTGCTTAATCACAAATAACAAGCTCTCTACAATTGTAGTTGAACTTGTTATTTTCACAATTTATTTAAATAGGTTTAACTAGAAGGCATATTAATATATTATCTAAGCATCCATCCTGAAAGTACCATCATTTGAACTTCTGATGTTCCTTCATAAATTTCTGTTATTTTGGCATCACGCATCATTCTTTCAATTGGATAATCACTTGTATATCCATAGCCGCCAAATAATTGTAAGCAGCGATTTGTTACATCCATAGAATTTCTAGCAGAAACTAATTTTGCCATAGCAGCTAAATGTGTAAATTTTTGGTGATCATCTTTTGCACATGCAGCTTGATATACTAAAAGTTTTGCAGCTTCTGTATTTGCACGCATCTGTGCAAGTTCAAACTGTGTATTTTGGAATTGTGCAATAGCTTTTCCAAATTGAACACGTTCCTTAACATATTTTACAGTTTCTTCTATTGCGCCTTCTGCAATACCAAGAGCTTGTGCTACAACACCAATACGGCCTCCATCAAGAGTTGCCATTGCAATGTTAAATCCTTTGCCTTCTTCTCCTAAAAGATTTTCCTTTGGAACTATGCAGTTGTCAAAGAATAATTCACATGTAGAAGATGCACGGATTCCCATCTTTAATTCATGACTTCCAACTGAAAAACCTGGGAAATCTTTTTCAACAATGAATGCTGAAATACCTTTTGTTCCCTTACTCTTATCTGTCATAGCAAAAACAATATATATCTCTGCATAGCCTGCATTAGTAATAAAGATTTTGCTTCCATTTAATACATAGTGATCTCCTTCAAGTACTGCTGTTGACTTTTGCATAGAAGCATCAGTTCCAGCAGCAGGTTCTGTTAATCCAAAAGCACCTAATTTTTCACCTGAAGCAAGTGGTTTTAAATATTTTTCCTTTTGCTCTTCTGTACCATATGTGTAAATTGGTGTTGCACAAAGACTTGTATGTGCTGAAACAATAACACCAGTTGTTGCGCAACATTTAGATAATTCCTCTACACATTGTATATAACTTAAGGTATCCATTCCTGCTCCGCCATATTCTTCAGGAAATGGAATCCCAAGCAAGCCCATTTCAGCCATTTTTGCTACATTTTCTTCTGGAAAACGCATACTTTCATCAATTTCTTTTGCAATTGGTTTTACCTCATTTTCTGCAAACTCACGATACATTTCTTGTAATTGTTGATGATTTTCATCTTGTTTAAAATCCATATTAATTTCCTGCCTTTCATTTATATCTAGTGTATTCGCTTGTACACTACTTGATTTTTTTATTTCCTTTTTTCTTTTATCTGATGTCTAGCCACTGTAACACTCAATCTTTTTCAAATCTTGAGATAACAGTGGCACGACCCTAGACGAAGTGCCCCTTGAGGGTATAAGTTCACTAAGATTCAGATGGGGATTCCCCCCCAACTTAATCAAGTTTCACTTTGTGGGATATCAATTTCGATTGTGTCTTATTTGCTTAAACCATCTAATTGGCAGCATACTTTACCTGGATTCATAATAGAATTCGGATCAAAGACTTTTTTAATTCCCTTCATTAATTCCATATTTATTTCTCCAACGCTATCTGCTAAATAACTCATCTTTCCACTACCAATTCCATGCTCTCCTGAAACAAGACCACCACATTTTATTGCTTCTTCGTAGATAATCTTAAAGAATTTATCAACTCTTGCCTTAAATTCTGATTCTTCTAAATCATTACTACATTGATATATGTGAAGATTTCCATCTCCAGCATGTCCAAAACTCTTAATAGTTATTCCACACTCTTCACCAGTTTTATTTACAAAGGCAAGATAAGATGCAATCTTATTTACTGGAACTACAACATCACATTCATCTAATAATTTTGTTTCTGCCATAATTGCTTCTAAGAAACTAGAACGTGCTGCCCATGCATCTTTTATCTTCGCAGGGGTATCAGCTACAAGAACATCAATTGCTCCTGCGTCTAATACTATTTCACTTGCTTGTTCAATGAGGTTATTTAATTCATCTTCATTACCTGCATCAATAGTAACAAGTAAATAAGCATTTGCAGTTAATCCACCAATTACTTGTGGGAATACACTCTTTCCAATATATCTTTCACTAGATAAAACAATTTCTCTTTCCATAAATTCTATTGCTTGTGGATTCATGTGTTCCATTTTAAATTTAGGAACTGTAGAAATACAATCATCTAAATTATCAAAAGGAATAATCAAACTAGCAACTACCTTTGGCGCTGGCATAATTTTTAAAGTAAGCTCTGTAATAATTCCAAGAGTACCTTCCGAACCAATCATCAAATTCAAAAGGCTGTAACCTGAACTTGTTTTTGATACTGTAGCTCCAAAGGTTGTAATTTCTCCTGTTGGAAGAACAACTTTCATTGCACGTACATAATCACGTGTTGCGCCGTATTTAACAGCCCTCATTCCACCAGCATTTGTTGCGACATTTCCACCTAAGCAGGCGAACTTCTCACCTGGATCTGGAGCGTATAATAATCCTTGTTTTGCGCAATCCTCTGCAAGATCGTTTAACAAAACACCAGCCTCTACATGAACAACAAAATTTTCTAAGTCATAAGAAAGTATTTTATTCATCTTTGTAATATCAATTAGTACTCCTCCGAATAATGGAACTGCTCCTCCTACAAGCCCTGTTCCTGCTCCCCTTGGAGTTACTGGTATCTTATTTTCATTACATATCTTTACGACTTTTGCTACTTCTTCTGTAGAATGTGCCATAAACACAACTTGTGGAGCCATTTTCCCATAAATAGGCATTTCATCATGAGAATAGTCTTCATTAATATCCTCACCTGTTAAAATATGTCCCGGAGCTGCCTCCTGTAATTTTGAGATTAATTCTTCTGTCAATTGATTATACTCAACCATAATAATAATTCCTTTCTAACAAAAACTTCATTTTAAATTTTACAGTGAACAGTTTTTCGGATAAAATTTCTAACGCAACTTTTGAAATTCTTTATTTTCCGAAAAGCTGTAAGCTTTTCTTCCGTAACTGTCAACTCTTACCTCTTACCTTACCTCTTACCTCTTACCTCTTAGTTATTTCCTATATCACAATGTTCCTAAAAAACATACGATTCCAGCGATAACTATATAGCACAAATAATATTTGAATACACTTCTTAATATTTTACTTTCTGAACCTGACTTATCAATTGCACTTGCACCAATTGCAATACTTTGAGGGCAAATCATTTTTCCAATACCTGCTCCAAGAGTATTTGCGGCTCCCATCCATGCTGCGGAAAGTCCGAGGTTTTGTGCTGTTTGTGTTTGTAATCCTCCAAATAAAACACTGGTGGATGTACCCGAACCTGTGACAAATCCTCCAATAGATCCAATTAATGGTGAAATTAACGGATATGCTCCTCCAGTAACTACAACTAAAAGACTTGCAATATCAGAAATCATTCCACTATAGCCCATTACCTTTGCTGTTGACATAACTGCACAAATTGTAACAATTGTTTTCCAGTTTGCCTTCAATGTATTAAGTAATACCTCAAACATGGTTGATATTTTTGCACCTTGAATAAGGCCTCCAATAATTGCAGCAACAAAAATAATAATACCTGGTGTATTAATCCAGCTGAAAGTCAATATATTTGCCCCTTTGCCGGCATATACGCTTGTACTTGTTTTAAATACTGCAATTGCATCATGAATTGGCCCACATAATGTAGACGTAAACATTAGCATTAAAAATATTAAAATAAATGGACACCATGCTTGTACTGCTTTACCCAATGATAAAGTTTTTTCTTTTTGTTTATTAGTAATTTGAATACAATACTCATCTTGAGGTTTTTTATTAAGGACTTTTGCTGCAACAACTGTACATATCATGCAGCTAATAGAGCCTACTATATCAGGGAGTTCTGCTCCAAGTACCGTTGCTGTGATATAAGCAGGTACAGTAAATGATAATGCAGCAACTAATGTAACAAGAAATGATCCCTTCAATGCTTTTATTCCGCCACCTACAATGCATACCATAATAAATGGACTGATAAAACAAAGAATTCCTTCAATTATTACTGTATTTGCCGCCAATGTGCCGGCTCCCACTTTGGCTACTGCTGAAAGAGTTACCAAAGGTATTCCAACCGACCCAAATGCAGTTGGTGTAGTATTAGCAACCAAACATGCTATAACTGCTGCAAATGGATTTAATCCAACACCAGCGAGCATTGATGCCGGAATGGCAACAGCTGTACCAAAGCCCGCCATTCCCTCCATGAAATTACCGAATCCCCATCCAATAATTAAAATTAAGACTCTTTTATCCATAGAAACTCCTGCCAACATTTGTTTTATGAAATCCATCGCACCTGTACGTAAAATCAAATTATACGTAAACAAAGCTGCAACAATAACTAGGCAGATTGGCCACAATGCATTAAGTATTCCTTCCCATACTCCTGTCACAGTATAAACTACATCCAACTTCCAGAAAAAAATAGCTAAAAACATTGTAATAACAAGTGCAATAGAACAAGCTTTATAACCTGGCATTTTTAATCCACTGAGAGCAATTATAAGCCAGATGATTGGTAATATGGCCATTAAGAATTTAAAAAACAACATTCCTTTTTCCTCCCTATACAATTTTCAAATGATATAACCTTTTAAAATTTGTACTGCCACTTTTGTCTTATATAGCTTCCCACTTGTTAATCCAGCACTGTTTCTACATATATTTGAATTTAGTTATTTATTATATGCTGCGGTTTTTACTCACTTATGTTTCTTTAATATTTCTAAAAATATACAAGTGTAAAATTATATACATAATTAATCTCCGTTCTTTACAACTACTCCTACTCCATTTGGAATTACTGCAACATCTGCATCCTTCCCTTTTATGTCATATGCTAAATTTAATGCTTCCTCAAAAGTGTACGCATGTTTCATATGCATACTTTTAATCATATTTGAATCACACATATCTGTAACAACAATTACAGTATAATTACTTAGAATTCTTGCTAAAATTTGAATCTCCCATTGATCAGGTATGGTCTCATTTCTAGGTACTTTTAATATTTTTTCAAGAAGTTCTTTTGGCCCTTTTGAATTTGCTAAAGTCTCGTAAAAGGATTCCCCTCCATGGCCGTCATTACAAGCAGCTATCATAATAATTACTCCACCTTTTCGACAAGTGGCTTCTGCAGCAGTCATACCTTTTACAGCCTGATATATATTTTGATCTAGCGGGTAGCCTCCATTGCTTGAAATTGCAATATCAGCTTGTATACTTTTTACACTGGAAAGTTCCATTACAAATTTGCAGCCTTCTTCATGGGCAAGCTGACTATCGCCTGAAAAAGCATTTATGATATTTTTCTCTTCATCAATAACTACATTTAATATAAATGCAAGGTTTGCTTTTTCTGCTGCATAAAGCATATCCTTATGTATAGGATTATCCTTTATAACTCCAGTTCTTGCATGATTACTATTGATAAATTCTGAACAGTGATTAGCCATTATAGTTTTTGCTGATGCTATTCCAGGTAAAATGCTTTTTCTTCCTCCAGAGAATCCTGCAAAAAAGTGTGGTTCTATAAACCCTTCAGCTATTAGTAATTCTGTTTCCATGGCTAATTTATTTAGATATAGTTCACCACCGGAAGGCAATGTTCCTACATTAATTAAACTGCTTTCATCTGTAGAAACATGATTTATAATTTCTTCATTGTCAACTATATTTTGTCCAAATTTATTTATCATTTCTTCTCTTGTTGTTGGCCTGTGAAATCCTGTAGCTATAAGAATTTTTATATCTATATCAGGATTTACCTTTCTTATTCTTTCGAGCAGAATAGGCATGGTTATCTTACTTGGAACAGGTCTTGTATGATCACTGGTTATAATAACCATGTTATGTTTATCTTTCACTAATTCCTCTAAAGATTTGCTGCCAATACAATGATCAAGCGCTCTGTGTACTATATCACTTTGTGAACAATCAGCTTTATAACTATTTGCTTTAGAAACTAATATTCCTTTTAGATTTTTATCATGAATTTGTATTTTTAAAGATTTTGTTGAGTATGGTATCTCTATTGACGCCATAATGTACCTCCTTACTAAAAAATAATCGTATCTATATACGGCGCATTCAAATAAATAACAAGTCTATTTACCAGCCTATTTTCATGTGCCTAAATTGCAATTAAAATTTATTCTTCCTTTACTTTTTTCATTTCTTCAATCATAGCTGGAAGAACCTCAGTTACATTTCCAACAATACCTATATTGGCAATTTCAAAAATCGGAGCATCTTCATCCTTATTAATTGCCACAATATAATTGGAACTTGACATTCCAGATGTATGTTGTGTTGCTCCTGAAATACCACATGCAATATAGAGTTTTGGTGCTACTATTTTTCCTGATTGTCCAACTTGATGTGCACGAGAAATCCACCCACTTTCAATTGCTGGTCTTGTTGCACCTACTACTCCACCAAGTACACGTGCTAATTCCTTAACAAGTTTAAAATTTTCTTCATTTCCCATTCCACGTCCGCCTGAAACAATAACTTCAGCTTCTTCCAAATTAACAGATTCAGAAATTTCTTTTATTGTGTCAATAATTTTCACCTTAACAGCATCAGTTGGGATTTCTATATTTTTTTCTGTAACACCTGCATTTGAAGCCGCCTCTGGCTTTGAAAAACTTCCATTTCTAACTGTAACTACAGCTGCACCATCTACTTCAATATGTTCTAAAATTGTGCCGCCATAAGCTGGTCTGGTATATATAACTTTACCATCAGTTTTATCAATTCCTGTTACGTCACTTACGCATCCCAAGTCCATACGCCCTGCAATACGTGGTGCAATATCCTTAGCCAATGTTGTATTAGCTAATAGAACAATATCTGGATTTTCTTCCTTAACAGTTTCTGATAATACTTCTGTCAAAGTATCACAGTCTGTATCAGTATCTATAAAAATAACTGGAATTCCCAAAGCAGCTACTGTATCTGCAGCAGTCCTGTTACCTGCCACAAGAGCTGTTCCTTCTGCATCTAAAACTTTTGCTGCACTAATAAGTTCAAGGCTTCCGCCTAAAGCTTTTTCTTCATCTGTTTCAATAAACAATAATGCTTTCATACTTTCGTTTGCCCCCTTAATTTAGATTGCTTTATCTTTTTTCATTTGCTCCATAGCAGCACTTACTGCAAGCAGCGCATCTTTCTCTTGAATCTTGATACCAGCCTCTTTTTTAGGAGGTTCAACATATTCAATTAAGCGTACTTTTGCTTGTTTTACCTCTCCAATTTCTGCTGCTGAATAAGTTGGAATCACTGCCTTACGACTTGCCATCTTACTTTTAATAGTAGGATAACGTGGATCATAGTCTGGTTTGCTTACTGTTACAACAGCTGGACATTCTAAGGAAACTAAATTATATCCTTCTTCAGTTTCTTGATGAATCTCCATTACATTATCTTTTAAATCGATTTCAATCGCGCTGCTAAGATAGCCTGTCCCTAATTTTTCAGCAAGCATTGCACCTACTTGACCAGTAATTTCATCTGTAGATTCCTTTCCACAAAGGATTAAATCAAATTTTTCACCTTTGTCTTTTTCAATTTTATGAATAGCATCTGCCAAAACATAAGATATTCCCATAGCATCTAAATCTGCATATAAATCATCTTTTACAAAAAATGCTTCTTTAGCTCCTACCGCAAGACAATTTTTTAATGTGTTTAAAGAATCATCTGCTCCAACAGTTAATACACTAACATTTCCTCCATGAGCTTCCATGAATCTAACTGCTAACTCTAATGCATATGTATCAAATGCATTTGCTACC
Organism: Clostridium sp.; assembly: GCA_031292145.1. GTDB lineage: Bacteria > Bacillota > Clostridia > Clostridiales > Clostridiaceae > Clostridium. Next base: position 44,954 of record JARLHR010000056.1, on the reverse strand, counting down.
AGACTCACTCCATTCAAATTAGGTTTTTTTCCTCCATTATCCAAATGAATTTCAACAGAGTCATCTGGAACTTGTTTTACACATAACAGAATTTCCATACTTTCCCTCTCCTTTAACCTTTACATTATTAAACTATTTTTTAATAAAAGCATTTTGTATTTTTATTATCAAAAATACTATTTTGAACTTTTGTTTAAATTTAATTTCTATAAAAAATGTTTATTATTGGTAATACCAATTCCAAATTTATCTTACCACTTTTTAACATGCATTTCAATGATTAATTTTTTTTTAAATTCTACATGTTTCACGTTATGATATGTACAAATAAGCTGAGATTTTCTAAACAACTTAAAATCCCAGCTATTATTAGGATTTATATTTCATTAAAATTAGTAATTTTATTCACATACTTTTCCTGGATTTAATATATTCTTAGGATCAAAAGCTAATTTTATTCCCTGCATTATGTTTATACATTGATCTGGTAATGACTGCTTTAAATATCCTTTCTTTGCAAATCCTATACCATGTTCTCCTGAAACCTGTCCTTTTAATTCTTTAGCTTTATCATACATTATCTGCATAACTTCACTTAATTTTGCCTGCCATGCATCTTCAGATAAGCTATCCTTCAAGATGTATATATGCAAGTTTCCATCTCCAGCATGTCCAAAACTTTTTATTCTTATGTTTGCTTTATTTTCAAGTTCATGGGTAAAAGTTACGAACTCTCCAATTTTGTTTCTTGGCACAACAACATCAACCTCATCCATTTCTGTTGTTAGTGCTTTTATTGCTTCAAGGAAGCAGCCTCTTGCTGACCATATTGATTCCTGTCTTTCTTCTGTATCTGAAATTAGAACATCTAATGCTCCCGCTTCCAAGCAAATGTTTGCGACATTTTCATAAGCCTTTTCAATTTCTTCTGTGGAATTTCCATCGAAAGTTAAAAGTAAATACGCATCTGAAGATTTATCTGGAAAGCTTTTTCCAAGAAATTCTTCTGCTGCAATGATAGCTTCTTTTTGCATAAATTCAATTGCTGTTGGTATTGATTTTGATTTAATTATCTTAGGCACTGTCTCTATTGCTCTTTCCAATGTCTCAAATGGTATTAAAAGACTTAAGGCTTTTTTAGGAAGAGGTAATAATTTCAAAGTTGCCTTTGTTACTATTCCTAAAGTTCCTTCAGAGCCAATCATTAAATCTTTTAATGAATATCCAGAACTGTTTTTAACAACTTTTCCTCCAAGCTCTATCACTTCCCCATTTGGAAGAACAACTTCAAGACCTCTTACGTAATCTCTTGTAACTCCATATTTTACAGCTCTCATTCCACCTGCATTAGTACTTATGTTTCCACCTATAGTTGCAGATTTTTCTCCTGGATCTGGAGGATAAAATAAATCAAATTCCTCAACATATTTTCCAATGTCCATTAACAGTACTCCTGATTCTAAAGTAAGAGTCAAGTTTTCTTCATCTAATTCTAATATTTTATTCATTCTGCTAAGATCAATTACTATTCCACCCTTTAAAGGAACCGCTGCTCCTACAAGACCTGTACCAGATCCCCTTGGAGTTACAGGAATATTATTTTCATATGCATATTTCATTATTTTTGAAACTTCCTCTGTTGTTGCAGCTTGAATTACTATGTCTGGCATCTTTTTAATTCCACCAAGTTCATCATGACTATAATCTTCATTTATTTCATTTCTAAAAAATACTCTTTCTTTGTCATTGTCTGCAATAGATAGTATATATTCATAATCTTTTAACTCAACTTCTTTATAACTCATGTTTTATGCCTCCTTAGCAAGTTTCATCTTTTCTATTAATTCAGGAATTACTTCATATATATCTCCTACAACTCCATAATGAGCAACTTTAAATATCGGTGCTTTTTCATCTGAGTTAATCGCAAAAATATAATCCGAATTATTCATTCCCGCTGTGAATTGAACTGCCCCTGATATGCCACAAGTTATTATAAGTCTTGGCCTTACAGTTCTTCCACTTAATCCAATCTGCCTTTTTGCATCAACCCATCCAGCTTCAATAAGAGGTCTTGTACATGCAAATTCTGCATTTAAAACTTTAGCTAATTCCTTAACCATATCTAAATCCTTTTCTGACTTAATTCCTCTTCCAGCTGCTACAATTACTTCTGCATCACTTATTCCAACTTCTGATACTTTTTTCTTTATTTCAAGAGCTGTTATTCCAGATTTTAAATTTTCTTTATCTAAACCACAATTAACTATTTCACCTTCAACGTCTTCACTTCTTTTTGGTGCTGTCATAACTTTATATCTAACAGTTGCGAGTTGTGGTCTGGAATTAGGAGTAACTATTTGAGCCATGATATTTCCACCAAAAGCCGGTCTTATTTGAACTAAATCGGTATTTTCTTTTATATCTAATATTGTACAGTCAGCTGTAAGCCCTGTCTTAAATCTTGCTGCTATTCTTGGTGCTAAAGATCTTCCTATTGTAGTAGCTCCAACTAATAAAGCAGTTGGCTTAATTTTATTTATAAAATCTTCAAATGCAGCTGTATAAGGTTCAATTCTAAAATAATTTAATAACTCATCATCATATACAAAAACCTTGTCCACACCATAATGTAATAATTCCTCTGCTTTATGAGAAATGTTATTTCCAATAAACACAGCATATACAGGATGATTTATTTTACCAGCTAATTCTCTAGCTTTTCCTATTAATTCATAAGTTACTGGATGTATCTCTCCATCTACATGATCAACATAAACCCCAATACCTTTCCAGGCACTCTTATCTATTGCCTTAATTTCTTCTTCTATATATTCAACAGCACCTTTAGGTCCCTTCTTAACACAAAGTCTGCACATTTTACATGCTCCACTAATTTCAACTTTACCGTTATTATTTTCAAGGGCACCAAAAGGACATATTTTTAATAATTCATCAATATTTGTTATCTTTTCTTGATTTATAACCAATTTTGCCATAGCTTCTTCTCCTTCTTTAATTTAAAAATATTAATATATTCTTTAGTCATTCCAGCATATTTCTTAAATGAATTTTAATGCTTTTAATTTATCCGTCATTCTTTCACTTAATTCACTTGATCTTCCTGTCCACATTTCTCTATCATTATTAACTTCTGGTGGAAATATTCTTTCAACCTGAGTTGGTGAACCATTTAATCCATAATTTTTCTCATTTTTATCATCAAAGTCATTTAGACTTAATATTTTAATTTCTCTATCTTTTGTAGACAGTTTCTTTTTATAAGAAGGTAATCTTGGTTCAAAAATTCCTTTATCCACTGTAATCAAACATGGATATGCTATTTCTACAGTTTCAAGACTTTCTGGCATGTCCATTTCCACTGTAATTGAATTATCTCCTATATCAATTATTCTTTTTACATTTGCAACATGAGGTAACTTTAACCATTCTGCCATTTCAGGTCCAACTTGTGCTGTATCTCCGTCTGTAGTCTGCTTACCACAAATTATAAGCTGAAAATCTCCCATTTTTTTTACACCCTGAGCAATTGTATAAGAAGTAGCTAAAACATCAGCGCCTCCAAATTTTCTATCTGATAATAAAACTCCTCCATCAGCTCCCATAGTATAGGCCTCTCTTATTACACTTAAAGCTTGATTAGGACCCATACTTAAAACTTTAACTATGCCACCTTTACTTTCTTTAATTTTTAAAGCTGTTTCCAAGGCATATAAATCATATGGATTCATTTTAGAATCTATACCATCTCTCTTTAATACTCCAGTATCAGGATCAACTTCTACTTTTGAAGTTCCTGGTACTTGTTTAATACAAACTAAGATATTCATAATAATTTTCCTCCTATACTTTCACATTTATCATACCAATTCATAATTGGTATGACCAATTTTATTTAATTATAGCTCCTAATGTATTCCTTGTAAACAATTGTTATTAATTTAACAGAAAATGTTTACACGAATAATACCATTTATAATTTATAAATTCTACATTATAAACATCTTGACATGAAATGTACTTGATTTAAATTCAAAAAAAAATTATATATTTATGCTACAATTAATTTTCTAGATTACAGATTCAAAGTAAAATTTTTTCTCTATATCTTTATTTTTAATATTTATTGTTAAATAAATAACATGCCTATATCAAAAAAATACTTAGATTATCATTAATAATCTAAGTAAATATATTTGTATTTAATTATCATATCCATAAGATTTTCTAATTAAATTAAAGTGCTCTTTCATGGCATTATACACTTTTGATTCATCCCTGCATTTCAAGGCTCTAACTAAATTTTCATGTATTTCTAATAGACTTTCTTTAGTATTCCCTTCATGCAGTATCTGCATTCTGGATTTTTTAATAAATTCATCTATAAGCTGTGATATAACTTCAAGGACATTTATTAGTAATACGTTTCGTGAAGCTTTTGCAATTAAATAATGAAACTTAATATCTAATTCAAGACTTTCCTCTTCATTTGCTGCAATATACATTCTATCTAATATTGCAGTCAAAAGTGCAAGTTCATTGTCTTCTATATTTTTAGCACTTAATTTTGCACATTGTAATTCTAATGTTTCTCTTAAGTCATACATTTCTTTAACAGAGCTTTCCTGCAGCATAAACATTACTGAAAGAGGCTCAAATAAGGAATTATCAAAATTAGTTCTTATGTAATTCCCTGCTCCCTGCCTGCTTTCTACCAAACCAACTACCTCTAAAGCTCTTATCGCCTCCCTTACTGATGCTCGTGACACACCAATAGATTCTGCCATTTCTCTTTCTGCTGGTAATCTATCTCCTTTTTTTATTTCTCCGCATTTTATTTTATTTTTAATTTGTTCTATAACTTGATCATATACTTTTGTAGTTTTATTTGATGTTACCATATACGTCCCCTTATTTCTTTATCTCCAATTTATATTGTTTAATACATTATACCTCAAAGATAAAACATGTAAAAGAAAATTAAGCTTCATTTCTCTCCTTGCAACTACTCTATAGCCTTTCTTTTTCATAAACAATCGTTTCTAATTTCTTTAGAAATAACCTTCATTGTCATGCCTTCATTGCTTGATTTTTTCTAATATTTCATGTTAATGCTATACTATTTTAACACAAAAATTATATAAATTAATTGTATATTTATCTTTATGTTGTCAATAATGTTAAACGAAACATAATTTTTCTATATTTGAGATAGTATTTTACCTCTCCGCATAAACCTAAATACTATCTCTTTTTTTATTTTATATGCAATATAGGGACCACTTGGTATTTTGTACATCGTATTTGAATTCATATTCTTTCATAATTCCATCGATGTTTCCTTTACAACGAACTATTATGTTGGCAGATTTATTTACTACTTCCTTCTTCCTAAATAGAACAGAATCAACTTTATAATATAATTCTATTTATTTTAAAAACAAAAAAATGCAGCCACATTAATGACTGCATTTTTGTAGAATTACTTTAGGCACATTCAAAAAAATAATAGACCAGTATGCTCGTCTATTTCGCGTCATACTGCGTCAGCAAATTTCGCTAATAGGCCCGCTATGAGCGGCATTTACTTTCTTGTCTGACACAAAATATACGTCACATCTTTGGTCTATTATTTTCTTTCATGTGCCTTAGGGTTTTTGGGATTAATAATATAATATCACATTATTATAAAATATTCTATATCTTTTAATAATTATTATCATATTGTTTTTAACAAATTAAAATCACTAGTTAAACTGATTCTGACTGCTACTCTTATATTTACTGTTATGACACGAATAGAAACGATACTGTAAAATATTTTTTAAGAAAATTCAACCTGACCACTACCGATAATCACAATTGTACTATTAGAACTTAAAGGTCTAACGTATTCATCTGAGGCTCCAGGGTCTAATTGAAAAAATTCTCTCATTGCGTTCCTTTCATCAAAGATTATAATAGTAGCAGTAGAATTTTGAGAAACATTTTTCACCTTAAGAATAACATTATATGGTAGACCTATATCTTTAGATTTGTAAATTCCTTGAGTTAATGTTTTAGGTTCAGCAAAGGCCGCTATTGTATTTGCATTATATACTAGAAATAAAAAAATAAAGAATACAGAAAAAAATCTTTTCATTAGTTTCACCACCATCCACTAAATTCACCATGTATTAATTAATATAACCTATTCCATAAATTTTATTATACTTAAAAAGTAGCCAAAATGGCTACTTAAATAATTTTTATTAAACTTACATCCAATGATTATTTTGTTTCATTTTCTGTAGAATTTGTTGTTGTAGTTGTTTGATCACTTATTCCTGGTGTACTTGTATCTACTATTATTCCAGACATTGTTAATATTGTTAGAATAGCATTTACAACTGGCGAATAGTCACTAGGAAGTTGTAAACCTAATTGTTGAACTAATAACGCTATAGCACTAGCCATTGAAACCCAAAATGCTTTATTTTTTAATCTTGCTTTTAAATCAATAGTTAACATTTATATAGTTCACTTCCTCTTTTTTTATACTCCATAATATGCACAAGTGGTCATAAACGCTACCATAAAAATTAGACTTGTACTACTGATTGACGTAGATTATCTACATCTGACTGAGTTAGTTCTGGGAATTTAGCTAGTAGAGCTGCATTAAATTGCTCTATCTTATTTAACTAATTCCTTTTCATATTTCTTTTTTTCTCATACATTCTTTTATCAGCTATTTTTATCAGTTCCTCAATATCTTCTGATTCTGAATCAGTTAAAAATTCTGCTAATCCATATGCAAACTTAATATTATTTACCTTATGATCAAATTTCAAATCATAATTTTTAAGAGTAACTGAAATCTTATCTATAATATTAATAACCTGCTCCTTATTTTTATTAATAAATATAGCAGCAAATTCGTCTCCTCCAATCCTCCCTAAAATATCCACTTTATCGATACCACTTTTAAAAACTTTAGCAAAAGTTTTTAGCACTTCATCCCCTTTATCATGGCCATATGTATCATTGATAATTTTGAAATCATTCAAATCTATCAATGCTATAACTAAAGGTAAACCATTAATTTTTGCTTCATTAATATTTTTAATTAGCATTTCTCTCAAGTAATGTCTCTTACAAACCCCAGTTAAGGAATCATACCTAGACATGTGCAAAATATTTTCTAATAATCTAAAATTCTTTAAAGCTATAGCAATATCATAGCATATGTATTTAATCATCTTCTTATCTTCTTCATCAAAATCTTTTTCATCTTCTGTATTAATAAGAGTGATAAGCCCTGCTACTTCTCCATCAATTCCGATAAAGCAGCTTAAAACCTCTCTTGGTTCCTTATTAAATATACTCCTCCAATAATCATACTTGTCTGGTTCCAAAAATAAATCCTTTTCCATATTTTTAATAATCATAGGATTAAACAATACGTTTTTATTTATTTCATTATATAAATAAACACTATCCAAATTATATGTCATTTTTTTAATTTTCTCAAAATCATATCCTCTGCCAGCCTTATAACATAATTTATTTTTTTCTACCAACAAAATACTTCCTATTTTTCCTTTGTTAATAACATTTAGTATCTTATCAAGTAGTACTTCAATAAAATGCTCAAATTCACCAGAAGATATCATTTCACTATTTATTTGAAGAATTGACTTTGTTATAGTGTTCATTCTACTAACTCTACGCTTTTGCTCCTCCAATATATCATTAGTTTCCTCTAATTCCTTTGTAGCTTCATCTACAAGCTTTGTAAATACTTCAATTACACCCTGCTCATTTTCATCCAGAAAATTTTTATTTCTCCCTATAGATCTTTCAGTCTTATTAATATAATTTTCTTTTCCTTCTGAAATTCCTAGAACTGTCATTGATACATTTAGTAATTTATTTGAATTATTAATTGTAAAAAATTCACCATAAGTAAAAAAGCCAGCAGTTGGGGCAATATTATTTAAGTTGCTTAGATTAAAATCAATTTTTTTCTGCATGAAAGATTTTCTTACGAAACAAGAATATATAAATAAGGCTTCAACATTTTTTTTCAATAATTTATTACTTATTTCTATAGCATTATCAATTATCATATTAATATTTCCATAACCAAACCTTACTTTATCATTAACTTCAAAATTACTGTAAAAATTTAATGAACCATCATCATTCAAAGAACAAGGTACCTTCCCCATTTCAACTCCATCTTCTATTGCTATTAATGGGAATTGAATAGTAGACATAGGAATATTTTTAACTACTCCTTCTCCAAGATATTTTTTATAAATATCAATAGCTCTTATATTATCTATTGTATAAACTCTATTATTTATTACTTTTGTAATAGTCATTTGCTTTCCAATAGGAGACCAGCCAAGGCTTTGCTCTGTTGTAATATTTAGTTGTTCTCCACTTAGGGAAACAACTGCAACACCATTACTGCTAAGTCCATCTTTCGTAAACACAAAAGTTTCTTTTAAGGCGCCGTTATCACCAGCTCTCCCACCACAGACAATTATATTACTATTAGCTTCCTGTATTCCCATAAGAATGTTACTGTAGTTTGCAGATAATCCTCCAGCAAATAGGAACAAAACCTTTGTGTCTTTTTCTACAAGTTCTTTTACAATATTTTTGCCTAATTCATATTCATTGTTATTGAAATTTAAAAGTCTTGATTTTATTTTGGTTGTTTCAAAAACAGTAATAGATATTATTGTACTATGAGCATATGATCTTTTCTTTAATATCTCTCCTCCTGTTGTTGTTCCCATTATTTCTGCTTGTGGTAATATTGATACAATCTCATTTACAACATTTTGAATAAATTCTTTTTCTGGTATACCAGTAAAAATTTGAACAAATATCTTGTCATATTTGACTATTTTCTTATTGTGAATAAAAGACTGCAATTTTTCAAAATTATTATATTTAAATCCATACTGCTTCATAGTAGCCCCCAATTGTACTAAATGTTATTCTGTAGTATCTTACTAATTTATCCTATGTTCTTCTCTTACTATTTCCTATATTCATTTTTCTATAAATTATTTGCTATTACACTCAATTTTGTCTTCCATATTATTCTTTCCGAATAATTTTCTAATTCTTCTGAAGTATTTCTGACGCTATACTATTATGTACTCAGCGGAAATTCTTACATCATCAATATATAATTAGATTATATGTTATAATTCACAAAATATAAATATTATTTAGCCTTCAATAAGTTTTAGGCACATGAAAGAAAATAACAAGTCCAAAATGCTATGATTATTTTTCATCAGGCAAGGAAGCAGATTGTTCTCATAGCGGGCCTATTAGGGCAATCTACTGACGTAGCATGATGGAAAATGGGCACATTAGAAAAAAGCAGCTATGCACCTATGAAAAGAGCAGCTATGCTGCAATACGGAACTTTTCTGCATATAAGAACTTTTCTAGCAGATGGACTTGTTATTTTTTTGATTGTGCCTTAAGGCACAATCTAATATCTCCATTCTAATTTATCATAGTAACACTGGTAAAAAAAATTTTATCTCTAACACTTATGATTTTTCTGATATTTTCTATAAAAAGGAATACTTAAAGCCTTTATGTTGCTTTAAATATTCCTTTTCTTTATCACATTATTCTCTATAACTTTTTAGAATCAAATCTTTTAATGTTAATCTATGCTAAATTTCTTTCAGCCTCTACTTCATTTTTCTTTTTTGATTTAAGTATCTTATAAATTACCCCAAGTGCTATAAACCATACTGGTGTTACAAATAGGGCTACACGCGTTTCCTTATTAAGTGCCAATACAACTATAACAAAAGCAAAAAATGCTAGAATTATATAGTTTATGATTGGATACAGTGGCATTTTAAATTTACTCTTTGCAGCAAGTTCAGGATTAGTTTTACGATATCTCATATGGCAGATAACTATAATTGCCCAAATGTAGATAAAGCAGAATGTTGATATACTTGTAATCATTACAAATACTCCTTCTGGCATAACAAAGTTTAAAATAACTGAAATTAATATTACAGTTGCTGAGAACATTGTAGCATTAGAAGGTACTTGACTAGAAGTTAACTTCTTCATTGATTCAGGTGCATTATCTTCTTTAGCAAGAGAGTAAACCATACGGCTTGTGCTGAAGATAGCACTGTTACAAGCAGATGCAGCCGATGTTAGTACAACGAAATTTACAATACTTGCTGCTGCTGCAATCCCCACTGCTGCAAATACCTGCACAAATGGGCTCTTATCTGGATTAATTGAATTCCATGGGTATATCCCCATAATAACAGTAAGTGCTCCTATATAGAAAACAATAATTCTAATTGGAATATTGTTAATAGCCTTTGGAATAACATACTCTGGATTTTCAGTTTCCCCAGCTGTTAAACCAACTAATTCGATTCCAGCAAAAGCAAATACAACCATTTGGAAGGAAAGTATAAAACCACTTGCCCCATTTGGGAACCAGCCTCCATGACTCCAAAGGTTTGCAAAGCTAGATGCACCAGCATCTGTAGAAAATCCTTTAATTATCATAACTGTACCAATTATAATTAGTGCTAAAATTGCAACAACTTTAATTAAAGCAAACCAGAATTCCATTTCACCAAAAAGTTTTACTGCCGTAAGATTCATAATTAGTAAAACCACAAGAACAATAAGACTCGGAGCCCATTGAGGTATATTCGGTAACCAGTATTGTATGTAGAGTCCTGCAGCAGTTAAGTCAGCCATTCCAACTGAAATCCAGCAGAACCAGTATGTCCATCCAGTAATAAATGCTGCTCCATCCCCTAAATAATCATATACAAAGTCTACAAAGGAATGGTAGTTTAAGTTAGAAAGTAATAATTCCCCAAGGGCACGCATAATAAAAAAACAAATTACCCCTGTTATTATATATGCAAATAAAATAGATGGCCCAGCCAAATGAATTGACCTACCTGAACCAAGGAATAATCCCGTACCAATTGCACCTCCAATAGCAAGTAATTGAACATGCCTATTTTTCAGTCCCCTTGATAAATCTTGTTTTTCCGATGTTAATTTATCCATTTTTCTCCTCCATCTTAGTCAAAAAGCATGTGCTTAAAAATGCCTTTTCTTAAAAGTATATTTCCCTACTTTATTCATCTAAAATTTTAATTTTTACTGTTAAATACTAATACATTTTTAACAAACTTGCAACTTTTTCTTTATTTTTATATTAATTTTATATAAATATAGACGTTATTTTATCGTAATATTTCCTACTATATTCATTCTTATCCTTCAAAAAACATAGGCCATTACACGATTATGGAATATTTTTCGAAAGAAATAACCTATCCTAAAATAGGTATAATAAAAATCAAATTGTTCTCAAAGATAAGTGGATAATTTGTACAGTATTGTACATACTAATTCTGAAAAATACTATGCCAAGGAGGTATTTTAATGGCAAAAGATAGTCAACCAGATAATAAAAAAGCAAGAATGGAAAAATGCAATTATCAAACTCCAATAACCGAAGAAGGACATAACCATAATCCTAATGCAAAACATAAGTCCGTAGAGCACCAGGTGGGTAAAAGTCAACATTTCAACAGATTTGGTAATTAAGGCATATTTGAAATGTAACCAAGTGAAAATCCACTTGGTTACATTTTACTTGAATGTTCCTCATATCCTAAAGTATTCATAATAATAAGTGCCGCTTCTTCAATGGCAATCGTACTTATATCAATAGTTTTACAATTGAGCTTTCTCATTACTTTATCTGAAAACTCCAATTCTTCCAGTATTCTAGCATCATTATAATACTGAATATTATTAAATACTTCCTTGTATCCATTTAACCTTTTCTTTCGAATATCAATTAATCGCAGTGGATCAATCGTTAATCCAAATACTTTTTTATGTGATATTTCAAATAACTCTTTTGGAACTTCAACCTCTGGTACCAATGGTATATTTATTGCTTTAATTCCTTTGCTTGCTAGATATATACATAATGGAGTTTTTGATGTTCTTGATACCCCTACAATAACCACATCTGCTTTTTCAATACCGCTATAATCCTTTGCATCATCATACTTTATAGTAAATTCCATTGCCTCAATTCTCTCAAATGTCATCATTTAAATTTCCTCTCCTATATCAATGAATTTAAGTTGGACTTGTTTATCAAAATAATTGATTTTTCATAATTTCTTCTTAGTTCATTGTATTTCTTTATAATATTTTTTGATTGTGTCTTAAATTACATGATAACATAAACCTTTATTAGTTAAGTTTTTTGAACTTTAAAAATGTATTATATTAATAAAAAACATTTTGTTATCTTTTTAACATAAAATAAGGCACATGAAAGAATATAACGGGGCTGTTCAAAATGAACAGCCCCACTTTAATAGATTAACTAAATATTTAATTTTACTTACTAAGTATTAATTTGAGAATTCTTGTGTTCCCATATATTTGCCGTTTCCGTTGATTACTCCTATACCAACCTTAGTATATTTTTCATTCATCATATTTGCTCTATGACCTGGTGAGTTCCACCATTGGTTAAATAATTCAACTGGGTCAGTGTTGTTACATGCAATATTTTCTCCTGCTGAAGTATAATCATAGCCTATTGTATGTAACCAGTTTGTCCACTTTGTTCCGTCTGGATTTGTGTGGCTAAAGAAGTTATTTTGAATCATGTCGTCACTCTTATATCTTGCTACTTGCACTAATGTATTATCTATAGTTAGTGGCTTAAGACCTGCTTCTGTTCTTTTTTCATTCATTAATTGAAGAATTTTATCTTCAGCAGAGTTTACTATGCTTATTGAATAATTTGTTGGTAACTTAGGTATCCCCTGTACATCTACTGAAGTTACATTTGTAGAAGTATTATTTGTAGTTGTATTACCAACGTTATTTCCATTACTAGGATTCATATCCAAGCCTGTATTTAAAAGATTATTTGCTATTGCATTGTAATAATCGTTTGTATTTGAATTAATAGTTGCTGCTGATACTCCTAATGATGAGAAACTTCCTATTGTTGTAGCTGCAATAACTGTAGTTACTATTCTTCTTAAATCATTCTTTCTCATTAGTTTTTCTCCTTTATATATGTTTTATTTGCCTTCTTGCTTTTTTATATAAACAACAAACTTTTTTTTAAGTTTTTGTTGTTATCAAGAAAGGGCATGTCTCTATCTTATCATCTTTTCGACAATATTCAACATTATATTTTGTTAATTAACTGATTTAAACGATGTTATTTCAAAATCACTTTAATATGTTCTTGTATACTTCTTTATGCTCCATGATACCGTTTAATGCCTTAAAGCACAAAGGCTGCTCCCCTATAATTTTTTTATTAGGAAATTTAGAGAAAATTATTCTATATATCAACGGGAATGGGGGTATTTTAATTAAAACCAATATTTTTAACCGCTACAAAAATGTAGTGGTTAAAACTCTAAACTTATATCATTACTCAGAAATCATATTATCTTTATCAAGTCCATTCTCTACAAGAATAGCATATAAACTTCCATCTTCTTTCATCTCACTAATTTTTGTATTTAATGCATTTAATAATCCTATATCATTTTTTCTAACTGGTATTCCTACAGTTCCACATGCTTCAGGCGTATAGTCTTTAAACATTCTTAACAAAAGATTTTTGTCTTTTAATAAAGAATATTTTACAATAACAGAATCAACTATGCCTGCATCAACTTTATTACTATTTATAGCATTCAATAAATCCGCTGAAGTTTCAAAAATTACTATATCTTTTATTAAGTTATTTTCCTTCCACTTGTCTGCCAAACTCTCAAATACTGTTCCTTTTACTACTCCAACTGCTGCATTTTTCAAATCACTCTTGAAATTAATTGTTGAAAATGTTGGAACTACAATAGCTTCTGATCCTTTATATAAAGGTTGAGTAAATGATACTAACTCTTCACGCTTTGGTGTTATGTATATTCCTCCTGCTGCAATATCAATACTATCATCAGTATTTAATTTTTCTAATAAATCTGAGAATGGTACTACCTTCATTTCAACTTTATTAATTCCAAGCCGTTTTGCAATTTCAAATATTATATCAGCATCAATTCCTGTTATCTTATTTGTTTTAGTATCTCGATAAAAATATGTACTATCATTTAATGGTGAGACAACAGTTATAACTCCTTTTTCTTTCATTATATCCAATCTATTATTTTCCGTTGCATTATTTATTACTGTAGGTTTACTATTATCTATTGCAGTAGTACCTTCAAGTATCATTCCTATAAAATTTATAATAACAATTAACATTAGTAATTTATGTGGTATTTTTCTCATATAAATCTCCTTTGAATTTATAAAATCTCCTACTGCAGAGCATAAAATAAAGCAGTAGGTTTAATTTATATCTACTGCTATTTTGTAATAAATTATTAAATTTTAAACATAAAATTTCTATATATTCTTCATGTATAGTATTAATTTTTATTTTTTCTACTTTTTAAATGCATTTCTGCATCACTTGCCTCTAAAAATTTTTCCATATACATTAGGTACATTCAAAAAAAATAACAAGTCCATCTGCCTTATTTCTGAAAAACAGCATATAATCGTGTTTAATAGTTGTCAAATGATAACTATATTGCTATAATATTATTTAATTAACAATAGTTATTAAAGGAGATTTAATATGAAAAAAGAGAATGGCAGAGAATTAATTTTAAACATGGTGAATTTTTATAGTTTATTTAATGTTGAGTTTATAGATCTTATACCAGACCTGACTAATTCAGAAATTACCCCTCTACTTTCAAGAATACTGAATTTTGTTCATTTTGAAGGTACCACTACCGCTTCAAGAATAAGTAAAAAATTAAATATATCTGTACCAAATACAAGTAGAAGTATTAATGCTTTGAATAAACTTGGCTATTTGAATAAAAGACAAGATGAAAATGACAAAAGAATTATTTATTTATCCCTTTCACTTAAAGCAATAGATAATATTTCATCTATTGCTGCAGCTGGACAAGATGCTTTTTTAGAAAAATTTAATGTTCTTTCTGAGGAAGAAATAGCTGAGCTATCAGATTCTTTATTAAAAGCCCAGCACCTAATTATGAAGATGCGCGATTTAGGCCTTAATGAAAATAAGAAAATTATGAAATGACTATAAAGGAGTTGATTTAATTATGATTACAAAAACTATAAAATCAAAATTGATTATTTTAATAAGCATATTGCTGTTAGTTGTGAGCACTGGTCTTGGAATTATTTCTTATATTAATGCATCTAATGCTTTAGTATCAAATATCGAAAAGACATTACCCCAAATAGCAATACAAGCTTCTAATACTGTGCAGGCTAATTTAGATAATCAATTAAGTTCACTGGAAGTGACTGCAAAAATTGCTTTATTAAATAACGATGCTCCAGATAAACTTATGACTATTTTAAAAGCTGAAGCGAAAAGAAATGGAAGTATCAAAATGGGATATGCTGATGCAAGTGGAAACATTACATATACTAATGGTGAACAAGCTAATATCAAAGATACTGCATATTTCAAAAAATCCATATCTGGAGAGAATTTTATTGATGATCCTGTAGTTAATGCTGATAAGACTGCAATGACAATGGTATATTCAGTACCAATAAAAAATGATACTTCAATTGTAGGTGTGTTAGTGTCAGTCCGAGATGGAATGGAACTCAGTGACATTATTAAAAAGATTTCCTTTGGTAAAACCGGAAGTGCTTATATGATAAACAGCCAAAGCAATAGTATTGCTTATAAAGATCCTAGTATGCCACTAAATCAATATAATTCTATTAAAGAAGCTGAAAAAAATCCAAGCCTTAAGGCTATTGCTGATATGCAAAAAAGAATGATAGCTGGTGAAACTGGTTTAAGTTCTTATACTTTTGATGGCACAGAGTCCTACGGTGGTTTTGCTCCAATTGAAAAAGAAAAATGGTCTGTTGTTGTTATTCTAGATAAATCTGAACTTTTATCAGAACTTAATTCTTTAAAAGTATCTATTGCCTTATCATCCCTAGCTTTTTTGATTATAGGCATTCTTGTAATTTATATTATCTCTCATAAATTATCTACAAGAATTAAATATGCTTCTAATGCTTTAAATGTTTTAGCTACTGGAGACTTTACTAATGAAATAAGCGGAAAATATTTAAACAATAAAGATGAAATTGGTGATATGGCTAATTCAATGAATATTATGCAGAATTCAATTAAAGATATGGTTAAAATCTCCAAAGATAGTTCTTTAGTGATAGGTGACAATTCAAGTAATTTATCAGCTATATCTCAAAATATGGTTTCATCTTCGAATAATGTGGCTAATTCAATGCAGGAAGTAGCAAGCGGAATAAACTCTCAAGCTAACGATTTGATGACAATTACTGATATACTAAATACCTTCAGTAATAAACTTGAAGATATAGTATTAAACATTAAAGATATAGATAAAAATACGATATCCATGAATGAACTTGCAAATGATAGCAGCTCTAGTATGAAATTATTAATGAATGCAGTAAGTGATATAAGTTTATCCTTTAAAACTTTATCTGATAAAATCATTGCCTTTGGAAGTAATATAAAAGAAGTAAATAATATAGTACAAATGATTAATTCAATAGCTGATCAGACTAATTTATTAGCCTTAAATGCATCTATAGAAGCTGCAAATGCTGGTGAAGCTGGCAGGGGTTTTAGCGTGGTTGCAAATGAAGTAAGAGCTTTAGCAGAACAAACTAAAGTTTCATCAGACAGCATCAGTAAATTAATATCTAATATATCTGAAGATACTACTGTAATCACAGAAGATACTAATACTATGAGTACAAAGCTTAATGACCAAGTTAACATTATAACTGGAACATTAAACTCCTTTGAAAACATAATTAATGCCATTAAAACTGTAATACCAAAGGTGCAAGCTATAAATGTATCAGCTACAGAAATTAATAATGAAAAAGAAGATATCTTAAATAAAATTCAAAGCGTATCAGCCATAGCAGAAGAAATATCAGCTTCCTCTGAAGAAATAACTGCTTCTACAGATGAAATGTATAATCTCTCTAATGATGTTGCAGCAACTGCAGGTAACTTAAATGATATGACTAAAAACTTAATCAATGAACAGAATAAATTTGTGGTTTAGACTATATGTGGTGACTTACCGAAATAAGTAACATATTGTGTGACCGTTTCGATGGAATTTTGATGGATGATTCTACGACAAGAAGTTGTACCCAAAATGCTTGCCTCAACGGCAAGCGTTGAACAAGCATTTTAGAACAACTTCTTGTCAAGAATCATTACCATCAAAATTCCAATGAAACACTCCACACAATATGTTACTTATTTCTAGTATAGTAGTACACATAAGTATAAAAGATATATATAATATGTTATCCACCTTTAGCATGCTCCTTAGACAAGCAAAAATGGAACAACTTCTATTGAAGAAATCCTATAACCTTATTCTCAATGCAACACTGCGCAAAAGATCACCAGTTCTTTCTGGTACAGTAGTAAACATAATTCAAAATAATATACGCATACTGGTCTATTATTTTTTATTGTGCCTAAACTATACTACTAAATTCAAACCTAGGGAATAAAAATCAATTAACATTAAACCATCACTTCGAATATTTTTTCATCCTTAATCTCAATCCACTTTTTAGAATAGTTCTTATTTTTATTAAAAATAAATTTTATACTCCAAATAAATCAAATACATCTGTATCCTCAATAATACGCTCACTCTTCTTATCTGCATTCTTAAGCATATTTTGCATTTTTTCTTCCATTGATTTTTTGAGTAATTCTTGAAAATCAATATTACGAAGTTTAAAAAATAAAATTGGATCTTCATCTAACCTTGCCCCAACTCCATATAACACCGCTGCTATATGCTTACACATTCTTGCTGAATCTGGACAGCTGCACTTAAAGTGAATTTCTTTTGGACTCGGAAACATTCCGTTTTTAGAAGCACTAAATAATTCATCAAACTCTTTAGGAAATTTTCCTGCAAGAAGTGTTTCCATAGTATCAATCTTATGGTTGCAAAATTCCGTAACCTTTTTCCACTTTGTATTATCTAGTTTATCAATTGAAATCGTAACATTATATGGCTTAGAACCGCTGCCTTGAACTAATGCTTCAATCTTTCCATCTTTAATCTTTAAATCCAATACTGCACCATTTTTCACATAGGATTTGCCCCGTCCTATTCGATTACTAAAATCAGCATAACTTTCTAAATTCTTATTCCAGGCTTTTCCCCACCATTTACTTGCAATAGTTTTTCCTTCAATAATAATTGGTGAAACATCAGGATTTGTCTTTTTAAGTTTTTCAAGACTTTTTTTAGCTTTTTCCCTTTTTTGTGCAACTGGAACATATTCATAAAATCCGTAATAGCCCATTTACTTTTCACCACCTAACTTAAATAATTCAATAAGTTCATTATTATCAAGTTCTGTAATCCAATTTTCACCTGATGAAGCTATTATATCACCAGCCAATTTTTGTTTTTCTTCTATCATTAGATCTATTTTTTCTTCAATTGTTCCAGCTGTAACAAATTTATGTACCATTACATTTTTTGTCTGGCCTATACGAAAAGCTCTGTCTGTTGCTTGGTTTTCAACTGCTGGATTCCACCATCTATCAAAATGAATAACATGATTTGCTGATGTGAGGTTTAATCCAACACCTCCTGCTTTTAGTGAAAGTACCATATATGGAATATATTCTTCTCCATTAAAAGACTCAACCATTTCACTTCTCTTTTTAACGGAAGTTCCCCCATGAAGAACTAGTCCTTTCCTATTAAATATTTTTTCTAGAAAATCCGATATAGGTTCAGTCATTTCTTTAAACTGTGTAAATACGAGAACTCTTTCTCTCTTTTCATATATATTTTCACAAATGTCTTTAAGCTGCTCAAATTTTCCACTATAATCCCCTTTATATTCTTCAAGTCCTAGATATTGATCTGGATGATTACATATTTGTTTAAACTTAATTATGCTTCCAAGGACAAGACCTTTTCTTTCTATTCCCTCTGAATTTTGCAGCTTAGCTTCAAGTTCTTTTACCAGCTTATTATACAATACAATTTGTTTCTTACTTAAAGACGCATACTCTTTAATTTCAACCTTCTCTGGAAGATCGGATATAACGCTTTTATCTGTCTTTAATCTTCTTAGTATAAATGGATTTACAATATTTCTAAGCTTTGCATAATCACTATTGTTTTCTCTTATTCTCTTTGTAAAATTTGTAAATTCTTTAACATTACCAAGTAAACCTGCATCTAAAAAATCAAATAATGACCAGAGATCAGAAAGTCTATTTTCAATAGGTGTACCAGTCATTGCTATTTTAGTTTTTGCCTTAATTTGTTTAATAGTTTTAGTTTGCTTTGTTCCTGGATTTTTAATTGCCTGTGCTTCATCAAGAATTAATATGTCCCAAAAAATATTTTTTATCTTTTCAAGGCGTACTGCCATACCATATGTAGTAATATATAAAAATGCACTTTCTTTTTCTTCTACATTTATATCAGCTTCTTTTCCATGAAGTATAGCTACTGTCATTTCAGGTGCAAATTTTTCTATTTCTTTTTGCCAATTTCCTATTAATGAAGCTGGAATTATGAGAAGTGCATTTCCTCCTTTTTCAATTCTAATCTTTTCAAGAAAGGCAATAATCTGCACAGTTTTACCAAGTCCCATATCATCTGCAAGACAAGCTCCAAAACCAAGCTTCTGCATATAAGAAAGCCATGAAAAACCTGTCTGTTGATATGGTCTTAAAGTAGCATTAAAGCTTCCAATAGGCTTGCTTTCTTTTATAATATCTGGATTGCTCATGGTTTCCCTTATTTTTTTTAGCCAAACTCCATTTGATACTTCTAAATCAACAGCTTCTTCATTAATTCCAAGCTTTTCACCTGCATTTAATTCCATACGCATTGCTTCTGCTATAGTTAGTCCATCATTTTTAGAGAAACTATTAGCTTTTTCATAGGCTTCTAAAACCGCTGATAACTTATCCTTATCAATTTCTACCCATTTTCCTTTAATAAAAGCTAATCCTTCTGATTCTGAAAGAAGCTTTTTCAGTTCTTCTTTAGAAATTTTTTCTTCTCCAAAGAATATTTCTGGTTCGAAAGATAATAATGCCTCCATTCCAACCTTTGAAGGTTCTTTCTCTCCAATAGAAACTGAAAGTCTTAAAGAATTACTCTTCTTTCTCCACCAGTTTGGAATTCTGCACATTATTCCTGCTTCCTCATAGACTGGTATCTCTTTTAAAACGGTATAAGCTTCATCTTTTGAAAACTTTAATGGTGAAAATAATTCTCCACTTTCCATAAGATCTGATATAAAGCCGCTTTTATCTGCTGCTTTGCTAATGGTTGACATTAATTGAAGAAGTTTTTCCTTATCATCTTTGTATTCTAAAAGAGCATTTTTTAAAGGCATGTGCTTTGCTTTATGTAAACCTGCATTTTTATTTTCTGTAGAATAGGTAGCTAAAAATGCAAATGGATAATCTTCTTCCTTATTTTCAACCAAGTGAAAAAACACTCTCCCAACTACATTAATATTAGTATTTCTTTCCATTAAGAAATCCTTAACAGTTCCTTTATAGCTGGATATTTCTCTTCTATATATATCAGTAATTTTTTCCCACATTAAAGAAATCCATTCATCATTTATAAATTCCATGCCTATTGCAAAAGGCACTCTGTTTTTAATTTCTTCTAATTCTTCATAATCTAAAAATAACTCTGCATCTTCTCTAGTAAACTCTATATCTGATTGCTTTGAAAGTTTTATTATTAATTTATTAGCTAGAAAGTATAAAAAGCTTACTGATTGTGACATCCAGTCATCTTGTTTAGTAAATCCCAAATCCCATAATGCCTTATATTTATCTTCTAAGAACTTTGTATACCAACTTTCCTGATTTTTTTGATTCACTTCGGATAAATTTTTCTTAGCAGCTATTTCATAATCTACTGTAAATCCTGTCTGAGTAAAAATGACTATCAGTTCTTTTTTTTCTTTAAAACTTTGTTCCAAAAAAATGTCCTCCTGGCAAAATAACTTATTTTCTATTATTATACCCATATATTATATTTTTACAAAGATATATTTAGGCACAATCAAAAAGGCTACCGATGAATTAGTTAACTGCTCAGATGACGAAATAGTTTATCATACTAGTAAAGAAGAAATATATAGTGAAATAAGAAATATATTTTTCTCTTATAGACACAGGAGAGTACAAAATTTTAATCTTTTTTGTAGCAATTTAAAAGCCGAGATTCTCTAAATATAAGAAAATCTCAGCCTTATAATTGCTAATTTCAAATTTTTTCATAACTAAATTTGCATATAATATTTAATTAAATTTGGAAAACTATGCTTATCATCTAAGAAAAACTGTAAATATTCATTGAAGTCATCATAGTACTCTTTGTATACCTCTAAACTATCTATTAAAGTTTTTCTAGCTTCCTTAAGCTTATAATCATTTAAATTTAGAATCTCTATAGTATACTTAGCTCTTTTGTAATTAAGTGTTTCTTCTTGAGTAAATTTAGGTATTATTTCACCATTAGCTAAATTAAAATCCAAATATTCATCTGGATTCTCTAAAACAGGATGAATAAACTCCTCATTATAATCCTTTCCTTTCTTCATTCCACAAATATGCTTATTATTACAAGATACAATAATATTATTATATTCTTGAAATGATTTTGGAAATTTATCTCTAGGTTTGATATGCTCAATATGCGATTCAGATAATTCATAAATTGTTCTTTCACAATATTTATATTGCTCTTTTTCTAATATAAAACTTTTTAAACAATCCTTTATTTCACTCTCATAATCCTTCCAAGCCTTAGGAGAATTTTTTCTTTTATATTCCAAAAGAAACTCTGGTTCATTTTCTTTATTTATCTTTAACATTAGCCTTTTTCCTTCTTACTGATTCTTCAAGCCTCATTCTCATTATATCCTTATCTAAATCTCCTAAATACTTTCTTAAATAATTAAATAAATTTTTGTATTCTTCTGTATCAAATAAATTATTTTCTAATAATGTATAAATTTTCGAAAGCTTTTCTGAAATATCATCATTTCTAACATTATCAATTCCCATAATCACTTTTAATATATTCTCAACATTTTGTCCATAAGTTTCCTCAATATTTTCTCCATTAATTATAGCTATGCCAGCCTTACCTTTTTTCATTATTCTAAGCTGCTTTGCTTCAATATTTCCAACTATATGTGGAGAGTGGGTCGCTATGATTAATTGATTATTTTGCCCTATATTTTCATATAATTTTATTATTTTGCTTTGCCACTGTGGATGCAACGATATTTCCGGCTCATCTATTAATATTATAGAATTATTTACTTCTAAAAACTTTAATGATAGTGCTCTTAAAAATAATTGCTTTTCTCCTGAAGACAAACCGTTAATATCAAATTCTTTTCCTAAACTGTTTTTGAATATTGGTTTTGTTTCATAATTTTCTGATAAGCCAATTAACTTAACATCTAAATCTAAGCATGCAAAAACTTTATTTATCATTTTGCAAACTTCATTTATTACTTCTTCAATTATTTTTTTTCTATTTTTAAATATTTCCTGATTTATCTTTGTAGCTATTAATGAAGGGATATTCTGTGTCATATTTTGATCTACTATATTAAAAAAATCTGGTTCAAACTTAAATGTATTATCTACTTTATTTAATTTTTCAAAATTAATTTCAGTAGGCATATATACTATTTTAGGATCATTTATCTCTAAACCAATCCCTATACGAACATCAGGATGTATCATTCCAACTTCTTTATTTTCTGTTTTTATTGTTACACAACAAGCCCCATTATTTAAATGAGTTTCACTATCACTAATTTCATTATAACCTCTATCATCAATTTGCATTGCATCAAATACATCTCTTAATAATGTAGTTTTTCCAGCTCCATTTTCACCAATTAATACTATTGTGTCTAATGGCTCTCCATTAACATCACAAAAATCTACTTCTAAATTCTTAAAGATTTCATGATTATTAAACTTAACCTTTTTTATCTTCAACTTTTTCACCTCTTTTTAATTAAAAATGAATAATTTAATTATACCTACTTTTATAGTATAGCCTACACCTCTGTTCGTTAAATAAAAATTCTCTTACAATTTAACATTTACACCCTTCTTCTTTTAAACCTATATTCCTTTTTTAATCTTTCAAACATCTCAAATACAACTGGACAAACACTTGCTGATTCAATAATACCAAGTAAACTAAACATTCTCTCAGGTCTATCAGTAAATGGATACCCTTGACAGCTTTCTGGCTTACATACTTCGATTTCACAACTTCCATCTTCTTTTAAAAAACAGCAAGGTCTTTTTTTTAGTTGATACTCACCAAGCTCTTCTTCAATATAATTATTCCTGAATTCTTTTTCTGAAATTTTAAGAAAATCTGCAACTGTAGCTAATTCATGCTCCTCAAAGCTTGCTGAGTACTCTTTGCAACAATTTCTGCACTTACTACAATCATAGTTTATAAATAATTCCTTGTGCAACTTTAAAAACTGCTGATCTAATTCATCAATATCAGCATGATTTTTCAAATATGCTCTAAATGCATAGTTTTCATCTTCTATTCTGTTAAACTCTTTCTTTACTTCTGATGATTCAATCATTATTTAATTCCTCCTATATCGAAAAAAACATTTCTTCATTGTAATCGCTAAAATCATCTAAATTCTCCACCATACTTGTCTCTAAATCTTCTTCAAATAAACCATAAGGTACTCCACCTTCTGTAAAGCCAGCTATAAACTCCATACCATACAGCTCTTTCAAATACTCTTCATACTGTTCCTCTGTCCATCTTTCAACCTTATTATTTGAATGTTTTTTAGCTTTTTTCTTTTTCCTCATACTTTAATTTTATTATCTCCTATTAATTTTTTCAAAAAGTTATATATGAATATATTCTATCATAAAACAGGAGCTTCCCCTCTATAAATTATCACCATCCACAAACAACTTTAACCACTACAAAAATGTAGTGGTTGAAATTTTCGTTTAATTTAGGCACAGAAAAACACCCAATCCAATATAGATTCGGTGCTTCCTTTAAAAATTATAATTTATTTATATTTAATATAAATATTACTCTATCAAATAAATGGTTGTATATTTCCTTCCAAATTTCACAGCTTCCTCGTGAGTTGGTACCCAAACGTCTATTACATAGATACCATCTTTTTTTACTTTTATTGCTCCACCTCTATCTTCAACATCAAATATACCATCTGCCTTATAATTTTTTAACTCTGAAATGTACATTTTACTTCCAAGTGGTATATTCGATGGAGCTGCAATAACACCTAACCTAGTTTGTGTCTGCATTGCTGTTTGTGATCCCCATTGACCTGAAGATCTAGGATCATCAGAATATGCAGTTAATTCAGCCTTTATCGGTGTGCCTTTTATATTATTATTTTCTTGAGCTTTTGTTGAGGTTGTTTCCTCCGCTTTAGGTTCTGTTGGTGCTTCCTTAACTGTATTATCTAAAGTTTCTGCATCTTCTCCCGCAAAATCTTTATTTTCCTTAATGTCAACGTTTTCCACATTTGAACTCTCTTGATATTTCCCCGTAACAACTTTATTTATTTGAACCACTTTCGATTGAGAACTGACATAGTTTGATCCAGTACTCATTAAACATATTACTAAGAGAACATAGGCTCTTGTAACACGTTTTTTTAAATTAAACAAATAACCACTCCTTGTGTTTTATTTGCAACTTACAAATTTTATCATTTTAAGCTGCATTAGCCACCGATATGGTATTGCCTATTATAACCTATAAATCTTTTAGAATCAAAAGCAATTTATGTTACAAGTGGATAAAACCTTTATAATTTCATATAAAAGTATTTCAATCAATGATTACTTGCATATATTATGTTTATAATAGAAAGCATTCCCATGCAAAAATTTATATTTTAATGATTAATTTATCATTATTGTACTCTTTGGTAATACTTACACTAATCACCATCATAAACCTTTTGTAAAACTTCTAAATCGAATTTTTTCATTTTTAGGAACGCTTCAGTCACACGCTGTATTTTTTGTCTATCTCCGGATTTCAGCATATCGTTCATAATTGTTGGGAAGATTTGCCACGATACTCCAAATTTATCTTTTACCCATCCACATTTCTCTGCCTCAGGTACGGCAGAAAGCCTATCCCAGAAGTAATCAGCCTCCTGTTGATTTTCACAGTTTACAATGATTGAAAATGCCTCATTAAAACCGTAATCCACATCAAAGCCATTATCCATTGCAGAAAAATCAACACCATCAAGACTGCTTCTTCAGCTTTCTCACATGATTCATTTGAAAAGAGTAAGTTAGTTGTGATCTTTTGAACTGTTTGCCTATTATCAATAAGCATCAGCTGCCAAGACAAACCATACCTGTCTTGAACCCAACCGTACCACTTGCTAAAAGGATATTCACTAAGAGGCATTAATACCTGCCCACCTTCAGATAAAGCTTTCCATTTTGTATTTACTTCTTCTACAGAGTAACAAGCTACCATCAAAGAAAAAGATGGATTAAATTTGAAGAAAGGTCCTCCGCTAATAGCCTGGAATTGTTGTCCTGCTAGTTCAAAACTAACAAGCTCTGCATTTCCTGATGATTAATCAGTTATATTCTACATATTTGAATCAATTCCTTTCTATTCTTTCACTACATACTTCTTCATAAACAACTATATATGTAAATTTATATATACTTTTCAGGTTGGTAATTTCACATAATTTTCACATAAGAAGATTATAATGTTCTTGTATCCAGTCATTACTAAGTAAAAGTACATTTTTATAAATGTGAAATGAGAAAAATTTATATAATGCAAGGAGAGATAATAATGAAAAAGAAAAAAATATTAGGAATTGCTATTGCAGCTATGGTTTCAATGTCAAGTATTGTTCCAGCATTTGCAGATGATACTGCTCCACAAAACACAATAACTAACGTAACAGCGGTTCAAACACAACAAATTAGTGAAGCTGATAAACTTACAAAACTCACTCAAAGGGCAGCAAAACTTGGGATTGACATTACTGGGTTAACTAGTGAACAAGCAAGAGATAAAATAAGAACAGCAGTAGCAGCAAAACTTGGAGTAGACATTACAGGCCTTTCGGCAGAAGAGGCAAATGCGAAAATCCAAAGTGCAAGAGCTGCTAAGCTTGGGGTGGATATTACGGGCTTAACCTTTGAAGAAGCAAAAACTAAAATACAGGAAGCCCTTGAAGATAAAACTGTGGCTACAGAAGAAAGGATTTCAGCAAAAGCTGCAGTACTTGGAATTGATATTACTGGATTATCAATTGAAGATGCGAGAGCTAAAGTTCAAGCAGCCATTGAATCTAAAAGCCTTGAAATACTTACTAAAAAAGCAGGCGCACTTGGTGTTGATATAACAAGTTTATCAATTGAGGACGCAAGAACTAAAGTTCTAGCAGCAGAAGCAGCGAAGCTTGGAATTGATATTACTGGATTATCAAATACAGACGCAGCAGCTAAAATAAAAGCAGCCGTTGAAGCTAAAACTCTTGCGGAACTTACTCAAAGAGCAGCACAACTTGGAGTTGATATAACAGGATTATCAAATAAAGACGCAAGGGCTAAATTAGATCAAGCGGAAGCTTTAAAACTTGGCATAGACGTTACTGGTCTTTCTAATGAAGAAGCAAGAATTAAAATTCAGGCTGCAAGAGCAGCAAAGCTTGGAATCGACATAACAGGGCTATCAATCCAAGATGCAAGAGCTAAAATACAAGCAGCATATGAAGTTAGAACGCAAGAAGTGACTCAAAAACTTTCTGATACCGCTTCAAAGCTTGGAGTAGATATTACAGGTCTCTCTAATAAGGACGCAAGAATAAAAATTAAAGAAGCTCGTCAAGAACAAAATACAACAACTACTACTACTGATACTACTACAGCACAATAAAAGAAGCTGGCTCAATAGTCAACTTCAAATACTATTCCTTTAAAACTTAATAGCAAATAAAACAGCAGTAGCTAGGATCATATCAATCTATAATCCTACTACTGCTTACTTTAACGAAATTTCGGTTATAAAAATTCTAAGAACCCTTAATTTAATTAAGAGTTCTCATTTATTTCTTCATATTAAATTAATATTTTACTAATTGCATAATTAATAGCTTCTTTTAATGAATTAAATGACATTTCATCCATTGTTATTGATGGTTCGTCCTTGACTACATATTCCTCTACCTTACAACTTATTAATATTGTTTTTTCAATTTTGCTGATTAATTCTTGAGTTTTATGTTGTATGATTTTTAATTCATTATTTTCAGCATCCACACTATATATTATGAAAATATTTGATTTTCTCCCTGGAAATATTATCATGTTTTTCTCTGGAATAATTTCAACATATTTGCCAGTATTTTGGCTGCTAAATAATTCATTCATTAGAGTTACTATATTATTTATTTCTTCATCTACTTTTTCTTTAGTAATTTTTAGTGGACATAAACTATGTACATAATTTTCAATCCATGACTTTTGATTAATTCCCATCTCTTCACCTCTTTTCAAGTAAAACCACTACAAAAACGTAGTGGTTACTCTGTTATTTGATTTTGAATTGATTTAATACTTCAAACATCACACTTGCGTTATCTGATAGTTTTTCAGCAGCGTTTGCAACTGATGCAGAGGAAGCAGACATCTCTTGGGTTGATGCGCTTATTTCTTCAGAAGATGCAGCATTTTCTTCTGCAACTGCTGAAGCCCCTTCTATTTTTTCCATTATAGAAAATTTATCTTTAGTAACTTTTTTCATGGATTCACTTATTAAATTTATTTGTGGAATTATTTTTTCTATTGCTACTATTATTTCTCTAAAAGAAATTATTGAGCTATCGATTACATTAATTTGAGAATTTATATTACCACTAACATTTTTAGTCGTAGATAATACAGTATTAGTCTCATCTGTTATATTAGATACTAAAGTTGATATTTCCAGTGAAGAATTTTTACTTTGTTCTGCTAAATTTCTAATTTCATCAGCAACTACTGCGAAGCCTTTACCTGCTTCACCTGCTCTTGCAGCTTCAATTGCGGCATTAAGTGCTAGTAAGTTAGTTTGGTCAGCTATATCATTAATTAATGATGTAATAGTATTAATTTGATCTACGCTTGATACTAATGTGTTTATCTTTTCTACCACAGTTTCAAAGGAACTATTCATGTCATTAACTGATGAAACCAATTCATATAATTGAGTATTACTGCTATTAGCCATTGAATTTACATCCTGTGCTGTAGAATTAACATCATTTACAGTAGATACAACTGTGTCAATTGAATTTCCAAAGTCATTTAAAACATTCGTCATTTCTACAAGTTCACTTGCCTGTGAAGTTGAACCTTCTGCTACCTGACTAATTGCATTATTTACTTCATGAGAAGTAGATGACATTTGTTCAGATACAGCAGATAGTGATACTGCTTTTTCATTTATATCTTCAGCTCTATTCTTTATTTCACCCATAAGCATAGAAATTGATTCGATAGTATCATTTAACGATTTATTCAATATACCAAATTCATTAGTTCTGCTAGTATCTATTTCAACTGTAAAGTTACCAAGAGATACTTCATTTATTACATTAGTAAATTCTTTAATTGATGATTTTACTGAAGTTAGAATTATCAATGCAATACCAGAACCTACAGCTAATAAAAATACTACTATTGTAACTAACAATTGTATAGCACTTTTAAAGTCCTTCTGTGATTTTGCACTTAATATTTGAGCCTGATCCTTATGGTATTGCGAAAGATTCTTTATACAATTTGCAAGGTCAGTACCTGCTTTAGTATTTGCATCAATAAAGTCTTGAGTTGGACTATCTCCAGCAGCTCTCATTTTTTTAATACCTTCTACAAATACTGTGTAATCAGTAAAACTCTTTTTTAGAGCCTGAGCCTTATCGTTACCTTCTTTATCTTGAATATTTGATATTTCTTCATCTATATCTTTATTTATAGTTGCTGAAAGTTCATCAAGAGAAGTTATATAGCTATTATCAAACTTTCTATCAGTGAGTTTAGTAAGAGTATTACGTAAATTTCCAACAGAACCATCAATTTCCCCTACTCTTGAGGCTCCTTCAAGTTGTATGTTTGTAAGTTCATCTACATTTGTATTCATATTTTGAAGTTTAACATAGCTAATTGTACCAATAGCTATGGTTGAACCCATGGCTAGAAAAAAAAGTATCAAAATTCCATATGTTATTTTTAGATTTTTAAAAAGTTTTATATTTTTGGTTTTATCTATCATGTCACATCTCCCCCAGTAAATATATCATTACTTATTTATTCGAAGAAAATGTATATTCCTTTAATATTTCCTCATAATTATTAGCTAACCCAATCCCTAAAAATATTTATTGCTCCTTTGAAAGTAACTCATCCATCTGATCTACTAACTGATCAAATTCAGTTAATAGGCTATCTATGGAATCACTTGTTGTTACATCAACACCAGCTTTTTCGAGTGTTTCTATAGGATAATCTGATGATCCTGAAGCAAGGAAATCTCTATATTTCTTTATAGCATCTGCTTTACTTTCATCAGTGCCTTCAGTCATGTTTTTAACTAACTGATTTGAAGCTGCCATAGATGTTGCATATTTATAAACGTAAAAATTCATATAAAAATGAGGTATTCTTGCCCACCATAAATTAGCAAGGTCATCATCTTGGAAATCCTGTCCATAGTATTTTAGCATAAGCGATTTCCACATATCACTCAAGGAATCTGCTGATAATCCCTCTCCCTTTTCCACTCTCTCATGTATCATCTTTTCAAATTCTGCATACATAGTTTGAGTATACACAGTACCTCTTATATCTTCTGCCAATGTATTAATATAATAAAGTTTTTCTTCATCAGTTTTTGCATTATTGATTAAATATCTAAGCATTAGTAATTCATTTGTTGTAGAAGCTACTTCTGCTGTAAATATAGGTTGTTCACTATTTATATATTTTTGTGCTTTATTGGTATAATAAGCATTCATTGCATGGCCAAATTCATGAGCAGTTGTAAGCACCGAGTCAGCACTATCATCATAATTCATCAATACGTATGGATGGGTATCATAGGTTCCCCACTCATAAGCTCCTGAATATTTGTTATTAGTTTCATATACATCTGCCCATCTACTTTCAAAAGCATTTTTTAAAACATCTGTATAATCCTGACCTAAAGGAGCTAATCCTTGAAGTACTAGCTTCTTTCCATCTTCATAAGGTATCTTAACATCAAAGTTTTTAGTTAAAGGAACATACATATCATATAAGTGAACCTTGTCTACTCCTAATACCTTTTTTCTTAAGCTTACATATTTATGAAGACTATCTACATTATTTCCAACAGATTTAACTAAATTATCATAAACAGATACAGGTATATTCTCACTTGCAAGTGAAGCTTCCATAGCAGAATTATATTTTCTTGTCTTAGCAAAAAATTCATTTTTCTTTACTTCGGCATTTAATGTTGCTGCTAAAGAATTCTTGTCTTTATCATATATACCATATAATCCTTCAAAACCATTTTTTCTAAATTCCCTATTCTTATTGTCCATCATAGTACCATATGATGAATTTGTTATTTTAAAATCCTTATTATCTGGATCTTTTATTGTAGGCAAAAATCCATCTATATCGGTTTTAATTTTTGAATAAATATCATCTGGTGAGGAAGCCATATCTGAAGCAGCTGATAATATTTCTTCTTCTCCTTGTGAAAGCGTATGTAATTTTTGCTTTAATAGTTCATCGATAGAATGCTTATAATCATCAAGTATAGGATTGTCCATATATTGTTTAATTGTTTCTTCTGGCTGTGCAAGAATATCTGTTTGAATAAAGGCTGTTGCTACCCCTACTTGAGAATTTAAACTGTCTGTTAAAGAGCTCATTTCCGAATTAGCACTATTTGATTCATCCTCGTTTGATTTCATATGAGAGTATATATACAGTTTTTCCATTATTCTCATCATTTCATCTCTTGTAGTAAGACAATCTTTTATGTTTTCGGCACTTGTTAATTGCCCTTTAAAGTTTTTCATCTTTGGTATATATGTGTCTGTGATCTTTTTATAATCAGCATCGAAAAGCTCCTTAGTTGGATATATTTCATCAATATTCCACTTATACTTCTCCTCAACTGCATCTCTGTTTACAGGCCCTGCTGCAAAAGCTGTGACTTGACCTAATAAAATGCTTAATGCTAATGGCACAGTTATTAATGTTTTTTGTAAAGTTTTTTTCACGTTATTATCCCCCCTTTTTAATAGTATTTATATTATAAATAATACATTGGCAATTTTCCATTTTTTACTTAAGTGCAAAATAATTGGAACAAAAAGCATTTTTGATTATATCTGTATTTTTCCCTAAAAATTAAAACTTATTCTGCATAAATTATCACTACCCTAAAATAACCAGTGAACGCATATGCTTTCACTGGTTATTCGCTCAACGCACCATAATTTTAAGAATAGTTTTAGGCATATGAAGGAAACTTTCTTTCATATGCCTAAAATCATTTAAAATTTCTTGTAACTTGCTATAATATACCTTATATTTTAAATTTATCAATTACTTCATTAAGTTTTTGTGCAAGCTCTGCTTGGCTTTGTGCAGTTATTGCTACTTGTTCTATAGCTTTCGTAGTTTCATTCATACTCTCTCTTATTACTTCTGCTTCTTCACTTGATTTTTGTGAAGACAATGCCATTTCTTGGACAGCTTCATTTACTTGTCCAACCGTAGCTGTTATTTCTTCAGACATAGCTGCAATTTCATAAGACATTTTGCTAACAAAATCAGAATCGCTATAATACTGATTTCCTATTTTACTATAATCATTAAATTGTTCATTTACCTGTGTATTTATAAATTTTAATATATCGCTGCCAGTATCAATACTGCTTTTAAATGCATTATGAACTTTAACGATAGTATCTTGAATATTTATTGCCGCTTCTGCTGATTGCTCTGCAAGTATTCTAACTTCTTCAGCAACTACTGCAAAGCCTTTTCCTTGTTCACCTGCTCTTGCGGCTTCTATTGAAGCATTTAATGCCAGTAAATTTGTTTGTTTTGCTATACCACCAATTGTATCTGCCATAACTTTAATACTATCTACCACTTTTCCATCTTCAATAGCCTTTGCCATTCTTTCTTGTTTTTCAGCAGAAATTTTTCTTGTTTCTTCAATAGCTTTTTGACTATTGTTTTTAACTTCTGTGGATTTTTCTTTAGACTGATCCGCATTATTACTTCCTTCAATAGCTTTTGAAGAAAGGACATTAACATTTGAATCAACTTCTTCAATTGATGCACTTATTTCCTCTGTTGTAGCACTGGCATTTTGCATACCATCTACAATATTGATAACTGATTGTTCTATAATATCAGCTTTAGATGATAACTCTTCAACCGTTGCCGAAAGTTCTTCTGATGCTGCACTTATATCTTGCGAATTTTCCATAATTACTTTTATTAATCCTTTTACATTTTCTTGTGCAATATTTAAAGCTGTACCTGTTTGTCCAAATTCGTTGTTACTTATGACTTTAATAGGAGTTCTAAAGTCATAGTTTGATAATCTTTCTGCTAGCTCTTTTGTTCTGTTTAGCGAGTTTATTATACTTCTACTTAACATGTACGCAATTGAAATACCGATCAAAAATGCTATAACTGTAAAAATAATTATTTGATATTTAACTTTTATAAATTCAGCCTTATTATCTAAATTAGCTTGGTCTGCTAATTTTTCATTTGTTGAAATACATTTTTGTAAACTTGGATATGTTACGCTATTTATTAAATCCACTTGCTTATAAACTTCTAGTGCTTCATCATATTTTTCTGACTTTGCAAGGTCAATTATTTTAGTTTGAACATCTACATATTTTACTGCAGAATTCTTAAACTCTTCATAGGCCGTTTTCTCTTCTGATGTAAAAGGTAACCCTTCATATTCACTTTCTAATTTGCCTTCTTCAGCTATCATATCTTTTATATCACTTATTTGCTTATCCAATTTTGATTTATCTCTTTCATAAAGCATTTTAAGTAACTTAACTTGAGTATAATCTAAATCATCTTCTATTGTCTTTAAATCATTAATAGATACTAAGTAATTGCTATACATTTCCTCAGCATTATTATTTATTTTCCAGGAAATATATTGGCCTTCTGCCCCTATAAAAACTATAAAAGTGCAAATCAACAAAAATGCTGAAATAAGCTTTTTCTTAATACTTAAATTTACAAAAAATTTCATTTAAAATTCTCCCTTCAGTTTGTCCAATTTATTTTTCAAATCTTTTCCACACGTTGTTTTTAATATTTTTATTTCTTCTTTTACATTTTTATTATGTATATTATCAACTTCTACAATAATAATTTTTTAGTATATAATTATTTCAGCAAATAGGAAATCGGTTCCTTATATTATGCTTTAGTAGTAGGTGCATCATATACGTCAGCTACTACCAATACACGT
This sequence comes from Clostridium sp., assembly GCA_031292145.1. GTDB lineage: Bacteria > Bacillota > Clostridia > Clostridiales > Clostridiaceae > Clostridium. The sequence goes on along the minus strand of JARLHR010000056.1, from coordinate 11,151 downwards.
GCAACTAATGGTATATAATAGAAAACTGTATATTTTGATTTTCTATTATTTAATTAAATTCATTGACCTTTATCATAATTTCTTTCAAATTTATAAAGCCTATCCTCTACACCAAACCCCATTAAACAATTTTTATCTCGATCAATACATTAATACTGTTATATCTATATTTATTTTTTTATAATTCATGTTATTATATAATAATTATTTTTATTTGTAAATATATACTTATCATGGAAGCATGTAATAAATCTAAACTTTACAGTGATTGTTTCTATATATTTACATAACTTTCTATATACCTTAAATCACAAATATTAATCATCTGCATCTTTTTATTAATTAAGCTATATATGATATTTTTATTTATTCTAAGTCCAAAATTTTAACCACTACAAAATTGTAGTGGTTAATTAGTTATCTATATTCTTATTAATCTCGTATGGAATTAGAGTTTAGATACACTTTATTTATTTTCATTGCAATACCTCAAATAATCTTCATAATTACCAATTTGATTTTCTGTATTCTTATTTTGAAAATGATTAATACTGAAGGCTACAAAACCTTCAACATATGGACTTACTTTAGACATTCGGGTGAAAATCTGCTCTTGAGTTGCAGGAAAATTCAAACCATCCGTGGTACTGAATGTTTCTGTATCTGCATACAGTTTCATCCCTAAAGAATCTGTTGCTTGTTTTGTATAATGAAATAACATGCCAACATTATCTATAGTATTAAAACCTACCCCCACACTATCTTGGAGTGCGACTATATCTATTCCCGTATCCTCAAGAACATATCTCACTATTGTACTCCATAATTCCAAACAACCTATCTTATATTTATTAGAGATATAAAAAGGAGATATCATAATGCTTAAATTACTGTTTCTACATTTAATCTCATTAGCTATACTCTTATAAAACCAATTTAAATTTGCTTGCTGAGATTTTGTTGTAGAAAAAAACTCTGAAAATTCATGTGAAATATACCATCCTACAAACGCCTCGTGATAACCATACTTTTCAAAGATCTCATTAACTATCTTTTTATTTATTTCAGCTTCCTCATTTAACCACTTAAAATCACACCAGCCTTTTTCCCACCAGTCATCATTTTCTCCAAGGCCGACTCTAACTTTTATATCAACAATCTTAGCTGCGTCCAATGCAAGCAAAATCATGTCATTTTCATTGATTGAGTAGCCGTCAATTTTGGAAGGATACATAGCATATTTATTCTTTGTATCTACTACACTTTGAAGTATTATCTCCCTTACACCTATATCCTTCAACATTTGTAATTCGCTTATCCATCTTTCTAATGAAAAATCCTTTGCATACCATTTTTGAATAAATGAACTTGTAAATACAGCTTTTCTGAAATATCTAAATTCAGTTGTAACGTTGCTATTTTCCTTCTTTTTATATCTTAGTAAATTCTTAATTATGCATATAAGATTCACTATAAAAATTCTAAATCCTATTGTAATCTTGCTCATAACTTCTCACCTGCTTGTATAAATTTTATAGAAAAATTCGTTTATAAAATAACTAAAATATTAACATTATCCTTAATTATTATCTATTATCTTTAATATATGTCATATTCAATAAAAGATTAATATATATATTGGATTACACGATGAAAGAACAAAAAAACTAGTTACTTAGTAACTAGTCTTTATGAGCTTTATTGCCATTCTCCACGATACTGGTCAGGTGACTCCCCTTTTGCTTCTCTAATCATAGGCTTTAAAGGGACTGGTACTTCCTGATCATATTCCAAAAGCTCTACATCAAATTCCCATTCATCCCCAAAATCAAATAGGTATAGAAATTTCTCTCCTTTATAAATCTCTAAACTTTCTATAGTTGTATTTTCTGCTATATTACCTTCACGTTCTGCATACTCACAATAAATTGGCTTTCCTGTTCTTCGATTTCCTCCTATATAAAATGCATAAAGATGATCATTATCAAAATCAAATGCCTCTTGAATAGCATTGTTTAGATCTCCCAAAGTATGTTTATATGATAAATTTATCTTTCTCCATAAGGTTTTTGACAAACTTACTTTAAAAATGTAAGTTCCACCTTTATTTATTTTAACCTTTGCTTCCACTGTATTTTTTACAATATTTTCTTTGAAAATATTTTTAAAAATATCAAATACTTGTTCTTTTTTATCATTTTTAACTTTCATTACTTCTAAAAGGAATGTAACATCTTCTCTATTCCAGTATTCTACAGCTTTTGTCAAAAGGAAAGTGATTGTTTCTATTCCAAATTTATTTGGTGAAAAATTTTTTATTGAATCTTCATATCTGACTTTTGCACCATTAATTAATTCAAGTTTACCAAATCCAAAAAATTTTAAATGATGAAAAAATGCAGCACCTGTGGAATACATTATATTGGAAATATCTATTTCATCCTTTCCAATTATATCCCCTTCTTTAGCAATAGCTATCTTAGCTAAAATATTATAAAAAGCTGCTATATTATGAAGTCTATCAAATTTTATTTCAAAATCATATTTAGTCCAATAAGTTTGCAACAAGAAAACATATTTTTCATATTCATTTAAATTTTGAAAACTTTCTAGTTTAGGTGTTTTAAAAAGCCTCACTTTTCCCTTTTCATCATTAGCTTTTATATACAGCTTACTTGCAAGCACTAATGTAAACATTAAATCTATTGCAAAGTATTTGTCTTGATTATAGCTAGGCGTTGCCACCTCCTTTTTATTTTCAAGTAACATGTTTAAATTATAACAGTCCTTTCTACCTAATAACTCCTGAGTTGCTGACAGTATAGGTTTTTCAGACTCAATAAATTCTATAAAATTTTCAAAATCATTTATTACATTATTAATATTATTCATACTTATACATCCATCCTCAATCTCACATATTTCTTTGCGCTTCAGCTAATTGATCATATTTTATTTAACAATATCTAAGTGCCTTCTACTACGTCCTATATAAATCCATTCATCTTCGTTATTATATATGAAATAAGCTCCATTATCACTAGTTTTTATCAGAATGAATTTAAGATAAAATTCATTCTAATTCTATCACGAAATAGTAACATTCTGAATTCAAAATCTAAAATTTTTCCTAAATATAGTAGAGCAATCATAAATAGGCTTCTTTTCTTTTATGCTTTTGTATATGATATTCCAGTGCTGTTTATTTCCCTTCATTACTCACTCTTATCAGATTTCCAAATTCAATAATCCTTGCTAAATCTTTCTTGTTTAATTCTAGCATAAAATAGGACAAATTTTAATTAAAGGATATATACGGTTTTTAAACACTTCTTAATAATAATTTTGTCGAAAAATAATATTATTTTTTCATTTAATATATAGATTATTTTGTCATATTATGCTATTATATAAACATACAAAAGATAGGAATACCCCTCTCCTTTAAATCTTTATACAAAAGATAAAGATGCAGTCATTGATTTGACTGCATCCTTTTGTTTTTAAATAAAATCTCATCCAATTAACCACATGAAAATATTGTATATTTTCTATCTGCAAGTCTAAAAAAAATCAGATTTATATATAAAAACATTTAAATAACATCTATTAATTACTTACTACTAAATAAAAGAATCTTAAACAAAATTAAAGGTAAATTAAGTATTTCTACTCAATTCACCCTTAAAAATAATTATGCCTGTAAAAACATTTCATAGTTTTCCATTTTATCCTCTCTATTGCTCTTCTTTATCCATCTGTTATATTCCAAGATAACAGCCTCAATTGTTTTTAGATTTAACTTAGTATTCTTTTTTCCTTTCATTTCAACATACATATTAATTTTTATTAAATTTCCCATTTCTTTCTCACCTCTTTTATACATAGATATATTATTAATTTCTTTGATTTTTCTACTAAAATAATTAATCTCTATAATAATAGTAAACCTTATCATATCAACGTTTACAAAATTGATTTTTCAAGTTATATTCTTGACAACAATTACATTTTCTAATAACTATATTACTATTAATTTTTGTCAGTTCTTTGTCAAGTGTAAATGTTTTCTCGAAATTTAATAAAAAATAATTTGTATTATTATTTTCTTTTTACCCCATAAATTAACAAGTATAATATATGTATATATCAAAAACGAGAATTATGAAGGTATGCGGAATGAACTATTATTTTCTCACATGCCTAGATTGGAGATAACTTATATGGAAACTACAAACCTTAGAAATGAATTCTTTTTTAAGGGCAACGATATAGGTTGCCTATTAATACATGGCTTTAGCTCTACACCTGCTGAATTACGGGAACTAGGTGAAAAGCTCATGACTGAAGGTTACAGCGTCTGTGGCGTAAAGCTTAAAGGTCATAGGACAACACTGGAAGACTTTGAAAGTTCAAAGTATAACCATTGGATTGACTCTGTTGAAGGAGCTTATAATAAACTAAAAAGTTTTTGTAGCAAGATATATGTGATCGGTCATTCCATGGGAGGAGTTTTAACTTTAAATTTAGCTGAAAACCATGTTGTTGATAAACTTGTATTATTAGCACCTGCTTTAATAACTAAAGACAAGACCGCTTTATTAGTTCCTATTTTAAAGCATTTTATAAAATACACTGAATGGCCACCAATGAAACGACCTAAAGAAGAAACAAAATATTTATTAGGCTATAGTAAAATTCCTTTAGCCTGCATACATGAACTAAGCAAGCTTCAAAAAATTACAAAAGCTAAATTAAATAAGATTGATAAGCCATTACTTATAATTCATTCCAAAAAAGATAATTCAATAGATGAAAAAGGTATTGAACTCATTGAAAAAGAAGTAGCCTCAAAAGAAATCAAAAATGTATGCCTAAATAAATGTGGACATAACATTACAGTAGAATGTGAAAAAGAAACTGTATTTAAGGAAGTTATAGAGTTTTTGAAATAGTTAAGAAGCTATATAACTTATTTTAACAAAAAGTTATATAGCTCCTTTATAAATTTATTTTCTAAATCACTCCAGCAATTTTTTCCAATTCTGCCGCTGTAGCTGTAAATTGCTGCATTGAGACAGATATTTCTTCTGTAGATGCTGCCTGAGTTTCTCCTAATTGAGCTGCATTAAGCCCAAGAAGATTTGAACTTGTGGTAAGTTCCATAACCTCTAGCTTATTTATAAATATCTGAAAACTCAATATTAATATTTTCAACATCTGCTTGTTTTTCATAATCTTTTATAGTTTCAGCTTCATGCTCTTCTGAAATAATCTTAGCCGGCAGACATATTATAAACTCTGTGCCTTCCCCATATTTACTTTTTACTTCTATTGTTCCATCATGCATCTCAACTAAAGATTTAACTATGGATAATCCTATGCCGCTGCCTTCATGGTTTCTACTCAGCAATGAATCTACTTGGGTAAATCTTTCGAAAAGCTGTGATAATTTATCTTCTGGAATTCCTCTTCCTGTGTCCTTTACAGAAATAATAATATGATCACCTTTATCATATAAAGTCACATTAATTTTATCTCCCGGCTCAGTAAATTTAGTAGCATTGGAAATTAAATTAAGTAAAATCCTCTCTAATTTTTCATCATCAAAGGCCATGATTTTTTCTTCTTGGTCTGTATCAAATATAATTCTTCTGGACATATATTCTACATATTCAACCGTTGACTGTGTTATTTCCTCTGCAATCTGTACTATATCTTGATTCCTTAACTCTATTTTCATATAACCAGAGTCAATTTTTGTCATATCAATTAAATTGTTTACTAATCTTATTAGTCTGTAACAATTCTGTTTCATGCTGTCTATATAATTTCTTATTTTATCAATATTTATGTCTTCACCCTTACTTATGAGCACATTAAATAACTGAGCTGTTGAAAATATAATATTTAAAGGTGTCCTTAATTCGTGAGACATATTAGCAATAAATTCTGTTTTTAATTTATCATATTGTACCGCTTCTTCTAATAGCCTCTTATTCTCTGCTATCATATTATTAAAACTATTTGCTAATATCCCTATCTCATCTTTACTATCTATATTACAGCGTACTGTCAAATCACCTTTCCCAGCTATCTCCATGCAAGTTTTTAATTTATTAATAGGTTTAACTAAAGCATTGGCCAAAAATAATGCTATTAATCCTCCCAAAATAATGATTATTGCTCCAGTAACTACTGTCGTTCTTAAGATTGATATAGATGCAGAGTTTAGTTCATCATAATTAGCTGTGGTAACTATATACCAATGCCAAGGCTCAAAATATTGATAATAAGCTACTTTCTTAACTCCATTATAGGTGTACTCAATTATTCCATTATACGACGAATACATTTTTTGAACAAAATCGTAATCACTTACATTCTTTCCTTCATCAGAAGGATGAATAATTACATTTCCTTCTGTATCTATTACATATGCATAACCAGTTTCACCTAATCTAATATTACTTAATGTTTCCTCTAAGTATTGATTGAGAATTTTGTTTCCTATACCTATAGCCCCTATAACTTTTTTATCTTTATCCAATAATGGCTTCATTCTTGTCACATAGCCGTTACCTAATATCACAAGATCACCAATATATTCTTCATTATTAATTATTTTTTTATAAGCCTCTGAGTCACTTGGAATATATGTACCTATTACCCTATCGTCATCTCTGAAAATTGTACTAGAAACCCTTATAAGTTTATCATCATGCAATAAAAATATAGTTGCAACAGTACCAGTAGACTGCTTAAGCTCATCTGGTATAGTAGAATCTAAAGATAACCTTTGATTTCCAGCATATAAAACTGGCAAATTAAACTCCCCAATTTTTATACTTTCGTTATAATCTACTCTTAGATCAACTAAATTATTTAATAAGGTATTTGCAAAGTTTAAGTCACCGTAGGACTTTTCTGTAAGTAATTCATTTCTTACACTAAGAGTTGTATTAATTGATTCTGTCAAACACCTACTTTTTTCATTTACCTCTTTTAGGATAGCATCATTGGATTTTTTAGCAATTAAAAAGCCCAATACACTTACTGCAAATACAATTAAAATCAAATAGCTAATCATAAGCTTATATTTTATTCTCATTTAAAAACCTCTTCTTCCCATTGAATTACTTCCATTGCTCCTTAAATCAAACCACAATATAATCAACACATTGTTAAATATTTGACATAGATGTATGAAAGAAAATAATAAATCTATGATTCGATTTGAATATTCCTAATACTATATTCGAATAATTATACCATAAAAATAGTAATTTTTCATTGCTTGCATTAAAAAGAAAAATATGTAATACCATAGATTTCTCTATATTTATGTGGTTCCTTACTGAAATAAGTGACATATTGTGTTACTTATTTCTAGTATAGTCATCCTCTTAAACTTAATAGGTATGTATAGTTATTCCATAGTTATAAGCCAAGTATGTAATTTAAAGATCTATACGAAAGAGGCTAGTTTCTTATGCTATGCTTTGAAACTAGCCTCATGTATTTTTATAATTCTGCGTAATAAACACTCATCTTATTCAAGTTACACATATGAAAGAAAATGATATACAAGTATATTAGTTTATTATTTTCTTGATTGTACCTTAATTATGATTAAGTTTAGATTGCAACTTTGGTATCTAAAAAATCAATCTTTAGAGAGTGTAAGTGTTTCTTCCCACACAGCTTCATCTCTAAATCCAACCAGTACAAAGCCTTCTCCAACTACTATTGGACGCTTAACCAGCATTCCATTTGTAGCTAACAATTTAATTTGTTCTTCTTCTGAAAGTGTCTTAAGCTTTTGACTTAAATTCATTTCCTTATATAAAATTCCACTAGTATTAAAAAATTTTTTAGTTGGAAGCCCACTTTTCTTAATCCATTCTTGAAGCTCTTCATAGGTTGGATTATTCTCCACTATATGTCTATCTTCGTATTCAATTTCATTTGAATCTAGCCAGCTTTTTGCACGTTTGCAAGTTGTACATTTTGGGTATTCTATAAATAAATTTGCCATAAGTTTTCATCCTCTCAAATATAAATTTTTAACTAAACCTTACTATCATTATAGCTTATTTCTATTATTATTTTCAACATTAATTAATACTTATTATTTATTAATAATTTAAATCAAGTTAATTTAAAACATTTATAGCTTATATAATTAGAAATAAAAAGGCCTCAATCACAAATGTCTATTTGGATTTAGGCACTAAAAACTTATGATTTACACTTATACATTACCAAAATAAGAGTTTACTTTCCATAAACTCTTATCAAAATTTATTTTTTAATATTTCTTTTCGCTATTGCATTTATGGATTTATTATTCTTACTCTTTAATCTTTTATTTTATATTATTTATATAAATGAAAATTTTATTTAGTTAAACATGATTAGATCCATAATAATTGTTCTTAACTTTTAAGTAAAAAGAAGCTACGGTTACATTCATGTAAGGAATAACCCATAACAATCCAATGCCAAATGGTATTAATCCTAATATGATCCATCCTAAAAAGCTTAATGAAAGAACGAAATATTTAAATTTATATCCCTTCATCATACCTGCACTTTCTTTTAAACATTGAATAATTGACTTACTATTGTCATCAGCTAAAATGTATAATGCTTGTGAAAACATAAAACTAAATATAACACCTGGAACCACTAATAAAATAATTCCTACAAAAATAATTATGCCCATTAAAAAGAATAGTCCTATTGCTTTAAGTGCAACTTTAAATCCTGAAAATATATCTCCAAATGCTGGTTCCTTGCCTTCATAAGCGTAGTTTAATGAAAATCTACACATTCCAATACTCATTATTGAACTGATTATCATTGATACTAACTGTACAATCAAAATCAAAGTTGTATCATCTCTAACCAATCTTAAAATAAGATTCATAATGAATGTTATTAAAAAACATCCTACTATAGTTCCTCCAATAGCTAATCCCCATTTTCCTCTCAACTGATTTCTAGCCTGCATTTTTAATTCTGCTCTATTAATCATAAAACTCCCCCTTAATTATAACAACTTTCTATCAATGCAATAGCTTTTACTCTAATAGCATATTCTTAGCTAAGAGGAAAAATTAACGTTTTTTGATTATTTAATAAATTTATAAATAATTTCAATTATAGTTTCTCATAAATCCTTGCAAAATACTAAATATTTAACATAATAGTATGCTGAATAATGCGATTTTTTAGCCTACTATTTGTTTTTATAGATTCATATAATACAAATGTTTAGAGTTAATAAATATTAAAGCAGTGGTTTACAAAATCTTTTTACTAGGTACAGTACTTATGATTATCATTCATTCTGTTTTTCCTCTAGTAACAATTGTAACATTGTGACCTTTGCTCAATAGTGAATTAACCAAAGGTACGCCTTGTGGAATATATGATTTTATTTTTATGTATATTTATTTTAATACTGCTAATAATAAGAACTGAAAGAGGTGATTCTCATGGAACTAGATTTTGAAAATAATATTTTAGGATTACTCCGAAAATAGTTTTAAAGTCCCCATAAGTACACTTGTTTCTAAATAGGCCAGGGGTTAAGAATAATCCCTGGTTTTATTTTATTTCAAAACCTAAATATTATAGTTTATTTATCTAAGTTGCTATAATGACTTTATATTAAAGTAATTGACACAATTTTATATCCTAAATAGCAATTTTAAATTCTTCACTACAACTTATATAGATAGAATTCTCTTATTTTTTGGGGGAAATGAAATGAAAAGAAATCAATCAATAGAATTACTAAAATTAATTTCAATTTTCTTTATAGTTATAATCCATAATCCCTTTGCTTCACGTTTTGGATTTGTTATGGATACTATTGCAAGATTTGCTGTCCCAATTTTCTTTATGATTACTGGATACTTTATTATTCAACCTAATAAAACATCAATAAAGTTAAAAAAGCAAGTAATAAAACTAACAAAGTATTATATTCTTTATCAATTTATTTACATTTTATATTATCTTATTATTGCATTAGTAGAACACAAGTTTCAAAATTTTGAGAATAATTTTATAACTAACATTAAATATATTTTAATCGCACCTGTTATTGGTACTCATTTATGGTATATAATAAATATTATTTGGGCGTTGATAATTATTTATTTTTTCAATTATTTTGATAAACTAAAAGTTTTATTTATTAGTAGCATAATATTACACCTAATAGGTATATTTATCTCTAACTTATCAATACAAATATTTCATCGAATATTACCTTTATATGAAACAAGAAACTTTTTATTTTTCGGTTTATTTTATATTATGCTCGGAGCGTACATAAGAAAAGTGGATATAAATAAAATCAAATTTAATAATATTATTATTTTATTATTTTCAATTTTTATGTGTCTATTTCAAGTAGCTGAAAGGTATATGTGGAAAACATTATTTAACTCTCGTTTTGGAGATTACTTTATAACTACTATAATTGCTTCTATTTCAATATTTATATTCGCACTAAAGAGTAACGTAAATAATAGAATTATTGAAAAGATTAGCAGTTACTCTATGCCAATATACTTTCTTCATATTCTAGTTATGGATATACTAGGCTTATTAAGTTCTCATATTTTTCATATTGATATAAATAGGATAAAGGGGATTTTTGTAGGAAATCTCATATTCATTCTAGTAGTATGTACATTTTCATGTGCTTTATATGATATATCTAAAAATTTGTTACAATCATTGATACGCAAGATAATAAAACCTATAAAAAATAACTGACTAGCTAAAAATCTAAGTTTCTATAAGATTCATATACCACCCTACATCAAAAGGTGTAGTGGGATTAATTCAACAACACACATTATGCTCATTTTTGTGCTTTGGATTAATTAAGTTTTTGTTGGTTATTTGAATTTCACCATTAGTCATTTGACATCTCCTTTATACTATACTATAAACGAGCGAAATTGCAAACAAATATTTCCAGTCAAATAACCAAAGGGATATTTATGCAGCATTGAAAATCTCTAAAATGGCATCAAGAGGCTCTCCTGCTTGAGTTTTTTCATAAATGAAAGTGATTTTTTCAGCCTCTAATTGAGTTCTAGCAGTTTTTAATCCATTACTAAATTT
>JARLHR010000055.1 GCA_031292145.1 Clostridium sp. | reverse complement strand
AAGTTTCTTAATGGGAGGTTGTTCCATTTTTTGCTTGTCCTGAGTTTGCCTCAGGAGCATGCGGAAATGGGTGCAACCTCCCATTTAGAAACTTCCAGCGAAATTTTCGCAGTCCTATGGAACAAATATGTATTCAATTTCCCTCCTGACATTTTAAATTTTAAACCTTGCAATGAATTTTTTCAATTCTTCAGCTAATATACTTAATTTCTCAACCTCATTTACAATATTTTCACTATAAGTTGCTTGCTCTTCTGTAGATGCTGTTACTTCTTCAGTGCTTGCAGCCGTTTCTTCTGACACAGCTAAAATTCTTTCCATGTCTTGTTGGATATTTTCACCTGCATTTTTAACTCCATCTGTAGAACTTGAAATCTCTTGAATCTCCTTTGCAATTAAATCTACATTTTTCAAAATATCATTAAATATCTTGGAAGTATTTTGTACTGATTCACTTTGGTGATTAATCGCATCAGTAGCATTTTTAGCACTGTTAACTGCTATGTTAGTTGTATTTTGAATATCTTTAATAATTGTTTGAATAGTTCCAATTGATGATTGGGATTCTTCTGCAAGCTTTCTAACTTCATCTGCAACAACAGCAAATCCTTTTCCTTGTTCACCTGCTCTTGCTGCTTCAATAGCAGCATTTAATGCTAATAAATTTGTTTGTTCTGCTATACTCTCAATTACTTGTATAATTTGTCCAATTTGAATTGTCTTATCATTTAAAGTAAAAATAACTTGCGATACTTCTTCAACTGCATTAGTGCTTTCCTGCATCTTTATATTTTGTGTATCTACAATCTTAACTCCAGACTTAACCAATTCCCCAGCTTTATTTGATGATTCAAAGGAATGATTACTGCTAATTGCAATTTCATCAATAGATTCGACAATTTTGTTAATTGAACCTAATGTATTTTGGACACTCCTTGCTTGTTCATCACCTCCCAATGCTAATTGGGTTGTTGTTTCAGCAATTTGACCTGCTACAACTTTTGCTTGCTTTGATGAATCTAATACATCTTTTGATGATACCGATACATTGTCAGCTGCTGAGGAAATTTGCTGAACTAAGTTCTTCAAATTTTCTCTCATATCACTAAATGACTTTGATAATTCTCCAATTTCTCCACCTGTATTTATTTTAAAATCATGTGCCAAATTCCCTTGTGCTAATTGACTTGCAGCTTCCTTTAAAATCAATAATGGATTTACTATATTCTTAGATAATATAACTCCAATTATTATTGCAATAGCTAAAATAAGACTTCCTATAATAACCATTTTTATTTTAATACTATTAATAGAAGAAAATGCATCGTCTTGAGTTTGTCTAACCGCTACTGCCCATCCAGTAGTTGGAACGTTAGTGTAACTTCCAAACACTTTATCACCTTTATATTCATAAGACATTGCTCCCGATTCTCCATTTAGAGCCTTTTTAACGATTTCCATATCTGAAACATCCGTTCTTTCTTCCACCATTTTCTCATCTGGATGCGCTAGGATTTGTCCCTGTTTATCAGTAATGAAAGCATATCCTGTTTGTCCCATTGAAACTTTGCTTCGCATTTCTTCTATTTTATTTAAGTTCAAAGTTGCACCTAGAATTCCTTGTAATTGATTTTGAGTATTGAATATAGGAACAGCAATAACTACTGATGGTTTTCCTGTTGTTTTTGAGATTAAGACATCACTAACAATAGTTTTCTTGTTTGATAGCACTTCATTTACATAATCTCTGTCAGAAAGATCATCAAATTGATTTTTACCATCTGATCTTGCAACTTCTTTTCCTTTAATATCAGTTACAAATACAAGAGCAAAATCTGAATTCTTTTTATTTATTTCCCCAAGTAGTCTTGTTTGATCTTCTGTATTATATAATCTTAAATCATTAGCTGCTGCTATAGACTCAAGCACCGAAATATGTTCAACTAAAAATGCATCTATTTTTTCACTTAACCCCGTTGATAATTCTTCCGTAGTATACTTTAAGTTATCCCCAACTATCGTAACTTGAGAATTAGTTGAGATTATTCCTATTGTTAATACAGATATAATAACAAGCACTGTAAGCAATGAAATTATTTTGGTTCCTAGTTTTAAATTTTTAATCATAAAATCCTCCCCTATCTCCAATTTGATATATATACAATAAATATATTTAATTATCGAACATCTTTATCAAAACTCCATAGGATTTGATCAGTAAATCCTATGCTAAATTAATAAACTGTATTTTATGGCATGCTCCTTAACATTCAAATTAGTTGCAAATATTCCTTAAAATAAAAAATAAGAAGTACCTTTAAAAATACTCCTTCATTTTCATACATATATGATCTTTCCTTAAATCTAACACATTCCATATACATCTTTCATAAATTCAAATCTCCCACTTTACTGAAATAATAAAATGCTTTTTATCTACAAGCTGAATATATTGTGATAAACATCTACTTCTTAATTAGCAATTGGCTCAGTAAATAATAATTCTTCCAATTGATTTATATCATGCACAATTCCGCATGAATCTCTATTTATATTTCTAGAATACTCTATAACTAATTCTGCATCCGGGGTTGATCTTTTGTATATTTTTATGAATTTTTCAAAATCAATATTTCCATCATAAATCCTATTATGTTCATCTATCCATCCATAATTATTATGAATATGATATGATACTATTTTAAATTTGAGCTTTTTAATTATTTTTTCCAAATTCCAGCCGTTACAATTTGCATGGCCTATATCAATGAGAATATCATTAGGAATAAATCTGCATAATTCAATAAATTCCTGCTCATTAAGCAGCATATTATCATTACTAATTACTCCGCAATTTTCAATGACTATTTTTTGATTATACTTTTTAGCTATATTATTTATCTCCATTAGATTTTCATTTGATGTTTTTATCATATCCACTTTATCTTTGAATAATGCTTTTCTATTATTGTGATGGTAGACAATGTACTTACTTTCTAACATTTGCGCATATTCTAAAGTCTTTTTCATATAATCCATAGTTCTTGCATAGGCAATAGAACCTTTTTTTGCTGAATGCTCTGCATTATAATATGGACCACGAAAAGAAATTTCTCTCTCTTTAAGCTTTCCAATATTTTCTCTTAATTTATTTTCAAAATCTTTATCAGTCCAAATCGGAAAAATTTCCACTCCAACTTCTGGATTTTCTACTTTCTCTAACAATTCAAATATTTTTTCAAATTCTTGTGTATTATATAGATTAGTACTAATTAAAATTCCCATCTTTAACCTCCTAAAATTCTTTTGGATACTCTATGGAATTCTCTATTTCAGCTACTTTAAATTTAATTATAGCTTTTCTTTGTTAAAGACAAATTATAGAACTGTAAAATCCAAATATCAGTCTTGTTAAATAAATGATAATTTTCATAAGATAGGGAGAGAAAGTGCGTGGAGCGGGCCAAAATAATTGATATTATAGTAAAAAATATTTTAGATAAGTATTAAAGGAGAAAGGTATTTAAATTTTGGTAAATATCGGATATCTATAGTTATCTAATACAAGCCATTTGTACTATCTTTGTTAATATTTTTATAGGTTATATTTTGTGATGGTGGTTAATATATAACTGCCAAGTAAAATTTATATTAATTAAGGGAGGTAATATTTATGTCTTCAAATAATAGTGGAAGAAATAGAACATTAATACCAGAAGCAAAGCAAGGATTAAACAGATTAAAAACTGAAGTTGCTTCAGAAATTGGATTACAAAACTACGACAATCAAGATAAAGGGAACCTTTCTTCAAGACAAAATGGAAGCGTTGGCGGTTCCATGGTAAAACGCATGATAGAAAGCTATGAACAGGGCTTACAATAATTTGTAAGCTAAGAACGTAGTGAACCATATTTCCCCAAAGAGCTGTAGTTATATAGACAGCTGTTAATAGGGCTAGTAGAACATTTGTATTTTAATGATATTTTTGCTCTACTGGTTTTTTATTATGGCTAAATATCGTGAAATTTTAAAAAGAAAATAGGCTACTAAAAAAGGTGAAATAAAAAGTAATAAAAAGGAGGAAAAATATGAGCAGTGCAACTATGACTATTTCGGCAAAACATAAGTTAGAGCATAAGGATAATAATGCATTAATAACAAATTCTACCTCTGAAACTATCATTGTATATGGTCCAACGAGGGAAACAGATGGGGGAAACTATGAAAACTCATGGTATGTTCTCCATCCAGGCAAAACTACCCCAGGAAATTGGCAGTGTGATGGACTTTTTATACCGAAGGATAGAATATTTAGACGAATGAATGGCGAAATTGTGCAAGGACCTGTGGCTGTAAAGTATGGCAGTTTAATACCTGTTACAATAACTCAAGATGGAGAGCAGTATGCAGAAAGGGATCACCATAGTGAGGGAGTATTTCGTTCATCTGAAATAAATTGGGACGTACCCGATTTTACCGCTGAATATTGCCAAAATATAAGCATGGAAAAGTATCAAATCCCATAGCTATTTGTTTAAATTTACTCTTGGCAAAATTCGCTTACGCTTTGAACATATATTACTGTTATCCCAATCAATGCAATAAATATAAGGCTTCCAGTGAATTACTAGAAGCCTTGTATTTTTGATTGTTAGTGAAAACTTTATTATTGAAGAATGTAACTAAAGCTAATGGAAATGCAACTTTATATTCTATTTTTTTTACTTTTTGCTATACTCTTATATTCATACATACGTTCATCCCCAATTTTTATCAGCTCTTTATACTCTCTTCCATCTCTTGGAAAGCTGGCAATGCCATAGCTATAGCTGCAAACAATTTTATTGTCCTCATGAATTATATAATTATTTTTAAAATGTTCAACCAATTCTTCAAATCTTTTTATCAAACTTTTAGAATCTATATTAAAGAAAACTCCTACAAATTCGTCTCCTCCAATTCTTCCAACAATATCAGAGCCTCCAACCAAACTGCTTAAACCTTTTGAAAATGTTCTAAGCAATTTATCACCAGCTAAATGACCATAATTATCATTAACAAATTTCATACCATTTAAATCAAATACCACTACCAAAAATTCTTTTTTATCTACATCCTCATTATAAATATCATTATGGATTAATTGTTCAAAATAGCTCCTATTATATAGATTGGTTAATTTATCATATCTAGATAAATATAAAGTTTCTTCATAAAGCTTATGCTTAGCAATAGCAATGGAAACTTGATTTCTCATGTATTCCATTAATTCTAAGTCTCCTTCGTTAAAGATATTGTTATACATACTATCAATATTTATAAAACCATATAATTCACCATCTATAATGATTGGTGAACTAATAGCAGATTTTATTTTTATTCCTTCTTCTGTATCCAACATATTAATGTCATTCAATTTATCAATGCCATTAAAAATAACTGTTTTATTTATATTTTCTCCGCTATTAAACCATGCAAAGTGTTCTTCAAGCTTAATTGAAAATGTTTTAATCTCTTCTGAACTATAACCTTTAGCTACAGCTATTTTCAAGTTTTTATCATGGTCTAAAAGTAACACAGAACCACTACTTCTATCATCAACACAATCAATAACCTTATCCAGTATTAATTGGAGTAGATCATTAATATCTGATATCTCATTAATGGAATAACCTATCATCAACATTGCTTCTCTTAGCTTTAATAACTTATCCATTTTTTCTTGATTCTTTTTTTGTTCTGTAATATCTACTATAACACCAACTAATCCTTTATTATTCCCATCTTCATTTCCAACAACTGATTTATTAAAAATCACATCATGATGTGTGCCATCTTTATTCATAAGCTTTGATTCATAAACTTGAGTTCTTTTTTCTTTGAATAATTTCTTATCTGCTTTCTCATAACTTTCTGCTAATTTCTCTTCAAATACTTCATAAGAAGTACTTCCTATGAATTCATCTTTCTTAATTCCTAAAAATTCAGTGTATGCAGTATTGCAATGATTATATACTCCATGCTCATCCTTAGAATATATAGGATTAGGAATCGCATCCATAAGAGTTTGAAGAAAATTATAATTCTCAGACAACTTTTTTTGTTGAAGCTGGATTTCTGTAACGTCATTTAAAATGAGTATTTTTCCAATAAACTTTCCAGTCTTTTCATATATGTTGTTAATATTCATCTTATAATATCTTAATTGATTATTGCTTTCTATTGTTATTAAACTTTCATTATAAGAATCGCTACTTACAGCTTTTAGTACTCCTTTATATTCCTTCAATACCTCATCAATTTTTTTCTCACCAGCCTCTATTCCATTTAATTCAGAAATAATATTTTTTGATGACTTGTTAAAGTTGACTATATTATTTTCAGCATCTAATATTATAACCCCATCTAACATATTAGAAAAAACTTTCTCCAGTGCTATTGGCGTAAGCTTTAAAAGTTTAAAATTTAATATAGCAAAGCTAGAAATTATTCCAGATAAAGAAAATGCAAGTGGACATAAATCCAAATCTAAAGACAGCAATCTAAGCATATAAACAATATCTGAAATCCATGGAATTACCCAGGCTATTATTAAAAGTAATATCTGTTTTCTTACAATTGGCACTGCTTTAAAATAAGCTACTATAAAAATTATCAGCCCCACAAGCATTACAGCATATGTGTAGGCAATATTCACCCAATAAAAAGGTCCTTTTATTAATTCTACAATAGGAAAAATTCCATCATTATTCATATATATTTTTTTATAAAACAGATGATGAAAATCATTTGTATAATTCATGATTAATGTAATAACAGGCACAATATTAAGTAACATAAAAATGCTCTTTTTAAGTTTTTCTATTTGCCCAATAAAATTAAGTGCAAACATTAACCAAGCCACAGGTAAAAATGCTATTCCAAGATATTCTAACTTAATCCAAAACTTTACCCATTCAATGCTTGTACATAATATTTCAAATGCATATCCAAATGAATAAATTGATACAGGAATCAATGATAAAGAAATATATCCCTTGTCTCTTTTCCATGAAAAATACCCTATATAAATCAGCACAAATGCTGATATTAATAGCACCAAACTAAAAAAATTGTTTATATTCAAAAAATCACCCCATGTATCTATTATACTAAATATTTCTTACAAATAACTTACAACCTGTATTTATTTTCTAATATTTCGTATTTTTATGGATTTCCAATTTGTTTTGTAAATAATTCAAGGGGTTTAATATAAATTTATCTATATTAGGTGAATATATTAAATCTTTTCTCTAAACTCCTACAAAATTATTTACTTTTCATACATAATTAGAATAAAAATGGGCTGTTGCAAAATGCAGCAGCCCTTGTATTTACTAAGTATCTATCAATAAAATGGATAATAAGGATTGTAGTAAGGATATGGAGGAGCAATGTAAGGGTAAGATAATAAGGATAATGTAGCTAAGGAACCAAGCGGAAATGCCTGGCGATTAAAGTACCTATATCTCATTGGATAACGATAGTAACCTTGATTATATATTCTTTGTTGATCACATTTTTTATTATCATCGTCTCTATCAATTACATCCTTGCCAACCAATACAATAATTCTATCAGGCTCTACATTTTCTATAATTCCATCAAATGTACTACCATCTTTCATTGTCAAATTAACATGATAATACAAGCATTTTCTACATTTATCATGTAAATTTTGTAAGTCTCTGTAAGATTCTTCTCTTTCTAAATCCATTTTCTAACAACTCCTTTCGAATACTATCATATTCATCTTTATGAAGAATCGTGCGAGCCCTATGAAAAAATCTTCATAACTACTGTAAATATTAATCTTAACCAATATACTCCTTAAAAGGCAATTCAATGATTCTTTCACTTTCATCGCATTTATATCTTTCTTTGCAGTCAAAAGGTGCCTTACTAACTAGGTTCATTCCAACTTCATAAAATGCCTCAGCCATAACATCAGGATCTTGAAAAATAGTACCTGCCATATATCCTTTTTTTATGTAATCTCGTGCTTCTGGTATTCCATCAATTCCAACAACAGTTATAGTTTTTGTATTATCGTCTTTATTATATCCATACTTTTGTAATGCTTTTACAGCGCCTATAGCCATCGCATCATTATTTGCAATTATAACTTCAATTTTATTTCCATAGTGTGTTAATAAGCCTTCTGTTTCCTCCCTCGCTATATCTTCATTCCAATTGCAAACTTCTGATGCAAGTTTCTCTACTTTTATTCCAGCATTTTCGATTTCCATAATAGAGTATTTACTTCTATCTATTG
The DNA here is from genome assembly GCA_031292145.1 of Clostridium sp. Taxonomy (GTDB): domain Bacteria; phylum Bacillota; class Clostridia; order Clostridiales; family Clostridiaceae; genus Clostridium. The sequence goes on along the minus strand of JARLHR010000055.1, from coordinate 52,947 downwards.
TTTCAGCATTATTAAGTTTACCTTGTAAAATAACATATTGCATAATGTTATTATCACTTGCATCTATAGCCTTTTTATTTTTGTTCCATAGATTAACTAGCATTTCTCCTTGTAATATTCCTGCTTGCTCTGAATCTGGCATTACGTAATAAGCTTTATCATAGGATTTTACAATACTTTCATCTACTTTAAGTGTTCGCTTACTAGCAAAAATTACTGGAATATTTTTTTCTTTAATTTCACTAATAATTTCTTTTGGATCATTTATTAAATCCACTAAACTTAAAATGAGAAGGTTAACGTTTCCTCTTTCTAGCAATGTATTAATGGTTTTATTTTGTATTTCCTTATTATTTTTACTATCATAAAAATTAAATTTAACCTTACCTTCATTTTTCTTTTCAATATTTTCTAAGCTTTGTTTTAATAAAATTACATAAGGATCATCAAAACTATAAAAGACTACACCTACATTAAGCGGATTTATTGAACTAGGAGTTATATTATTAGGGACTGCTTCTGTTAATGTTTCAATTACTATAACTACAACTGCAATAACTATTATCATTCTTTTTAATAATTTCATCATAAAACCTCCTGTAGTATTCTCTGAATATAGGATTGTGTTTTAACAATAAAATTATTCTAGCCAAGTTTTTAGTTTAAATTTTGAGGACATGTAGATTAACTCTAACAAAAACTAATCTTAACACTTTTACCAATTTTATTCAGGCATTCTTCAAGTTGTTTGATTAATGCTAATTTTGTATCAAAATCAATATCTGTTCCTTGATGTGCAACATTTTCAGACATTCCGAAATAAATATTCACATCAGTAGCCTCTTCAATCAAAAGAAGCGCCAGTAGTGATGCTGGATCCTTGCTTTTAGATATATTAAGACAATACATTGGATTTTTTGAAAACTTTAGGATTAATTCCACAACTTTTTTTAGGGTAACTATACCTTCAGTGACGTAATCTACTCCTTCAATTGAAGACATATTAGGTACTTCTTCATTTCCACTGCCTTGTATTATCATTACCGGCTTGTTCAGGTATTTACTTACAACACTGGCCGTACTTCCACCACAAATAACGGTTTTACCATTTTTAGAAAAGAATAATTTTAGTACTTTATTATCATCTTCTTTATTTTCTGGTGGCCCAATAAGCATATTGACAACCTCCCTTGATCTAACTTTTACCACAAAAACAGTTGCATCATCATCTAGTGAATCCTCACTTAATGTCAAACTGCAATTTACGATTTGTGCAGCAATACGGGATGCTGACATTTGTTTTGTATCAAGACGTTCTAAAAATGCTACAATTTCAGAGTGCTGCCAGCCGTTAGGGGCAAGTTTACCAATTCCAGCATTGGTAACTCCATCAGTCATTAACACAATAATATCATCCTTTTGAAGAATTATTCTACTTTCGTGAATTTCCTTTTCGTGAGCGAATTGGATATTACAATTGTATGATAAACTTTTGCCTTTTCTCAGGATAATTGCGCTGGGATTATCATACTGTACAAGATGTGCTTGACCATTTGTGAGTTCTAATACAGTAAAGGTAGAGTAAGCTAATCTTCTCTCCTTACACATGGGAAGAGCTGTGGCAACAGTGCTTATACACTCATCAAGTGGCATATTTTTAGAAAGCATGGTTCCTAGTATTGTTGATGTTAGAGTCGAAAGTATATTTGCTTTAACGCCACTCCCCAATCCATCTGAAAGTACAAATATTTTTTTATCTGGATTTTCAAAAACCTTAAACCAATCACCACATAGAGTTTCTGAATGTTTATTTATACTTGTGTATCCGGTTTCTACCGTTAAAGATTCATCCATTTCATACATGGCTCTATAACTCCTTATCATCTAGCATAATTGTATTTTTCAAATCTCGAATAGCAATTTTAGTTTCTGCTGCAGTTTCACCCAATAAGGATGCAATCTCATGAACAATTCTTAACTGTTTATCAGCAATATCGTCTGCCATAGCAGCAGCTTGTATTTTCTTTTGCAATAATTGGTTGCGTTTCTGACGTTCTGCTGTTATATTCTTCATAATGCATACTATAATGCCATTACTCTTATCATACATGAATATTTGACTAAGATATGTATTATACTCAGCCAGGAATGTAAACTTTTCTGTTTTTGGAGCACCACTGGTAATAATATTTACAAAATCAAACTCATCCAGTATACGAGATACAGGCTGATTAATAATATCCTTAGGTTCTAAATGGAAAATATCACTGGCTGCCTTATTGATCTGCTGGACTTTAAGATCCATATCTACTGTAAGTATTGCATTAGGTGATATATTGATAATTTGATTTGAAAAGGATTCTGCCCTTTCCTTCATATAAGGTAAACACATATTGATTTCTGCTTTTCCTGCATAAACAGCTGAAGCTTTTTCACGGCAAGAAAAGTAACCACACATACCACAATTTAATTCATCGGCTTCTGTATATTTTCCCATTTTGTGTAGTATAGCAACAATTTGTGCCTCAGAAGGCTTTGCATGAATAATTGACTCTCTGTCTGTATAAGTTTTCTTCAAGGACTGTTTATACATCACATTAAAATCTTGAGAATAATCCAACTCCTTTGATTGCCTGCTAATCTCAAGGTTTGAAGTAATTAAAGAAATATTATTCCTTTGAAAAGATGGTCCACCTACACAGCTGCCTTCACAAAAGCTCATTTCCACAAAACATTTTGAAACTTTACCATTGCATATGTCATCAATGGCCTGAACACAATCATTATACCCACTAAGTGAAATGTATTCGTGTTCAGTATCTGATTTCATTGTAGAAATAATACCACCATCCGTTGGGAATTTCCTTGATAAATATCTAGTTCCTTCCCCTCCAGAGTTTGACTTTGATATTTCTATATTATTATCTTTAAGCATTTCACCCAATTCCTCAAAAGAAATAACATAATCAACATAGGAATCTTTGTCATAACGTTCTAGTTTTTTTGCAATACAAGGAGAAACAAACACAATTACTGCATCTGGAAACTTCTCCTTCAAAAGTTTTGAGTGAGCATCCATTGGTGTTATAACAGGTGCAAGATACTTCAAAGCCTTTGGATAATACTTCTTAATTAATTCATTTAGAGAAGTACAACAGGACGATATATAAGTTTTCTCTGGATTTTCTTCAAGCAGTCTTTCATATTCTGTTTTTACTAGACAAGCACCTTCTGCTGTTTCAAAGGCCTCTACAAATTTAAGCTTTAAAAGAGCCTCCCTAAAGTCTGCAAATTCTGAATGATAGTATGCAGAAAATGATGGAGCAACGCTTGCAACTATTTGTTTTTTCTCATTTAATGCATCCTTAATTTTTTCTACATCACTAATAGCTTCTTTAGTCTTCTGTGGACATACAATAGTACAACGTCCGCACAGAATACATTCATCTTCTCGTATCTGTGCACAATGATTTTTAATTTCAATAGCTTTAACAGGACAATAGCGCACACATTTATAGCAATTTTTACAGTTTACATTTTCAAATTGTAGAATTTTCATATTATAACTCCCTATATAATTACTATTTATATTACTTAACCTTTTTACTTTCATAGCATTCCTGATTTGGAAATTTATGAAAAGCGTATTTATAAAGAATTTTAATATACATTATGTATATTTGCAAGCTATCGTTATATGTAATTCGATTTGATTATATAACCAACATCACAAATCTTAAATAAATGAATCAACTTGATATAAATTATATTTTCTTGTAATGATTTGACTCCAAAGCAAAAATTCCTCAAAATAATTTTGAGGAACGCTAATTTATATCCACCTATCGCTTTTTCATAATGTATTCTCTTAGATAATCAGGAAAATGTCTTCTAATGCTTGTATGTAATACATAGATTCGTTTTGACATAGATGTGCCACATAAGAGAATAATATCCCACCTTCTTCATAAAAATATTTTGTTATGTCATTGCCTGTTTTATCAATATAATAAGAGCGAAAAATCCCCTTAACAATAACCCCTATTTCATTAGATTTTTCGCCTTCTTGTAAAAAGAACATATCTTTTTTTAATAACTTTGGCTTAAAAATATTCTGCAATAAAGCTATGCTTTCCTCATCAAGGGAAATCGCCTTACTTTTCAGAAGATTCATCCATAAATCATCGTATATATTCTTATTCATTTAAAAACCCCATTTTTTTGCTGGTGAGTAATTTTTCATAAAAATTTATCGACTTATTAAAATCTCTAACTATTAAATAAATTGAACCTAACTGCATTGTATTCCTCCATAATATATAATAATTTTCTTCCAAACTCGTCACAATTATTATTTACCTTTATGCCAATTATAAAAATCTTTTAGTTCTGCTTTACGTTCCTGTGGCAACGCTGTTTTCTTAACACCGTGAATTGCGCCTTCCAGTGCTAACAATCTATGAATACACGCAGAATCATCAATTTCTTGTATTTTCAACCACGCCTGTTCTGCACCTATATCTTTTAATTCACTATAAGTAAATATATCTACTTTATTCAACTGTCTTTCAACTTCTTTTCCGATATTAGGTAGTTTTGATAATTCTCCCATAATAAAACTTCCCTTCAAAATTATAATTTATTTCTAAAATATAAAAAAAAATAGAGTATTTATTTCTAAATATTCTATCTTAATTATACAACAATTTTTACAGTGATTACTTATTTTTCTTTAAATTCCATAATATTTTTTCACTTAATATTTTTACTTTTAGAAATACAGATTTCGATTTCATTAATGCTATAATAACCATTCAAAGTGATAAACTTCCTGTTATAAATGAAATAAATAAAGATAAAATATATTTGTTAGGCAAATTAGTCATGTCTAAATTTTTAGTAATTAAAAATTGTAAAAAGTGAAAGGAGAACCTAATTATGGTTAGAAACGCTAAAGACGTACCAGGTTTAAAGATATTAAATTCACCACCTTCACAACGCAACTCCTCTAATAATGTTTTTGACAACAATGCTCAGAAAGCTAATCGCGATGTAGCTTTGGGAAAAGGAAAAAAGTAGTACATTTATTTTAATGAAATTCTAGTAATTCCAAAATAGTCCGTGTAAACTTCGTGAAGATGATATAAAAAATTATCAAATGAAGTTTACATGGACTATATATTTATCTAAAATATATAGCCTTTCATATACAAAAAATACCGCAGTTCATTGAATAACATGAACCAAAATTCATGAAATATTATCCTTATTTGTATATTCATAATAAAGAATTGGAGATACAACTCCTGTCTCACTATATTTATAATTTGTATTTTCTAGAGGATTTACATTATTAATTAAATTCATTGCAACAGTATAAAATATTTCAGCTATATCATTCGGATTGTGAACAACAGTACCAGTCATAACGCCTTTATCAACTAGCTCTTTAGCTTCTGGTAATCCATCAATTCCAACAACAGCAATATTTTTCGATTTATCTCCATTGTTATAACCATATTTTTGTAACGCTTCAATAGCCCCTATTGCCATAGCATCATTATTGGCGATTATTGCTTCAATTTTACCATCATACTTAAGAAATAATGATTCAATAGCATCTTTAGCTAACTCTTTATCCCAATTAGCAACTTGCTCAGCAAGCAGCTGTGTTTTTATTCCTGCATCATTAATTGTTGAAACAGAGTATTTCGTTCTATCGATTGCTGTTTCATCATTTTCTGCACCTTCTAACATGATATATTGAAGTATGCTATCACCATTTTTATCGATATTATTTTTATTAACATTCCATGCATCAACAATAATTTTTCCTTCTAAAATAGCTGGTTGTTTAAAATCTTCTGTTAAAAAAACAGCTTTGTTATAGTCTTTAGATAATTTATTCGCTACTGATGGAGCAATATTTGAAAGAATTATTGGTATATTTTTAGGTTTAACTTTATTAATAACATCTTCAACTATATTTTCTTTTACATCAGCTAATTGAATTATAAAAAGATCGAAATTATCTTTATTAAGTAAGTTATCCAGTATTTCACTTTGTATAGCTACATTATCTTTCCCATCAAAAAAAGTAAAACTGATTTTATCTTCATTTTTCTTTTGAATATCTTCTAAGCCTTGTTTAATTAGAACCGCAAATGGATTGTTCAAATCAGGAAATATTACTGCAATGTTAGCTATTTTTCTATAATCAGTATTTAAACTGGGTATAGCATATATATTAATTTTAGTATTAGTTATTAATGTAACATTCATTATTACTACTGTAACAAGTATAATCACTTTTCTTAATGTTCTCATAATATTCCTCCAAGTGTGATTGTTTTAATTAGCAGCATTTAATATTATGTTATCTATATATCTAGAATTTATTCTAGATATATAGATAACAATAAAAGATACAAAGATAAATTCAAAAGAGTGTAAGTAAATCTGCATTCACACAAATCTATTTACACTCTCAAAGTAAGCCAATATTTTACCTTGTACTTATATCTAGTAAATATTATTCTCACATAGTTTTCAAAAAATCCTATAAGCTTTCTGTTTATTAAATTTCCATTGCCACCTACTTATACTTTATGTAAGTTAGATATTTTTCCTTTAATAGCTTCTTCGATTAATTCAACTGTTTTCTCTATTCCAAAAACTCCACTATTAATTGTTAAATCATAATTTTTAACATCTCCTAGTTTACGTTCTGCATATATATGATAATAAGCTTCTCTTGCTCTATCTTTTTTGTGTAAAGTTTCCTCAACATCTTTTTTAGAAATTCCATATTCATATTGAATACGTTCCATTCTACTTGCTTTATCTGCATGAATAAATATGTGAAAACTGCCTGGAAAACCAGCTAGAATAGCATCTGAACAATGTCCCATGATAACGCACGATTTTGTACTAGCTAACTTCGTAATAACCTTCTTGTCTACTTCATAAATAGCATCTAAAGGTGCTTTTTCTTTCTTCGAAAATGCATATCCTTGAGAATAAATTTTATTTAATAATAAATTAGGTATAACTTGATCATTTTTTTGAATAAATTCTTCTGAGAATCCTGTTTCTTTGGCTTCTTCTTTTATTAATTGTGTATCATAGAAAGAAATTCCTAAATCATCGGCTATTTTTTGACCAATTTCATGGCCGCCACTTCCATATTCACGACTAATAGTAACTATTAAATTATGCTCTGCCTTTTCTACAATATTTGTAATTTCACTTACGTTAGTAGCAACAAACTCTCCTTTAAATATATTATCCATAAAAGCTAAGCGCTTATTTATAAAACGAACAATTGTACCTACTAATAAAGCAGCTATAACAGTCCCTTCTCTTACCCCATTTAATTTTTGAAAAAGAACAACCGAGCAAATACAACTGCAAACAACAAGTGTTGCATCAAAACCAACCTTTATTTTTCCAAAATCTTTTTTAGTAACAATTGCAATAGCATTAACGAGACCTTCACCAGCCATCATAACAACATCCGCTGTAACTTCCATACTTACTCCAAGTGCAAGTACTAGACAACTTATTATAAATAATCCTAATTGACTAGGATAACTTGTAACATTTATCCATGAGAATAGCCTCATAGTAAAGTCTGTAAAATAGCTAAATATAACAGCTACAACAATTTGAAGTAATTGAACCAGCTTATATTGTTTTCTTAATATAATGATTTGAAAAGCAATAAGAAATAAGTTCATTATAAAAGTAAATTGCCCAATTGTAAGTGGTAATCCCAAACTTAAAACATAAGGTATAGACGAAATAGGAGATGTTCCTAAATTAGATCTAGTTGATAGTGAAACACCAACCGCCATCATAAATAATCCCAGAATAAAAAATAAATATCGCTTAATTGTCTCTCTGATTGTCATTTTACATATTCACTCCATTTATAATTTGATTTTAAATTCATAAAAATAAATTCAAGTAAGTGTAAATGATATCTGCTCTTAAGCAAATCCACTTACACTCTCTTGATTATCTTATAATAATATCTACTTTTTTAAACTAGCTCCATTTGTAGCTATAACTTCTTTGTACCAATTAAAACTCTTTTTCTTATATCTTTCTAAAGTTCCACTACCGTCATCATTTCTATCTACATATATAAAACCATATCTCTTTTTAAGTTCAGCAGTTGATGCACTTACTAAATCTATGCATCCCCAAGTTGTGTATCCCATAAGCTCAACACCATCTTCAATTGCTTCTGCAACTTGAACTAAATGATCATTTAAGTAATTTATTCTATACTCATCATTTACAGTCTTATTTCCATTTTCATCAGTTATTAATTCATCAACAGCACCTAAGCCATTTTCTACTATAAATAATGGTTTTTGATATCTATCATATAATTGATTAAGAATATATCTTAATCCTTCTGGATCTATTTGCCAGCCCCAATCAGATGCTTTTAAATATGGATTTGGTACTCCTGTAATTATATTTCCTTCGCCTGCTTTATTCTTTTCTGGATCTGCAGTTGCACATGAACTCATATAGTAACTAAATGAAACAAAGTCTACTGTATTTTTTAGTATTTCTTCATCTCCTGGTTCCATCTTTATTTCTATGTTATTTTCTTTAAAGAATTTATTCATATATCGTGGATAAGCTCCTCTTGCATGAATATCTGCAAAGAAAAGATTCTCTCTATCTTGCTGCATTGTTTTAATTACATCACTTGGCATTGGAGATAACGGATAGTTTGGTACTCCAAGTATCATACATCCAATTTTAAATTCTGAATTTATTTCATGGCCAATTTTAACTGCAAGTGCACTTGCCACTAATTCATGATGCATAGCTTGATATAAATCTTGTTTACTTAATTTTTCTTTTGGTGTCCATACTCCTACACTCATATAAGGTGAATGTAATGCTGAATTTATTTCGTTAAACGTAATCCAATACTTGACCTTGTCTTTATATCTTGTAAATATTGTTCTTACGTAATTCTCGAAAAATCCTATAAGCTTTCTGTTAACCCACCCATCATAGTTCTTAGCGAGAGCAAGAGGTGTTTCATAATGTGAAATTGTAACTAAAGGCTCAATACCATACTTAGCTAATTCATCAAATACATTGTCATAAAATTGTAATCCCTTTTCATTTGGCTCTTTATCATCACCATTTGGGAATATTCTTGACCATGCAATTGATAATCTAAATACCTTAAATCCCATTTCTGCAAACAGTTTTATATCTTCCTTATATCTGTGATAAAAATCAATTCCTATAAGCTTCATATTATCTTCTGTTGGTTCAGCAGTTACAGGTCCCTTTAACCCCTTTGGTAATATATCTTGAATTGATAAACCTTTCCCATCTTCATTATATGCACCTTCAAATTGGTTAGCAGCAGTAGCTCCTCCCCATAAAAATCCTTCTGGAAACTTAATTGACATAACTTTTCCTCCTAAATCTTAAAATTAATAATATTTTAGTACTTTTCATACTTAATATTTATAAAAAACCTCTTTAAAGATTAATATAATACAAGAAATCATATTTATTTTATTACTTTTATAAATTCATCCCTTTCCTTTACATTTTTATTTATTGATAATAATTCTACATCTTTATATTCATAAATATTAGTTACAAGTACTGGAGTTATAACTTCATATCCTTCTTTTTCAATTGATTCTATATCAAATTCTACTAATAAATCGCCAACTTTTACTTTATCTCCGGACTTAATATGGGCTGTGAAATACTTTCCACCTAATTTTACTGTATCTAATCCAATATGTATCAAAATCTCTACACCATCATCTGATGTAATCCCTATTGCATGTTTTGTTTCAAATAATGCTGAAATCACCCCATTAACTGGTGATAATGCTCTACCTACACTTGGCATTATAGCTGCCCCTTTTCCCATCATTTCTTCTGCAAATGTTGCATCATTAACTTGGCTTAATGGTACTGCTTTTCCTTCAATTGGCGCTGCAATTATTGCTTCCTTCATTCCAGTTTCTTCATTTATTATCTCTTCTATATCATTATTTACATCAGCTTCTTTTACAACTTCTTCATCAATCGAATCTTCAAATCCAATTATCCATGTTAATACAAAGGAAATTACTATAGCAATAGCTGCAGTTATTAAAGCATTAACAAAATTTGAACTATCATTTGGATTAATAAATTGAGCTATTGATATAATTGCTGGTGTAGCAAAAATATATGCTTTTAAAGCTACAATTCCTGCATATAGACTTGCTATACCACTTGCTACCATACTTGTGATTAAAGTCTTTTTATATTTTAAGGAAACACCATACATTGCTGGTTCTGTAACTCCTGCAATAAGTGCTGACATGCTCGCTGAACCTGCTATTTTTTTCAATTTAATATTTTTAGATTTTAGTGCTACTGCTAGTGAAGATCCTCCTTGTGCTAAATTAGAAGAAAGCATTGCAACTAAAAATAGTGATTCATAGCCTGGATTTGCTAAAGATCCTATTGCTATAGGTAAGAATGCCCAATGCATACCAGTCCTAACTAAAAACGGCATAAAGGCTGCAACTAATGGTAGTGTAATCCATCCTAATTTTCCTTGAATAATGCAAATATATCTTGATAGCCCCTCACCTGCTAAGTATCCTAGTGGCCCAACAACTATTATTGCAATTGGCATAGCAATAAGTAATATTAACATTGGTTTTAAAAAGTTTTTCGTTATACCTGGCGTAATTTTTTCTACGAATTCTTCTACATATTTCATAATCCATGCCATCAAAATTATAGGAAAAATTGAATATGCATATGTTGCTGAAGTAACTGGTAATCCTAAAAATGACACTGGACTGCCTGCCCCAAATAACTTTATAAAATCAGGATATACCATAGCACCTATAACCGCTCCTAAGGTATATGGATTAATATCAAATTTTTTAGAGGTCGAAATTACAAGCAACATTGGTAAGAAATAAAAAGCTCCATCTCCTAGTGCTGATAATATAGTATAAGTCTGACTTCCTATATTTAAAATTCCAAACGTGGTTAATACAATAACAAAAATCTTTATCATACCTGCGCCAACTATTGCTGGCATAGTGGCTGCTAAACTACCTGATAGTATATCTAAAATTTTTGCAATTATACTTATATTTTGTTTTTCATTTGAGTTTTCTGACTCTTTAACACTATTTTCAAACTTTCCAAGTTTAACTAGTTCTTTATAACATTTAGAAACATTGTTTCCTAAAATTATTTGATATTGTCCACCTTGTTTTGCAATTCCCATAACACCGTTTATATTTTTAACTTCGTCATCATTTATAATGCTTTCATCTTTTAATGTGAATCTAAGCCTTGTCATACAGTGCATAACACTATTTACATTACTTTCTCCACCTAGTTTTTCTAATATTTTTTTTGCTACAATTGAATAATCCATAATACACATCCCCATTTAAATTAAACTTTTGGGTATTAACTTATATTTAGTTAAATAATTGTACAATGCTCCAATTAAATTTGAATCATTATAAAATTCACATGTAACCACTTCCGGTTTTACCATTATATTAGGTTCTAAATTATTGTAATGTTTTTCAATATTCTCTTTAATATATTTTATTAAAATCTCTTGCTTGCTAATTCCTCCACCAATTGCTATTTTCTCTGGGTCATAAATATATTGTAAATTATAAAGCTGTAAAACCATTCTGTAACAATAGTCGTCTAATATATTAAGTACTTCTTCGTCACCACTATTTGCATATTCAAAAATCTTTACCCCATCTACCTCTTCTATTGGCAGATTCTTCGCTTTTGCCACTGGAATACGTAAACCTGATACTCCCGCCTGTTCTGCCCATATGTGAGAAAACCGGCTTTCAAAAGCAGCATTGTTAGTAAAAATAAAGCTAAACTCTCCTGCAATAAAATGTTTTCCTTTGTGTAACATCTTATCCTTGATGATTCCTCCACCAACACCTGTACCTAATATCACAACTATTCCATCATCGCAATCTTTAAGACTTCCAAGCCATGCCTCAGCTAAAGCTGCACATTTCCCATCATTTTCTACTGTTATTGGTACCGGACATCGCTTTTGAAGTATTGAAACAATTTCTTTATCTGCGTTATACTCTAAACTTCCTCCCGTATATAAATATCCACGATCACTATCTATACGTCCCGGCATACTCATAGTCATTCCTGTGATTCTATCCTTATATTTATCAAAAATTGTACCAACAACCTCTATAAACTGTTCTAAACTGTCCATAGGTGTTGGTATTGAACCCTTTTCAATAAATTCTGCTTTTTCATTCATAACAGCATATTTTATAGATGAACCGCCTACATCTAAAACTAAAAATTCCATAAAAGACACTCCTTATTTTAATATAAATGTTTTCTTATCAATTAATTAACCTTCATCTATCGTTAATTTAATTTTATACTATCACATATAGGTATATAATCTTTGTATACATTCCTTATTTTTATAACAAATTCCCCATTTAAAATATAGAAATAACAAAAGCCGATTTCTTAATAATTCAGAAATCAGCTTTTACCTGCATAGGATTTTTAAATGTTCTAGCTATAAAAATTAATATTTTAAAGATTAAACCATTTTTGATCCATGCAATTTTGATTGCATTCTTTAATTATCTGCAAAGTACCCCCTAAAATCACTTTGCAGAACATTTCATAAAAGCTTATAAAACCATTTTTATATTACTGAATCCATGCTCCATTGCTTCCTAACAGATATCCATCAACAGTTGTATCAGCTAACATAGCACCTGATGCATTACAATAATACCAAATTCCGTTGTCATTAATCCAACCAGTTTGCATTGCTCCTGATGCCTTTAAGTAATACCACGTACCTCCAATATTTTGCCAGCCTGTAGCCATAATACCATCCGCCTTTAAGTAGTACCAAGCAGCTCCATCTTGAACCCACCCTGTAGCTTTAGTTCCATCAGCTTTAGCATATGACCAAGTTCCATCAATATTTTTAATCCAACCTGCTGTTGTAAGTGTAACTCCAGCTGATGTTGTAGATGTAGCTCCAGCAGTTGCTGTTTCAGTAGTTGTTGCAGCTGTATTAGTTCCAGCAGGAGCTGTTGGAGGTATCGATATAATTGAATACTCTTCCTTATTTTGATCCCATACAATCATATCACCCGGATCATTAACAGATAAATTTGTCATACCAGAATCCACTTTGTATAGCTTTTCAAATGAATCTTTGTTATTCCATTTTTTTAGATATCCTGAATCTATGCAATAAATCTGTCCACTTCCCATTCCAAAGACATCATAATCAGTTTCTTCTGAATTTCCTATATCTACATAGTTATAACCATTATTAGTTTTAAAGCTAACAGTTTCTGCATATAATTTTTTGTCAGCATCATCAATAACAATACTCTGAAGCCCATCTGGATTACCTGACATCATAGCATATCCTGTTTTGTCAGAAGTCCCCAAGCCAAGTACAGGTTCAGCATTACCATCTTTATCTGTAACAAAGTATGTGCTCACATTCTGTGCATATTTTATTCCATCTACAGCATCTGAAGATTGAGCTTTTGAAATAATTTGCATTACTGTTGCATAATCACCATAAGTACTACCATCATTACTTACAGGAACAGCATGATGATTGTTTGATACTCCAAACTCTACTGAATTTGTTATATTTTCATAATCACCATTTAAATCTTTATTTCTTGCCCATATTGATAGTTTAGCTTTTCTATAAAAATCGTTAGGATTTTCACAATATGGGAAATCACCATCAATCTGAGCTTTGATTTCATAAGTATGTCCATCTTTTTCTTTTACTTCATAAGTATCATTTGTATTATTTATGCTGACACTAGAACCAGTTGTAGTATATACTCTAATACTTCCTATGTTATAATCGGCATCAACATAGTTTCCATCCTTATCGGCATATACCTCAGAATATTCTTTTCCAATTAGATTTGTTGTATCTAACTTATATGAGTATTGACTCCAAAGAGTTGTAGCACCTCCTATAACGGCATCTGCTGCTACAGTATTATTAGTATAAGTATCTTTAGAGAATCTTCCATTATTATCTTCTTTAATTTTGTTTCTTAGTTTTATTGCACATTCCTTATTATCAATTTCTCGATCATATGCATCTGTTTCTTTGCCAGTTGTTATATCTACATAATAATAATTATTGCTAGCGTCTTTCATTTCCACATACTGATTTTCACATAAATCGCTTATTGTATCACCTGGCTTAGCATCATCTAATTTTGTATATTTTCCATCTTTATAACAATAGATAGCTTCATCCTGACCATTAAGTTCTGCATCAATAATGGATATTCCGCCTCCCTTTGATACTGCACTATAAATATATCCATCCTTAGCGTCAAAATTTTGAATATCTGCAGCTATGGCTGGAACCATTGATACGATAGATGCAGCAACTACTAATAAGCTTGTAACCTTTGTAGATCTTTTTAACATAACTTTTCCCCCTGTATACTTTTTTATTTTTTACTTTATATGAACATTCCTTTTTTCTACAAAAACTTAGTTATACTTACATAAACTCACGATATTTTCTTTAGTAGAATGTAAAAGAAATGAACAAATCAAAAATACATGATTCTCTTATAGTTGTTCTGAGAAGTTAAAAATCGTTTTCATTCACTTCGCACGATAAACTTAAAATCGCTAATCATCTTCATCTATGCACAATTTGATATTATCATATATTATGATATAATTTTTGTATATAATCCTTATTTTTATGACAAATATCCTATAAATATATAATTAATATTAAATAAAGGGAGGAAATTTGCTATGTTCTTTCAAGATGGAACCAACTATATAAGTAATGAAATTGAATATGTATGTAAACTTATATTTAATGCATTAAAAATTCCCATATACTTTTTGGATAATAATACTGATATTTTCTTTTCACTGTCTTATGAACACGCAGC
Source organism: Clostridium sp. (assembly GCA_031292145.1). GTDB lineage: Bacteria > Bacillota > Clostridia > Clostridiales > Clostridiaceae > Clostridium. Next base: position 37,933 of record JARLHR010000055.1, on the reverse strand, counting down.
TAATCCTATATCACCAAGCAAAAAAGACTTATTTACTAATCTATTTCGTGACTGTAATATTTATAATTTTCCTGTAATAAAATCCACTAAATATCACGAAAATTATTTCGCAGTAAACTTAAGAAAGGATGATCTTTTTCTAGGCACATTTATAGTAGGACCTTCAACCTATTCTCCTATTACGGCTGAAGCTATTAATAAAATAATTTCAGAAAATAATGTTCCACTCAGCTATAAAAGAGACTTAATAAATTTTTATAATTCAATTCAGGTAATAGATCATTCACGTTTGATAAATACAAGTTTGCTTCTTCATTATTCCATTTATAATGAGATGTTAGAAGCATCTGTAGTAATCGAAAAGAATAGTTCATTAGATAACGTAGTTTTAAAAATCGAAAATGATAGTAAAGATATCCTATCAAAAAATCGTCAGGATCTTTTTCTTCATCATACTCCAATTCGCGAAAAGAATTTTCTAAAGTGCATAAGAGAAGGAAATAAAGAAAAACTACTACAATATCTTAATATTGCTGAAGATGGACAATTTGGAATTCTTTCAGATAATCCTCTACGAAACAAAAAGAACTTTCTTATCTGCTGTGTTACCATAGCTACAAGAGCAGCTATTGAAGGTGGTTTGGAATCAGAAATCGCCTATGCACTGAGTGATTCATATATCCAAAATATAGAGTATCTACATGAAGTGAATGATTTACAGTGTCTAGAAATCAAAATGTTCTGCGAGTTTGCAGATAATGTATTGAGAGCTAGGAAATCAAAATACTCTAAACCTATAATTGCTTGTCAAAGCTATATTTCAAATCATCTTTATCAAGAAATATCTCTTTCAGAGCTTTCACAATTTGTAGGTTTAAGTCAAAAATATTTATCTGCATTATTTAATAAAGAAGTCGGTATAACTTTAAGTGAATATATTCAAAATAAGCGAATTGAAGAATCAAAACATTTATTAAACTCATCAAATCATTCTATATTAGACATTGCTACTTGGCTTTGTTTTCATGATCAAAGCCATTTTACAAGAATATTTAAAAAAGTTACTGGCACAACTCCTAAAAAATTTAGAGATAGTAAAAATTAAAAAGTATGTTTTGTCTTCTAAACAAAAAGGAAGTATCGTATAACTACCTAAAAATAGTTTTACGATACTCCAATTGTTATTTATCGAGTTATTTTCTCATTAAAAAAATCCACTGTTAATTTAATAACTTGTTGTAATGGTTCACCTGAAAAAACATGTTCCCCTTTATCTATAACAACTAATTTAGAATTTGCATAATTTTGATTATATTTTTCTGAATAACTCATAGGTACAATTTTATCAGCATTTCCTTGTAGAATAAGAACAGGTCCTGTATATTGTTTTGCCTCACCATAAATATCAAGTCCAATAGCATCTTTAAAGAAGGCCTTTCCAAATGTAAATTGCCCACCCATAACAGGAATTTCATTAGGTAAATTATTAACATCTACAGTAGCATCCATTAATCTTCCCGCTGCACAGTCATCTACTAACACTGCTGCTGGTGCCCATAATACAACATTAGCAATTTCATCCTTAAGTTCGCCTGCTACTATACTTGTAGCTGCTCCCCCCATACTAAATCCAACTAAATTCAATTGTTTAGTATCAATATAATCTAATGTTTTTACATATTGAATTACTGATTTCAAATCATTAACCTCTGTTTTTATCGAATTATTTACTAATTTCCCATCACTGCTTCCATACCCATCAAAATCAAAACGTACTGTAACAACACCTTTGTCCTCTAATTTATCTGCTAATCCTGAAAATAACTCTCCCTGATTTCTATCTCCTAAAATTCCATGCGACATTATTATAACCGGATACTTCTTGCTGTTATTTTTATCAAAATCACTTGGTAACCTAATAGATCCTCTTATTGTCAAATCATTAGATTTGCATTCAAAGTCAATATCTTTATTGGCTGTTTTATCATTTTCATTCTCTGATGTTTTTCCGCTAAAATCTGTTGTACTAATATTTTTATCTTTATTTTCATTATTTGCATTTGCACTTGTTGAGGCAGCATTATTACACCCCACCAACATTGTAGATATTATCATAGTAACAATTAACCATTTTTTCATTTTATTTTCCCCCCGTTAAATAAAAATATTTATATATAGATTTCCAACTTAGAACCTTCAGCGATATTTTCATAGTCTTTCGAAACAAAGATATTTCTACTTTCGGTTAGTTACAACATAAGCCTAAGTTGTGTGCTGGATGCCTATACATTAACTTGACTTAATTTTAGATTTACTTCCCCATTAAAAGATGATATATCTATATAAACAAAGCTTTCATCTTCTTTTTCAACTTTAAATTCCTGCATAAAATTCTTATATTTTTTATCTAAGATTAATAAACATGATTTAAAATTGCTAGGTATTTTAATATGCAATAAAATGACTTCCTTATCTTTTGTCCAATTGCTTACTATATCCCCTTTGATTGATTTATACCTACACTCAACAAAATCTATTTCTTCCTCAAAATATGGTTTAATGAATACCTCATCTGCTCCATATGCTTCTTCTGAAATATTTATTCCAGCTAATCCTTCATAGAACCATTGTATATATGAACTGTACATTGCATGGTTATCTGATCCAGGCTCTCCATAAATAAAATACTCACTTAAAGTACTTTGGCCTCTCTTAAGCATACTATAAAAAGTATTTTCTCCCTTATTGTTGATCCATTTATAAACAACGTCTTGGTAATTATATTTATTTAGAACTTCATAGGCCATAAACATTCCAAAGATTCCACAAGTTATATAATAATTATTGTTTATTATTTTATCGGCAAATTCCTTTGCAAGCTTTTCAGGTTCCTCATCTAAATTAAAATACAAGGCAAATGCATAACTCGATTGACTTTTATCAGCATAAGTACCATCTTCATTCTTATATATACTTATTATTGATTTTTTCACCTCTTCTGCTTTAGTACTATATTTGAGGTGATCTTCTTCGTTACCAATTATTTTGGCAAATTCAGATAGTAAATGTATATGATAATAGTAAAAACAACTTGCAGCAAGATCCGTTGCTGGAGCTACTCTTCTATGATCGATTTCAACTGTATCAACACTCCCCCAATCGCCTAAGCAGCATTTTGATAAATACTCAAGACCAAGACTAATTAAATAGTCTACTTGGTTTTTTACATACTCATATTCACTTTCTACAATTCTTACATTACCATAATATTCATGCATCTTTTTAATTATATAGGAATATACCAGTTGCCATCCCAGTGGTCCTGCTCCATCTCCTGTTCCATTAGTTTTTATCCCAACAAAAGGTGCTGTTTCTGGAACTCCACCATTTTCTCTTATGTCGTACCTAAAATCCTTCATTACCTTTTCATACAATTTTTCTGTATCAAACATAAACATTTGAGAGGTAGCTAAACATACTACGTCTCCACCATATCCAAATCTCTCTCTTGCGCAATCTTCAAAAAGCGAATGTATATTATTTAATTTTGTATTTCTTGCTACATCATATAGTTTATTAAATAATTCATTTGAACATTTAAATGAACCGACTTCTTCTAATTTTGTATGGACATATATAGCTTTAATGTCATTAATATTTTCTATTTCTATTCCCTTAACTTCAACATATCTAAAAGAATGGTAGGTAAATTTATTTACATAATGTGTTTTGCCATCATTTAAAATACATATATCTCTTTGATCTGCAATTTTAGGTGCTCCTAGTCCACCCGGCACTTGATCATCCCCAAAAAATCTTCCAACAAATCCTGCTAAAGTTGAAATTACATTTACTGTTCCATCCGGATTTAAGTTTTCTCCATATATTAATTCTACTTCTTGTCCAGCTTCCCCAATAAAGTTAATATCAATAAATCCTTCTATTGGTTCTCCGAAATCTATCAATACATTTTTCTTTTCATTTACGCTTACACTTTCAACTTCAACAATTCTAGTTTTTTCACTCTTTTCAATAAAGCTGGCATTTAATTTTCCGCCTGGTGCTGTGGTTAATACAGCCTTTTCCCATGTAATATCTACAGAATTTAAGTCCTTCCAAGTTTCATTAGCTAATCTAGAGTCAAATCTTTCGCCTAAATATATATTGTTAAAAAGATAAGGTCCCTTAGCAGTTTCCCATGATTGATCTGTTGATATAATTATTTTTTCATCAGAATTTGTATTTATCTTTAAATCTGCAATTAATTTAGGTTCCCCTATATCTAATACATCTCTAAGATTATATTTTCCAAACAATTTTAATGGCGCTGGATTATACCATCCATTCCCTAATTCTACCGAAATTATATTTTCACCTTCAGTTAAGTACTGGCTAACTTCATACACATCATAGTAAACACTTTTTGAATACTTAGTCCAATCAGTATTTATTTCAGCTTTTCCAACTTTTGTGCCATTTAAATATACATTATAATATCCTAAGCCAACTATATATAAAAATGCTTCCTTTATTTCATCGATAGCATCAAATCTTTTTCTAATTAAGCAATTTCTGTTATCTTTATAATAATCAATTTCATTTTCTAATTTTTCTCCATTTGATATCCATTTGCCATTAAAATTACCAAAAATCGCTGTCCTAAATTTTGTACTTTTAATACAATTATCAAATTCACCCCATAATCTTATTATCACTGTATATTCTGTTTCTGGCTCTAACTGCAAATCTTTCAAATAAATTATATTATCAGCAGAATCTATTTTTTTACCTTCGTAAATATTAATATCTTCTTTTCCTATAACAATTTCATAACCTATTTGTTTGTTATCCGCAACCCAGCTTATTATTAATGAGTCAGAATCTACGTTTATACATGAACTCTGATTATTAACTCTAATATTGCTTATATTCATACTTATAATTCTCCTTTTATTATCATTTATATATAGATATCCAATTCATGAATTTGACTTATAATTAGAATAACTATCCTTACTTATAACTTTGAGTGAATAACTATACTAGAAATAAGTAACATATTGTGTGCAGTGTTTCATTGGAATTTTCATGGTAATGATTCTTGACTAGAAGTTGTTCCATAATGCTTGTTCAAAACTTGCTTTTGAAGCAAGCATTGTGGGCACAACTTCCAGTCGTAGAATCATCCGTCAAAATTCCTAGAAACCGAAACACAATATGTTACTTATTTCGGTAAGCCACCACATAAGTACAGATCTTATGTGGTTCATCTATAATAAGTTATGCTGTTTCTAATTCCGCTTTTCTTTCTTCTTCTACTGCCATATTATCAGCAACCTTAAAGAAAGGATACCATACTACGAATCTAATTAATAATGCTACAACTTGGAATGCAGCAATTCTCCAGCTACCTTGTAAAAATCCAGATAGAAGTACTGGTGTACCTGATGGTGTATTTACGCCGCCTACTGCTGGAATTATTCCAGCAACTGTTAAATAATAAGCTAATACCATTATAACACCATCCAATAATACATACGGTATTGCAAATACAAAATTCATTACTAGAGGAGCACCATAAGCTAGTGGTTCACCAATTGTGAATATTGCTGGAACAAGAGCCACCTTACCTAAAGTTTTATATCTTACACTTTTAGCCATAAATGTTAACATAAATGCTAATGGTAGCAAGTTTCCTGCTAGATAAGTCCAGAAGAAAGCCATACCAGTAATATTAGGTAATGGTTGCCCTGCTGAAAGTGCAGCAAGTTGTTGAGCATCCATTGCAGCCCATATTGGTGCTACTACACCTAGGGTAACAGCATGACCATGAAGTCCAAGGAACCATAACAATTGAGATAATACAGCAACTATAATAACAGATCCAACTCCTGAGCCTAACGAAGTTAAAGGAGCTTGTAAGAATGTATAGATTAATGTGTGTATACTTCCATAACTAGTCATACTAAGTACTGCTGATATAACTGAAAATAATGTTAATATTAAAATACCTGGAATTAAACTTGAAAATGATTTAGCAACAAATTCTGGAACACTATCAGGCACTTTTATAACAATTCCGCCTTTAACCATAGCCACATATAACCTAGTGCTTACAAATGCAACAATCATTCCAGCAAATATTCCCATGGAACCTAACCATTGATTCGGAATAGAAAATGCTTGCCCAAGAGGACCCATATCTCCTAGAGTATAAGGTGTAAGAATAAAGAACGATACCATTGATATTAATCCAGCTGGAAATGCATCAACTTGAAAACTTGTAGCTAGTGCATAAGCCACCGCAAATGCAACAAGTACTGCCATAAAGTTATTTGTAAAATTTATAGGTACATCAAAATATTTTGCTAATCCATTACTTGCAATAAAATTTTGATATGCTGGTATTGGAAATATTTTAAGTAATGTTGCAAAGGAACTCATTATTGTAGCAGGTAATATCATCATCATACCTTTCATTACCGCTTGCAAATATTTATTTTGTCCAATTACCGTTGTTATCGGTTGTATTTTTTCTTGAACTTTGTCTAAATTAATAGCCATTTAAATTCCCCCCATTTTTTATGTATATTATTAATATTTTTAATAATATTATCTCTTAGAATTATTATTCCATAAAAAAACCTTTTCATTGTTTTTATACGATTACATAATCTACACGGGAACATGATTCCCATATTTTAAATTGTGCTTCTACTTAGAGTTTGCATTTCTATAAACATCTATAAACTCTTGTGCAATGATTTTAAATGCATCTGCACTCATTAATTGATCTTCAGCATGCATCAGCATCAATGTTGGTACAACTGGATTTCCACCTGCTTCTTGTTGAATCAATTCAGAGTGTGCATGATGACCTTCTATAAAAATCTTTGAACCTTCCTCTATAAGAGCATCTGCCTTTTCAAAATCTCCTTTTTTAGCTTCTCTAATTGCCTCAATATAATTACTTCTTGCTTCCCCTACTGCTGAAATTATTTTAAAACTTATTAATTCTATTCCTTCCATTTATGCATCTCCTAATACTTGTTTTGCTCTACTTACAACTTTTCCACCATCCATCATTCCATATACCATCATATCAATAACTTCTACAGGTGTTGGACTTACCTTTTCTTTAACTTCATTCAACATATATTTAACTTGTGGTCCTAAAAATACAATATCTGCATCTTTAGCTACAGCTGCTGCTTCTCCTGCTGCATATGCATTTATTTCACATTCATAATTCATTTTTTCTGCTTCTTTTCTCATTTTAGTTACTAAAGCGCTTGTAGACATTCCTGCATTACATAATAATACTATTTTTCTCATTGCAATTCCCTCTTTCTGTTATTATTTTATATAATTTATTATTTGTGTTGCTTTATGTCTTTATTATAAAGTACCGTAAGTTATATGTTAACTTAATAAAATGCCACACAACTGTGGCATTTTATTAAACAATTATTCACTTCTAAATAATTAGCCATAAATTCTTTATATCTAACAAAAATGGTAGAATAAGCATTTCATCTTATCTACCAAATTAATACAATATATTTTATAAAATTATTGTTACTACAGATTATACCCAGCTTTTATACTTTTCAATACCCTTTTTACGTTCATAATTCCATAATCACTTTCATTAATTAAAATTGTAGGAATATTGTAAGCTTCGCTCATTTTTGAAATATCTTTAAAGGCATACTTAACTTGAGGCGCAAGTAATACAACATCAGTCTTATCTATATATTTTGATAATTCAAATATTCCTATGGAAGCCACAGCATAATCTAAATTCTGTTCTTTTATTTCTTTTCGTAATGCTCTAACAAATATGCTTGATGACATTCCCTGAGAGCAGCAAAGTATTATTCTCATTAAGATTCTCCTTTATATTAAAGAAATATTTACACTTCTTATTTAAATAGATTATCAATTGTATTTTCCTTTTCCTGTATAGCCATTTCCTTTATAATGCATTTCAATGTACTTAAAGCCGGCTCCTTTTCTAATTTAAACATAGCTTTTTTATTAAAAACTAAAGCAGTTATACTTTCATTAAATAGACTTAGGGATTCTGTATTATCTTTTTGAGTACTAATTAAAAAGACAAATTTAACTTGCTGTTTATTCCATTTTATTGGCTTTTTAAGCATTGCTATTGCCACAAAAGTTGAATTTGTTATAGGTTTAATTGGATGAGGTAATGCAATATTATTTCCAAATTCAGTAGATGCCATTTCTTCCCTTTGCAACACTAATTGATAGAAATCTTGCGGAATATTAATTACCTCATTAATTTCATCACACATATTTTTAAGAACCTCTTCTTTTGTGTCTCCTTTTAAATTTTTAAAAAATAATTCATCTTTAAAATATCTATTTATAAAAGAAAACTCATTTTCTGTTTCTGTAAATATATTCTTCACTAAATCAACATCTTCTTCATTCAAAAAATATTGGACATTAATTACAGGTATTTGAGTCTTAAAAGTAATTGGAACCGTAGATATAATATAATCATATTTACTTTGATCTAGGTCTAATAGTTCATACAACTTTGCTACTTTTATATTATTAATGTAATTTTTAAATTTTTGTTTTAGTTTATACAATAAAATTTGTGAACTCCCAGCTCCACTAGCACACACAACAACTACATTTTTGCTTTTTACTTTCTCATGAAATCTCTCTAAGGCTAGAGCAAAGTGTAATGTTATATATCCTATTTCATTAATATTAACATCATAATTCTTTATTTCTTTAATCATACTTCCAACATAAAGGGATATTTCAAAAGCTAATGGATTTTCATTTTTAATTTTATCAATTAATGGATTTTCAATATAAAGTCCATATTTTAGCCGATTCATCATTGGCTGAAAGTGTAATGATAAAAACCTAAATAACTCAAAATCTTGGGAAAAATCTAACTTAAAATTTTGTTTTATATTCTTAAAGATAAAATTTAATAAATCCTGGTTTTCTTGACTAATTAGTAAAGTATCATTATTATATTGCATTGACTTTTTACCTAATAAATGAATAGTTATATAATATATTTCTTTTTTAGGAAACTTAACATTAAATTGATTTTCTAATTTATTTACAAGCAAACATGCTATTTTAAATTCTTTTTCATCTTCTAAACTTTTATAAATTGGCTCTATTGTATCATCCTCTATTGATTTATCTATTCTCATTAATAAAATCATTATATGAATTACAAGATTTTGAAAACCTATATCTGTTAATGTAAAATTATTTTCAGTGATTGTATCATATAATAATTTTTGAATAATTTCTTTATGCTCTGTATTTTCTGTGTTTAATATTACGTCATCATATGAGTCAGTATAAAAATAATATTTTGAAATACATGCTCTTTTATTAAATTCTTCTCCAATAATCTTCATTCCATAATTAGGCTTATTTTCTATATCTAAATGATAGTACTGTAATCTTTCTCTAACATCCTTTAAATCATTTGTTAAAGTTGAACGACTAACAAAAAGTTCTTCTTCTAATTCTTCAATCTTTATGTAATTATCATTACTCAAAAATAACTTTATTAAATAATTAATCCTTTCTTCTGGATAAACTGGAACCAAAAATTGGTCATGTGTTTCTTTTTTTATAAGGTCTTGTATAAATTGAAAATATAAATCCTGATCAAAAATCTCAAAATGATATCCAACACCTGGTTTTGATATCAATGTAACTCCATTTTCTGAAAAGGTGGACTTATACTTTTTCAAATCATTTCTTAATGTCCTTGGTGCAATATCTAATTGCTTACATATCTCCTCACTTTTGATTGGAGACTTACTATTAGAAAGTAATTTAAATAATTTTAGAAAACGTTTATCGTTTAAAAACATACACTCACCTACCTCTATACGTGTATTATATATTATTATTATTTCCACATCATCTTTGTTTTAAAGCAATTTTTTGCCACAGCACTGTGGCAAAACTATGCAATTGTCTCATAGTCTTATATCGTTCTTTTGTAGTTAGATATTCAAAAGTCTTCTTTATTCCCAATTATTTTCTTGCATTCCATGTAAATATCCAGCTTCTGCAAAGGTACATCTGTTTGTTCTCAATGAAAATATTCACGATTTACCTTTATAATTTAATATATCTTTTATTGTAAAGTTTTGAAGAGATGATTGCTTAGTGATCAAGGGAAACTTTCCTGATAAAGTGACTATTTCCTAAACACTTGGAAAGAGGAATGACTTGCCCATATCCCTGATGATAACCCGTTATAAATTATTCTTACATACCTACATTTATCTTCAAATCTATCTTCTCTTACCTTATCAATTTTTGTATTACCGGTTTCATTAATAACAAGCTTCCAATCTTTCTTATTATCCGAAATCTTAATTACATAGAGATAATTTGCTTCTTCCACAAAAGTAACTCTTGTACCTTTTATTTCACAAATTTCTCCCAAATCAACCTGCCACCAGTGGCCTGTATCTGCATCAGCAGCACACCAACAGGTAATCGGATTTCCATCATTACCTCTATCTGCTGAATATATTTCTGATTTTTCACTGTCTGAACAAGCTTTCCTTCCCTTCGCCAGATCTATCTCCTTCACATCTTCTACATTTTTCTCGTGAATATTAAATATATTCTTCAGGATGTCCAGTTCCAATTCTCTTTCAGGAATAAAATTTTCAGAAGCCATATATTTCAATATACTTCTGAACAGCTGTTTCCCCTCAATACTAGCTTTTCTAAAATCCATGGAACAGATCAGTAATCTTCCTTTTCCAACCTTAGCTTCAAACATATTTGTCATTCTATGATTATTATAAAAGTTTGGTATAATCTGAACTATTGGCTTAAAATCTTCAGGGAAGCTATCTATACACATAGTAAATGAATTTTCAAGAAGCTTCTTCCATTGATAGCTAGCATACGAATCTGTAGGAAAGTCTCTAAACACTGGGTGCTCACTACTACAAACTAAGCCGCAGGGATCTTTGCTCACAAAATGAACAGGACTCCAAAAAACCGGAAAGAACTTACCTGAGTATACTTCCTTAACTTTTGTTATTTCCGGTAGTACTAATACTTTCTTACCCCGCTGTAGATAATCCTCTATCTTTTCATCTATTACACTTACAATAATTATATCCTTATTTTCTGCAACATCATTTTCCTTAGGGTAAACCCACAACTGCCATTGATTTCTTGCAAGTGTCCCCTCAATACTTATAGTTACTGTCAACTTTGAAGCCTTATTCACTGCTCCAAAACTTAACGTCTTTATCTCACCTGCATTTACTAGAGTTCCCTGAGGCAAACAAATTCCCTTTAATTCATCTTTTGCAAAAATATTACCATTGGAAAATTCAATTTCCCATTTAATTGTTGAATCTTTTAAGTCTACAGGACCGAAATTTGCTACCTGTATTTGAGCATTAAACTGTTCACTGTTATGATAAATTCTCTTGTCTGTTTTCAAAAGTGGTACTATAGATGAGCAAAACTCTCTAAAGCTGCTTTCATTTATCAGTCCTTTAGATTTCCAGAATGAGTTTAATATTCCTATGGTAGCTGTACTCTGTCCCGGAAAATCATGAAGGTCCAGAAGTTGAAAGCCTCCAAAACCTTCTGTTCTTAAGGTTGCTTCAATCTCATCCTTATATAATTGAACAGCAAGTTTTCCTGACCCAATAGTAAAATCCTTAGCATACTTCAACATACCTTTTAATTCTAAATCATTTCGAATCGCCTCGAAATTAATTGGTTTCAGTACTCCTGAATAGTCAGATATCTCTTCTATATCGGGGTATACTGAGTATTGCCCTACTTCATGGGAGACAATAGGCATGTCTCTTAACTTTATAGAATTATTGTAATCTAAATTCGTGCCTTCTACTAGCTTATCTAAGAAATATTGACCTCTTATACCTACTCCATCAACAGCTTGGGCTGCAAAGTAGTCATCTGCTTCATCGGTAGGTCTGTCCCAATTTGTAGTCAAAGTATAAACTCTTCTATTATCTATTTCTTTAAGCATAACTATCATATCATGAAGAAGCTTAAAGTCTCCATTTAATTCATTTCCACAACTGAACATGCAGAAGGATGGATGATTTCCATAAGTCCCAATTATCCTTTGCGCTTCCAATGGAAGATAACTATAATGATCTGTATTACTTCCCACTGCATAGCCGGTCCAAGTATCCATCCACATTGGGGCTTCTACATTTATATACACGCCTTTTTCATCTGCCGCCTCAAAAGCTGCTTCTGGTGGGCACCAAGAGTGAAATCTTAAATGATTGAGTCCATAATTTTTTATAGTAGTAAATATTTTGAGCCATGAAGCCTTATCTGTTGGTGGAAATCCTGTTAATGGAAAAATGCAGCATTCCAATGTTCCCCTTAGAAATGTCTTTTTATTATTAATTACAAATTGGCTGCCTTTAGCTTTAAATTCTCTCATTCCAAAACTTACAGTTTTAGTATCAATATATATTTCTTCTTTCACTTTTCCTTCAAGGTTTACTTTAATGTTATATACTTCTGGAATAAATTCATCCCATTCTAGCATTTTATCATCCAGCTTGCAGATAAATTCAATAAATTCAATTTTCTCATCTACTATATAACTCAATTGTGAAAGAGGATTGCAATAAACATTCTTGCCTGCTTTATCAAATACTTTTACATTTAAATATGCATTAACCTGCTTTCCAGAACTGTTGTTTATCTCCGCCTTAACTTTAATGCTTTTAGTTGAAAACTCAGGATAAACTTGTACATTTCCCATATAGACCCTATCTTTTACAAAAAGCTCTATCCTTCCTACTATTCCATTCCATATAGTTTGGGTTTCATCAGTGTAAGCACTAGGATTTGGTCCGATATTTTTAATATCTCTATTATCTATTCTAAGAGTAATTATGCACTCACTTTGTTCTTTTATATATTCAGCTATATTATAAATGTGCGGTACAGAAATGCTGTCTTGTGAACCAACTTGGTGTCCATTTATCCATAGGGTCGAACCGAATATTACTCTTTCCAGAAATATAAATACTTCCTTCCCTATCCATTCAGCAGGGATTTCTACTTTTTTCTGATACCATGCAGCACCCACATATTTGAATTCCTGTCTCAAGCATCTTACTGACTCTCTATTAAGCTCACTCTTCATTTCCAAAGCCTCACCAACACGATTAGTTGCGGTAGTTCCAGGTAAAATAAAATTTGATTTATCAAGTTTTTGCTTATACCATTCTTTAAGTATGCCTATATCTTCATAATCTAATTGGTAATCCCAAGCTCCATCAAGTTTTAAGGCTATATTTATCTTCATATCGTAATTATTTAATGTCATAATTCTTCCTCTTTTCATATCCATAATACAAATCAGAGAAGAACCCAATATTTAAATAGGCCCTTCTTCTCTTTTATATTTTATACATACATATGGGCTAATGCTCCCTGATGATTAACGTCCATATCAATTACCTTCTTCATATTTTTCTGAGCTTTTTCCTTATTTCCTATCCCTATATTGCCTAATGCTATTAGATAATAGCAGTTTATTACATTTCTCTTGTTGAGATTCTCGTCAAATATTAGAAAATCAGGAAGTGATACAGCAAAATACTCAATACTTACATTATCAAATACATGCTTTTCACCATAACTTATGAGTTTGTTAAATTTACCTTTTGCTTTTGCTGTGTCTCCAAGCTTCATAAATGCTAAACCTTGATAATAAATCATTTCTGGTGGCTGATCGTTGTAGAACATGGCGCTGGCCGGTTCATCCAAACCTATAGAAGCTTTTACATAATACTCTTTAGCCTTTTCCTTATCTCCAAGACCATCATAAGCCCATCCAAGATAGTAGTTTATATCGTTTTCCTGAGCTCCAGCCAGTTTACCCTCTCCAAGATTTTCAGGATATATAAGTGTTTCCTTAAGTTCTTTAGCCGCCTTTTCATAATTCTTGTCTGCCAAATGCTTTTTAGCAAGCTCTACTCGAGAAAATACATATTGCTTGGTAACCTTGCCTTCGCCTCCCTCCCAAGGATGAAATTTTCTATCATCTATAAGCTTTTTAGCCTTCTCATATTCACCGCATAAATTAATCAAGGTTACATATTCAACATAAAGATCATCTCTTAACTCTACTAAATCCATATGTTTCTCGAAGAGCTTAATTCTCTCTTTATATGATATATTCAGCTTCTTATATAGCTGATCAAGCTCTAAGAATACTCTTGCATCAGAAGAATTTAAGTTGAAAGCCAATTCCAATGAAAGCTTTGCTTTGTTTGGATCTTTTAATTTATTGTAATAAGCAAGAGCCAAATTCCTGTGCACGGCTGAGAAAGACCAATCAATTTCTGAAGATTTTTCCCAACACTGAACCGCTTCAGTATACTGTTTTTTGTCATACCAAATGTTTCCTAAATAATAATTTCCCTTTGCATCCTTATGATTATTCTCCACTGCGTGCTGAAGTACAATTAAGTCTTCAAGCTTATTTGGAAAGCAATAATCTGATTTTACATTCATAGCAATATCAAAATATTCAACTGACTTCTCTTTATTTCCGTTCATCAAGCTATAATATCCAAGATAATAGTAAACCATTGGATATATATTGCTTCTGTCTTCATTGTAACGCACAAATATTGATAAAACATCAATAGCTTCAGCATACAATCCTGCTGCAGCATAATCTGAAGCTAAGGCTATATAGTTATGAGCATCCTCTCTCATGAGTTTTTTTAAATCTGAAAGTATTGCAGCTGCCTTTTCATAGTTTCCTTGAACTTCTGCTATTATATGCAACTCATTTCTTGCACCGAAGTCTGTTTTATCTATTTCTATAGTTTCCTTTGCAAAGTTCTCTGCTTTTTCAATGTCTCCGTGCTTCCTTAAAAGCACTGTTTTAAGATTTCTTGCTTTACAGTTGTGATAATTTCTCACAACTGATTTTTCTACATGCTCTAAGGCTGTAAAATAATCACCTTTAGCCAAAGCTATCAATGCAAGAGAATAAAATCCGCTAGCCTGCCATGTAGAACTCCAAGTAGCCTTAAAGAAAGCATCATAAGCTTCATCCAACCTGTTCTGATAGCTTAAAGTAAGACCTAAATTATAGTATGGTTCACTGTCATATGGATTGGGATTATGTCTTATGGATGTGTTAACAGCTTTTCTGAAATATTCTTCAGCTCTTTCAAACTTTCCTCTTCTTAACATTAATAATCCATAAGCATTATTTATTCTTATATCCTCAGGGTTCCTCTTTAAGCCTTCAAGATAATAATCATCTGGTTGGTAAGTAGCATGTCTATACTGCTCCAAGTGAAGCCCTGCAAGGTATAAATCTTCATTGTTTTTTACATCCCTTGGGTCAGGAATAGATTTAGCAGCCTCTGGCATTTGTTCAACAGTATTTTCCTTTGGCTTATATGATACAATTTCTTTTCCATTCTCTGCGATAAAAGAAAGCTTTAGATTTTTTTCTTCTTCTCCTTCCGCTAATATAACTTCTTTATTAAAAGTAACAGCAGGAGTTAAATTAACCTTTTCTTCAACATATACTCTATCCTTAGTCTCAAGCTTCACAACTGCATTATTCACAACAGCTGTGGAATAGATTCCAACCTTTGCTTTATTTCCTTCAACTTCAAGGCTTACTGCCCCATTTATATTACCGCATTTTACTACACCAATATTCTTATATTGCATGAAATACTGCTTGAAGGTCTTTTCTTCGTAAGGCTGCAGCCAAGAAAAGTCAGGCTGGTTATCAGTAAATACTCCAGTCATAAGTTCAATGTAAGGCCCATCTTCATCTGTAAGATTTCTATCCCAAGCCTTTCCGAAATTTCCGCTGCCCCAAGTCCACTGCTTTTTACCAGGAGATACATGATGATCTGCCACGTGAAGTATTCCTGCATTTTTCGAATGATCGTAACCACCTACAAAATCATAATCTGAATAATACGCCATGTAAGAAGTTGGTACTGGAATATTCTTATACCGTGATATATCTACTCCTGCTGAATAATCCATTTTATAATATGTTCCTGTAGCAATAGGGAACTTTGATACGTCTCTCTTACCATGATCAAATACCGCATGTACATCTGGAGGAAATACGGACTGAGTGTAATCATTAACTGCTACCGCTGGATTAGCCCACCATAAGAAGGTTTGAGCATTTGGTGTCCTATTGTAAAGTTGACCTTTTATCTCAAGATAAGCTTTATCTGGATATAAAGTAAATCCAGCTGCCCCCTTTGTTCCATACATACGGTCTATTTCACTCACCCACACTGTTTTGCTTCCATCTTCATTTTCCTGAAGTACATATTCAACAGGTCCAAAAGTATTTGGTCTATGATGCTGAGGCCAATTAAATTCTATACCTCCAGATATCCATGGACCAGCAAGACCTACTAGAGCTGGTTTAATTACTTGGTTGTAATATACAAAGTCATAATTGTTGGTTTTATCTATTGCTCTTTGGATTCTTCCACCAAGCTCCGGAAATATCATAATTTTCAGATAAGTGTTTTCCAGAAACACAGCCTTATATTTCTTGTTTATTTTTTCATCATAAATCTTGTCAATTACAGGATGAGGATATACTTTTCCTGAACTTCCTTGATAAACTCTTTTTTCCAGAAACATTGGGTTTTTATCCGAATTTCCTACTGGATAGGTTGGTATTTCAACCTCCTCTTCCCACATACTTACCTTTAATATTTCTTCTGACATTACCTTTACCTCCTAATAGCTTATTTCCTTGCTTTTTATAATACAATTATATCTTCAATACATGGTAACATCATTACTAATAATTGCGGACTTACTTAGGAATCTTGCTATTTATATTTAACTGTCATATAATTTATTTGAAGCTTCTTTGAGTTTTATTATTATTTTTATTTAGATATATTGCATCAGTTTAACAAACCTTTTATGGAGGTAAAAGAATGTATACCATTGAAAAAGGAGTCTTAAATAGTTCCTCTGCCTATTTCCACACTCCGAGTACTATGGCGAAGTCAATGTTTTTTTATATTATCTCTGCAGGGCATTTCTATTGTGACAGTAACTATTACATAGAAAGAAATAATCATAACAGTTACCTTCTTATGTACGTAAAAGAAGGAGACGGAACAATTTGCTACAATGGTAAAACCTTTACTGCCAAATCCAACGATGTAGTTTTACTAAATTGTCATAGGCCTCATAGCTATGGAACAAATGGTTGGGAAACTTTATGGTTTCACTTTGATGGAAATGTAAGCGATCAATACTTTCAATTTCTGTATAATAAATACGGTTGTGTCATTCCACTAGGAAACTCCAACATTATGCAAAAATATCTCAATCTGATTCTTGATATCTTTAAATCAGATAAAATACTTAGCGAACCCCTTGTGTCGTGCTATATCCAACGTATGCTTACTGAGCTTATCTTGGTTTCTTCAAGCCATGATGAAAAGAACCATGACCCCTCAAACCCGATATTATCAGCTATAAACTTCATACATGAAAATTATAAAAGTAAAATAAATTTAAATAATCTCTCAGATATTTCCTGTCTGAGTCCATACTATTTCAGCCGGATTTTTAAGAAGGAGACAGGTTATTCTCCCTATGAATATATATTAATGGTACGGCTTAATCGCGCTAAGACTTTGCTTAAGACAACTAACCTTCGTGTTAAAGATATTGCTTTTGAAGTTGGATTTAACAGTGAGTCAAACTTTGTTACCTGTTTTAGATATCATATAGACATGACACCTAGTGAATTTAGGGCAATACCGTTTTAATGTAGTTACACGGATAAATTTTTACTTTAAATCTCAAACATATTGAAGTTTGGGATTTATTTTTTATGTAAAAAGGGCTGTGCGTAAATTGATGCATAAGAGTAAAACCATAGAGACTTGTATTTCCCTATGGTTTGATTTCACAGAAGTCTATGCCTGTTGTCTTCTGAATTTGCTCTGCAATTTTCTTTGTGCTATTTGTATATGAATAATATACAATCAACTTTTTCCCGTAATATCTAGTCCACCCATACTTCCTTTGCTAGTGCAAATGCTGCCCAAGCATTTGGCCACCCTACATAAAATGCCAGATGTGTTATAATTTCAGCAATTTCTTCTGCAGTCACTCCATTATTTTTTGCATTTGCCATATGATATTTTAAAGAGTTGTCAAAAATTCCTTTTGTCATTAAGGCTGTTACTGTGATTACACTACGATCCCTAATGGTTACTGGTTCACACCATTCATTTGAACCACCTTCTACTGGAACAGATAATGATAAGTGTGCAAAAGCCTCATCTGCTACAGCGCCATGCCAATGTTTGATTTCTGGAGCAATATATACTACATCTCCACTCTTTAAAAATTGTGGTTCTTTGCCAATCTCCTGATACCAGCCATGGCCACCTACACAGATTAATATCTGTCCACTGCCATGATGAATATGCCAATTATTTCGGCATCCTGATTCAAATGTAACATTACAAATAATCACTTCCTTACTATTTAAAAGACTTAAATAGCTTTTTCCAATAAAATAAGGTGCATAAGTAACATTTTCTTCTCCAAGTAAAAAGTCAGGTACCTTTTCTAGTTCTTTTCTATCCACTTTTCCTTCTATATTTCCTATTTCCTATTTATAAATTTTTACGCAATCTTCATGGGATAATTGGCATGGGCACACATAAGCAAACCACAATAATCACCCTTATATTGCACATTAATCTTGCATAAGTCTCTTTAATAGCTTATGATAAATATATTCTAATACCTTAACCCAACTTTAGGTCAATATTAAATTTAAACTTATTGGCGTAAATTTTACAGAATATCAAAGGAAAATGGCATAACAATCTTCCTTGACTACCAGAGAAACTGGCCGTGAAATTCTTAAATAATGATATAAAAAAATAGCAGAAAAATTTTTATACGTACTATTTCCAAATTAGTATTTTACTACAAAAGGAAGCCTACATAGATTTATAATCATTCTAATAAATATTATTATTTTGCAATTTTAGCACTAGTAATATAATATTACTGGGTAACCCCAAATTTTTAATAATTGTTCTAAAAATTAATTATTCAATAACGCATTACAAGTGTGCAATAACAATTTAGAGACTATAATTCTTCGCCATTCGTTTCTATAACTTTTTTGTACCAATTAAAGCTCTTTTTCTTACTACGTTTTAATGTACCTCTATCTTCATCATCCTTGTCCACATATACAAAGCCATAACGTTTTTTCATCTCTCCAGTAGATGAACTTACTAAGTCTATACATCCCCAAGGCGTAAATCCCATTAGTTCTACTCCATCTTCAGTTACTGCGTCTTTCATAGCCTTTATATGTTCTCTCAAATATTCAATTCGATAATTATCTTCGATATTTCCATTGTCATCAGCAATATCTACAGCACCCAATCCATTTTCTACAATAAACAATGGTTTTTGATAACGATCATATAGTGAATTCAATGTTATTCTAAGTCCAAGAGCATCAATTTGCCATCCCCATTCACTTGTCTTTAAATATGGATTTCGTAAAGTTGGAAATAAATTCGCTGCTGTCTGTTTTGCATTTATATTTGGATCAGCACTTGTTAAGCGTGAACCGTAATAACTGAATGAAACAAAATCAACTGTATTATTCTTTAAAAGTTCGTTATCACCATCTTCAATTTTTAAATTTATATTCATTTTTTCAAACATCTTTTTTGCATAATTAGGATATTCCCCTCGAGCCTGAACATCAATAAAAAAGTAGTGTTCTCTATCTCTATTCATTGCCTTCCATACATCTTCTGGCGCGCAAGTATATGGATAAGTATTTGCACCTGCCAACATACATCCTATCTTAAATTTTGGATTTATTCTATGCGCAATTTCAGTTGCTTTTGCACTTGCAACCAATTGATGATGTGCTGCTTGATACTTTACCGCATCTTCATTTTCGCCTTCTTCGAATACTAAGCCAGAACTTCCAAATGGCAAATGTAATATCATATTAATTTCATTAAAAGTCAGCCAATACTTTACTTTATCTTTATAACGTGTAAATATTGTTTCGCATAGTCTTTCATAATAGTCTATCATTTTACAGCTTCTCCAAGAACCAATTGTCTTCACTAAATGCAATGGAACATCAAAATGAGTTATTGTTGCTAAAGGTTCGATACCATATTTTAAACATTCATCAAAAACATCATCATAAAATTTTAACCCATCCTCATTTGGTATAATATCATCTCCATTAGGAAAGATACGTGTCCATGCGATAGATAATCTAAAACACTTAAATCCCATTTCTGCAAATAATGCTATATCTTCTTTATAACTATGATAAAAATCTATTGCCTCGTGACTTGGATAATAATGCTCTCCATCACATTCAAGCATTTTCATTTTTCCTCTCATTACAGCCACACGATCTTTTCCTGCTGGAATGACATCAATTGCTGATAATCCCTTATTCCCTTCTAAATATCCACCTTCACATTGATTTGCGGCAGTTGCTCCCCCCCATAAAAAATCTTCACTTAATGTCATTAAAATCCACTCCTAAATAAATATTTAAACTTTTAACACTAACAATTCATTATTATAATCAATTTCTCCACTACTGTTACTTATTACATCTGAGTACTCATGAGTATTAGTAATTATAATTGGAACTTGAGTTATATAGCCTTCTTTTCTTATTTTTTCCAAATCAAATGTTAATAAAGTTTGTCCTTTACTAACCCTTTGGTCTTGTTCAACATGAGCCTCAAAATATTTTCCATTTAGATCAACTGTATTTAATCCTACATGTATAAGCATTTCAACTCCATCATCTGATAATAGTCCTATTGCATGTTTTGTTGGAAATAAAGAAACAACTTTTCCATTGAAAGGAGAAATAACTTTTCCCTCACTAGGTTCAATTGCGATTCCTTTTCCAATAGATTCTGATGCAAAAGCTTCATCTTTAACTTCACCTAATGCAATAATATTTCCTTTTAACGGGCTAGTAATAATTGAATTTTTTACTTCAGTTTTTATTTCTGATATTCCTTCTGCTGTTTCCTCAATTGTTGCATCCATTTTTTCATATTTAAGACTTAAAATATATGTTAGTACTGCTGTCACAACACATGAAATAATTAATGCGATAATAATATTATATAAATATTGCATTGTGTTATCGCCAATATAAAGTAATACTGCCGGTAATCCAGAAGATCCAGTTGCAAATCGATGTGTATGCGTTAATCCTGCATAAAGTCCACCAAATCCACCCCCTATCATTGACGCAACCAACGGGTATCTTTTAGGAAGGTTTACTCCATATAAGGCTGGCTCTGTAATTCCCATTAAACCAGTAATTCCAGCTGATGTTGCAATCTGCTTTGTTTTTGAATCCTTTGTTCTTAAACTTACCACAAAAGCAGCTGTACCTTGTGCAATATTTGAACAAACACATCCAGGTCCAAAAATACTGTCATATCCTAAATTTGACATCTGCATAACACCTAATGGTGCCACACCATTATGTAGTCCAAACATAACCATGATAGGTAGAAATGCACCAATTATAAGTGCAGGTGCCCAACTTGCATTTGTACTTAAGAACGTAAAAATTAACGCTAAATAATTTCCAATAATACTTCCTATTGGTCCAAGAACTGATAAAGCTAATGTTCCCATAACTAAGAAAGTCAGCATTGGCACAAATACCAATTTCACAGATTCAGGAATATACTTTTCAAGCCTTTTTTCTACATAAGACTGCACAAGTATAACCAATATGATTGGTATTACGCTTGATGTATAAGTAGTAAGTGTGAATGGTATTACTCCAAAGAAATTAACTGCTTCTTTTTTAGCTACCAAGGCTCCCCAAGTCGGATGCATCATAATAAATGCCACTGATGCAGCCAAAATAGGATTACACTTTAACTTCTGTGCTTCTGTAAAGGCCAATAAAATAGGTAAGAAATAGAAAACTCCATCTGCAAAAAAGTTTAAAATAGTATAAGTCTGTGATGTGTTAGAAATCAACTTAAATACAACCAGCAAAGCAAGTAATGCTTTTACCATACCTGCTCCAGATAAGGCTGGTATAATAGGTTGGAATGTTCCTGAAATAAAATCAATAATAATTCCTGGTATACTCTTTTTTTCGGCAACTTTAGTTTCTTTCTTTTCTGCTTTTCCATTTTTTATTTCTACATTTTTTTCAATTTCTTCAAAAACAGATTTTACATGTGGTCCAATTACTACCTGAAACACTCCTCCATTAATGATAACTTTTGCAACACCATCTAATTTTTCTAATGCTTCTTTATTTGCTCTACTTTCGTCATTTAATTTAAATCTTAGTCTCGTTTGACAATGGTACACATCATCAACATTTCCAGCTCCGCCAACATAATCTAGTATTTGATTGGCTAATTTCTCATATTGTTTACTCATTAATATCTTCTCCTTTTCCTTTATTATTTGCAACGATTACAAGTTCTAGAAACATTTTTACTAACACGTTATTTTACAACTCTAAAATTAATACCTTTTGACGTGTTAATATTTATCTCTCAAAAATGTAACCGTTGCGCTTGATAAGCTTATATTATCACATAAAAAAACGTATTCAATGCTTATGCCTAAACTCGAAACAAGGTTTAATTTTCAAGATATATAACGATAAATATGTGAAATATTTTGAAACATAATATATTGTAAATCTCAATATATTATGTTTCTCTTTTTGTAATGTTCAATATTAAATTAATGTTTTTTTGCTGATTAAATTTTTAATAAACACACTCTCTCTTATTCATTTGTACTTTCCTTCATATTATTAAGAGAAGCAATTCTAGCCTGTTCTAGTTCTCGTGAATTCTTTATTTTATAATTAAGATTTTCTTGATAATTTCTTGCAAAATAGCAGGAATATATGATGTTTAAGATGTGCATAATAGATTCTTCTGTGGTATAACCGGCAATCTTGCTATACAAACGTTCACGAGAAGATATTGTTAATATGCAATCAATTTGTTCTCGCATATAGTTATTTCCCCCACTTGTAATTCCAATTAATGAAACTTTATTTTCTTTTAAATTCTTTATAAAACTCACTGGCTGACGCTCTTTGTTATTCCCTGAGTATGAAATAATTATGGCACAATCATTTTCTTTAAGGGCTGCAGACATCATTCCACCTTCTCCAATTGGGGCAACCTCTACTAATCTTCCAATAGTCATCATTTTTCTTTTAAATAATTCTTCAATATAAATACTCGGACTATACCCGAATACTACAATACGATTTGAAGCTAATAAAATTTCTACTGCACTTTCCAATATTTTCATATCCATCAAATCTGCAGTATCTAAAATACTTTCAACTTGTAAAGCACTCAACTTTCGTATTATCTCTTTCATTGAATCATTTTTGTCAAATGGAAAATTAGGACTAATATCGGAATAATGAGTTTTTTCATAAAAAGATTCTTCTATAAATGACTTCATAAATTCTTTCCATCCTGAAAAACCTAATGCTTTTGCAAACCTTACCAATGTTGCCTTTGATGTATATGTAAGATCCGCAATTTCTTGCATAGAATACTCATTAAGCTTATTTTTTTCTCTTAATACAAATTCACCTATAATCTTATTAGTTGTATTATTCTGCATTTTAATCTCTTCAATTTTCTGAAATAAATACATAAAGTTCCTCCTATAATCAATATAAAACTATTCAAATGATTTTTATCTACAGTACAGAAAACCTCTTAATTTGCACCATATCTATACTGCAAAAAGAGGTTCTTCATATATTTCTTTACGACATTTTTATTTTATATTTAACATTTTCTACTTCTTCTTTTTACTTGCATTCCACAAAGATACCACTTCATTTGTAGCAGATTCACACTTATGGTAATAAATACAAATTTTGTAATTAATAACTTCCATAGTTTCCTTTATATCATGCATTTTTTTCTCCAGCCAAGCTTTTGTTTCAAGCAGTATATCCCTTCTTGCCTCCTTAGTTGAGAGTCCCTGTAAGGCAAGCTGTATTATTATTTCTGTAATTTTCTTAATTCATATTCTTCTCCAGGAGCTAAAACCACTATTCGCTCTGGATTTACAATCTTCTCAGCCAGTTCTGCTGGATCTCCATTAAATTCCTTCATATTAGGAGCATCTACACATCCCCAATGCCAAAGAATTAATTTGGTATCCGGATAACTATTTGCCATTTTTATGGCACCTTCCATACCAATATGCCAGGAACTATCTGAAAAATCAAAAAGCATAGCATCTGGAACAGGCATCTTAAGCTGCTCTTCTAACAATCGAGAATCACCAACAGCCCAAATACTACCATCTGGAGTATCTATCCAAAAACCGCAATAATCTTCCATTTTAAACTCTCTTGTTTTATATTTAGGATATGCATTCTGCCATGCATGGTCAACTGGTGTTAAAGTAACTCTAATATTTCCTACTTCAAAGGATTCATGAATATTGTGTCCCTGTCCTTGAATTCCAATTTCATCCATAAGAGATGCTACATGATGAGGTGCATGAAAATTTTTACATACAGGTTGCAGCTCCTTACATGTAATTCTGCTGAAATGATCATTATCACAATGTGTGATCAGTATTGCATCTACCTTAGGAACTTCTGATATTTCAATTGGCATATCAATTAGTAGAGGCATATCAAAGCCTTTTAATAATGGATCTACCATTACTATTGTTCCTCTGCTGTTAACCAATGCTCCTGAATTTCCAAGCCATCGAATCACAGTTTTATCCTCTGCTTCAAATGCTTTTTTAGCAAATTTCTGAGTTTTAGGTGCACATGCTTGTTTTTTGCCATCCATTAATATATACCTCCCATAATTATTTATTACTTCTTAACTACATTTAAATATATCAGTAATGATTTTTTACTGGGTATCATTTTCTTATAGCTTACCCCCTGAATCCAACTTAATATCAATAAAAATATTATATTTTTTATATTCGAAATAACTCAATCACTATTTATATTTGCTTTCAGATTAATGTTTATTAAAGTTATATATATTAAATCATATTTAAAATTACTGAGAAGATTTATATTTTTAATTTAACATCAATAATAAACTATGTCTAATACCTATATTCTATTTTTAATCATGCTTAATAAGCATAATATTTTTATAATTTTTCAGCTGTAATCCATAATTTACTGTTTTATCTATCTTATATTATTCTGTGCCATTACACCTACTAACTTATGTGGTATATATGCTTCTTCCAAATATGCTATTTCTTCTTCTGTTAATTTAGCTGAAAATGCACTCACAGCATCATCAATATGAGAAAGTTTAGTTGCTCTAACAACTAGCGCTGTTACTTTAGTAAACAGCCATCCAAGTGCAATTTGTATTCTAGTGATGCCTTTCTTTTCTGCCAATTCTGCTACTCTATTAATAATTATTGCATCTTGCTCAGCAGTTGCATCATATTTCCCCCTTGCATAAGTATCCTCCTCTAATCTCTTAGAAGTCTCCGTGCGAGATTTTACAAGTCTGTCTGATGCAAGTGGACTGTATGGAGTGATTGCGATATTTTCTTCTTTACAATACGGAATCATCTCTCTTTCTTCCTCGCGGAATAACAGATTATAAGTAAAGCAATCGTTACTATTGTTAAAAAAGAGACACCCTTTCAAGTGCCCCTAAAATTAGGGTTTAATCAATTGTAATGTTGTATTAAAAATTCATTTTTCTAGTTTTTCACTCCAAAATTACTTCATTGGTTTTTCCCATTCTCTAATTGTTTGGATATCAGCATATTTTGCCAATTCTTCCATTCTATTTATCTCTTCTTGAGATAAAACAATCTTAGAAGCTTTAACTGCATCTTCTACTTGTCTTCCTTTAGTTACACCAATTATTGGTAAAGTATGTTTTGCTATAGCCCATGCAATTGCAATTTGTGCAACTGTAGCATCATGCTTATCTGCAATTTCTTTTAATGAATCAATTAGTGTTTCAATTTGAGGAAGTACAGGATTATAAACCCTTGCTCTGTCGCTGCCTTCTGGGAATGGATTAGTTGTATCATACTTTCCTGAAAGAGCTCCTTGTTCAAGAACCATATAAGCAAAGAATATAATATCATTTTCATTACAGTAATCAATTATACCTGCATCTTCTGATGAACGATGTAACAAGCTATAATGATTTTGAACAGCAGATATCTTTAATCCTTCTTTTTGTAATATATTGTTTGCAAGTTTGATTTCATCTAGATTATGATTTGAAACACCAACTTTACCTATTTTACCTTCTTTCATTAAAGGAATTAATTCTTTTGTCCATTTTTCAACATCTGCTGGATTATGAATCCAGTAAATATCAATAAAATCTGTTCCTAATCTTTCTGCACTTTCTTGAAACATATCTTCCATTGCAGTTTCTGAACCATTAGAAATCTGTGGAGTAAATTTAGTTGAAATTATAACATTTTCTCTTGATACTGATTGAATAAACTTACCTAAGATTGCTTCTGAAGCACCCATTCCGTATACTGCTGCTGTATCCCATAAGTTAAGTCCTGCTTTTATTGCTGCATCAAAAACCGGTTTCAAATCTTCTTCTGTGAAAGCATTACCAAATACTTGATCTCCTCCTGCCATACCGCTTCCCCATGCCCAAGCACCAAGCGCAATTACAGGTAATTTCATTTTATTTTCATTTGTCATATTTATTTCTCCTTTTCTACATATAATATAATTAAAATATTATTTTACTAATTTTATTTCTGTCTATTAACAATTTGCTTTAATAACTTCTTCTACTTCGCTTAAATATTTTTTGCGCTCCTCTTCTGTTGAAGATGGAACTGCTCCAAAAAACACATGCTTGATTACATCAATTCCACAGAATTCAAAGATTGCTTCATCCGATGTCTGTTTCATTGATTTATGCATTCCAATTTGCTCATAATGCTCACTTGGGAATCCTGTTGTAGAGAATAAGATTGCCTTTTTTCCTTTTAAAAGACCTACTGGACCATTCTCATCATGAGTAAATGCAAAACCATTTGCAAAAACTCTGTCTACATATCCTTTCAGCATAACAGGTAATCCAGCCCACCACACTGGATAAACAAAAGTTATAATATCTGCCCATTTGATGTGTTCCTGCTCCTCTTTAATATCTGCTGCATAATCACCTGTTCTCAAATTTAGAAGATCTGAACCTTGTAAAGCCGAATTAAAACCAATTTCATATAAATCCCTAACTCTTATTTCAGCTCCATTCTTTAGAACCTCTTTCT
Organism: Clostridium sp.; assembly: GCA_031292145.1. GTDB lineage: Bacteria > Bacillota > Clostridia > Clostridiales > Clostridiaceae > Clostridium. The sequence continues at coordinate 10,525 of JARLHR010000055.1, read as the reverse complement.
CTATTGTATCTACAATTCCTTTTCCAAAACTTTTAGAATAAGGATGTGCAAAAACTACTAAGTGTTTCACTGTAAATCCCTCCTTTGATATTTAAATATTAACCATTAAACTTAAAATCTTTCTTGCTTGATATAAGCTTAACCCCTTAACTCGGCTTAAGGTCAAGTACTTTCTAAAAAATTTTTTTAATGTTTTTTTATTTTTATTACACAAAAATAAAACTTTTTGATTACCTACAGACCATACTTTCTTTTCAGTACTTGTAGAAATAGTATTCTGTGCCATAACCCCAACTAATCCATGTGGTACATATGGCTCTTCAAGATACTTTATTTCTTCATCAGTTAATTTTAATTTTACAGCATTAACTGCCCCTTCCACATGATGAAGCTTAGTAGCTCCAACTACAGGTGATGCAACCTTTGTTAGTAACCATGCTAAAGAAACTTCTGTCATTGAAACATTTTTCTCCTTTGCAAGTTCTGATACACGACCAATGATTACATTATCATATTCAGCCATTTCATCGTATTTAAATTTTGCATATGTATCTTGTTCCAATCGTTTAGAAGTCTCCTCTGGACGCTTTGCTAATCTTCCACTAGCTAATGCACTATAAGGCGTCATAGCTATATTATCTTCTCTGCAAAGTTGCGCCATCTCCCTTTCTTCCTCTCTAAAGATAAGGTTATAATGTCCTTGAATAGAAATGAATTTAGCAAAACCTTCTTTTTCTGCAATAGCATTTGCTTTTGCCAATTGCCACGCAAAACAATTTGATATTCCAATATTACGGACTTTTCCTGATTTCACTGCGTTATTCAATCCATCTAATATGTCATATATAGGTGTTTGATAATCCCACATATGGTATATATAAAGATCTACATAATCCATTCCTAAATTTTCAAGACTTTTATCTAGCATTTTTTCAATATGCTGTTGTCCAGAAATACCTTTTTCTATTTCTTCAACAGTTCTAGGAAGAAACTTTGTTGCTATTATGACATCCTCTCTTTTGGTAAAATCTTTAATTGCCTTACCTAAATACTTTTCGCTAGTACCACTTTGATAACCTATTGCCGTATCAAAAAAATTTATTCCAAGCTCAAGACCTCTTTTGATAATTTTTCTAGAATTTTCTTCATCAATTGTCCAGCTATGCTGACCATTGTTTGCATCTCCAAATCCCATACATCCCATACAAATACGTGATACATTCAAATCTGAGTTTCCTAATTTAATATATTTCATTTTCATCTTACTCCTTTGAAATTTAATAATTCTTCAAATATAGATATACTATTTTAAAGTCTACTATTTTAATATTCCTCTAAACTTTTTCTTATAATTCTAGACCTGTTAACAATTCTTTAATGTTTTCTATTGTTGCTCCTGCACTGAATCTTTTTCCTGAAACCCAATTAACAGAAGGATCGCAACATGCCTTTAATATCTTGTCACTATTCCCAAGACCACTACCCCCAGAAGTACAGAAAGTAACTACTGTCTTTCCTAAAAAATCGTAACTTTCTATAAAAGTGTTAATAATTGTTGGAGCTATATACCACCAAATTGGAAATCCTACAAATATAACATCATATTCTTCAAAATTATCCACCCTATCAGCAATGGATGGTCTTGAATTAGGATCATTCATTTCTATACTACTGCGGCTATTCTTATTATTCCAATTTAAATCTTCCTTTGTATATGGATCTTCTGACTTTATTTCATATAAATCCGCTCCTGCAGCTATTGAAATTTTTTCAGCAACTTTTTTTGTAACCCCACTTACTGAAAAGTAAGCTACCAATGTTTTACTCATAATTTCATCTCCTTATTTTTATTTATACATAAATAATCCTTACGCTCTTAGAATAGCCCCTTAACTCAACTTAATGTCAATATATTTTTTAAAAAAGCTTATTAAAGTGTGCCTATTTTTACCCTTAATACACAATTCAAGTAATTAAGGAGTTTATTTATAATGTTTATTATTTTAATTAAAATTATGATTTATAATTTCAATTAATTTAAATTCCTGATTTTCATATTCAAATTTCAATATACAACAGTTCCCAATCCTTTCTTTCTGATTAACAGAACTTGTATGAGCCCAATATCTCATGAAATTCCTACAAGCTGCTCCATGGGAAACTGCCAAAACTATTTCATTATCTTCTTCCATTATTTTTTTGCAGGTATCAGCAATTCTCTTTTGAAATTCTTTTTCTTCTTCTCCACCATACTTAGCGAAGAAGTCACCATAAGGAAGCGGTGGGTTTAAATCTTCACTTTCTCCTTCAAAGACTCCAAAATCCCACTCTTTTAATCCTTTTAATCTTTTATAAGGCATATAAGTAACTATTTCTAAAGTATCACATGCTCTTTCAGAAGTTGAGCTATAGGCGTGATCAAATGTAATATTGTTATCTTCAAAATACTTTGCTGCAACTTTTGCTTGTTTAATTCCTAATTCAGTAAGTGGTGAATCACAGAAGCCTTGAACCTTTCTTCTAAGGTTAAACATTGTTTGTCCATGTCTCATTAAATATAATATCTTTTTCATACGTCTCTCTCCTACATCTTTAATATATAAAAGTTTTTAGTAAATGCAATTAATAATAATACCGCTTAATGTAGCAAATATAATAGAATATATAATAATCAAATATTGTCGTTCATCATTCTTCTTTAATAATCCGAGATTTAATAAATCTTTCAGGTTTCTGAAATTTTAATTTTTTTTGTATAACTAGTCTGTACAATAAAAATAGAAAACCATAGTGACCCTTTATTTCTCTATGATTTTCTTTCTTACTTTTCTTTTTATATACTTTTTTCAGTAATATCTAGTCCACCCCCATACTTCCTTTGCTAAGTTAAATGTAGCCCACGCATTTGGCCATCCAATATAAAATGCTAGATGCGTTATAATCTCAGCAATTTCTTCTGCAGTAACTCCATTATTTTTTGCATTTGTCAAATGGTATTTTAGAGAGTTATCAAAAATTCCTTTTGTCATTAAAGCTGTTACTGTAATTACACTACGATCCCTAAGTGATAATTTATCCTCACGAGCCCAAACTTCACCAAATAAAACATCATCATTTAATTCTGCAAATTTAGGTGCAAATACACCAAGTGAATCTCTTCCTGCTGTTTGTTTTTTCATAATTATAACCATTCCTTTCAATAATAAATAAAATTTCCATTTTGTAAGACTTCAAAATCTTATTTTAATTTCATATATTCTTCATCTGCTACTGGTTCACACCATTCATTTGAAGCACCTTCTACAGGAATCGATAATGCTAAGTGTGCAAAAGCTTCATCGTGTGCAGCACCATGCCAGTGTTTAATTTCAGGTGCAATATACACTACGTCCCCACTCTTCAAAAATTGTGCTTCTTTACCAAGTTCTTGGTACCAGCCGTGGCCACCTACACAAATTAATATTTGTCCACTACCATGGTGAATATGCCAGTTATTACGACATCCTGGTTCAAATGTGACATTAGCAATAAACGCTTCCTTAGTATTTAGTACACCTAAATAGCTTTTCCCAGTAAAATAAGGTGCATAAATAATATTTTCTTCACCAAGTAAAAAGTCGGATACCTTTTCTAATTCTTTTCTCGCCATTTTTATTTCTCCATTTCATATTTATTATTTTTCTAAAACCCTTATGTGAGTATTGATATGTAACACATAAAAATCAAACTCCATAGACTTCCTTTTATGGGACACATTTATCTTGCATAAGTTTCTTTAATCGCTTATGATAAATATATTGTAATACCTAAACCTAACTCGAGGTCAATACTAAACTAAAATTTTTTGGAGGTAATTTATGTATTCAATTGGCGATATTTCAAAAATGTTAAATATATCTATATCAACACTGCGTTACTATGATAAAAGTGGTCTTCTTCCTCTCGTTAATAGAAGTTCTGGTAATATTCGAGTATTTGATGATACTGATGTTGAATGTCTGAAAATGATAGAATGTCTAAAAAATACAGGAATGCCACTTAAGGATATCAAACGATTTTTTGAATGGTGTGAAGAAGGGGATTCTACTATTGATAAGCGATATGAATTATTCATACATCAAAAAGAAGAGACTGAAAAGCAAATATTACTCTTACAAAATGCTTTAAAAAGAATTAATTATAAATGCGAATTTTATAAAATTTCAAAAGAAAATGGCACAACAAATCTTCCTGGACTAAGAGAAGAACTGGCTATGAAATTCTTAAATCATGAGTAAACATCAAAGTTTTGGCTCCTTTTTAAGTTTCCATATGTATTAAAATGTCCCAGTAAAGTAATTATCTTTACTGGGACAAAACATCTGATAAAGAAACAGATGATTTATCTGCACATTATACCATTGGATTTTCCCATGCTCCTTTGGTATCAACGCCTGCTTCAGATGCAATTTTTTCTAAGTTTTCAATTTCATTCACTGATAGGTTGATTTTAACTGCTTTTGCCGCATCTTCAACCTGTGCTGGCTTTGTTACACCAATTATTGGTGTTGTTCCTTTCGCAATTGCCCACGCAATAGCAATTTGTGAAACACTGGCATCATATTTTTCAGCAATCTTTTGCATTTCATTCGTAAGTACTTCAATCTGTGCAAGTATTGGATTATAAGTCATTCCACGTTGACTACCTTCAGGAAGCGGATTTTTCGTATTATATTTTCCGCTAAGCGCTCCTTGTTCTAATACCATATATGCAAAAAATGTAATGTTATTTTCCTTACAATAATCCAAGATACCACCTTCTTCAGAAGAACGATATAAAAGACTGTAATGATTTTGAATTGCTGAAATATGAACATCCTCTTTCGCAAGTATGCTCTCTGCGCGTTTGATTTCTTCTAAATTATGATTTGATACACCGACTCTTTTCACCTTTCCACTTTTTACAAGTGGAATCAGATATTTTGTCCATCTATCAACATCCATTGGATTGTGAATCCAATAAATATCAATATAATCTGTACCTAAACGCTCCAAACTGGCATCACACATTTCAGCAACTGGATCAGATGAGTTTCCAGCAATTTGTGGTGTGAATTTAGTTGATAAAAATAGACTTTCTCGTTGGTATGTTTTTGCAAATGAACCAAGAATCTTTTCTGAATCTCCCATACCATAAGCAACTGCTGAATCCCAAAGATTGAGACCATTTTTCATGGCAATATCAAAAACAGGTTTTAAATCTTCTTTTCCTAATTTGTTACCAAAAACCTGATCCCCTCCTGCAAAACCTACACCCCATGACCATGTTCCTAATGCAATTTGTGGCATTTTATTCTCGTTTTTCATTTTTATAACCATTCCTTTCGCTCGCTCAAGGCACAAAACCCAATGAAATATTATCGTTTCTTAGCCTTAAGCGAATTATTTTGTATTATTTATTTTGTATAAATAACAGTTAACATCAAATCACGTGAAGGCGAGTTGTCTACTTCTATTAGAGTAACCACATTTTTATATGCGTAGATCACTCTTTCAATCACAAATGAGTATGAATACCTCCATGCCTTGCACTTTTATTCATTCACATTTTCTTTGATATAAGCTGTAAGCTTTTCCACCGACATTCCATTTTCAGCCAATAATTCTACAGGATTAAAATCTGTATGAAATTCTTTAGAAATACCAAAGTTTTTCACTTTCATTGTACTGTCCCCATAGAAAGAGGCAACATTCTGACCATATCCACCTATAAGTTCACCATCTTCTAGAGTAATTACTAATTGATGATCTGTTTTCAAAGAGTTTAATAATTCTTCATCTAATCCTGTTAAGAATCTAGGGTTAATTACTGTAATCTCAATACCAGTCTTTTCTTTCAGTTTCTTTTCAGTATCAATAGCCATCTGTAACATTGGTCCAACTGCAATAATTGCTACTTTTGATCCGTGTATTTCCACCTTATTTTTATTATAATCAGAATAATCTGTTGTATCAGCCACCCCAGTTGCAGGAAGTGCCCCTGGTACTCTGATTCCAACTGGGTGTTCTTTTTGAGTTGTTGCAAATTTAAACATTTGTTGGTACTCTTCTTTACTTGTCGGTGCCAGATATATCAGATTTGGAATATGCGCAAACATCTGGATATCACATAAAGCAATATGAGTATTGGTATTCATACCGTATACTCCCGGCATAAGTACAAGTAATGTTGCTGGATTATTATTTAGGCACAAATCATGAGACATCTGATCATAAGTTCTTTGGAAAAATGGAGCAAATGTTCCAAATACCGGTGTTCCACCATTTTTTGCAATACCACTACTCATTGCAACTGCGTTTTCTTCCGCGATTCCTACATCGATGAATTGTCCTCTTTCAACATACTCTTCACGAACTCCCTGAACAAATCCAAGACCCATTGGTGTTCCAGCATTTAATACAACCGCTTTATCATTATTGTCTAAAAGCTCCTTTAAACTTTCAAATACAGTACTGTCGCTTAACCAACCACCAGATTTAGGTGATCCATCTTCTACATTAAATGGGCCTCCCGCATGCCATGCTTCACGGTTCGCTTCTGCATATGGAAGTCCTTTTCCTTTTAGGGTATGAATATGTAAGACAATCGGATGATCTATTCCTTTTACGCTTTCAAAAAATTCTACTAACTTTGCAATGTCATGGCCATCTTCCAAATACTTGTAATCTAGACCAAATGCAGTAAACATGTTTTGAGAACTTGATCCATTTGTTTCTCTTAATTTTCGTAATGTCTTATATATACCACCATGATTTTCAGCGATACTCTGGTCATTATCATTTACAATAATTATAAGATTATTATTATATTCTCCTGCATAATCGAGAGCTTCTAAAGCTTCGCCTCCTGAAAGTGAACCGTCTCCAATGATTGCAATTATATTTTCTTCTTCTTTTTTCAGATCTCTCCCTTTTGCCAGACCTAATGCTAAGGAAACAGATGTTGAAGTATGTCCTACTGTAAAGAAATCATGCTCACTTTCTAACGGATTAGTATAACCTGTTACGTCAGCAAAATGTGCTGCATCTGTAAAAGCTTCCTTTCTTCCTGTAAGAATCTTGTGCGGATAACACTGATGAGATACATCAAATACAAACTTATCCTTTGGCGAATCAAAAACATAGTGCATGGCAACGCTCATTTCCACCATTCCAAGGTTTGGTCCACTGTGACCTCCTGCATTACTAATTTTATTAATTAATGCTGCTCTCGTTTCATCTGCTAACACTTTTAATTCTTCAATTTTTAACTTCTTAATATCCACAGGTGAGTTTATTTTTTCTAAAAACATATTTTATTTTCTCCTTATCATTTAATTTGGGTAGGCGTTTGACTAACGCCACAACCCCTTGAGTTTATGACTTCTCTTCTACCATAAACCCTTAACTTAACTCAAGGTCAATAAGTATTTTTATATTATTTACATTTTTTTGTTTTTTGTATATTTTTTATATTTTTCGATGCTTGGATTTATTATCACTACAACTTCATAAAGCGCTTTACAAGAAATAATAAATCCCCATCTTTCTTCCAATATAAATGGCAAAACATCTAAATACTACATTTATTATTACTTATTTGCTTCCTGAATTTCTTTTAATGAGATATGTTGATTTCTAAACCTTACTTTACTCTTTTCATTTTTAAGTCGGATAGCATTTTTCGGGCAGTTTTGAGTACAAGCCATGCAGCTCATGCACCTTGTTCCAAATTCAGGTTTAGTGCTCTGTACCTTAATATTGTCAATAGGACATACGCTCGCGCAAGTACCACATTTAACACAGGTATCTTCGACCCAAAGGTCTTTAGTAATACCTTCCCCTATAGTTTCATTATTTTTCACCATTTTGTTCATAAGCACTCCGAAAAGAGAACTCTTATGGGATTTCTTCTTAGCATTATTTATATGAGAAATAATAGTGTCCAGATGTTTTTCTATCTTCTTATTAGGCTCGGTTTTAATTTGCTTTTCCATGGCAAAATAAGGTATAAAATTGTCAACCATCTTAAGAGTGCTGATATATGAAAAATGAATTCCACATTCATCCGCTATTTTCTCAAGATTCCCTGCAGCATTTCCATCCATCATCCCATAGGTCAAAACTGCAAAAATATAATCACTGTTCAACTTCACTTTACGCAAAAACTCCTCTACATAAATAGGCACTGACAATTGATATACAGGGAACACAAGACCAATCATTTCATCGCTGAAATCATACTTCCCAGCCTTTACTGCTTGTGGAATTGATATCAACTCACCGCCTAATCTTTTTGCCACATAAAGACTGTTTCCAGTTGATGTTAAATACAAAAGTTTCATTTTTCACCTCGAATTTTTCAGATTTTATTCAGTATAAATCTATATGATATTGGAATTTCCACTTTGCATGTAATCAACTTAAATTGGTGATTACGACCACCTCCAATATTATAATAATAATGTCTTACAACACAGTTATCCTCATAACATTAGAGGCTTTTATTATTCGTCGTATCACAGCTCCTTAATTTTCCACACCAAAACTGGAGAATTAGTATTATCAATATAAATAAGTGAATTAAAGTATGCTAAAAAACTTAGTCATTTTGTCAATAGCTTGATCCACATATTCTGGGATATCATACAATGCGATATGCGTTGCACCTTCAACTACAAACAATTCTTTCGGCCCATTTGAAAGCTCATATACCTGATCACTAAAGATTTTTGTATCCGCTTTGCTTCCTGCTATTATAAGCATAGGTTGTGTTAAGTAATCGGAAACATGATCAAATGCAGAATATGCATAAATCTTGTCTGAACTAGTCACTAGAAAACGTCCCTTTGCATTAGGATGCTGTCCTCTTGGAGTCCTATAGTAATCATATCCTTCTCTTAAAAGATCTGGAGTATTCTCGTTGATATCTTCAATTTTTTCAGCAACAAATGGCATATACATTGGTTTTTCCCCTCTTGCTTCAGCAGTACGCTGTCTAGATGCCATTTCCAAGTTTTTAATTTGCTCCTCTACTGGAATCGGATAACCTAAAAAGTTTCTTGAACCCTCGCCCATAGGTGCTGCGCTAACAGCAGCAACTGCCTTAAACCTACGCTCTGTTTGTGCAACACTTATTGCGTATCCACCACCTGCACAAACACCATATACCCCCATTCTTTCCTCGTCCACAAATGAAAGTGTAGTCAGATAATCCGCAGCGCAGCGTGCATCTTCAACTCTTGTTGTCGGATCTTCCAGTAGACGTGGTTCACCTTCGCTCTCTCCTTGATATGATGAATCATAAACCAACACTACATATCCTTGTTCTGAAAGCTTTTTAGCATATAGACCTATAACTTGTTCCTTAACTCCTCCAGCAGGATGAATTCCTACGAGAGCTGGATATTTTCGATCTTCACTGAAATTTTCCGGAAGATGAAGATGTCCTGCAAGTTTATTTGCCTTATTTTTGAATGAAACTACCTTTACCATAATAATGTACCTCCTGTAATTTACAATGTGTTTCTTATAGAGATGTTACCATACACATTGTTACTTGTCAACGAATTAATTATCTTATATAATAGTTTTAATAAGTAACCAGTTTAGGTTATAAGAAAGGAAATATTATATGAGTTTTCAACGAGCAAGATCAGAAAATCAGATACAAGATCGTATTAAAGAAATAATTGATGCTACATCCTCCATTTATGACTCCGTAGGTTATGATGGATTAAATTTTAGCATTATTTCAGAATATACTAAATTTACACGTCCTAATATTTATAAATATTTTAAGACAAAAGATGAGATTCTTCTTGTAATCTTGAAGGATGACCTTAAGTCCTTCATATCATCTTTGACTAAATCATTTAAAATTAATAAGCTTTATTCTCTTTACGAAATTTCAGAAATTTGGACAGATAAACTGGCTGAACACGGGAGGCTTTTGGATCTATATGGATTTCTTTTTACAACAATTGAGAAAAATGCTTCTTTAGAATCTTTAGCCGAATTTAAAAAAGAATTCATATCAATGAACTTACAACTAATGGATTTCATAACACAACTTTTTCCTACTGCGAGCGAAGAAAGCATTCAAAACTTTACTTATTATCAGCTCACACTTGCATGTGGAATATATTCTATTAGTAAATTAAGTAAGATACAATTGGAGGCTATAAAATTATCTGGGTTTAATTTTACTCCCCCTGACTTTAAAAAAGCATATATGTCCTGCATTTATCAGCAATTTTATTGTTTACAGCATTCAATTGAGATCAAAAAAGATTAAAGCTTCTTATATTTTTCAGTTATAATCCAAATAAAAAAACTGTAAAATTTATAAACTGGTAAACTTTAAGGGAGTGTTGCAAAATGATTAAATTTTAATCAGGAGCGATACTCCTTTTCGGTTTAAAGATATAAATCTCCAAATAATTGGAAGTACACATCAATTATTTGGAGATTTCTCAATTTTAGACGCACTGAAATAAGCCTACTT
>JARLHR010000054.1 GCA_031292145.1 Clostridium sp. | reverse complement strand
CTTTTAGCGACTTCGTTCTATAAATTGATTGCGATATTGAGATGTGCATATTTAAAATACAGCTATAAAATTAAGTATAGATTTATTTTAAGTATGTGCTATTTTTAGGTCTCAACATCGCAATCAACACAACTCATATTACGTAATATGAACAAGAAGTATAAAAAGGAGAAATTTGAAATGGAGTTTTTGATAAACAAATTGAAAAATGAAGATATTTCTAAAAAAATATATATTATTGGGGTTGATGGCTTAGGCGGAGCAGGTAAAAGTACACTTGTTAATTCGTTAAAATTGCAATTACAGAATGAAAATTATTATTCTTATGTATTACATATTGATGATTTTATTCACCCAAAATGCATTAGATATGATATATCTAAAGAAGAGTGGTATTGTTATTACAATGTGCAATGGAGATATGATTATTTAGTGAAAGAAATTTTATCTCCTATAAAAAATGGAGAAATAATAGATAAACAAATAGAAATATATGATAAAGAAAATGATAAATATATTACCCAAAGAGTTAATTTAGTTCATGGCTCTGTATTAATATTAGAAGGAATATTTTTACAAAGAAAAGAACTAAAAGCCTATTTAGATTTTATAATTTATCTTGATGTACCACAGGAAGTTAGATTAAATAGAGTTTTAGCAAGAGATGGATATATGGGTGGATTGGAAGATATAAAATGTAAATACGAAAAACGATACTTCCCAGCAGAAGAAAAATATATCTTAGAATATTCCCCGATTGAAACTGCCGATTTTGTATTAAAGAATAGTTAAATCAATTTTTGATTATTACTTTTTTAAAAAAACAAATATATTCTGATATTATTTAATAAAGTTTGAAAATAATTAGTACACAATTTTCATTTTAAGTAATAAACAAAAAATATTCTTTGATAGTCAATAAACAAAATATCTACACTATATTCTATAGTTATACATAATATATATGTTATGAAAAATAGTTTTAAGTAAAGAAGGTAAGTAGATGAAAAAAAGTACGATAGTTATTTTTCTATTTGTTATTATATTTATGGTTACTGGATGTGGTACGAATAAAGACAAGCCTTCAAATAGCAACATGAATAATAAGCAATTGACGGAAAAAGAGAAATTAGATGATTTTGAATATATGTATACAATACTTAAAGAAAATTATCCTTTTTTTGAAGTAAGCGAAAGATTAAATGGTATAGATTGGTTATCAAAGAAGGATGACTATATTAGCAGAATAAAAGCAACACCTAATGATGAAAGTTTCTTTAATACTTTGAATGTAATATTATCAGAACTTGATAATGGCCATGTAGCGATGGTAGATAAAGATAATTATTTACTGTTAAAAAGTTATTATGAAAAGTATTATGATTGCAAAAAGACATGGGTAGAAGAAGTAAATAAAACAAAAACTGTTGAACGATATTCTTCTATGAAAGGAAAAGAAAATTCAAATATTTCATCAGGAAATTCAAATTATAATATTGTTAGAACAATGGATATGGCAAATGGGAAGGTTGCATACTTATATATACACTCATTTTTGGATCAATATGTGGATGAAGATATGAAAATAGTTAAATCGTATTTTGAGAGTATTAAAAACTCGAAGGCTCTGATAATTGATATAAGAGGTAATGGTGGAGGAACTGAAACTTTTTGGATAGATATGGTTCAAATGCTTATTAATAAACCAATGGAATATAAATTCTATATGGCATTCAAAGGTGGGGAATTTAGTGAGCAATTTCTTAAAGATAAGTATTTGTTTGGCAATAAAGTAAGTGACCCCATTTATGATGGTCTTAAACCAATTGTAGATATTGATAAAGAAAATCTTAGAAATTTACCTTCAGAATTGAAGAGTGATTTTAGATATTATTATGTATCTTCATATGAACTTGAACCACAAAATTCTATTGGATTTAATGGTAAAATCTATCTGCTTATTGATCATAATAATTTTTCTGCAACAAATCAATTTGCTAATTTTTGTAAAGATACAGGATTTGCAACATTAATTGGAGAAAAAACAAGTGTAGATGGTATTGGTTATGAACCAGAAATATGTTCACTTCCTAATAGTGGCTATCTTTTCAGATTTTCAAATGATATGGGATTAACTTTAGATGGAAGCTGCGATTTTGAACATAAAACAGAACCAGATATAAATGTACCTGCTCAAAAGACTAACAATATTGCTGATGATCAGGCAATACAAACTGTATTAAAACTTGCAGATTAACTTTCTAAAGTGTGTAGAAATCAAGGTTTTGCAGTTTCTACATCTTTGTAAGGATAATATGAGATGGAATTTCCATTAGAACATCATTTATCATAATTAAGCTTACTTGACACAGAAGTAAATTTCTTTTCAAACAGTACTAGCTTAACGGAACCATTCATATATTCTTTTATAATGTTATAACCAGATTTTTTATAGAAATAATGGTTTCTCTCCTTATCTGCTGGTGTTTCTAAAGTCAAAGCAATTGCATTGGGAAATTTACGTTCAATAAACCTAAGTGCCTCTTGTCCTATTCCTTTGTTTTCATAGTCTGGTATCACACATAGACAACCAAGGTAATAAGTATTATCATTATTATCTTTTATACTAATACTACCTACCATTTGATTATCGTATATAATTTTATATACAATTCTACTTAAAATAATGTTAGTCATACTTTCCTTCGTGAGATTATATCCTGGGCATTCACCATACTTAACATAATCTTCATAGAAGCTTTGATTTCTTACATTAATCAATTCATCAATATCATTAATTGTTGCTCTTTCAAATTCTATTTTCATATTATAACTTCCCTTCATGATTTACCTATAATTAGTATAAAGCCGTCTCTAATAATAAATAGTATAACATCAGCTATAAATAAAATTAAATCCCATCTAACCCATTCTAATGAAGTACCATTAATATTGGTTAATACTGCAAATATATTCACCAGCTTACTCAGTATATCTTGTACTTTTGTTTCTTTTGAGCTAAAATAAAATAAATAGGTATAGAAAAGAAATTGAAAAAATCTTAAATTTTTATTATATACTTATTAGTGAAAATAGTAAATACACTAATTTGATTTTATGCTAATAAAAGGAAGGTTTAAAACTTCCTTTTTTATGTTAGATTACATTTAGAAATAGCACATATGCTCACAAAATGAGTACATGTGCTATTTTTTATTGTTTATATATAATATTTAAAGAGTGAAATATAATAATTTAAATTAAGAGTTTAATTGTCGTTTTATGAAATGAAAATTTTGGATAATTATGTGGTGGTGAATTTTTGAGAAAAAATAGTCAAAAGATAATAAGCTGGAATTAAAATAAAACTATTCATAACGTAGTTTTAAGAAGGGAAAACATTTCTGTAGATAAGTATTTCATTGAATCTTGAACTTGCAAAGATACTTAAACAAAATGGAGTAAACATTGGAGGATTGAGATTATTTAATTATTTTAGGGAAAATGGATATCTAATAAAGAGAAGGGGTTCAGAATATAATCTGCCAACTCAAAGATCTATGGATCTTAAGCTATTTCAAATTAAAGAAACAATTATTAACCATGGAGATGGCAAAATCACAGTTTCTAAAACTGCTAAAATAACAGGAAAAGGCCAAGAATATTTCATAAACAAATTTATAGGAGAAAGATATGATGATTGTTAAATGTACTTTTAAAACATGCCTTTATTATAACAAGGGAAAATGCAATAGAGTATTAATTGAACTAATCGGCTTTGATTATATAGATGATGAGTTAATAGATATGATAATTGAGAAGGAGAAGAATTTTTGGAATAATAATGTATTAAAGAAAATCCCACCTTCAATTGATGGAAGTTTTGGAGCCACTCAATATATAGGCAGTAAGTATAAAGTAAGTGATAAAGGCTCAGAAATAATTCTTCAGGGAGAATATAAAGACAAGCTCCAGAAATATATGAAAATTAAAGAAAATATAAACACTTTGGAGAAATCTCTTAAGCAAATTGAAAATAATATAAAGAATGAAATGAAAAGTGCTGAAAGAGGAATTACAGAATATTTTTTAGTTAATTGGAAAAGCATTTTGTCTAATAGAATAGATGCAAAGGCTCTGAAAAATAATTATCCTGATGTATATAAAAATGTAATAAAAGAAAGCATTACTAGAAGATTCGAAGTTTTAAAAAATGAACAATGAATAATTAATCATTAATCAATTAAAAGGTGGAGAATTTATGGCAACAAATAAAAGTTTGAAAAATGATTTGAAGGATATGGGTGAAAAAATTATTACAAACTTTAATATTTTAGACGATGTTAAATGTGAAAGCAATACTAAACAGGAATTCACTGAAGATACAAATAAAGTGCAAACTTCAACAGAAGCAGGCTTTAAACAAGATGAAGCGATTAATCAAATTAAAGGAAAAGATTTAATAAATAAAGGGAAGATAATGCAGTGAATGAGGTACTTTGGCTTAAATTGTATACAGGATTATTTAAAAATGAAAAGTTAAAGTTTATTGAATCAATGGAGAAGAGAGATTCTATAATATGTATACTTATAAAGCTATTTATTCAGCTGCTAAAACTAATGATAAAGGGTTGATTTACTTTAATAAAAATACACCATATACTAATGAAATGCTTTCTATAATTTTCGATAGACCATTAAATACCATTGAAGCTGCATTTAAGGTATTAAGTGATTTTCAAATGATAGAAATAGATGAAAATAATTTTATTAGAATTTGTAATTGGGATAAATATCAAAACGTTGAAAGTATGGAAAGAGTAAGAAGCTTAAATAGAAATAGAGCTAGAAATTTCAGGTCAAGAAAGAAAGAAAATATCTGTGCAGACCTAGAAAGTGCTAGCGACTTAAATATGAAAATTAGCGTAGAGCCTCATTCGGATGAAATAGGAGGGGCTGCTCATTCAAATGAAATAGGGAGAAGTTCTTTAGAGTTTTTAAAGGAGGGTAATCTCAAAATAAATAATGAAAGTAATTTTGAAATAAATGGTGAAAGTGATCTTGAAATAAATATTGATGGGATTTCTCATGCAAAAAATAGTAACGTTACGGTAACGCAACAGAGAGAATAAGAGTAAGATAGAGATGAAGAGTGAGGATGAGAATTTGGAGAAAAATAATATACAGTCAAATAAGATAAATGATAGTATTCAAGAGGTTGATTTGTATAAGACTAATTCTAAGTCTCTCTATCCTGTACTAAAAAAACAAAAAATTGAAGAAGCTGCCAATGAACTTTTGGATCATTATAAAAATAATTCTATAAGGGTCATAGGGCTTAATTTACTTGCCATTAAAAGCTGTATATCGATTCATGGGAAAGACAATGCTAAATTTGCTATAGATAAGGCATTGGAATTAAGCAAGCCCAACATGAAATACATTAATGGAATTCTTAAAAATTGGAAAAGGGAAGGTTATCTTATTTACAATGTAGATATGACATAATAATTGATAAAAAAATGTTCTTTGAAAATTAAATAATATGATATTTATAAGGTGACATTGATAATTTTAAGTTTGTTTAGGGTATTGCAAAATTTAGTTATAATATTCAATCATTTAGCTAACAATAAATTATAATATTAAGAAGAATTTTAAATTTATATTGCATTTTATGAATAATTAATGGAGGCTAAAATGAAAATATTAAAAAGAATACTATCATTTATTATAATTATATTTTTGATGAGCTCTACATTAACAGGCTATAGTAAAAAAGCTGTCAGCACTGCTTTGGCAGAAGTAAGACCTGCAAAAGTATCGGCTTTTTTATTAGATTTTACTGATGATTTCATTTCTGAAATTCGTCAAAATTTAGAGGATGTCCAAAAAGAAAATCCAGGCAAGGTCGAATATACTTTCTATGATGGTAAATCAAATCAAGGAATCCAAAATGAAGAACTTGACAAAGTGCTACAAGAAGGAACAGATCTTATATTATTAAATATAGTTGATAGAGCATATGCAAAAGAAGTTATAGATAGAATAAAAGAACACAATATTCCAGTAATCTTATTTAACAGAGAACCACTTACGCCAGTGCCTGTACAATCTTATAGTAGAGCATTATATATAGGTACAGATGCAGCGAGTGCTGGTGTGTTACAAGGAAGAATGCTTATTGACGCATGGAATACTAGTAAGGAATATATTGATAAAAACGGTGATAATATAATGCAATATTTTATGTTAGAGGGTGAGGGTGATAATACTGAAGCAATTCAAAGGACAAAATACTCAGTTTCAACAATTGAGAAAGCTGGAATTAAAACGCAACAAGTTTCACTTAAGATTTGTAATTGGCAAGAGGATTTAGCATATAATGCTACAAAATCAGAATTTGAAAAATATAAGGATCTAATTGAAGTTATAATTTCAAATGATGATACAATGGCTATTGGGGCTATTAAAGCGTTACAAGAATATGGATATAACAAGGGAGATAAAACTAAAACAATTCCAGTTGTTGGAGTTGATGTAACACCCATGGCTAAAGAATTTATTGACAAAGAATATATGTTAGGATCAGTTTATCAAGATCCTAGAGCTTATGCTGAAGCTATGTATACTTGTGGAATGAATATGATTGAAGGTAAAAGTCCTATTGCAGGTACAAAATACACACTTGACGATACTCTAGTTTCAATTCGTCTTCCTCATAAAGGTTATTTTTATATAAATATATTTGCTTAATTCGCATTTATAAATTAAAATATGCTTTTTCAAACATACATGAGTAGTATTCTAACTGTTGTAAAAAATAAATTTGAAAGGTGTTGGTATTAATGAAGAAGTCTATTATTTTATTCCTAATTTTTCTATATTTGTCATTTGGTATAATTGAATTAAAATCGGCATTTGCAGTTGATAATACCTTTACTCAAGGTATTTATAAAGTATCTGATTTTGGTAAATCGAAAAATTATATTTATACAATTCAAAACATTCGCCCCCAGGATAATATTTATGTAACAATTTTAGATGACAATTTAAATGTAATTGAAGGTGTACGATTGTTACCTAATTCACCAAAAATTAATACAGTACCTATTAAAGAAAATTTTAAAGTTATAATAATTGGTAAAGGAGAAGTGCATATTTATCCAAAAGATTAATATTATGATTTTGCTTAATAATTTAACTAAAAGGAGAGGTGTTATGAAGAAGTATATGGTTTTATTTTTAATATTTTTAGTCATCTCATTTAATATAATTGGATTGAAAACTACATTTGCAATTGCTAATGCATTTAAGGAAGGCATTTATACTATAAGTGATCTTAAGCCTTCAAAAGATGGGATTTATATTGTTAAAAATATTTCTGATAACAAAGACATTCGCTTATTAGTTTTTGATGAAGATTATGCTATAATACAAAGTACAAAAATAGTAGCTAATTCAGAAAAAACTGATATGGTACCTATACTGCCTAATTACATAATTGTAGTAGCTGGAGATGGTGAATTAGAGATAGAACCAAAGTGATTATAAGTATTATTTTTTAGTAATAAGAATTTTAGAGGTTATATTTTTAATGTAATATTTACAATATAAATAAAAAATACAAATTGAAATATCACAATGCAAATAATGTGATATTTTTGCTGCGCAATCAATGCTATTCATATAGCGCAGAAACAAGTAAATGAGCATTATAAGAACAGAGTTACTAAATAAATTATGTAAAGTATACAGAAAACATAAAGCAGTATTTTATAGAAAAGATCGTTTTAAGTGATTAGTTACAATGACATTTGACGATTGGATGAATATATATAAAGAAAGTGAGTTTTGTAAAAAGGAAGGTTAAATAATGTTAGAAATTAAAATAGTATTCAAAAGTGGATATATTGGATATTTTACATCAGCTAACGGAGAAGAACCAACTGAAGCAAGTGTTTTGAAACTTAAAGAACTTATAAGTAATGCTAAACAACAAGCAATGAGAGGTACTTTTGAATTAAAAGAATTAAAAACTAATTATTTAACTCTAATAGATATTCAGGAAGTAGCATCATTTGGAACAAGATTAATAGAAAAAGAGAAAGAAGGAATAAAGAATGAACAAGGTTGTACTAATAGGAAGGTTAACAAGAAATCCAGAGCTTAAATTTATACCAGGTAACGGAACTGCAACTTAGTAACAGTATTTATACGACAACAAGATAAAAAGGAAAATCACAAGTATATTGATTGGGAAGCTATAATGATGAGTATATAATTTAATGGCTTATTCAAAACTATTTAAAATATAAAAAGAAGAGGTGACTTATATGAATTTAGGCTCCACTCAAATTACATTATAAAAAGAGGCTATTTTAAAACAGCCTCTATTATGGAGTAATATTTGTTGGAGTGAAAGCTAACTTACCACCTCCAAATATTATAAACCTATAGTCATTTTTCATGGGTTTCATGGCATATTTTATTGAATTACCTTCCAAACGTATAGATTGTTGTATTTTTTTGTCACCATCAAATATTATTACGAAGGTTTCAACAGGAGAAACATTTTGAATATTGTACGCAACATTTGGAAGTAACTTTAAATCACTTATGCTATAAAATCCTTCAGAAAACGTCTGTGTGTTAGGCTGGGCTACAGTAGATATTGTATTTATACTAAATGCTAAGAGTAAAAAAAATAAAAAAGTAATAGTAAATTTTTTCATTTGGGCAATCACCTCCATTAGTTATTTCATACACCATCTTAATTATGTGTATATAAGCAAAATTTATGCAAAGCATAAGGCAGTAAAAATTAGAATCCGAAAATGCTAGTTTTAGGCATATGAAAGAAAATAACAAGTAACAACAATGAAAGCCTAATTTTAAGAGTAGCCTTTATGGTTACTCTTTCATATTATGTAGAACAGTAATATTTGAAAGGGAGGTAATTTAATATGGGTAATTTTAAAGGAATTGATATATCTAATAATACTGGATCAGTTGATTTTAGTCAGGTTTCAAATGATGGTGTAGAATATATCTATGTAAAAGCTACAGAAGGAAAATCATATCAAGACCCTTATATGGCTGAATTTTATAGTGGCTGTAAAGAAAATGATTTAAAAGTTGGCGCATATCACTTTTTAGTTAGCACATCTACTCCTGAAGCACAAGCGGCTAACTTTTATTCTATGATTAAGGACTATGAATGGGATTTAGTTCCTATGATGGATGTAGAAACAATGAGTGGATTTAATGAGAATACACTTTGTGATTATGTAGAAAGATTTATTACAGCATTTAATGAATTAAGTCCATTGCAATTAGGTATATACACCTACACTAGCTTTATAAAAAACCTAGAAGTGGCAGAATCTGCTATTAAGGATATGGCATTTTGGGAAGCAAATTATAATGATGATCCTTGGAATTTAGCGGACACATTCTTTACAAATAGAGTTGGACATCAATATACTGAAAATGGGTATATTAGTGGGGTGAATGGACCATGTGATATTGACGCATTTACTGAGGGAGTTCTTTTAACTGATTCTACAACAGCAGGAGAATGGATATTGCAAGATGGTAAGTGGTGGTACAAGCATACTGATGGCACTTATACTAAGAGTGGATGGGAAAAGATTGATGGAAAGTGGTATTTATTTGATTCAGAAGGATATATGGAGTATGATTGGAAACAAGATAGCAATAATTGGTATTATTTAGGTAATTCTAATGATGGTGCCATGAAGACAGGGTGGATATATGACAAGAACTTAGGCCACTGGTATTATTTTAATGATAGCGGAATTATGCAAACTGGTTGGGTTGAAATAGGTGGTTCATGGTACTACTTTGATGCTTCGGGAGCCATGCAAACTGGATGGGTTGAAGTCGAAAGTGAGTGGTATTATCTTGACCAGACGGGAGCAATGCGAACTGGTTGGATAAATGATGCAGGAAAGGACTATTGTTTATATTCAGATGGCTCAATGATCCACGATACTGATATGTATGGATATAGATTTGATAGCAATGGAGTTGCAACTAAATTAAGCTAGATTTTTTGGGTATGGGAGTTATCCTGTACCCTTAATTTTTTTGTTAACTATTATTTTCTTTCGTGTGCCTAACAAGAATTATTAAGTTTGAATTAATGATTGAAAAGTATAGGGAAACGCATTGAGAAGTTTATTTACTATATGTTATTTGATTTTTGATCAAGAATAATGTATTTAATTAGTTAAGAACTAAGAGTTAATGATGAAATCCCTGAATGGGATTTCTAAAAAATATATTTTTTTGAAAAGCCTGTGGCTTTTCTTCCATATCTCTTACCTCTTACTTCTTACCTGTATAAAGTCTTTTCCTTAAATACAGTTATTACAAAAATTACAGGTTATAAATATAATTTTCAATGAGGAACCCTATAACATAGGAGTAAAGTATATATAAACAAAATTATTGTATAGCATTGATAGTCTTTATTATTAACTATTGATTTTCTTACATTGTCATGGTAATATTACACATGTATTTAAAATTTTATGGTTATTAATAGAATATAACAATTGGAAGCTATGAAAAATTCTTTTTATGTGGGCACTTTGAGAATTTAGAGCTAGTTGTGCAACCGACCAATTTAAACTAATAATTTTTTGATTGATTAGTTTTTATTGGTCTTTTTTTATTTATATAAGAAAAGGGTATGAATATTAAAAAGTAAGCTATTAGATTCAAGATTAAGTTTATATTATAAAGTGAAAAAGGAAGGTTGAGAAATAATGAATGAGAAGCAAAAAAATGTATTAGTAGTTGATGATGTTGCAAGCATTAGAACTTTTATAAGAATTATTTTAGAAAATGCAAATTATAATGTATGCGAAGCAGCTAATGGTGAAGAGGGAATTGAGATATATAAGAAATTAGGCAATATTGATTTGATAATTACGGATATATATATGCCAAAAAAAACTGGATTAGAACTTATAGTGGAATTAAGAGAAGAAAATAAAGATATAGGCATAATTGTTCTTTCAGACGGTGGTAAAAATAATTTTTCTAATGAGTTAGATGTTTGTGAAGCTCTTGGAGCGACTTATTTTATAAAAAAAGATTTGATTAAAGATGGGTTGCTTCATCTGGTAGATAAGGTATTTTCAGAATAAAGTAAAAATTATAGATTTAGAGGAACTTAGTACAAGCTTTACTAAGTTCTTTTTTCTTTTTTATAATAGAATAATTAATTAATTTACAGGAGGCATTATATAACAAGCCCCTTTGTTTTAACAATGAAATCAATGCCTATTAAGGAACTCGAAATTTTAGTAACAATAAATTTAATGCAGCATATAAATGATAGGTATAGGTACAAAAGGAGTGAGACAATTGGGGAATATAATTAAAATTAATATGTATGTAAAAATGAAAAAAGGAAAGAACAATAAGCTTAGCTTGGAAACTATAGAAGAAATCATTTTAAAATACAAGAGTTGGCTAAAGAGGACCAATAGAGAGGACATAATAGAAAATTATGAAGAATTCTTACAGGCTCAATAATTATTTTTTGAAGGGTAGTAGACAGTTGAAATAGTGTTTCCTACTCTTATTTTTATTTTGTGAAAAACTTGTTCAAAGACTATTTTGAAAATTGAATAACAAGGTACCGAAAAAATATGAATTAGTTGTATATTATAGTAAAATAAGGACTTAATGGAAGTAGAGGGCTAAAGATGAAAAATATCAAATTAATAAAAGTAATAGCTAGTTCATTAGCATTAGCTTCAATGTTGACAGTATATCCTATAAGAGCAAGTGCAGAATGGAAACAGGATTCAAACGGTTGGTGGAATACAGAAGGAAGTTCATGGTCAGTAGGCTGGAAAGAGATTGATGGAAAATGGTATTATTTTAGGCAAGATGGATATATGGCACACGATACATCAATAGATGGATACGAATTAGATTCTGATGGTACATGGATTCAAGCAGCATCAAATAATTTATTAAATTCAAAGAATGTTACAACTAATGAGGATAAAACTTTTGACATTAATGAATTTAAAAATATGTTGAAAACAGATGGATATCCTGTAGAAGTGAGAGATACCTTATATAAGGAAAATATTGCATCTAAAGGCTGGAAATTAGTTAATGGAAATTATTATTACTTTAGCTTTGAAGGGGCTCTAGCAAAAGATGAAATTGTTGATGGATATTATTTAGGTGCAGATGGAGCTTTAGATACAACTAAAGGTAAATCACAATTACAAGATATTACCATGAAGACTGAAAAAAGTGTATATCCTCTCGGCACTGAAGAGATTAGGGTTGATATAACAAATAATACGAATTTGCAAAGTGAATATGGTGGAATGTATTATCAAATAGATAAGTTTGAAAATAATGAGTGGCATAATTTAGATTTTGCAGAAAATGCAACTTTTACTGATATGGCAGCATTTTTACCAGCAAAAGGAACAAGTATGGATATTGGTAGATTAAACATACTAAAAGATTTTAAAAAGCTGACAGCAGGAAAATATAGAATATTGGCTGAAATCGGAAATTCTATAGGTTATTCACATGTAACCGCAGAATTTGAACTAAAATAAAAAATAAATCTTACAATTTGTGCTATAATTGATTCATGCTGGTAAATTATTGCTTGATCCACAGATTAATTTATATTTTGTTTGGGAGGGAATATCATGGAGTTTAGAAAAGTTTTTGACAGTATACCGGAACAATTTGACAAATGGAGACCACGTTATTGTGAGGAAGTTTTTTCTGATGTTATTCAGTATGCAAAGCTTGATACAGATAAAACAGTTCTTGAAATCGGTCCAGGTACAGGTCAAGCTACTGAACCAATTTTAAAAGTAGGTTGTTCGTATTTGGCGATTGAACTCGGAGAACATCTTGCAGAATATACAAAAAATAAGTTTAGTTCATATAACAATTTTCATATTGTAAATGCCGATTTTGAAACATATGATTTTGGACAACAAAAATTTGATTTGGTGTATTCTGCTGCGACGATTCAATGGATACCGGAAGAAATCGGATTCCCAAAAGTTTATAATATATTAAAAAATGGTGGGACATTTGCAATGATGATGACTCAAACAGATTATAAAACTCCTAACGAAGACTTGTATGCTAAAATACAAGAGGTATATAGTAAGTATTTTTATCCTGAAAATAAGTATACTTGTAGCTTAGCTTACAACAATGCTGAAAAATATGGATTAGTTGATTTTGAATGTCGAAATTATCACAAAACAAGAGAATTTAATGCAGATGAATTTGTATTGTACACAGGTACACATTGCGACCATATTGCGTTAAAAGAGCCATATAGAACAAATTTTTTTGAGGGTATAAGAACTGCTATTTTAGATGCAGGTAATAAAATAACGCTTGATGACACTATAGTTTTGTATTTAGCTAAAAAACCTTAACTTCCTGTTATGAGCATACTCTTTAGTTCGTAGTATTATTAAACTATGAACCAATAAAAATAAAAAACAAGGGTTATAATAGTAATTCCCGCAAGTAACTAAAGTATTGCTTGTGGGATTATTTATTTACTAAGATATTTGAAAATAATGTATAGATATCAAAAGTTTTTCATAATACTATTTTGTAACAATAATTTAACTGTTGCATAAAGTAACTATATAGACTGTTGTATATTTAGTGTTAAGAAAAGGTTAAAATATATCACTTATATATTGATTTTACATAGATAATAGTCTATATTATATATAGATAAACATCTATATAGGAAGGGTGTAAATGAATATGGATTATGAACAAAATGCGAAGATTTTCAAGGCTCTATCTGATCCCAGTAGACTAAAAATAATAGATATATTATCTTGTGGTGAAAGATGTGCATGCGATATCTTAGAATTCTTTGGTTTTACTCAACCGACACTCTCACATCATATGAAAGTATTAAGTGACTGTGGTCTAATAGAGACTAGAAAAGAGGGCCTTTGGAATTATTACAGTCTAAATATTAATAACTGCAACAAACTTACATTATTTATGATGAATCTCATAACAGAAACAAAAGATTGTATTTGTAAAGATAAATCCAAATGCACGTGCAAATAAAAAGTTAGTTATTAGAAATTATTTAATAAAGGAGTTTTGTAAAATGAAAAAAATGATTATATTTGATCCAGCTATGTGTTGTTCAACAGGTGTTTGCGGGCCATCAGTAGATAAGGAATTACTAAGAGTTGCAACTGTTTTAAATACTTTAAAAAATAAAGGAATATTGGTTGAAAGATACAATCTTACAAGTAATCCTCAAGCTTTTATAGATAATAAAGAAGTAAACCAAATATTAAATACTATAGGAGTAAAAGCATTACCTGTGATAGTAGTAGATGGAGTTGTAGTGAAGGCAGGTAGTTATCCAACTAATGAAGAGTTTTGTGTTTTATTAGGTATACCATCAGATACTTTAAAACTTACAATAAAGAAAGCAAGTGTAAAGAAACCAGCTAAAAGCTGTGGCTGTAAAGATGGATGCTGCTAAGAAGAATTATAGATTTACTAGTCAAAATGAATATGCTTACGTAGAAGGGATGAGAAAATTATGTTTAAAGCATTTAATATAAATGAACTGAATTTAACTAAGTATCTATTTTTCACTGGAAAAGGTGGAGTAGGTAAAACTTCAACAGCTTGTGCTGTGGCTTTAAATTTAGCTGATGAAGGAAAAAAGATTATGCTTGTAAGTACTGATCCTGCTTCAAACCTTCAAGACGTATTTAATACAGAGTTAAATAATAAAGGTGTTCAAATAAAAGAAGTTCCAAACTTAACTGTTGCAAACTTTGAACCAGAAGCTGCTGCAGCTGAATATAGAGAAAGTGTAATTGGGCCTTACAGAGGAAAATTACCACAAGCAGTAATAGATAATATGGAAGAACAATTATCTGGATCATGTACTGTTGAGATTGCAGCCTTTAATGAGTTTTCAGGTATGATAACTGATGAAAAAGTATTTAATGAATATGATCATATTATTTTTGATACTGCACCAACAGGTCATACTTTAAGAATGTTACAATTGCCTTCTGCTTGGAGCAACTTTATTAGTGAAAGTACTCATGGAGCATCATGCTTAGGTCAGCTTGCAGGACTTGAAGAGAAGAAAGAAGTTTATAAAAATGCAGTAGAAACTTTAGCTGATAAAGATAAAACAACACTTATACTTGTATCCCGCCCTGAAAAGTCTCCATTAATAGAGGCTGAAAGAGCTTCTTGTGAACTCCAAGAAATAGGAGTGAAGAATCAAATATTAGTTGTAAATGGTGTACTTCAAAATCATGATGACGAACTTTCAACTGCTATTTATGAAAAGCAACAAAAGGCGCTAGAAAATATGCCAACTAAATTTAAGGATATAGATACGTTTGAAATTCCTCTAAGACCTTATAATATAACAGGACTTGAGAATGTAAGAGCTTTACTTAAAGAAGACCGTATTAAAATTAGTGAAGATTCTTTAAATTCAACTGATATACCAAAATTAAAGAATGTTATAGAAGATCTTTATAATAGTAATAAAAAAGTTATATTTACAATGGGTAAAGGTGGAGTTGGAAAGACAACTATAGCTTCAGCTATAGCATTAGGTTTAGCTAAAAAAGGCAAGAAAGTTCACTTAACAACTACTGATCCAGCAGCACATTTAAAATTTGTACTAGATGAAAGTTATGGTATTTCTTTAAGTAACATTGATGAAAAACAAGAACTTGAAAGGTACAGACAAGAAGTACTAGATAAGGCAAGAGAAAACAATATGACTGATGAAGATATCGAATATATTGAAGAAGATTTAAGATCGCCGTGTACTCAAGAAATAGCAGTATTTAGAGCTTTTGCGGAAATAGTTGAAAAATCAGAAAATGAAATAGTGGTAATAGATACAGCACCAACTGGTCATACTTTATTACTTCTAGATTCAACAGAAAGCTATAATAGGGAAATTTCTAGATCAGAAGGAGATATACCAGAATCAGTTATTAAGTTACTTCCTAAATTAAGAAATGAAAAAGAAACAGAGGTTATTATAGTGACTTTAGCTGAAACAACTCCAGTTTATGAAGCAATGAGACTTCAAAAGGATTTGAACAGAGCACAGATTTATAGTAAA
The DNA here is from genome assembly GCA_031292145.1 of Clostridium sp. Lineage (GTDB taxonomy): Bacteria > Bacillota > Clostridia > Clostridiales > Clostridiaceae > Clostridium. The sequence continues at coordinate 15,323 of JARLHR010000054.1, read as the reverse complement.
TGGTGGGTGATAAATTCAAGTCTTTATGCAACCAATACTACTAATGAAATATTAAAGGCAAAAGCAAGTAATGAAATTCAATGGATTAACAAAGTTGATGAAATTTCAAATGGGAACTTTGCATTGATAGAATGGAAATCAGAAGACGTAAGAGGAAAAAATTTAATAAATTTAATTTAATGAACAAGGGAGAGATGAAAAATATGAAAACAAAAGTAGCATTTATATGTGTACACAATTCATGCAGATCACAAATAGCAGAGGCACTTGGAAAGCTTTATGGAAGTTCAATATTTGAAAGTTATTCAGCTGGAACAGAAACAAAACCGCAAATAAATCAAGATGCAGTGAGAATCATAAAGGATTTATATAATATCGATATGAATGAAACACACAAATCAAAACTTTTATCAGATATACCAAAGGTAGATATTGTTATTAAAATGGGATGTAATGTTGTATGTCCGATTTTACCAGGAAAGCACATAGAAGACTGGGGATTAGATGATCCAACAGGCAAAAGTGATGAAGAATTTATAAAAACAGCTAAAACTATAGAAGAAAAAATAAAAGATTTAGCTAAGAGAATTGGTAATAATGAAATTAATTTAGATTAATTTAAAATTGGAGGGAGTTTAAAATTGAATAATAAATCATCTAGATTATCGTTCTTAGACAGATATTTAACTTTGTGGATATTTGCTGCAATGGCATTAGGAATATTGCTAGGATGGGGAATGCCATCATTATCTGCAGGACTTGCAAGTTTATCGGTTGGGACAACATCAATACCTATAGCTATAGGATTAATAGTTATGATGTATCCACCACTTGCAAAAGTAAATTATAAAGAACTTGGAAAGGTATTTAAAAATCCAAAAGTTCTTGGGTTGTCATTAGTGCAGAATTGGTTTATTGGACCAGTATTGATGTTTATACTAGCATTTGTATTTTTAAAGTCAGATTCTGAATTAATGACGGGACTTATTCTTATTGGACTAGCCAGATGCATAGCTATGGTAATTCTTTGGAACAGTTTAGCAGATGGAGACAGCGAATATGCAGCAGCGCTAGTAGCATTTAATTCGATATTTCAGGTAGTATTTTATTCTATATTTGCGTATATATTTATCACAGTTTTACCACCTATATTTGGACTTACAGGATATGAAGTTCATATTTCTATGGGACAAGTAGCAACGTCAGTTGCAATTTACCTTGGAATTCCTTTTTTACTAGGAATGCTTACTAGACTTATAGTAGAACCTATGAAGGGAACAGAATGGTATGTAAAAAAATTTGTTCCTAAGATTAGTCCGTTAGCTTTAATAGCATTATTATTTACAATAGTAGTAATGTTCATGTTTAAAGGTAAGTACATTGTAGAATTACCTATTGATGTTATTAAAGTAGCAATACCACTAGTAATATATTTTATAGTTATGTTTTCTGTATCATTTTATATAAGTTACAAGTCAGGCATAAATTATCATCAAACTACTACTTTATCATTTACAGCTGCAAGTAATAATTTTGAATTGGCAATAGCTGTTGCAGTAGCAGTATTCGGAATTCAATCAAGGGTAGCATTTGCTGCAGTAATAGGTCCATTAATAGAAGTACCAGTAATGATTGCATTAGTAAATGTGGCATTACATTGGGGAAGAAAATATTTTTCATATTCTAAGGAAAGAAATAACTAATTGACAAATCTAAAAAAATATATAATCTAATTTTTAAATTAATTTGAACATATTGTAATTAATAATTTACAATAGACAATTAATAAATTAGGGTTAAATTCCTAAAGATTAATTTGATTGTAAAAAATTAATTGCAACATATATAATTTTAAATAATTTAAAAGGAGATTTAGAATATGAAGTATTATCTTATGACTTATAGTGCAGAAATTACACTCAGTGGGAATAGAATTTATTGGAGTAAAGCTATTAATGTTGACCCTATAGATTACTTTATTAAAGTAAAAGAAGAAGAGGAAAAAAAGCAACCGCTAACTCATTATAAAGAGTTTGCATTTAACTTTTTTACTGAAATAACAGAAGAACAATATTTAAAATTAAATAAATAAGTTGATTTTAAATGCTAAAAGATAAAGCTATAATAGTGTAAATTTATACTATTATAGCTTTAATTATGTGCGCCCAGTATCGGCGCAGTCTAAAGTGTGAAAGTATCGAGCGCCAAAGGTATAGTTTAAGGTAAGGTTGCATATCAATCTGCTAATGTGACAGTTCTTTTTAATAATTGTATGCAGCGAGTGTATGATTATGCATATTTTATGAGAAGGTTTATATATAAGTATATTGATTAATGCGATTTAGAATATCATAACACTAAAATAACGCTTGAATAATTATAATAATATATGTATAATTATGAAATAGGAAATTATTGGAGTGGACTTAATAGTTAGATTTACAGTCAGTTTTTTAATGCATAACTTTAGATAAGATTGGTTTCATTCTAATAATTATTATTTTAATAAATATGAAAGGTTCTGATATTGATGGAGAATAAATTAAACAGTACAAAGGAATTTCTTGAAGAGGCAAACAAATCAATTTTATTTACGACAAAACGTCCAGATATTGTAATGGAACGTGGAGAAGGTGTTTATTTATGGGATACTGAAGGAAAATCCTATCTTGATTTTATGGGTGGATGGGCAGTAACAGCATTAGGACATTGCCCAAAGGTTCTTACAGAAGCCTTGATTAATCAAAGTAAAATATTAATTAATGCTAGTCCTTCATACTATAATAAACCAATGATTGAATTTGCAAAACTTCTTACTGATAATTCTTGTTTTGATAGAGTATTTTTTACTAACAGTGGATCTGAGGCGAATGAAGGGGCAATAAAATTAGCAAGAAAATATGGAGCAAAATTTCTTAATGGTGCCTATGAGATAATAACTGCTGTTAACAGTTTTCATGGAAGAACTCTTGCAACTATGTCTGCAACTGGTAAAAAGATTTGGGAAGATTTATATGAACCTAAGGTACCTGGTTTTAAGCATGTGCCATTAAATGATTCGGAAGCTATAAAAACAGCTATAACTCCAAATACATGTGCAATCATGTTTGAACCTATACAAGGTGAAGGTGGCGTTAATGAATTAGACAAAGATTATATAAAAGCATTAAGAGAGATATGTAAAGAACGTAAAATTTTATTAATCTTTGATGAAGTACAAACTGGACTTGGCAGAACGGGCAGTCTGTTTGCTTATGACCATTATGGAATTGAGCCAGATATAATGACCTTGGCAAAAGGAATAGGTGGGGGATATCCATTATCCGCTTTATTAGCTAAAGAAGAACTTAATGTATTTGAACCTGGTGACCAAGGAGGAACATATTCAGCTCAACCCCTTGGAATGGCTGCTGGACTAGCAGTAGTTGGGGAAATTATAAACAAAAATTTAGCTCATAATGCTAACATACAGGGCGAGTATATAGTAAAAAGATTAAATGAAATAAAAGATAAATATAAATTAACTAATATAAGAGGAAAGGGATTACTTTTAGCATTTGATATTCCAGAAGACAAGGGAAGTGAAATTGTTGAGGAATGTTTAAATGAAGGGCTTTTAATAAATTCACCGAGACCATCAATAATTCGATTGATGCCTCCTTTAATAATAACAAAATATGAGATTGACAAAATGGTCGATATTTTGCGTGATGTATTAGATAAAATTCTATGAAGTTTTTAAATTGATGGCCTATTAGGTATCGTAAACATTTTTGGGATAACATTATTAAGATAATAACATGGATAAATTGAGATAGTTGGTAAAATGATTCGTACGTTGTATAACGATAATAAAGTTAATGGAGGTGGAGGGTTACGGTGATTAGTGATTTTGAATTTACCTATAATCTTTCTGAATGTCAGATGATTGATTTATTAGACATTTATAAGGAAGAAAGTTGGAGCAAAAATAGGGAAATAGATGATGTCAGGAAAATGATTGAAAAGAGTTGGATTATTGCAATAATAGACTCAAACAATGGCAAAATAATTGCTTTTGCGAGGGTTTTGTCAGATTTTGTTTATAGAGCTTTCATATACGATGTCATAGTTTCAAAAAATTATAGAGGCTTAAAGTTCGGAAAATTGATAATTAACAGTATTATAAATCACAGAGATTTTAAAAATGTGGAGCGAATAGAGTTAAATTGTATTGATGATAAGGTTTTATTTTATAAAAAACTTGGTTTTGATAAAGTACCTAATGGAACTAACATGATGAGATATTGTGGCAATTAAATTTAATTCATACTGTAAGGATAGCAGTATCTAAATTATAAAAAACAGGCTAACGTATTTTTATATTATAAGCCTGTCTTTTACATTAATTTATTTTGTATCTAATCAATTCCAACGATTTTACTTCTACATTCCATTAAGACAGTATCATGCCACAATCCATTATCCATCTTAGCAACTTTTTCCCTTATTCCTATTTCTCTAAAACCGCATTTTTTATGCAGTTCTATGCTAGAAGTATTTTCTCTAATTATTCCAGATTGTAAAGTCCAAAAATTGTTTTCTTCTGATATTCTGATTAAATTTGTTAGAAGGGCTTTTCCTATTCCAAGTCCTCTGTAATTTTCGCCAATATAAATACTAACCTCAGCTACACCAGAATAAACTGGCCTGCTTGAAGTAGGACTTAAAGCTGCAAAGCCAAGGACTTTTTCGTTTGATTTAGCAACTAATCTACAAGATTTAATATGACCATTATTCCACTCATCATAAGTTGGGATTGAGTTTTGAAAGGTGGCTATACCTGTATTGATTCCTTCAAGATATATTTTCGAAACTTCTTCCCAATCAGATTCATTCATTTCTTCAATTATATAATTCATAATTACTTGCTCCCTTATAAAAATAATTAAATTTTTTCTCCATATGCAGCGAAAATGCTAATGCTAGCCTTTTCACATCCGCATTTAGAGTCAGAGCAGCAACTACTTCCTACACAACTTACAGTTACATTTTCAAGTCCAGCATCTTTAAACCATTCTTTAATTTTCTTTCTATCAAATCCCATCCAAACATCATATTGCTCAGTTTTCAAAAATTCGAAGTTATGCTCATCTAAGTCGGTAATTACAAGTTTTCCTCCAGATTTTAAGATTCTTTGCATTTCTTTTATTACTAGACTTGGATTTTCAACGTGATGTAAGAACATGTTTGCAAATACATAATCTACTGAATTATCGTCTATAGGTATATTTTCACCGACCCCTTGAATGCATTTAAGATCTTTGTAATAAGAAAACTTGTTTTTTAATAAACTAAGCATTTCTTCTGATTGATCAACAGCAATTAATTTAACATTTTTATTGATTAAACCTTCTGTTATAAATCCAGTACCAGCCCCTATATCTGCAGCTAATTTTCCTTCTTCAACATCAGCAGTTTTATAGGCTACCAATCTTACTTCATCCGAAAAAAAGTCATTTCTCATATTGTCCCAATTAGATGCTACTTCATCAAAATATTCTTTACTTTGTTTCATTATTAACCCTCCAATATTTTTATTAGGAAAGAGTTCTTTAAGTAAAAATAAAAATGCGTAAAATGAACGTCTTTTCCGTTTTACTTATTTGTATTATTATTTAAATTTTCATTACAACAGTTAGATGTATTTTCATTTTTGGAAAGAGCTTCAAGAATAATATTTAATCCATTAAAAACAGTTAACTGGTTCTATAACGAGATTTGATTAAAAATATTATTAAATTTGTCATCCATTTTGCTTTCAATATCTTTGAAAAGTTTTAATCCCTTCTCTGTCAATTTAATATCTACACTTCGTCTATCTGTTTCTGATGGAGTTCTAAATACAAATTCTTTTTTTACAAGGCTGTCTACAGTTCTACTCATAGTACTAATGTCTAGGTCAATTAAATTAGCTAAATCTTTTAACGAAATATTTTCGGCACGTCCTATTTCAACTAATGCATGACATTGAGCTAAGGTAACTTCTAAACAGCAACTATCTTGTTTGTTTAAAAATCCAAGTTTTCGCTCTAATATTCTTATGGATTCTCTAAAATTTTTACTATTAACTTCGTTCAAAAATATCACTCCTTAGGAATATAATGGCATAATTGATTGTAAAATACAACTATTGTGTTTAGAAAGTAATTTTAAAATTATATTAGATAAGTTATAAAACAGTAATGAAATGATTAAACTGATACTTAGCACTATATTTTATATTTTAAAGATTAGGAACTAAAAATAGTTTGAAATTAATGTGCAAGTAATTTATATTCTCAATTGAAATTAATATTTAAGTATTTACCTATAATATAAATTTTAAAATAAAATTTATATTATAAATTAATTATAGTGAATATATCCTAGGAGTAAATGATAATTTAACATAATAAAATTATAAAAAGTATTTACAACCAAGAATTTTAAAAGTATAATGAGTTGAAAGTATTATCAATTGAAAATAAAAAGATAATAATTGTATTGTTAGAAAATTTAATAACATTGTTAGGTGAGGCTCCTATGTACAGGATATACGCTACTGCCCAAAAACATCGAGAGATGCCAATGGGTCAACAGGTACTGCCGAATTAAGGCTTTATTTAATGTAGCTGAGTTTAACTCAAAGCCACATAGTGCTAAAGCTCAACGAAGAAATAATAAATTATGTATTATTTTGACGAGCTTTAAAGAGCTCTTTTTTTGTGAAATGAATTACGTTATATTAATTCATCTAGCAAAAGATATAAAAATAATTTTAAATTCTAAATTTAAAGGAAGTGATAAGTTTAATGGATAGTGACCCGTATTCCCAAAAGAATAGTATAAAAATTAAAAAAATATTGGAAAATATTGTAGGGGTGTGCTGGCATTAAACTGTGCATGTGCACTCTGAAAGAAAAGGAGAGTGTACAATGAAATTTAGAAGTGTTTATTTAAGTAGAATACTAGATAGAAAAATATATACAACTAATAAAGAAGTATTAGGAACCTTAAAAGATTTAGCGGTTGATGTGAATTTTAAAAATCCTAAAGTTACTGTAGCTGTAATTAAAACAAAGGAAGGAATAAAATTTATTAATTTTGATAATATTGATATTTCTAAAGAGAAAAAACAATATACGTTAGTTTGTAATGAAGTTAAAGAGAAAGATTTAGGTGATTTATTACTACTAAAAAAGTATGTTTTGGATAAGCAAATTATTGATGTTAATGGTAGAAAGGTAGTTAGAGCTAATGATGTTAGATTAATTATCCTTGATTCAGGTATGTATATTGCAGCAGTAGATATTGGTATGGAGGGAATATTAAGAAGGATTGGAATTGCGAAGTCATTAAAAAGGGCAGGAGTTAAAGTACATAGTAAATTAATGCTATGGGATGAGATTGAAACAGCATATGCTTCAAAAGATATTTCACTTTCAAAAACCTATAATAAATTGCATACTCTTCATCCTTCAGATCTTGCTGATATAATTGAAGATTTTGATGCAAACACAGGAGCAATTATTTTTTCAAGTTTAGATCCTGCTAAGGCTGCAGATGTATTAGAAGAATTAGAAGAAGATGTGCAAGTAAGTTTACTTAGAACACTATCTACAGATAAAGCAGCTGATATTTTAGAAGAAATGCCAGCAGATGAGGCCGCAGACGTGTTAGATGGACTGCAGGAAGATAAAGTAGAAGAGTTACTTAATAATATGGAAAAGGAGGCTTCAGATGAAATAAGAGAACTTATGGAATATGAAGATAATCTAGTTGGAAGTATTATGACTACTGATTTTATATCATGCCCAATAAATTATACAGTAGCTGATGTAATAAATGTTATTCGTACAGCTGAAGAAGAAGTTGAGCAATTTTATTATGTTTATGTTGTGGATGACACAAATAAACTTATGGGAGTAGTGTCTTTAAGAGAGTTAATTATTTCTAGTCCTGATAAAAAGCTAGAAGATATTATGAGTAAGAAAGTTATATATATGCAGGATGAAGAAAAAATAAGTCATTTAGCAAAAGATATAATAAAATATAATTTACTTGCTATGCCTATAGTTGATGAACAAATGAATTTAATTGGAAGTGTAAGTTTAATTGATATTGTTTATGAAATTTTTAAGCATAATAAGAGATTGAAATAGCTGGAGGTGAGAAAGATGAATGCAAAAAGAAAAACATGGATAGCAAGTCTATTAATATTTTTAAGTGTCTTAGGTCCTGGAATTATAACAGGTAGCGTAGATAATGATGCAGGTGGTATTACAGCGTATTCTGTAGCTGGTGCTACCTATGGTTATAAATTACTTTGGTCATTAATCCCATGCTTTATTGTACTATTAGTAGTACAGGAAATGAATGCTAGGATGGGAATAGTAACTGGAAAGGGTTTAGCAGATTTAATTAGAGAAAATTTTGGTGTAAAGGTAACTTTCTTTATATTTATTGGATTAATCATTGCAGATATAGGAAATACAGCTACTGAATTTGCAGGGGTTGCAGGTAGTATGCAGGTTTTTGGAGTAAGTAAATATGTATCGGTACCTCTGGCTGCTGTAGCAGTATGGATTCTTATCGTAAAAGGTACTTATAAAACTACTGAAAAGTTGTTTTTAGTTTTTAGTTTATTTTTATTATCTTATATTGCTTCTGCATTTCTCGCTAAACCAGACTGGCATGAAATAGGAAGTGCTTTAATTCATCCTACTGTTGAAACTAATTTTGATTATATAAGTACAGTTATAGGCCTTGTTGGTACAACTATTGCTCCCTGGATGCAGTTTTATATGCAGTCAGCAGTTATAGAAAAAGGTCTTAAAATAGAAGATTTTAAGTATGAAATTTGGGATGTAATTGTTGGTAGTGTTATTACAGTAGTAGTTGCTTTCTTCATAATTGTAGCCTGCGGAGCAACACTTAATAAAAATGGAATTCAAATAGAAGAAGCTAAGGATGCTGCTTTAGCATTGCAGCCACTTGCTGGAGCTTTTGCTTCTCAAATTTTTGCTTTTGGACTTTTTATAGCATCTATTTTTTCAGCTGCAATATTACCTTTAGCTACAGCATTTTATATTTGTGAAGCTTTTGGCTTTGAAGCTGGTATAGATAAAAAGTTAAAAGAAGCACCAGAGTTTTTTACATTATTCACTATAATAATTATAGTGGGAATTGCAATAATATTAGTTCCTGGGGCACCATTAATTCAAATAACATTAGGATCACAGGTTATAAATGGGGTGCTATTACCAGTAGTTTTAATTTGTATGATGCTGATGGTAAATAATAAAGAAATTATGGGTGAGTATGTAAATAGCGGAATTAAAAATGCAATTGGATGGGTAACTATCGTAGTTTTAATTATATTAACAGCTATTTTAACTTTTGAACCTTTAATAAGTTGGTTTACAAAATAACATATAATATAAAAAGAGCACAGAGTGCTCTTTTTATATTGTATAACTTTTAAGCATATAATTTGCTATATATTAATAATGCAGAAGTAAAGATAAATTAAATAATCTAGATTATTTTAATTGCAATGATTTTTTACATTCACTGCAATCACATGTTTTCTCGCAAGATTCTAAATGTATCATAACCTCAGAATAGTTTAGGTCTTGCTTAATGTCGTGTTCAATTTTATCACATATATCATGTGCATCTTTAATTGATTTGTTTTCGGGAAAAACTAGATGTAATTCCGCATACCTTATTCGTCCAGATCTCCTTGTTTTAAGCTTATGATAATTACAAAATACCGAAGAATATTTGTTAATGTTATTTTTAATAATTTCAATTTCTTCGTCAGATAATTTTATATCCAATAAAGGGTTAAAAGCAGATATTAATAATTCAAAAGCTTCTTTAAGTATAAAGATAGCAACTAAAATTGCAACAATTGGATCCAAATAATTTAAGTTGGTAACCCATATAAGAAATAATCCTAAACCTACACCTAATGATGTGTATACATCAGCCTTTAAATGTAGCGCATCTGCTTCTAGGGCTATAGAGTCTTCTTGTTTAGCTACTTTATATAATTTCTTAGATACTATTAAGTTAACAGCGGAAGAAATAAACATTACAATAAAACCAAGCCCAACTGATTCAATCTCTCCAGGATTAAGTATTTTTTTTATAGCTTCAACTATTATCCAAATAGAAGCGACTAGTATGAGAAGTGCCTCAATTACTCCGGAAATGTTTTCTACTTTCCCATGCCCATAGGGATGTGCTTCATCAGCTGGCTTGTCCGAGATTCTTACAGAAAAAAATGCAATTATAGCCGCCAACAAATCCATAGTTGAATGTATAGCCTCTGATATTATACTTACTGAACCAGTAGCAAGGCCAACAAATAATTTAAGAACTATTAAAGTGCTATTTGATAATAAAGATAGCCTAGCAACTTTAACTTTTGCATTCATAAAAAATACCTCCATTAATTAATAATTGAATTATCATTTGATAAAACAAATTAACATTATAATATAATTAAATGTACTGAAAGTCAAGGAACTAATAGGCTGGGATGTGTTATCAATTGATAATACATCCCAACCTATTAATATTTGTAACTGATAAGAGTTAGCATTAAATTAAAGTTGCTCAAGTTATACATTCCCGGTAAATATTAGATGTAAAAGAATAGCATTTAGTACTATTATTATAGCAGCTATTAGAATACCTAAGAATTTAACAAAGGCTTTGTTAACTAATAAATAATATAGAATCGTATATTAATAAATGAATATTAAATTTCAAATTTTGTTTTAACTATAAATTATTATAAAAAACTCTTGTCTTTGAAGATGCGGACAAGAGTTTTTTCTTTTATTCTAATACACACTCAATACAAAGTTATGAACAGGAAAGTAATTGTATTGATGCATTAGTTAAAATAAAAATATGAATAGTTTAATTAGTTAATATAATTGATATGAAGATAAACATTGGAGAAAGTAATTAAACTATTATAGTAATATATGATAATTTAAATAAAATAGTTAATTATATAAGAGACAAAGTGAATAAAAAAATATTTTAATATAAAAATAATTAGGTAACATATTTGAAATAATTTCATATTAAGTGAGGTGCAATGATTGAAAACAATAAGTTTTATGCGAGGAATTTTATTTATATTTGCAATTATTTTTATATTTAATATATGTGAATATACAGCAAAGGCAGACTCAAAAGTTGATTCTAAGGAAAATCTTGCAATATTAGTAGATCTTACAGAAGAACGACTTTATTTATTTAATTAATAAAGATAAAAATAAAATTGTAAAAAAATATAGTATAGCTAGCGGGAAAATGGAAAAACCTTCTCCAATAGGGACATGGAAAGTGATTGGGATGTCTAAATGGAGTGGAGGATTTGGCACTAGGTGGATTGGTTTAAATGTTCCTTGGGGGATTTTTGGAATTCATGGAACTAATAAACCAGGATCAATTGGATCTGAGGCATCCCATGGATGTATATGAATGTTAAATATACGTTTAAATCCATCCTTGCCAAATTTCTGATCTTCTATTTCTTCAAAGAGATCTCCAAATTCCTTAAATTCTTCTGGAGTTACTAATTCATGAAAAGCTGGAAAAACAACTGTATCTATTGATGAGTGTAATAGGTGCACGCAAGCACAATTTGTAAAACTAAAACATAATATGATTTTGAAATACTAAATAAGGAAGAGAAAACATGTATAATGATAGAATGTATTCAGTAGATTACTCTCCTGAAACCGCAGATTATAACTCAGACGATATATATAAGGATAATATTAGGGAATATGCTAGTTCTTATTTCCGATATGTACCATATAATGATCTATTTAATGAAATGGAGTATGATTCAAGGGTTGATATTTCTCAATCAGCAGCTGGTAATAGCCAAAGTAATTTGAAAGATTATGGGCCACAACCTTTAGTTATTAATATTAATAATGCCGCTAAGCAAAACAATAATTTCCGTATTGCCTTATGGACAGGAGAACATCTACAAGTTACTTTGATGAGTATAAATGTTGGTGATGATATAGGCTTAGAAATTCATCCAAATACAGATCAATTTATACGTATTGAAGACGGACAAGCTATTGTTAAAATGGGAAAAAGTAAAGACAATCTAGAATTTCAAGCAAATGCAAGTGATGACTTTGCAATTATGATACCTGCGGGTACATGGCATAATATTATAAATACTGGTGATAAACCACTTAAAGTGTATTCTATATATGCACCACCTCAGCATCCTCATGGAGTAGTTCATGTGACTAAACCAGCATCTGAATAAGCTTCAGCAAAAATCATCGATAATTAATAATATCTTAATTTAAATATGAACATTTTCAATTTAAATAATAGCCAATAAAGCGATGGGGTTAGTACATCGCTTTATTTGTCGTAAAGATAAATGGAGTCTGAGAAATATAATGATTAATTTACTAATTAGCAAATTACATTCTCATGGAAAGCTTGTGTATGAATATGCTAATGGAATTGATAATTCACAAATAAGAAAATCTAATTATTTGGAAGTTAAGGGAATAGGAAATTCAACTACAATAGCTTATGATGTTGAGACTGGAGAGGAAGCTTTAAAAATACTTTTATCCCTTACAGAAAGTGTTGCTATGAGACTAAGGACTAGTAATAGTTTATGTGGACTTGTTGCTGTAAGTATTAAAACTAATCAATTTACTTATTATTCCCATCAAAAACCATTAAGCAATTTTACGGATTCCACCAATGCAATTTTTGAAGGAATAAAGGAAGCTTTTAAGGAAACCTGGAAAGGTGAAAAAATAAGGCAATTGGGAGTAAGGGTAACTAAACTTTGCAGTAATGAATATTGCCAGGAAACTTTATTTGATTTTGAGAAAAACGAAAAGCAAAGAAGACTGGATAAAGCCTTAGATAATTTAAGGAATAAATATGGCAAAGAATGTGTCATTAGATCAACCTTTTTACATTCAGGAGTAAAACCACTAAATGGTGGCACAGGCTCTGATGAATATTATCCAATGATGAGTAGCTTATTGTAAGGGAAGTGCAGAATATGAAAGTTGTTTCTAAGAAAATAGAAATGGTAGCGTATTTTAAGAAAGACGGGAGAATTAATCCTATAAGATTTAGAATTGAAGAAGAAAACAAATACCAAGTTATAAAGATTGAAAAGATTATAAGTATTGACTTGGAAAAATTATGTGGCAATAAAATGTGGGTATTTACTTGTAGCGCTGTTATAGGGAATATTGAGAAGATATTTGAACTTAAGTATGATATTGAAATGTGTAGTTGGATATTATATAAAATTTAATTAAGAAAATAGGGGAAAACAACCCATGATGATGGACATACGCATGATTATTATTTTACTACTATAATAGAAGATCCTACTGGTGTACCAGAAGAAGGCAAATACTAACGAAATTTTGTTGGAACAGGTTCATTGGGGCAACTGCAGAAATTAATAGAAATCTGTGTATATTATCAAAAAAATGGAATACTAAAAATGAGGTGATTTACATGGAAAGTGTATGGAATTCTGAGGTTGATTTTAGAAAAAGAGAAGCTTTAAGTAAAGATATAGAATGTGATATTTTGATAATAGGGGCTGGAATGGCTGGATTACTTACAGCATATATGCTTACTAAAAGCGGGAGAGAAGTTGTTGTAATTGATGCTAAAAGTACTGCTAATGGAGTTACAAAAAATACTACTGCAAAAATAACATGTCAACATGATTTGATTTACAATAGTATAATTAAGGACTTTGGGGAAGAAGGAGCAAGGCAATATGGTAAAGCTAATGAACTTGCAATACAAAAATATAAAGAAATAATTGATGAGGAAAACATTGACTGCGATTTTGAACGCAAGGATGCATATTTGTATTCTTTAGATAATACTCAAAGCCTTGAAGATGAATATAATGCAGCGAAAAAACTAGGAATTGATGCAGAGTTAGTGGGCGAAGTAAATCTTCCTTTTAAGGTTAATGGGGCGTTGAAATTTAAGGATCAAGCGCAATTTAATCCACTTAAATTCTTAAAACCAATTTCAGAAAAATTAACTATTTACGAAAATACAACAGCACTTGATATCACTGAAGAAATTTCTGTAGTTACAAAGGATGATATAAAAATTAAAGCAAATAAAATAATAGTAGCAACACATTATCCATTTTTAAATACTCCAGGCTATTATTTTATGAGAATGCATCAAGAAAGATCATATGTTTTAGCATTGGAAAATGCCCAGGATGTAAACGGAATGTATAAAGGTATTGATAAAAAAGCATATTCATTCAGGAATTATAAAAACTTGTTAATATTTGGAGGGGCAGCGCATAGAGCTGGTGAAAAAGATGAGGGTGGTGCTTATGATGAATTAAGAAAAGCAGCAAAAGAACTTTATCCTAATTCGATAGAAAAATATCATTGGTCTGCGCAAGATTGTATGACTTTAGATAATATACCTTATATAGGGCATTACTCATCAAAAACTCCTGATATTTATGTTGAAACAGGGTTCAAAAAATGGGGAATGACGACTTCAATGGTAGCTGCAATGATAATAAGTGATATGATTCTTGAAAAGGAAAATGACTTTTCAGAAATATTTTCACCTGGAAGATTTGATATGTCAGCATCAATGAAAAATGCTGCTAAGGACCTTGTAATAACTGCAAAGAACTTTATTGCACAGAGGATAGATATTCCAGAGGAAAGCCTTAGAAGTATTGAAAAAGGCCAAGGAGGCATTATAGAATATCACGGTAAAAAGTCTGGGGTGTATAAGGATAACGATGGAAATGTATTTGCAGTATCAACAAAATGTGCTCATTTAGGATGTGAGCTTCACTGGAACGCTGATGAATTAACTTGGGATTGTCCTTGTCATGGCTCAAGATATGATTATAAGGGGAATTGGATAGAAAGCCCTACAAATAAGTCTCTTGATGAAATATAGTTTTATAAATAAGTATTAAAGTTTAAGTTAGTATGCCGTAAAAAATAGTTGATGAAGAAAGCTGACTCAAAATCAATTGGATTTTGAGTCAGCTTTATTTCATGTGCCTAAGTATAAAATTTGAGTTATTCCTTACGTGATGTATTTATGGTTTTAGGCATATGAAAGAAAATAATAGACCAAAGATGTGACGTATATTTTGTGTCAGACAAGGAAGTAAATTCCGTTCATAGCGGGCCTATTAGCGCAATTTGCTGACGCAGTATGACGCGAAATAGACGAGCATACTGGTCTATTATTTT
>JARLHR010000053.1 GCA_031292145.1 Clostridium sp. | reverse complement strand
CTTCTATCATCTCTAAGCCCTCCAAGGTAGATAATGTTGAAAAGATAACATTATCCAAAAATAAAAGACCATACCTATCAGCTAATTTACACCTTTTTGCTGATGGTACAGTCTTTTATTCTTTCTGCTTCTTCATTATTAAATTTTGTATATTTTGTTACATATTCAATGTCTTCTCCATTTTTGAACATCCGTATTGCTATTGCAACTAACTCAATTTCCAGAGCCGAGGTTTCTGTAACCTTCGATATAAAATCTTGGTCATGTTCCTGCGTTAACAGGGCGGTTATTATTCCTAATCTGGCTAATTTAATTCCTCTCTGGTATCCTCTTTGATATGCTTGTTCCAGTATTTCTTCTTTATATTCTGACATCCTATTCCCTCCTTTCAACTTGTCTTATTTTTCAATATTCTATTTTCTACATCACCCCCTTCTATGTTTATAGACAGGTTATTTTATATTGTATTAAAGGGTGTTGATAACCCTACAGTCAGACATGTGTGGTATTGAAATGCCTCCTTGTACATTTTATAATGAATATATAAAAAACACTTAACAAAGGAGGAAACTTAGAAATGGAATTTTTAAGAGAAAATAAATTTCTTGCTGTCATAGCTTTTCTATACGCATTTAACTCATTAACTAATACTATACCTTCTGACATAATGCTTCCTTTATTGGGAATAGCCACTCTGGTCGGATTTAAAATGAAGGTAAGCAGGAAAAGATTTGCCGAAGCATTAATCAACACAGTTGTAAATATTGCCAAAGAAAAAGATAAAGCAAAACAAGAAATTAATCAAACTAATAGTAAAAATAACAATACAACCGATAATTAAGGAGTTTCATAGAGATATGTAGCTCCTTTTTCTTATGTTCTTATTTCTAACATATAAAGCCTCTGGCGTGTCTTAAATGCTTTATGGTACCATAATACCTATACAATTAAAACACGCTCAAAAGGCTTAAATAGTAAATAGTTTAATAGTTTAATAGTTTAATAAAACATCTTAAATTGTATATGTCCTTCTGTCAGCGTCAGCCTTCTCATCCCTTGATTCTACTTGTATCCGCTTCCATCTTACCCCCTGAGGTGTATCTTCTAAAACTATATTTCTATCCTTTAAATCATCTCTTATCTTATCTGCTAAAGCAAAATTTCTATCTTTCCTAGCTTGTTGCCTTTTATCAATAAGTTCTTGAATTTCAGCTTCTAGATCCTTTTCCATACGATTTTGAAGAATTCCAAGTGTATTTCCTAGATCTCTAATCAATTCTTCAGCCTTTTCACATAATTCAGCTGAAGAATTTATATCAATATTATTATTAATATCTTTAGTTAAATCAAATAATACTGAAATTGCATCCGCGGTGTTAAAATCATCATCCATTTTTTCAATAAATTTTTCCCTATATTTATCTAAAGACTTTAAATATTCTTGTTCTTCTTTATCCATTGTTTTTCTGTTAACTTCATCTCTTAAATTTTCTAGATTATTTATGGAATTGTATAATCTTTCTATGGATGACTTTGCTGAATCTAAAAGTTCTTTAGTAAAGTTTATTTGAATTCTATAGTGACCTGATAACATTAAAAATCTTATTGCATCTGCATCGTATTCTTCAAGAATTTCTCTTGCTGTAAAAAAATTGTTTAATGATTTTGACATTTTTTTGTTATCTACATTTACAAAAGCAGAATGTAACCAATAATTTGCAAATGGCTTACCCGTTATCGCTTCACTTTGCGCTATTTCATTTTCATGATGTGGGAATTTTAAGTCCATTCCACCAGCATGAATGTCAATTGTATCTCCCAATAGCTTTTTTGCCATGCAGGAACATTCTATATGCCAACCGGGCCTTCCTGGTCCCCATGGGCTTTCCCATGCAGGTTCACCTGGCTTCTGAGCCTTCCAGACCGCGAAATCCATGGGGTCCTTCTTTCGTTCATCCACAGATATTCTAGCACCTGCTTGTAAATCTTCTAAATTCTGACCTGCTAATCTTCCATAATTATCAAATTTTTTCGTGCTATAATATACATCTCCATCTACTTCATAAGCAAATCCTGCTTCAATTAATTCTTTGACAAAGTTTATTATATCATTAATATATTCTGTTGCCCTAGGATTAACTGTTGCTCTTTCAATTTTAAGTGCATCTGCATCTTGATAATATTCTTTTATATATTTATCCCCAAGTTCTTTTACTGTAATTCCTTCATCATTAGCTTTATTAATCATTTTATCATCTATATCAGTAAAATTTTGGATAAATGTAACTTTATATCCTCTATATTCTAAGTATCTTCTAATGGTATCAAAAACTATAAATGTTCTTCCATTTCCTATATGAAAAAAATTATAAACAGTTGGACCACAGACATACATTTTAACTTCACCTGGAACAATCGGTATAAATTCTTCTTTTTGTTTAGTTAGAGTATTATATACCCTCATTAATTTACCTCCTAAAAACTACTTTAATTTTATATTGTTTTTTTCAAATTCATCTTTTATTATATTACAAACATCACTTATTTTGATTACTTCCATTTCACTATTTCTAAGCTTAAACTCCACTTCTCCATCAGAAATTTTCTTACCAACTGTGACTCTCATCGATATTCCCATTAATTCTGAATCCTTGAATTTCACTCCAGCTCTTTCATTTCTGTCATCCAAAAGAACTTCTACACCTATACTTGTTAATTTTTCATAAAGCTCATTCGCAATCTTGACTTGCTCTTCATCTTTAACATTTACCGGAATGACTGAAACATGATATGGCGCAACCGATAACGGCCATACTATTCCATTTTCATCGTGATGCTGTTCAATTATAGATGCCATTGTTCTTGTAACACCAATACCATAACATCCCATTATAAATGGTTTTTCCTTACCACCTTCATCTATAAAATTAGCATTCATAGCTTCTGAATATTTAGTACCAAGTTTAAATATATGCCCCACTTCTGTTCCTCTTGCAATAGTAACCTTACCTCCACAAACTGGGCATTGCTCACCTTCAGTAACATTTCTAAAATCACCAACTCTGCCTTCAAAATCTCTTCCATAATTCACATTATCATAATGGTAACCTGTTTCATTTGCTCCAACAATAAAATTATACATATTAGCTACTTCTTCATCAACCAGCAATATATCTACTTTTATTCCTATTGGTCCCGCAAATCCAACTTCTGCCCCAGTTGCAATTCTTACCTCTTCACTGTTTGCAAGCTCCAAATTAGTAATCTCTCCAATTGCATTACTTATCTTGACTTCATTAATTTCCCTATCGCCTCTGGCCATAACTGCTACTATTTTTCCATCTGCATTAAATAAAATAGTCTTTGCAAATTTCTTTTTATCAGTATTAAAAAATTCAACTAATTCTTCTATTGTTTTTACGTTTGGTGTTTCGATTTTATTTAATTCTTTAAATTCTTGTTTGTCTTCTTTATTTGCAGGAGAAGATGCTTTCTCAATATTTGCTGCATAGTCACATTCAGTACAGAATACTACATCATCTTCTCCAACTTCTGATTTAACCATAAATTCTGCTGAATTAGAACCACCAATGGCCCCCGAATCTGCCGCAACACACTTGGCATCCAAACCACATCTATTAAATATTTTAACATATGCATCATGCATTTTATCATATACTAAATCTAAACCCTCTTGATCTTTATCAAAGCTATATGCATCTTTCATAACAAATTCTCTAGATCTCATAATACCAAATCTTGGTCTACGCTCATCTCTGTATTTAGTTTGAATTTGATATAAATTAAGCGGTAATTGTTTATATGATTTAATTTCATTTCTCGCTATATCAGTGAATACTTCCTCATGAGTTGGCCCTAAACAAAAGTCTCTTTCTCCTCTATCCTTTAACCTAAACATTTCTGCTCCATAAGCATCCCATCTACCTGATTCTTGCCATAATTCTGCTGGAATAATAGCTGATGCTAAAAACTCTTGTGCCCCTGCTGCATTCATTTCTTCTCTTACTATGTCTTCTATTTTCTTTAATACTCTTAAGCCAAGTGGCATATAGTTATATACACCCGCTGCCATTTTTCTTATCATGCCAGCCCTTAGCATAAGTTTATGGCTATCAATTTCTGCTTCTGCAGGCACTTCCCTTAGTGTTGATATTAACATATTAGACATTTTCATCGTTCTAATTCCTCCTAGTAAATTAATCCATATTAGTTATTTGTGACATTCTATAAAAATATATTTTCCGATGATACAAACATCTGAGAATATCATTTTATATTTTATAAGTAAAATATAATAATTCATTCAACAAAAAAAGTTCGCCTAATACATGTATTAGGGCGAACTTTTTATCGCGGTACCACCTAAATTTGTTCTCTAATAATGATAACGGTTTTAAACCGATAGTTTTTACCTATGCTCCAAAGTTGGTTCAAAGTCTAATTAAAAGTCTTTCAGCCTCGGACTTTTTCTCTTAACAGTCGACCTCTACTATTCTTTATCATCGCTTTTAAAACTTGATTTTATTTTAATTTATTATAACTTCTCGAATTTTACCTGTCAATATAATATCATTGTACTCTTTTAAGTAAATAGTCTGCCAAAATCAAATCTTCTGGTGTTGTAATTTTTATATTTGTATAATCTCCTTCATAAATATAAACGTTATTTCCCAAAATCTCTACTGCACTAGTATCATCAGTAACTATGATTCCTCTGTTTTTAATTTCCTTATGGCAGCCATATATTAAATTAAAATCAAAAGCCTGTGGAGTTTGAATTGCAACAAGACTGCCTCTCTCTAATGTATCTATTGAAAAATTATCTTCATTTTTAATCTTTATTGTGTCTTTAGGCATAACTCCTGGTGCTGCTGCTTTATAAAGCCTAGCATACCTAATAGCGTCATTTATTATACTTTGCGATACAAACGGTCTTGCTCCATCATGAATTAAAACTATATCTGAATTGCCTAATTCACTTAAAGCATTATATACAGAATCTTGCCTTTCCTTACCGCCAGCCACTATTTTATCAACTATAAGTCCATATTTGTCCACTACTTGATTTTTACAATAATCTTTTTCCTCTTCAGGAACAACCAAAATAATCTTGTCTATTAAATTATTTTTTACAAACTGTTTTAAAGCATAATATAAAATGGGTTTTCCATTCACCTGGATATATTGCTTGCTTTGAGCTGCTCCCATTCTTTTACCTCTTCCTCCAGCTAATACTATTGCACTAACCATACAGAAAAATCTCCTTAATCTTTAATTATCTTTTGGTTTAGCAAAAATCATTCTTCCTGCTGCTGTTTGAAGAACTGACGTAACTATAACATCTGTTGTTTGTCCTATATATTTTCTTCCACCTTCTACAACAATCATAGTACCGTCTTCTAAATATGCTACGCCTTGGCTTGACTCTTTTCCATCTTTTACAATATCAATTTTCATTTCTTCACCAGGTAGTACAACAGGCTTTATTGCATTTGATAATTCATTTATATTTAATACAGGAACTCCTTGAAATTCAGCAACTTTATTTAAATTATAGTCATTGGTTATGACCTTTCCATCAATCTTCTGTGCAAGCTTCAATAACTTTGCATCCACTTCTGCAATCTTAGGAAAATCATCATCTATAATTTGAGTTTCTATTGCTAATTCCTTTTGTATTTTATTTAATATATCTAGACCTCTTCTTCCCCTATTTCTCTTTAATGAATCAGACGAATCCGAGATATGCCTTAATTCATCCAATACAAAATTAGGTATAACCAGTGGACCTTCAACAAAACCTGTTTCACAAATATCAAATATTCTTCCATCAATTATAACCGATGTATCTAATACCTTAGGGATTCCTTTTACAGATTCCTTCCCAGCTTCTTTAACTTTCTTTTCTTTAATTGCAGGTCTTTTTATATTAACAAGAAGCGTCGTTATATCTTCTTTCTTTTTAATCATTATTTCTGCACCTATTACAGCTGCGAATACATTTAATAAAATTAGTATAATAGGTCCTAATTTAGGTATACCATTTATTGGTTCAGCAATAAATGTCATAAGAACCAAGGCAATAACAGCACCAAAAGTTCCATATAATATTTCTGCTATACTCATCTTTTGCATGCTCTTCTCAATATATTCAATCAAATTAGAGATACCCTTATATATAGAAGGAGAAATAATATAAAATATAAGTCCAAAAATAACTGATATAACAATAACAAATATAACCATTGCAATAGTCGTTGATAAATAATTTAAATTAGCGATTTGGGGTATTGTAAGTAAGATTTCTGATATAAAATATCCTATTATCAATCCAATTACAGAAAAAATCCCCCTTAATAAATTTTTTAACACATGCTTCACCTCCTTTTAATCATTTACATATTTGCGGAATCTTAATCACCTTTTAATGAATTATATTAATTATATCATATGTTAGCAATATCTAAAATTAATAAATTATTAAGTTTAATTCACAATTTCCTATAATAAAAAAGAGACTGACTTAAGGTATGGATGCAATAACTCAGAAAAGCAAATTTATTTGCTTTAAATAATTAACTTATATATTTAAGACAGTTTCTTTTTGTATTATATTTCTTTTTTTAATGACACCTGTTCTTTTATACGTTTTAATCCATCTTTAATAGCAGTAGCTCTAGCTTCTCCTATTCCTTCAACATTATCCAATTGATTTATGTCTGCATCTATTATATTACTAAGTTCTTTAAATTCTTTAATCAAATTATCGATGACATTAGAAGGTATCCTCGGAACTTTACTTAGTACTCTGTATCCCTTTGGCGAAATCAATGTATCCATCAAAGGAACCCCTCCATGACCTAATGATCTTGAAATCGCGTCTAAATCCAACAGTTCTGATGAATTTAATTTTTGAATATGCTCATATACATCATTATATTGAAGATTATCATTACAGTAATCTCGTATTAGTAATATTCCATCTCTTTCTATATGTTTAACTAATTCGTTAAGCTGCATTGATATTAATCTTCCTTCATTTCCAAGTTCCAATATATACATATTAATTTCTTCTACTATTCTCATAACCATTTCAGTTCTTTGAATTGCAGTAACTACATCAAAAAGAGTTGTTAAATCTTGAAATTCTAATAAGTTCAAATTATTAACAACACGCTCAAGTACTGAAACATACTTTTCTAATGTTTGAAGCGCTTGGTTGGCCTTACCTAAAATTACACTACTTTCCCTTAAAACATATTTTATATCACCTTTATACATAGTTATTATATTTCTTCTTTGAGAAATGGCAATCACTACATTATTGGTTTGTTTGGCTACTCTATGCGCTGTTCTGTGTCTAGTTCCAGTTTCATAAGTCGGAATAGATGAATCTGGTATTAATTGAGCGTTTGCACAAACAATTCTCTTTAAGTCTGCAGCTATTACTATAGCTCCATCCATTTTAGCTAATTCATATGCATATGATGGAGTATATTCCGCATTAATATAAAAACCACCATCAACTAATTTCATAATTTCTTCATCATCACCAATTACTAGTAATCCACCTGTTTTTGCTCTTAATATATTTTCAAGCCCTTCCCTTAGCTGAGTGCCTGGGCACATTATCTTTAATACATTTTTTATTCCTATTCCCTTTTCTATTCTCATACACTCACCCATTTTCTTTAATAAATTATTATCTCTTGCAATTAATTAGTTCTTCAAATTTCCTATTATAAATAAATTAATTTTTAAAACGAACTTCAAAATATAATCTCTCTAGATTATAATACTATAATAACTATAATGTCTCAATAATATTTAATAAATTAAGTTATAATATATTTTTTTGTTGAAATATGTTCTTAATTTTAAACTAGAATCCCATTTTATAGGTTCCTTTGCATATATAATATCCTAGCAACTATACACATGCTTTATTACATCTATTAAAGTTCTTAACTCAATAACCTTTATTTTTTTAAAATTACTTCCCTTTATAAACGAATCTTTTGGAACATAAATCTTTTTAAATCCCATTCTCTCAAGTTCTCTAACTCTACTCTCTAATGATGGTACTTTTTTAAGTTCGCCTGTTAATCCTACATCGGCAATAAATGAAATATTAGATTCTATTCCTTGCTGCTTTACAGATGATACTATGCTCATTATTACAGCTAAATTTATTCCCTGCTCTCTTATTTTTATACCACCAGTAGTTTTTATAATTACATTTTTATCATACAAGTTAATGCCACCACGTTGTTCCAATATGGATATTAAGGTATTTAACTTATCTTTACCTAATGTTTCTCCTATACGAGTAGGATATGGAGTAAAACTTTTAGATACCAAACTTTCTATCTCTGTTATAATGCATCTTGTTCCTTCCTTAATTACAGTCAATGCACTTCCTGATACTACTTCTCCTTCTTCACGTTTTGTCATAAAAAATTCTGATGGATTGTCTATAGAAATAACACCGTTCTCGCACATTTGGAAAAATCCATTCTCAATTCCTCCAAAGCGATTCTTAGAGCTTACAAGAACACGCAATTCTTCATCATTATCATCTTCTATTATAAGTACAGTATCCACTAAATGCTCTAATGCTCTTAACCCAGCAAGTTCATCATTCTTAGTCATCTGCCCTACTATAATAACGGCTCTTGGTCTTTTCTCATTTTTAGCAATTTGAAGTAATGCATTTGCACATTCCATTGTCTGCGTCGGGGACCCTGCTCTTGCTGGCAATGAAGCTTCCATTGTAAATGTTTGAATACTATCTATGATTAACATATCAGGATTTATTTCTTCAACAGCGTCTAATACATTATCAAGACTTGTTTCCTGCAACACCCATATATTTTCATGAATTTTATCAAGAATTCTATCAGCTCTATTTTTTATTTGACTATCGCTTTCTTCTCCCGATGCATAAATTACTTTATATCCCTTTTGAGCTATGCAATTGGAAATCTGTAGAAGCAATGTAGATTTTCCTGCACCTGGCCTAGCAGTTATAATTGAAATTGAGTCTTTTACAATTCCTCCACCCATTACTCGATCAAATTCATTTATTCCTGTAATTATTCTATTACTTTTACTTGATACTACTTCGTAAAGCTTTTTTATAGTTTTCTTAGTTGTCTGTCTTGCTCTAGCATCGTGACTTTTCAAATCAACAACAACTTCCTCCAACGAATTCCAACTACTGCATGTAGGACATTTCCCGAGCCACTTTATACTTTCAAATCCACAATTTGAACATCTATATAATGTTTTCTTTTTCATAAATATCTCCTTTTATATTTTAATCAGTAAACACCTATGCAGTGTCTTTTATATGATTTGTAAAACCTCATATTCATTATAACATATTAACTAATTCTAAATATTACCACTTTAAAATTCTATATTAAATTATACACATGACTCCACTCAAATATAAGAACATGCTTTTAAAATTTCGTTCAAATTGATAAAATTGAAATATTTATTCTCAAAGTCGCTATAACTTCTATCCGATTTCTTTTTTCTAAATAGTATTTCTTGGACGAGTTACAACTGCCTTATCCATATTGATGACACCTTTAAACCATACTATAATATACCCATTACCAAGATAAGGAAATATATCATGATATTGATTGTATTTATCCTCTTTTAGTTTTAACAGATTACATTTTTACGCTAAAAATAAAAGCTACCTTAATCTTATAAAATACTTAATCATCGCATGAACCTTTATAATGTTTTTACTTAATTAAAGTAGAATGGACTATTTCAATATATAATAAATTATATTTTTGAAACAGTCCATCACTTATGGATTAACTCCTATTCATCTCTAAATTATTTTCAGCTAACTTCTTAAATACAAGCTTATTTTCCAATTCACTTACTTTTACTCTGTCTCCAATTTTTATATTTCCCTGTAAAATTTCCTCACTTAACTTATCCTCTACTTCTTTTATAATAAGCCTTCTTAAAGGCCTTGCTCCATAATCCAAGTCAATTCCTTTGCTTAATAAGAATTTCTTACTATCCTCTTCAAATTTTAAATAAATATCTCTACTTTCAAGTCTTTTTCTTATTGATACAAGCATTAAATCTATAATTTGACTTAAGTCATCATCGCTTAATTTATGGAACACTATTGTATCATCTATTCTATTTAGGAATTCTGGTCTAAATTTTTGTTTTAATTCTCCTAATATATTTTCCTTCATTTTTTCATATTCTGTTTCATCGCTTGAATTGTTACTACTAAACCCTATACTTTTTTGTTTTTTAATTTGATGAGCACCAACATTTGATGTCATTATAATTATTGTATTTTTAAAATTAACAACCTTGCCTTTACCATCAGTAAGCCTTCCATCTTCCATAATCTGAAGTAATATATTAAATACTTCAGGATTAGCTTTTTCAATCTCATCTAATAGAACTATTGAATAAGGTTTTCTTCTAACTGCTTCAGTAAGTTGCCCACCCTCATCATGACCTACATATCCTGGAGGAGAACCTATTAATCTAGCGACAGAATGACTTTCCATGTATTCAGACATATCAACTCTTATAATGCTATTTTCATCACCAAACATAGCTTCTGCAAGTGCTTTGGAAAGTTCAGTTTTCCCAACTCCAGTTGGTCCCAAAAAGATAAAACTTCCAATCGGTCTATTTGGATCTTTTATTCCAACCCTTGCCCTTCTTACAGCTCTTGCTATTGATTTTACAGGGTCATTTTGGCCTATAACTCTCTTGTGCAATATGTTTTCTAAATTTAATAATTTTTCACTTTCTGATTCTGTTAATTTCTTAATTGGAATCTTTGTCCATGATGATACTACATTAGCTATTTTGTCTGCATCTACAACCAACGTTTTAATTGAATTTTGAGTACTCC
This sequence comes from Clostridium sp., assembly GCA_031292145.1. Classification (GTDB taxonomy): domain Bacteria; phylum Bacillota; class Clostridia; order Clostridiales; family Clostridiaceae; genus Clostridium. Next base: position 9,907 of record JARLHR010000053.1, on the reverse strand, counting down.
AATTATTCTTCATATTACCCAATTGCTCTTTTAAAGCTCTTTCTTTATCTCTTAATTTTGCAGCTCTCTCAAAATCTTGAACCCTTATAGCTTCTTCTTTTTCTTTACCTATATCTTCAATCTTCTCTTCTAAGTCTTTTAAATCTGGTGGTGCTGTTAAGCTTTGTATTCTTACCTTAGCGGCCCCTTCATCAATTAAGTCAATAGCTTTGTCTGGCATAAACCTGTCTGTTATATATCTATCCGATAAGTTCACTGCTGCTTCTAGTGCTTCATCGGTTATTTCAACTCTATGATGAGCTTCATATTTATCTCTTAATCCTTTTAATATTTCTAGAGTTTCTTCTTTTGTAGGTTCTCCTACAATTACAGGTTGGAATCTTCTCTCTAGTGCAGAGTCCTTTTCAATATATTTTCTATACTCATCAATAGTAGTTGCTCCAATACATTGAATTTCTCCTCTAGCTAGAGATGGTTTTAATATATTAGATGCATCAATAGCACCTTCAGCTCCGCCTGCACCAATTATAGTATGAATTTCATCTATAAATATAATTATATCTTTGTCATTAACAATCTCTTCCATAGTCTTTTTTAGTCTTTCTTCAAATTCGCCTCTATACTTTGCACCTGCAATCATCGATGTTAAATCTAAAGAAATGACTCTTTTAGCTTTAAGTATCTCAGGAATATTGCCTTCTACAATTCGTTGCGCTAATCCTTCAACTACTGCAGTTTTACCAACACCTGGTTCACCAATTAAGCATGGATTATTCTTAATTCTTCTGCAAAGAATCTCTAACAATCTTTGAGTCTCATCATCTCTTCCAATTACTGGATCCAACCCTTGTTCCTTAGATACTGCCGTTAAATCTCTACCGTATTTATCAAGCATAGGCGTAGATGCCTTTTTATTATCTGCTGCATTTTTGTCGCTAATCTTATCCTCATAATTACCTGATAAGAATGCCCGTAATTCTTCGCTTATAATATTAAAATTAAGATTTAAGCTTTTTAAAATGGTATAAGCCATTCCTTCTTCTTGATTAAGCAATGCCAATAAAATATGCTCAGGACTAACATATTTATGATTCAATCTTTTAGCTGCCGCTGTACTTTCATCAATTAATCTTTTTGATCTAGGTGTTAATAAAATATTTTCATCTGTTTTTTCTATATCCCCATAGCCTAAATATCTATGTATCATTGTTCTAATTTTTTCGCTATCAATACCATGTTTTTTTAACAACTTAGCTGAATATCCATCTTCTTTTAATATTCCGAGCAACATATGTTCTGTTCCAACATATCCATGTTTGAATTTTTCAGACTCATTTTCTGCTTCTAAAATTACTGCTTGCGCCCTTTCTGTTAATTTATTATATTCCATATAATTTCAACCTCCTATCTTTTCTCAGGTTAATACTTCCTTTACAAACTTTGCTCTTTCATACATAATTTCTTTATCATCTAAAGTTTTTCCTAAATAATTTCGAAGTGCTGAATCACTTATGAACACAAATAATTTATCTAATTTACTTTTATTAATATCTATAAGTGACAATTCTGCTCCTAATCTAACACTAGAAAGTAACTCTAAGACCTCATTAAATTTAAAGAGAACTGCATATTTTAATGTACCATATGCCTTAAATATTTTATCTTCTAGTTCATACCTGCATTTATTAAGTAGTATTTCTCTAAATTTATTTTCCTCTGCCATTATTTCCGAAACTGATTCCTTTAGTTTATTTATAATACTTTCTTCTGTTAATCCCAATGATATTTTGTTAACTATCCTATATAAATTTCCATATGACTGAGTGCCATCTAAATAAACACTTTTTATTGTCATACCATTTTTACTAAGATTCTTTGAAATATTTTTAATTTCCTCACTCATTGTAATTGCTGGCAGATGTAGTATCACTGATGCCTTCATTCCCGTACCAACACTTTCGGGTGATGATGTTAGATATCCTAAGTTTTCATCAAAAGCATATTCAAAATTCTTTTCTATCTTATCATCAATACTTATTGCTCTATTGAAAGCTTCCTCTAAATTTAATCCATCACTTATACATTGAATGCTGATATGATCTTTTTCATTTATCATAATACTAACAGTTTCATCTTTGTTTAAAATAAATGCCCCTTTATCAGAATTCTTTAAAAGTTCTTCACTAACCAAATCCTTCTCTAAATATTGTTTACTAAAGTCACTTTTTGTATTCCAAATTTCGTGTAATGAAATTTCTTCATCAACTAATTCGTTTTTAAGTGCATTATATATTTTTTTACTGTTATCTCTGCCCTTTATATAGTTCAGCTTATTAGGGAACGATAAATTACTAATGTTTCTAGCTAATAATATTTTACTACTTAATACTATTCCAACTTTTCCATCTTCATGATTATAACTATTCATCGCAATCTCCCTCCTTCATATTAATTTCGTGGGTTACATTACTTTCTAGTATATATAACTCTAACTTTTTAATTTCATCTCTTATAATTGCAGCTCTTTCATATTCTTCAGTAATTATTAATTTTTGCATCTCTTCTTTTAAATCTTTAAGTTTTCGCCTTTGAACTAATTGTTTTCCCTTAATTTCAGGAATTTTCCCTACATGCTTTGTTCCTGCTTGTAAACTTTTTATACGTGGTTCAAGCACTATTTTAAAATCCTCATAACAATTAGCACAACCTAATTTCCCGGATTTTTTGAATTCATCATAAGTTAATCCACAATTAGAACACACAAGTTCTTTTATTTTATTATTATCTATATTACTTTTATTACTATCCACACTAGATAGCATTTCCGTAATCATTCCTTGAAGTGGCAAATTTGCATTATTAAAAATAGGATTAAAAAACGGAATATTAACTATATCCTTTATACAGTTTTCACATAACCAAATTTCTTGTTTTTGTCCATTTATTATTGTGACTAGATTTACCTTAGCCTCATTTTTTCTACATTTTTCACACAACATATATATCCCACCTTTAAGACAAAATTATCATAATCATTGCTTTTAAAATATCTGCTCTTATTCTATTTTTATCATCTGCTGAAGTTAAGCTTCTATCATTTAGTGCTATTTTCATGATTTCACACTCTCTCTTTTCAATGACTCCAGATTCCAATAAGTGATTGAGTAACGCATTTGCATTATGATATGTTATCATATTTCCTATACTTTGGTTTATTAACTCTTCTCTTTTATTCGAGTTTTCACATTCCAATTGCTTAATAGCAATATGGCCTCCCCCGCCCCTCTTACTCTCAATTAAATATCCTCTCTCATAGGTAAATCTAGTTGTTAATACATAATTAATTTGAGATGGTGCACATCTAAACTGGTCCGCTAATTCATTTCTTTGTATAAAAACTATGTTATCTGTATTTTCATTAAACATTTGTTTTATAAACTCTTCGATTATATCTGAAAGTCTTGCCATAATATCACCTACTTAAACCTTAATCACAATATTTGTTCTTGACTTACTTTGACTTTATGCTATTTATTATACTATATCTATTTTATTTTTAAAAGTATCTATATAGATTTATGATTATTTACAATTTTATATGTTAATACTACTATGGTAGAATTTTAATTAATTTATGGAGGCTTTTTATGCAATTAATTTGGTATGGACATTCGTGCTTTCTTATAAAAACGTCCATTGGTAAGCGAATTTTAATCGATCCCTTTGATAATACCATCGGATATGATAATAACTTTCCTAAATGCGACTTAATTACAATCAGTCATAATCATTTTGATAGTTCTCACTTAAACACTATTAATAGCACCACTAAAGTAATCAATGCAACTGGAACCTTTGATATGAATTATCTTAAAATAGAAGGCTTTAGTGCATTCCATGATAAATGCAATGGGTTAAAAAGGGGTACTAATATCATTTATATGTTTAAAGATGATAAGCATTCTATATGCCATTTAGGTCATTTAGGTCATATTCCATCTCCTTTAATTTTAGAAAAATTAAAGAATGTTGATATTTTACTTATGCCCATTGATGGTAACTTTACTTTAAATGGATTTGAAGCTACAAAACTTTGTAAACTAATTTTGCCTAGATATATCGTTCCTATGAACTATAAAACAAATCAAACATCTTTATACATCGATGACCCTAAAAACTTTATTATATCAATGAAATATATAAAAAAAATTAATTCAAATATATTAGACACTTCAAGTTTAAATTTTAATTACGAAACTGAATGTATATTATTAAAGTCTCCTTATAGTTGATTTTTCAGCTAGCTGTAAACTTTTTTACTTCTAAGCGTGCATACTCCTAAATGAAAACACTAACTTTTTTTGCCCCACCCCCTTAAACTACAAATTTTATACTTTCATATATGTAAAAAAAAGACCGTCTAAAGACGATCTCTCTTTTTTATTACTCTTGGTTTGGAGCTCCTACTGGGCAAACATTAGCACAGTTTCCACAATCAATGCAAGTATCTGCATCGATAACGAATTGAGTATCTCCTTGAGCTATAGCACTAACTGGACATTCTCCAGCACATGCTCCACAACTAACACATGAATCATTAATAACAAATGCCATCTAGAACACCTCCTAATAAATTGTGGTGATTAACCTCTTCCATTTTATCATGTATTCTAATGTTTTTAAAGACTTTTATATTATAATAATTATTATTTTTTAATACTGGCTACTAATTACATTATATGATAATATATCCCAAGTCCTCTATAGAATTAATAACCTTTTCAAATATTAAAAAAGTCTCATTATATATTACTGTAACTTCTTTTCTTGAAATCGATATTTCAGTAGCTATTATTCCAGGGTTATTAACAATAGTCTCCTGGATTATCTTAGCGTCTTGACTTGATTCCATATTACAAATCTTAATAACAGATTTCATAGAATATCCTCCTATTTTTCATTAATAAGATTTTTTATTAACGTTTTATCTTCTTCTGATTCAACTATTAGCTTTATGTTATTCTCATCAATTGTATCTTCATACTTTCCTGAAACAAGTTCCACATCTGTTATCTTGATTTCCTCAACAACTTCCTCGTCACCTTTTCTAAGTTTTACTTTAACAATTTCTTTAACTATTGAATTACTAACAACTTCGCCATTTCCAAATTCAGTCTTAACTATGGATCCCACTTTAGGCAGCTTCTTTCTTATGTTTTCATAAGTAGTCTGCTCATAATTTAAGCAACACATTAATCTTCCACATATTCCGGAAATCTTAGTTGGATTTAAGGAGAGGTTTTGCTCTTTAGCCATCTTTATGGAAACTGATGCAAAATCTCCAAGGAATGTAGAACAGCACATTGATCTTCCACATGGTCCAAGGCCACCAATCATTTTAGCTTCATCACGGACACCTATTTGTCTTAATTCAATTCTAGTCTTAAATATAGTAGCTAAATCTTTAACCAATTCTCTAAAATCAACCCTACCATCTGCCGTAAAATAAAATATAACTTTATGATTATCAAATGTATATTCTACATCTATTAATTTCATATCTAACTGATGTTCTTGAATCTTTTCTAAACATATGTTTAAAGCTTCTTTTTCCTTATCTTTATTTTCTTTATGCTTATTAATGTCATTTTCATCAGCAATTCTAATAACATTTTTTAATGGCGATACTATATCTTCTTCTTTTATTTCCTTAATTCCTATAACGCATTCTCCAAATTCTATTCCCCTAGCTGTTTCTACTATTACATAATCTCCTTTTTTAATTGGAAATCCTGATGGACTAAAATAATAGATTTTCCCAGCCTTTTTAAATCTTACTCCTATAACTTTTATCATTAATTATACCTCCGCAAATCCCATAAGCAAAACACTTATGGTCATTGAATAGTTTGTATTACTATTAAAATTTATTCTAGCTTCTGTTATGTATTCTAACATATTATTTAACTTTTTATAAGATATTCCTCTTGATATATCCTTTATTTTATCTATTTTATCAAAATTAATAATAAACTCACTATTATTAAGTTCTTTAAAAAGCATAATATCTCTTAAATATGATAGAAGTATATTTAATAAATCAAACTTGTCATCCTTTGTGTTTTTTAATAACTCTCCATACTTCAAAGTAAATTCGTGTTTTCTGTTTAAAATATCACCAAATAATTCCATACAAATATCTCTCAACTTTTTAAGCTTTGGATCATTTATAAATTTATCTGCATTACCTGGAATACCAGCACTATATGCCAAAGCAGATTTTTTATCTTCTAAATTTAAATCAGCATAATTATCTTCAATATACGTTGATGTTTCTTCTTTATTTAATGGGGTTAATTTATATATTTGGCAACGGGATTTTATAGTATCTAAAATTATCTCCAATGAATCACTTAATAATATTAAATACACTCCCTTGGGTGGTTCTTCGATTGTCTTAAGTAGTGCATTTTGTGCTTGAGTCGTTAGTTTATCACATTTATATAGTATTAATACCTTTTTATCACCTTCATAAGGTTTTTTATTAACTTCGCTTATTATATTCCTGACATCATCAACTCCAAAGGAATTAGAAGAAGGATAATATCTTACAATATCAACACTTTGCACATCTTCTTTTTCTCTTATCAATTGATTGGAAAGGTATTTCGCAATTATACTCTTTCCAATTCCATCATCTCCAACTATTAAATTCGCATGAGAAAATGAATCATTTAATTTTCTATTATTTATACTATTTATAATATTTCCATGACCAATTATTTTTCTCAATGCTTATCTCTCCTTGGTATTATATTTTAACAAATTGATCTACATCAATTACAAATATAGTCGCACCTCCTACATTAATCTGTACAGGATATTGTTGTATATATCCTCCTTCACTTCCTCCAAACGCACTTGATGTAACTATTGTTTCTTTTCTCTCCTTGCATATTTTCTTAACAACGTCAATGACAGCTTGAACTTTTTCTTCTTCAATTCCTACCATTAAAGTAGTATTACCAGATTTAAGAAATCCTCCTGTTGTTGCCAATTTTGTAACTCTATAATTTTCTTCAGTTAATGCCTCTATAACATCTGTTGAATCCTCATCTTGAACAATTGCAATTACCAATTTCATTGCAATCCCCCCCTTAAATAAAATAATAATTTATTATTATTTTACCATAAATATAAACTACATTTACTATTTAGTTTATATTTGTGAATATTCTAGGCACTAATATATTTTTTATTTGGTTAACTACATTTTCCTTAGATTGTTCAGCATCTATTTTTATAATCCTATCTTTGTTTTTTTCATAAATAACATTATACCCTTCTCTAACCCTTTTATGAAAATCTAATTTTTCCAAGTCCAATCTATTTACTTCTCTGAAATTATTATTATTTATTCTTTCTAACCCAATTTTAGGATCAAGATCAAATAATATAGATATATCAGGCATATATTCTCCAATAGCAAATTTATTTATGCTCATAACTTCATCAATTCCCAAATTTCTTGCATAACCTTGATACGCTAATGAAGAATCTATAAATCTATCACAAAGAACAATTGTCCCATTTTCCAATGCTGGTATTACTTTTTCTACAAGATGCTGCCTTCTTGCAGCTGTATAAAGTAGTGCCTCTGTTTTAGGATCCATAGTTATATTGTCCTTATTCAAAATAACTTGTCTTATTTGTTCTGAGATTTTAATTCCACCCGGTTCCCTTGTTTTTATACACTTAAATTTATTTTCTATAATCCAATTGTATATTGAATCAATTGCTGTTGTTTTTCCAGTACCTTCGCCCCCTTCAAAAACTATAAATAAACCTTTTTTCATAATAAATACCTCGCTCTTATAAATATCTAAATATAAACAATTCATTTTTTAGCATGTTCATTGAATAAAAGAATCTTAATTTCATCTTTATACATATTATAGTCCAAATCATTTACTGATGTATTGACTATCCTCTCTTCACATGACTTACAAATTTTTTCTCCATTTAATATTATACCATCACAATTGCTTTCTCCGCACATAAAACATGCATTATTTGAAATTTCCATTATATAATCCCCCTTAAATTTTTAGTTCATATAAGATTATTAACAAACTTTAATTTTTTTAGTACAATTATGACTTTCAAAAATTTATTTTTATACAAATATTTTTTTACTTTTGGGTAATAATAATAAATGATTATTACAATACTTTATTCTTGCTAACAACAAATACAAAAATAGGAAAGGAGAATTTACTAGAAACAAGCAAAATATACACCATATAAAATTTGGTAACTTAATTTTGCAAGTTTTAAGTAATGACTTAAGTTTATGAGGCAAAAGGTAGTTTCATTTTTATCAACTTGTAATGATGATATTAAAAATTTGTGCACTTACCTATATGAAAATCCAGAAAAAAGTTACAACGAAATTAAGTCTTCTAATTATATTTGTGATTTATTACATAAATATAACTTTGAAATAGAAAAAAATTTCTTAAATATAAAGAATGCTTTTATTGCCAAAAAGGGTGAAGGCCACCCTAAAATATGTTACTTATGTGAATATGATTCAATAGAAGGTGAAGGTCATATCACAGGCCATAATATGGTTACTGCTATGTCTGTTTCAGCTACGTTGGCTTTAGGCAATGTTATTAATGATATTGGAGGTTCTGTAATATTAATTGGGTGTCCTGGTGAATACTTAGGTGGAACCAAGGGAACCATGGTTAAGCAGGGAGTTTTTGATGATATAGATATTGTAATGGTGACTCATCCTGATACATCTACTTGCGAAAGTGGTTCATCATCAGCACTTATTCCATTAGCACTGAAGTTTCATAGTGATAATAAATTAACCTTTTTAAATAGTAATTCCTACACCTCACTAGATGCAGTTTTATTAACTCTTAATATTTTGAATTCTATAAAAAAGGGATTTCCTAATAACTTAGAAATAAATGCTGTTATATCAAATGGAGGATATACTACATTATTATTACCATCAGAAGCAGAAATTAAATTATGCATTCGTGCATCGGATACTAAAACTGCTGACTATGCGTATGATAAAATAAGAGAAATTGCAAACTACGTAACTAAATTAATAGATATACCTTATAAGTTTTTCTTATATGAATATCCAAATAAAGAGCTAATAACAAATCGCACTTTAAATAGATTATTTAGCCACAACTTAAAAGAAAATGGAATAATAAATATCAATTCACCAAGAGATATATATGCTGGATTAAGTATCGGTGATGTAAGTCATAAAGTACCATGTATACATCCATATATATCAATAATTGATGATGATACTATTAAATATGGTAGCTTAGACTTTGCAAAAGCAACCATATCTGAATTTGCATTAAATCAATGTACTATAGCAGCTACAGCACTTGCCTTAACTGCTATAGATTTAATAAAAAATAGCTCTCTTCTTAATGAAGTTAAAACCGAATTTTTTAATACTATAAAAATGTTGAAAGATTAGTACAACATATAGACGCATATATAAAAATTACGCTTCTATATGTGTCTATTTTTTTATTTAATATCTGAAAGAACTACATGATTTCATCATAAACTGCAATACCAATAGCTTACAAATGATCTCCTATATTATAATTAAAATCTCTATATAAAATAAAATAGCCTATACTATAAACTCTCTTACAAGTTATAATATAAGCTATCCTAAATAAATTGGAGGCGCCACCCAGATTTGAACTGGGGATAAAGGTTTTGCAGACCTCTGCCTTACCACTTGGCTATAGCGCCATTATGGTGGCTCGAACTGGAATCGAACCAGTGACACGAGGATTTTCAGTCCTCTGCTCTACCGACTGAGCTATCGAGCCATCTTACCTCGCAACTT
>JARLHR010000052.1 GCA_031292145.1 Clostridium sp. | reverse complement strand
CTTTTAGCGACTTCGTTCTATAAATTGATTGCGATATTGAGATGTGCATATTTAAAATACAGCTATAAAATTAAGTATAGATTTATTTTAAGTATGTGCTATTTTTAGGTCTCAACATCGCAATCAACACAACTCATATTATGAATCAACTCAGTTTAGGAGATAAAATATTGATAGAGGATTTAAATTAGCTTAAAAAGAAGGTTTACTACTAGAACCTTCTTTTTTATATCGAAAATAATCTTAAGAATTCTTAAGTTTTTTCATACCTTTTATTTAATAAATAACATATATAATAAATCTTGAAGTTAATAAATGAGCCAATCTATAATTTTTGAATAGAAATAACGCCAAGAAGAGAGGTATGAAAAATGAATAAGTTGTTTAAAGGTATAGTTTTTTTATTTTGGATAGTAATCCTATTTATTTTCCTTAAATATCAGTTGTATATAGATAGTGTAGGCAAAATCACTGGATTTTTACAAGCATATCCTAATTACAGTACATTGTTGTTTCTAATAATTGCTTCATTTAGAATTTTTACTCTTGTTCCGTGTACTGTTTTCATTATCATTGCTGGAATATTATTTAATCCTGTAAAAGCATTTGTTTTAATTACAATAGCAAATTTACTGAGTGAAGTTTTATTGTTTTTATTTGTTAGGGTAACAATTGGAATGAGATATCAGGAGAAGGTAATTAATAAATATCCTAAGATATATCGATTAATTCAAGATAATAATGTTAAGGTTTTGGCTTTAGGGGTTTCTTCTCCTGTAGTACCTTCAGATATTGTATGTTTCTTCTCTACCCTAACTGGAATACCTTTTAGTAAATATGTTTTTACTATATTTATAGCTGATACACCAATTATTCTTCTATATACTTTTTTAGGGATAAGCATAAAGTATTCTCTATATGTATTTATTGTTACATTTATTATTATAATTTCAGTCAGCTATATGAAATATAAGAATTGGAATAGCCAGGCTGATTTATAAAATCTTAAGAATTCTTAAGGTTTTTAATGGGAAAATATTAATCTTTTACCTTTATACTAAGAACATAAAATGAAGAAATAACTGCACGGAATCATAAAAAATAAGGAGGAAAACTTAGTATGAAGATAGTAAAGTTTTTAATAGAATATTTTAAGTCACCAAGAACTGTTGGAGCCGTAGCTCCTAGCTCAGAAAAACTAGCAAAGAAAATGATTAGTGATATTGATTTTAAAAATTCAAAGTGTATAGTTGAATATGGTCCAGGCACAGGAATTTTTACAGACAAACTTGTAGAAGGAAAAAATCAAGATACAATATTATTACTGTTAGAATATAATAAAGAGTTTTGTACACTACTAGAAGAGAGATATAATGGTTATGATAATATTATTATAATTAATGACTCAGCCGAAAATGTAGATATGTATTTAAAAAAGTATAAAATTAGAAATGTAGACTACGTGATTTCAGGGTTGCCTTTTGCCAGTCTACCTAAAAATATTTCAAACAGAATTTTAAAGAAAACTAGAACCATATTAAAGAAAGATGGATTATTTATAACATTTCAGTACACTCTTCTAAAGAGGGAATTTATTGCCAGCTATTTTAAAGAAATAGAACTGGAAAGAGTTTTACTTAATGTGCCGCCTGCTTATGTTTTGAAATGTAATAATTCTTAATAGAAAGGAGCTTACTTTTGTCAAAGAAAATTTTAATAGTTGATGATGATGCAGAAATAAGGAAAGTTATAGGTATATATTTAGAAAATGAGGGGTATGAAATACTTAAAGCTGAAAATGGAGCCCAGGCGCTGAAACTTATAGCTGAAAATGAAGTTGCCCTTGTGCTTTTGGATATTATGATGCCGGGTATGAATGGTACAGAAGTTTGTATGAAAATCAGAGAGGATAGTATTATGCCAATAATTTTTCTATCTGCAAAATCAGAGGACTTAGACAAAATTCAAGGACTAGCTTCTGGGGCTGATGACTATATTACCAAGCCTTTTAGTGCAATGGAGTTAATTGCAAGAGTTAAGTCACAAATAAGAAGGTACACCAGGTATACCACTGAGTCAAGAACACCTAAAAATATAATTGAAATTGGTAATTTAACTATAAATACAGACACAAGACAAGTGTTTGTAGGTAATAAGGATATTAGACTTACTCCAAAAGAATTTGACATATTGCAGCTTCTTGCAAGCAACAAAGGAATTGTTTTTAGTATAGAAAAGATTTACGAAAGAGTATGGGGTGAGGAGTTTTTCAAATCTGATAATACTATAATGGTTCATATAACTAAAATAAGGGAAAAGATAGAGGAAGACCCTAAGAGGCCAATATATATCAAAACAGTTTGGGGAGTTGGATATAAGATATGAAAAAAGTCCACATTACTATAAGTCTAAAATTAAAGCTCTTGCTTGAGATAGCATTGAGTTTCATATTGGCGTTAGTGTATCTATTTGCTTCCTCTGTGTATGTGCTTGGCCCTTATTTTCAAAAAAATTATAATAATTGGAGTGAAAGCTGTCGTTTTTATTTGGCATTAGCATATTTAGCTTCCTTTGTTGGAGTTTTTGTTTTATGCTTTTTATTAATGTCAAACAGACATATAAAATATATTAAGTACATAGCTAGAGAAGTAAAGCTCATTGCTGGTGGGAACTTAGGTCAAACACTTAAAATTAAAGGTAAAGATGAACTTGCTGAATTATGCATAAATATAAACACCATGTCCAAAGAATTAAAAAATAAATTTGAGTATGAGAGAGAATTAGAAAGAACTAAATCAGAGCTTATAACAAATGTCTCTCACGATTTAAGAACACCTCTTACACCAATTATCGCATATTTAGATATTTTAAGAAATGAAAAATTTAGTACCAAAGAAGAAGAAAAGGAATATTTGAATTCATCCTATAATCTTTCTATAAAGTTAAAAAAATTAATCGACGAACTTTTTGAATATACAAAGCTGTCAAGCAAGGAGATTGTTTTAGAACTTGTAGATGTGGACATCTGCCCTATACTTAATCAAATTGTAGGAGAATATGTTCCTATGCTTGAAAGTAAGGGATTAAGAGTTGTAACACAGATTTCTGATGCAGAACTACCCGTAAAGGTAGATGTTGAAAAAATGGTTAGAGTTTTTGATAACATTATAAGCAATGCAGAAAAATACAGTTCCAAACCATCAGATATTATTGTTAAGGCAGACAATAAGGGAGATTATGTTGTAATATCTATATCTAATAAAGGCGAACATCTAGAGCAGGATAAATTAAATAGAATGTTTGAAAAATTTTATAGAGTTGATATTTCAAGGTCAAGCAATATTGAAGGCTCAGGACTGGGACTAGCAATTTCTAAAAAAATAGTAGAACTTCACTATGGTCAGATTTGGGCTGAATGTGATAGTGATATAGTAACAATAAATGTAATATTACCCAGTGTTAAATATTAGTACTATAATAAATAAAAGGGGAATCTAAATAATGGAATTAAAAAACGATTTGGTTATATTACGTGATTTTATTCAATCTGATATTGAAGATAGGATTTATTGGGAAACAGTCGAAAATGACTGGCAATTATGGGATGCACCATGGGAATATGAGGGTAAAGAAAAAGATGAACTAATAAGAGATTTGGAAAGATATAAAAGTAAAATGCTTTTACTGGTTACACAACAAAAAGATGAAAGTGATTTGCGGACAAGTTTTCAAATCTGTATAAATGACAATAAAAGAACATATATAGGTTGGTGCAGCTCGTATAGCATAGATGAAGACTTTCAAATAACACAAACTAAAGGACATTGTGCTATTGGAATTAATATTCCTGTGATGATGGCACGAGGCAAAGGCTTTGCAACTTCTGCACTGGTACTATTTATACATTACTTGATAAACAATGAGATAAATGACATTTATACTCAAACATGGTCTGGAAATAAACGAATGATAGGTCTTGCCAATAAAATAGGTTTTGAAGAATGTATACGTAAACCTAATATTCATAAAGTACGTGGAGAAATGTATGATGATTTAACGTTCAGATTAAATATGGAAAAATTTCATAAATTCTTAGGAACAGAATAACAGAAATTAGTATAATATTTAGTTAGTGTACAGTCTTCTTATTGTGTACAGACAGTATTTTATATAAATCGAAGTGAGGAATAGCAGATGAAATCTATTAAATTTATATCCAATGTAATTTCCATCGTAGCGTATTTTTTTTATTAACTAGTTGCAGTATTAAAAGTTCTGAAACCAATAATGAATTGGATTTAAAACTGAAATCAAGCAGTAGTTTTAGTAGTCCATTGTGCGATGACATTGATATAAATAAAAATATAGCTGTAAGTAAAGGTAATATGAATAAGGATGAAGTTATTAATGCATTGATGGCAACTTTATTTGATAGATATAAGGGGAGAAATGATCCTAAGGTAGCAATTCAAGATTATAAAATTAAGAAGATAAATATGGTTTTAGAGACAGAGAAAGGTTCTGTTTTTGGGGTTTTGTATTCAGTAAAAGGAAATACCATTAGAACAAGATGGGATCCTAATGAACAATCAGATATGTGGACTATTACCCAAAAAATATATTGCAGTTATTATGAGCAAGGGGATGAATATGTATTAAATATTATAGGTGAAAATCCTCTTTATTACAAAGGAAGCAAAGATAAATTAAATACAGAGGAAATTGCAAAGAAATTATTTGAGGATGACTATCTATCACCACGGCTATTAGATGGTGATAAAAGTTCTAAACTATTATCTTATAGTATAGATAAAGTTGAACCTCTTAAAACACTAGATAATACGAAAGATGTCTTTAGAATAGACTATTCAATACAAGGAGTTAAAGGAGTATGCACTTGGATTTTTGCAGATGAAGAGGGTAAGGGAAGTGGTACTACTGATAGAAGGTTAATATCAATAGGTGATTTTTATGAACTAGAAGGGTGGAATTAAAGGGTGAGTTAGTACGGACATTTCATTTCAAGAAGATGGAAATAACATTTCGGTTATTATTTCTGAATATCCAGATAAACACAAAGGTATTCTTAATTTTAATCATATTGCGAGATAAGAATTATTGAGGTAGGGGGTAAATAAAATGAGAAATTCAAAATTAACAAAAGTTATAGCAAGTTCATTAATAGCAGTTTCAGTAATAGCATTAAATCCAATAGGAGTAAATGCAGAATGGAAACAGGACTCTAATGGTTGGTGGAACACAGAAGGAAGCTCATGGTCAGTGGGTTGGAAAGAAATTGATGGAAAATGGTATTATTTTAATTCCTATGGCTATATGGCGCATGATACTACAATAGGTGGATATTATTTAAATTCTGATGGGGCTTGGACAACATCGTATACTAGTAATTCAACTGAAGGTGTTGCATCAAATGCTCAAAATCAAACATTATATTCTGAATCAGCAACTGGAGATATGGAAGGTTGGCAGAAACTTAGAGGACATAAATATGAGAATGTAGCCGAAATTTATTTTAAATTAGAAGGTAGTATCCAAAGTGTACAAGTAAAAGACATAAGAAAAATTGATTTAAATAAAGTTGTTGAATGGGTAGATGATAATGGTATACAGAGAGAGAATACTGTAGGAGAAATATATGAATTGTTTAAGTATTCTAACACATATACAACAGATTGGTTAAGTAATAAATTTGGTAGTCTCTATGGAGATTGGCTAATGGTAAACTCTATAGACGCTGATGAGATTGTATCAGAATATTTAGAAATGACAGGACAAATTCCAAAGAGAAGTAAAATAACACTTACTCCAGATACTAACATTAAAACTACAGAGGAAAAGAAAAAGGATGTCAGTACTGAAGATACAATAAAAAATATTGAAAAGTATATGGACAAAGAATTAAAAAATGAATCATTAGAGTAATTATTATAATTAGGAGATATTAAGAATGGATATTAAAAATATTGCTCATTGGGAGTTACTACAGAAGAAAATGACGTGGGAACAACTAAAACACATACATGATAAAAGAGTCTTGGATTTTGGTAGTGGGTATGGAATGACAGCCAACCATTTTGCAATAGACAATGAGGTTATAGCAATTGAGCCAGATGAAAATATGCTTCAAGATAGATTTAGGGAAAATAACTATATACAAATAAAAGGAGGCATAAAGGAACTCAGAAATTTTGAAAATGAATCGTTTGATGTGATATTGTGTCACAATGTTTTTGAATATGCAAATGAAAGAGAAGAAATCATAAATGAATTTTCAAGGATATTAAAGAAAAAAGGTTATCTTTCTGTTTTAAAACATAATAGGGCTGGAAGAGTTATGCAGATGGTAGTGTTACTGAATAATTTTGAACATGCAAATGAATTATTGGAAGGTAAAAATGGACATGCACAAAAGTTTGGCATGATTAATTATTATGAGAATAAAGAACTATTAGAATGGTCAGACAAATTTGAATTAGAAAGAATCTTAGGTATGAGAACCTTTTGGGATTTACAACAAAATCAGGAAATCCAAAAGGATGAGGCATGGCAGGAGCAGATGTTGGAAATGGAATTGAAGGTGAGTGAATTAGAAGAGTATAAAGCCATTGCTTCCTTTCATCATGTTATTTTACGAAAAAAATAATGAAGGGTATGAGTATTATCAATTATAATTTGTAGAGGTGATTTTGTGAATGCTGAATGGTCAGAGTTAAATAAAAAAATGCATATAAAGATAAAGAAAAAAGGTACATTCTATGAGGGAATTGATATATTATTAGAGCTAAGAAAAGAATTGATGAAACAAATAATGGGCTTCAAGGAATTATTGAACAGAGAAGATTTTAATGCAATGCCTTTTATCAATGTAAAAGGATATCATAATAAAACAATTGCCTATTCTTTGTACCATATTTTTAGAATAGAAGATATAGTAGCCAATTCTTTGATTAAAAAAAGAGAGCAAATATTTTTCAAAGATAATTATAGTGAAAGATTGAAATCATATATTATGACGACTGGTAATGAACTGGTAAAACAAGAAATTTCAATATTTTCATCTAAACTAAATTTGGATGAATTATATCAATATATTAATGATGTTGATGTTTCGACAACACAATTGTTAAAAGCACTTTCATATGAGGATTTAAAAATGAAAATGACTGAACAAGATAAGAAGTTGCTTATGTCATTGGATGTAGTTAGTAATGATGAAAATGCTGTTTGGTTAATTGATTATTGGTGTGATAAAAATATTCAGGGCTTAATTCAAATGCCATTTTCACGGCATTGGATAATGCATATGGAAGCAAGTCTTCGCATTAAAAATAAAATATGCAAAAGCTGACAAATTCCAATTTGAATTATTTATATTAGCTTAAGGAGACTATATAGAAATGAAAAAATTATTTTTACCAGATGAATTTGTTGTTCCGATTATATATAAGACAGAGAATTTTACAATACGAAAACTTACT
>JARLHR010000051.1 GCA_031292145.1 Clostridium sp. | reverse complement strand
TCGGTCTTGGGAGTCTTTTCCTTGTGATGGTATTAAGCCCTGGGTGTTTAGTAATAAAGAATGGAGTTAGAGAATTAAAAAAAGAATATCAATTAAATAATAAAAACATATAATTAATAAACAAGTAGGAGCCACATTTTATTAAACATTAAAGAAATTAAATCGAACTTGAATAAGCACAATATTTGGAATAGGTTGGTAATTAAAATAAATAAGTATGAGCAGTCAAATTCAAATTAAAAATAACCAAATACCCAAATTAACCAACAAACAAAGAATATTCTGTAACGAATATTTAGTAACACTCAATGCAACTGATGCAGCTATCAAAGCCGGATATTCAGAAAAAACAGCAAATGTGATAGGACCTGAAAACTTATCAAAACCTTGTATTAAAGCTTATTTAGAAATGCATTTGAAAAAGCGCGAAGAAAGAACTGAAATCTGCCAAGATCATGTATTGATTGAGTTAAGAAGAATAGCTTTCTTTGATCCGGGAAAGCTATTTGATGAAAATGGTAAATTGAAAAAAATTAGTGACATGGATGAAGACACAAGAGCAGTGATAGCCGGTGTTGATATTTCCACAAGTAATGGTAAGAATAAAGAAATATCTATTTTAGAAATAACAAAGAAACTAAAATTTGTTGATAAAATGAAAGCTCTGGAATTGTTAGGTAGGCACTTAGGAATGTTCATCGATCGTGGAGAGTTGCATATTGTCAATGAGACACTAGAGGATGTTATTATAAGACGCAAAAAGAACCCCGAGAATAGAAGTTAACATTCCATATTCAATTAGCTAGAAATATTATTCGCCTTTTATTCCTTTCCCTTATGCTTGAACTTAATATCCAATATGGTATTGATGAGAAAGAATAGAATTAAGGAAGCCGATAGTTCGCAACCCAGCTGTATGACATTTATTCTCTCTGGATAGTCATATCCACTATAGTCGGTATGGTGAAATAATAAGAATTTCCTTACATATTCCGGACGGATATATCTATAACCTTCTCCACTGGGTCGGGCGATATCTCCATCAATATAGGGGGGATACAACAAACTAACCAGGCATAACATCAGAAAGAAGACGAATACAAAATTTTTAATTGTTTCTTTTCGCATATTCCGTTTCCTAGATATTTTTTCTTCTCTCTTTTTTGTAGGTTCTGTTAATTTCTCGGTTACTTTTTCAGTCGGGACATCTTCTTCCTCAAACAAAGGCTTATATTTTTCATTCCCTTTAATATGATCCCAAATCTCCTGTAAACGAGGCTCTATCTTATCTCCTAAGTCCTTAATCATTTTCTGTGACCAATCGGCATAGTCATGAACACCGTTTTCAATGTGGTATGCGCCTATAATGACGTAGTTCTTCATTCTCTCCGGGTCAATCATATAATCCCTCATTATGGTTATTAGTTAATACAATGTATTATCCGAAAAAGACAAATATTATTATTGATATTTTAATGAAAGGAATTTCTATCATAAAAACTCATTGAGGTTACAATAATTTAATAATACTTTTTGATAAGTAAAAACCTCACTTTGCAATAAGAACCAAAGATTACCGCTTTTCCGTTTCCAGGACTTATATTACTGTTGTCAAAAAGTGTGAAAACAAGCAAAATTAAGGGGGGTGTATTCTCTATACCGAGCGATAATTTGCTAGGGATACATTTCCCTTGCCTTTCTCTAATTGAACGGTTACAGAGCGTTTGCTTAAATATTGCTTACATGAGATTAATATTGCTTTTGATTCCGACCCTAGCTTACAAGTGTTATTACATTTTAAGCACTTATCTAATTTCTTTAACATAATTCATTCCTTCTATAGATAAAAAAGAGCAAAGTGTGTGTCTCTATTTATTGTAATCTAAGAGAGTAACATAGAAATGTAATATATATATGTAATATAAAGTCGACCCTATGTTTACTCTCCATTGTTTAATTAACTCCGGCTTTAGGCAACTTGAAAACATTATAACCTTTTAACCGTTCCATCTCAGAATCAGCATGTTTTAAAGTTTTAAGTTCGATTGAAACTAAATTGGCTTTTTCCCTTTCTTTCTGGATTTCCTGCTTTATTTCAAGAGTTGCAATCTTGTCATCAATATTTGATTTATTCTTAGCCCAATATAGTTTTGTTTGCTTCACTGCCTCCCTTAATTGTTCATCATTATCAATTTTAGTGGAATAATAAATCTGTCTATTGGCATAAGTAAACCGAGAAAAGAATTGCTTTGCATGTAATAGGTCAACAAGTCTTTTGAGTTGCCTATCAGTTAATAACTTTATTCCTGGATTTTCCTGTTCAAAAACAGTTTTGCTTTTATATCCATGCATGGCATATCTTATCCGGTCATAGGTTATACGTTTGAACTTGTCATCTCTAAGAATTGATTGAATTCCACATAATACAGAAAATAGATTATAGTCAAATTTCCCTTCGCACGTTTCAAATATTATAGCTTTTCCTATCCTGCAATAAGCATCCTTTCCATTTCGAGATACATAAGAAGAAATTGCTTCATTTAATTTCTGATATTCTTCTATTTCATGTCGAACATTATAAATTATTACTCCCAAATGGGATGTGGCTATGAGTATTTTTTTGTGAAAAAGTGAATTTTTATTATAGTCTTCAAGAGGTCTGTCTCTTTCTTCTACTAAATGCCTAACCAAGTTATTAATCTCTGAAGTTGTCATCGTTACTTTATCTGTTTGTTTTACTATGCAATAACCAATAAGGTCATATAATCTCTCTCGATTACTTGCAATATAAATCAATGACGAAAGAGGAAATTCAAAGAAATGTTTATCAAACTCTCTTTTTTTAATATCTTCCATAAATCCCCCTTATTGAAATAAATTCATTTGCTGGATTTTTTCTATATAGGAATCATTCTTTTGTATGAGGTGATCCATATTTATCTTACAGTAGGGAAGCAAAATCTGTAAATCTATGGTGGCATTACAATAAGGGGAAACAATTCCCTCTGTAATCCATTTCCTGGCAGTTGTTTTTAATATTTCCTCAAGATACGGGACCTCAATTATTTCGATTCCAAAATGAGGCATAACTATATTCAATATCTCCGCGTTGATTCCAAGGGAATTATTGAACATCCTAAAAAGATTCTTTGGCTCTCTCTTTGCAGATTGAAATATTTTCCTTGATAGAATAATTCTACCAGCAATAAAGTTATTCTGTCTAACAGAAACTTTGATAGTATTGGAATCGAGCGATCTTAATGAGACTTGATTTAAGGGGAGTGATTGATTATAATTGTTCATACAACTTGTCCTTGTATTGTTTTTTGAATTTAATCCGGCACCTGCCGGATTATTTATTTACAAGGAAAGTTCTTAAAGGGGGGGTAAAAAATATACATTTATCGAATTAGCATAATATCCTAAGTCGATTTAGGATTTATTGCTTGCGGAATTTATCGTAAATAGATTTAAAATGTAACTCAAATTGCTTTCTGTGTTTTTCTTTGTTTGGTAATCGCTCAAAAGCCTCTTTCAGACTAGTGGTTTTGTTCCAAAATGTTTTTTCGTTATTATATATCAGATGAGCAATATCGTAAAGTTGTTCTCTCCACTCCTTATCCTTTTGATTTGTATGTGAAATATAAAATTCTTCTAAGATCTTTTTTCGTTCTTTGACTAGTAGCAATTCTTTGTCAAACTCTTCAAAATGTTGTTTGATTAATAATACAGTTAGTCGAGGTATATCAAAAACACTATCAATAAGCGGAGCAATAAATGATATAAATATTGAATCTTTATTTACTCCAATAGGGTTGTTATTTCCTTCTTCTATTTCAAGTAGGTCTAATGTATTTCGACTTAATGAATCATTTTTAGTTCTATGATAGACCTCAAGGTGAAATAACTCCCTTAATTCGTCATTTAGATTATCATATATTTGAGGTAAATCCTTCAGCAATGAATTAAATTTATTGTTTGTATATTCCCTAACTATCTCGTATCGTATGGAATATTTATATTCTAAAAGATATAACATCTTCGGCATATCTTCTTTATCAAAAGTGGTTGACTCCTCTCTTTCTTTGTCGGTTCCCTTATTTCCACGTCCAAACATCTCCGATATTTTTTTGCTCATTGACTTTGAGACTTTTTTCATATCATTAAATAATAAATCCCTTGTCTGTGTTCGTAGCTGATGCCTCAGCCCTGCAATTAAGCAGCACAAACGAAGGGATTATTAAACTTATAATTTGCATATTATTACGAAGTTTATATTTAAGAACTGAGCTTAAATTAAGTATTATTTCACTAATAAAACATATTGATACAACAGGTCATATTATTTAGTCAAACCTCAGATTAAAGTCCTTACAAGGGCATATATGGCTATTTAAACGCAAATTATAGGCATCATTTATCCTTCCAATACTTTTACGGCTTCTCTAAGCGAATCTGTTGTAAGATGAGAATAAATTAAACTTGTAGAAAAATCCCGATGTCCTAATAGTTCTTTCACGTGAACGAGTGATACATTCTTTTTTACTAATTGAGAAGCAAAATAATGTCGCAAGCTATGTAAATGAACTTCCTGATTTATGTTCTTACAAGTCTTTACAATTTTTTTGAATGACTTCGAGATGTAATCTCCGTTAAATTGTCTTCCATGCATTAAAAAAACATAATTAGAATCATTCAGGTTAATAATTTTAGGGACTCTTTTGCTTATTACGTTAAAGAGATTTTCATTCATAGGTATAATTCTATTTTTTTTACTCTTGGTTGTAAATGTTTCTGAATTAGTAATATTTATTATTCTATCTGTTAATGAAATGTTACACCATTTTAAGTTAGTCAATTCGCTTAATCTCATACCAGTATGAGCCAATACAAAGTAAAAATCATACAAATCTTTGTTGGTCTCTTTTGATAATATCTCGTTTAATTCTTGCTCGGAAATGAATATGGGTGCTATTGCAGGCAATTTAGGAAGTTTAATATTAGCTGAAGGATTATTGAGTAAATAACCCCATGTTATTGCTTTATTCAAAAAAGTTTTAATTGTAATAAGATGCCTCTTTGCATTCACTTTACTAACTTTGGAGATATCAGAGATAAAAAATTCAATATCATTTATCCTAATGGTATTTATTGATATGTCCCCTATGAACTCCTTAAAGTGTCTTAAATGAATTTTTACCGCTTCATAATATCCCTTAGAGTAATTAGTCTCTAAAAAATTCTCATATTCCCTGATGACAGAAGATAAAACTAAATTCTTTACTTTGGGAATAGCTTTTTGCTCTTGCTCGAATTTCAGAACAAAGGCAAGTGCATCATTTTTTTTAGCGCACTTTGTAGTAATTCTTCTTAAACGACCTTCAAGGTCATAATATTCGAGATGATAATAATTACCTCTTTTGAACAAAAATGTTTTACTCATGACTGTAATTTCCTCCTGAATTAGAGCAAAAGTCACTTGCAAAAAGTGTTAAGTAAAGTGTTAAGTGAAAATGAAGGATTTCAACATCTGATTTGAACGGAAACCTTATTTATATTATCTTTCCGTTCATAATTTCAATGCACCCGTAGCTCAATTGGATAGAGCGTTTGACTACGGATCAAAAGGTTGAGGGTTCGATTCCTTCCGGGTGTACTAAAAACGCAATATTCAGGGGAGTATGTCGTAGAAACTGTAGGCGTTTATAACTTATCG
>JARLHR010000050.1 GCA_031292145.1 Clostridium sp. | reverse complement strand
TTGTAAATGGATGGTACATTATTTCATAAGTAGCAGAAATGGCTTGACAAATAGATAGAAAAATGTTATAATAGCCGATGTTAATCTATGCAAATTATGTTGATTAACAGGCCTTCCCAGATAGATATCTCCCATTGATTTTCACCGATTTTTACTGATTTCCACGGATTTTTACGGATTTTTCTATATACTCAGCCGGGGACCACAATGGGAAGACGGCGGGACGACAGTAGTAGAACTATAGTAATTCAATAGTGGACAGAAATATATACATAATATATAGCGGAATTACGGTTTTGGCGCATATAACTGCATTAGAATGAACGCATAAAAGCTTTTGTTTACCCGTAAAAATTAGATGTGCATCCGATTAGAATTGAATCAGGGGTTGAAAGTAAAAATGCGAATACTTATCGTATTCGCATTTTCTTTGAGCTGGCGATCGGACTCGAACCGACGACCTGCTGATTACAAATCAATAATTGAAAATTTCTGTTTTTACCAATCTAAAGCATTGTCTATAAATCATTTAATAATAATGCCTTATAAAATGGCCTTTAGAACGCCTTATAATATTTTGGATTATTTTCTATAGATTTAACTGGTTTCCGTCACCAGACAGTCGCCAGAATTCTTGGGTCTTAACAGTCTCTTCTATATTTTCTTTTGAGGGGGGTCCAGATTGGTCCAATTTGTGTTACACTTTGCTTAGAGATAAATGGAGGTTAATGTCTCCAAGTAACTTTGACTACTTATACTTATTTGACAAATAATTCTCATTGAATTACAATATGAGATTTTGACTGACAATTTTATAGTAGATTATATTTTCTTTAGGAATTCCATAAGAAGTTCCTTCGGAATCTATAATAACAATTATTTCATTCATTATACCAATAACAGTATAGATTTCATTAAAGCTGTCTGAAATTTCTGAGCCCAAAGAAATAGTAAAGCCATTAAAAGTGTATTCTTGATAAGTATAATGGCTGAAATCCAAAATTATATTTTTGCCTGTTTTAGTTTTTACGCTAATTTCTTTCACACTATTCAACATATAGTAACTTTCTGATATTTTTCCCTAATTCAGGATAGTAATCATTTGTTATTCCGTGTGCAGCGGGATGTTTACAAATAACAAAAATGGTTTTATCCTTTTTAATTAAATACGGTGACCTTAGATCATTATTCTCTTCAATTCCGATTATTTCTTCCCAATCTTTAATATATTTTTTAGTCGCACTATAAAAAACAACAACAGCAGGATTATTTTCTGCAATTAGTTCTTTAATTCGCTTTATCCTCTCAGGGGTATAATGTTTAACATAATTTTTGCGAGAGCTAAATTGGGGCAAATTATATGAAGAATAATCCCAATTTGATATACTTCTGTGAGGGAGGGGCAAAAGTTCTAACAAGAAATTATTTCCCTTTTCCCTTCCCAGAGAATTTTTTTGGAAATCAAGTATATTTTCTTTGTCTATCGGTTTATTCTCAATGCTTAATATTAAACGAATTATTCCTCCCCAGGTTGTTTGGATTTTTTTTGTCTCAGGACTAAAGAACATTTCCCATGCCTTTGTATTTATTATATCAGCATCTCGGATTGCTGAAGTTGGTTTTTTATCCCACTTTTCGATGTCGTTTTTGTAATATACTTCCGCTGTATTTTCCCCTCCTTCTTCCATACCCACAAACCAATACTTTGAATGTAATTCTCCAAAACCATAATATCTCAAACAAAACTCGTCAATTAAATCTTCGTTCATTAAGTACCTCTTTATTTATAATGAGAAATAAATATTTTAATTGCGCTGTTAATAATATTCAGAACATCCTATCTTAATAATTAAACACTATCTGAATTTGAAAGATAAAAGATTAACATAATAATTACCATATATTATCAAGCTATTTGTTTTAGAATTGTTCATTTCCTTTGTCTTTAACTTATTATTAAGTTTATATAATATCTTATCATCAGGTGATAATAAATGAAAAAATACACTACTGATATTATTAGAAGAGTTGAAATACTTGCTAGGGCAATAAATGGCGAGGTAGCAGCAAAGGCAGATTATGCAGAAGAATATGATGTCGCACAAGTTACTATAAACCGAGATCTTGAATGGATAAGAGGACTAGGTATTCAAATATTTAGTCGCAAGAATAAAATTGTAGTTATTGAAACTCCGCCTAAACAAGAAATGATTAGACTCCTTGCTGAGTATTTACCCCTTAAATTAAATTCTGATGTTTTTTCAAATCAAGTAAAAATATTTACTAAAAGGAATAGAATCGAATATTTATCTTTTATTACACTCCTTGCAAAAGCCGTCAATGAAGGAAGATATGTCAACATTACCTATCAGCGTTTTACCGATGAAGAGGTACTTTCTTATAAACTAAAACCAGTCCGTTTAATTGCATCGGGATACAACTGGATTCTTCACGCCATCAAGGAGGATGAAATTATTCTAAAAAGCTTTTATGTCAGTAGGATGAAAAAAGTTACAGTGTCTAGGAATAAATTCAAAGTAATTCCAGTTTATAAAGAAAATAAAGAAGCTGTTAAAATGATCTTCCGTTTTTCACCAGAGGTAGCTTCTGAGATAACAGACAAAATATGGTTTGATGATTTTAATACATCGATAGATGATCAAGGATATATTATATTAGAAACTATTCAGAAAATATCTATCCGAATTGCCACATGGTGCATAGGTTGGTGGAATATGATTGAAATAATAGAACCTTTTGAGCTGAAGGACTATATCCGCAAAATGTATGGATCTTTTTCAGAAAAGAACCCTTAAATATTAAAAAGCTTTACTTTCCCAAGATATCACAAGGCTATATTAACCCCATAAACTTTAGTACATTTCCCATAAAATAAGTATGATTACAATGATTGCGCATTAAACAAAACCATGGAATTTATAAAATAAAAATAATCCCGACAATTAAAATGTTTAATTAAATTAGACCCTCTGCTTGTATGTCACTTTTAGTAATTTTTCGTAACTACATATATATCCATAGCTTATTGTTTTATAAGGGATTAAAGCCTTCTAATCTTATCCTTGCTTTACCCTATTTTCTAAAGTTTTCCAGATAATTCGTAGCCAAATCGTAGCGAAATTTTGATCTCCATTTTACTCAACAATTTAATTATTCACGTACTAATAAATTAATTCAAAAGAATTTATTAATTTAAATTATCTCATTAAAAGATTTTATGGGATTTTTATTAATAATTCTTGGTTACATTGTTTATTAGATATTTTAGAAATAGTTAAAGAATGACACTACAAAAGAAAAATTTAGATAGTTTATATTCAGGCATAAAGTCGGTTCTTGATGAAGCCAGGGGATCTTCATTTAGGGCAGTAAACTTTTTTATGGTTGAGGCTTATTGGAATATAGGACGGCTTATAGTAGAAGAAGAACAAAAAGGAA
>JARLHR010000049.1 GCA_031292145.1 Clostridium sp. | reverse complement strand
CTTTCTTCATTTTCGCTTCTAAAAATGCTCTAACCATGTTTATTTTCTTTTGTTCTTCTTTTTTCTGTTTTAAATAGTCTTGGTAGGTTCTATCATATCTCAATTTATCTTTTACTTTTTCTTCAGTCATTCCAAAATCTTTATATATTTTTTCTTCATTGTACAGTTCTTTCTGTAAGTTTTTCTTGATACCTTCTTGAGCAAATTTTCGCTCTCTAAGTTGACTATTTGAATATGGTTCGAGAGCTTTTGCAGCTTGAATGATGTTTTTTAAACCATCTGCAACTGTCTCATATGTACCTCTATCTTTGATATCCATAGAACTTCTTATTATATCAGCATCTAATAACTCGTCTGATATAGATGCAAATTTTTTAACTTCATACAGTTGTTCTGCGGTTAAATTATATCCATGTTCTACTAATAAATTTTGAATATCAAAAACGTATGTTACTACATCTCTACTGTAATTGTTATTTTTTAACTGAGCAATAAGCTTATTAAAGTCAATTTGGATTTTATCAAATATTTTACTATCTGATTTTTCCTCATGTTTGTAGAAATTTGGGTCATGTCCTAAACGTAAATTGTGTAATTTTGCTTGATGTTCCAAGTTTTTGCGTGCATGTTCTTGAAAATGTTGTCTTGCTTTATGTGTCATTGCATGGGTATTGTGTAAAACACCGCCAGCATAACTTTTAAGGTCATTAACATCTTGAAAATTACGGCTAAAATTGTACAAATGATGTAAAACTTGATTACGATTATTTTCAATATATTCTTGGTGTGGTTTATCATGCAATTCAGGATATTCTTTTGCAAATACCTGGTATGGTTTATTTTTTGAAAATTGATGTTTATAGCTCAATATGTGATTAATCATAATATAGAATTATACTAGATAAAAATTATTTAAATTGTTAGTGTTTTTTCAAAGCTACCATAGCTTGTTTATATGTGCATTTGTGGGTTTTTGCGTACTTTTTGCATTCATCTTGCCACTCTTTTAATGCTGTAGGCAGTTTTCTTTTACCTCCTATGCGTTTTCCTCCCATTGGTCGTGAACCAGCTGTCATTTTACCGCCTTTTATAGTCTTAAGTATATCATAGACTTTTGGTGCATGTTCAATGCCCAATTCAATACCTTTATGAATTACATCTTTATTTTTGTCATAAAAATCATATGCTTTTTTACCAACTTCTATAGCTTTCTTACCAACATTTTTAATAATATCGAATAAGCCAGAACCAGCCATATGAGCCATATGTTTTCT
>JARLHR010000048.1 GCA_031292145.1 Clostridium sp. | reverse complement strand
TGATAATGTTAGTAGAAAATACTTCTTCCATTGGCTGAGTTGGAACCATTGCAGTGTCAAATGATGAATTAAGTGATGATTGAGAACTTATTTCCATGTCCTGAGTACTACTTTGACTTAAAGACATTTATTTTAATTTTTTAAGTTATTAAAATCAAAATTAAAGTTAATTATCACTTATTCTACTTATTGGTCTATTCTGAGAAGGAGTAAGAGTACTATTTGGTTCATCAGCAACAACTCTTCTTGGTAGATTTCTTGGAAGTTGCAAAGGTATGTCTTCTTCATCATTGTCGACGGCGACAACATCGTTAATATTAATTTCATTGTTCTTCTCCATTTTGTCATCGTCATCCATTTTATCATTTAAGTCAAGAACACTTTCAGCTACTAAGTCTGGAGTAAACTGTTTCCCACAACGGTGCTGTATTTCCCTGGCAACATCTCTTGCAGCTAAAGCAGTTACCTTAGGATTTGCTTCTGGTACAGAAACATGGTAAACCAAATCTTGAATTGGACAAACACACATTTTGTTTTCTGCATAAGTCCATGTTTCTGCAACCCTTAATGTAACTCCTTCTGGTGCTTTAGAACTAGGAATTGGAAACAACACCAGTGAAACCAAATTAGATGTCTTAGTGTGCCTCAGGTAAATTACATTGAACCATTGTGATCCATATTCTACCACTGCTACAAAGTCTCCAGATTTGATTTTCAGTGGGTCCTCTGGAGTCCAAGGATGAGTGTCATATTTGAGAACTTTCTCTTTGGCTTTCCTTGCATTGGTAAGTTCACCAGTAACCCCAACTGCCTCAGAGTAGAAATACATTTTGTCATAGTGCTGAATCTCAGATTGAGGAGTAAACTTCCATGAAGCAACCCTGGTGGCCATCAGTTTTGATACTGTCTCATTGCCTCCGCCGGACGACGATTTCGTTGGTGACTTCTTACTTTTTGTCATCATCATCATTGTTGTCATCATCATCGTCATTACTTTTGGATGCTTTGAACTTGGAACTCTATTGGAAACTGAAGTAGCTGTTGAAGTTCTCCTTTTTGCATTCCTTTTTTGTGACTCTTCTGCTTCATCTTCCCTTTGCTCTCTTTCTTTTTTATGTTTATGTATCTTTTGAAGTTCTTCTTCCTTGGCTGCCTGTTGTTTCTTGGCCTTTTTGGTAGCTGCCTTACTGTCAAGCAATTGTTGCTTTTCATACCCATCAATAACAGGCTTAACAACATAAATATCATTTTGATTTTCATTTTCAGGTTTGAATGCTTTTAAATGCTTCTTCTTATATTTTAGAATCAATTTTAAACATCCAGTTAAATTTTCAACTGGCTCCCAAGTTGGGTTTCCTGTTTCCCATTTGATTAAATATTTCAGTTCTCCAGACTTCTCAACCCTATGATTTAGAATGTCAAGCACTGTATAAGATGCATCACTTTCTTCTTGTTCATTTTCTGTATCAGTAGATGATGATATTGTTATTGATTTGGATCCTGACAATGACGATACTGAGGATAATGACAATACTGAAGATGATGATGCCAACAATGAAGAAGAAGAAGAATTTGAGGGACTTTTTATTGAAGCTGGAGGAACAAATCTTTGCATTGTAATAGTTTGAGCTTCACCTATATATTTAAAACAACAAAAAGAATGACAATAATTAGTTATTATATTTAATAAATAATTATATTTAATAAATATAATTAATACTTTTAACTTTACCTATACTTATTGGTTGTGGAGGTAAATTTAAAGAATATGTAAACTTATTTATGACACAATTGTGTTGTGATCTTATTATATCACATTTCAAATAAATTTTCATTGTTTTTAATCTTGCTTACCTTAAACTTTTTTTAAAATTCCCAAAATAATGACAACAACAACAATGATGTGGATAAAGACAACAACAAAATGATGAAATTTCGTTGTCATCCTCTAAAATTTTTACAAAAAAATTCCATTTTAACACTTTAG
>JARLHR010000047.1 GCA_031292145.1 Clostridium sp. | reverse complement strand
TAGGGTTAGTATCATAATGAGGCAGTATTATCAGAGCAAATAATTACACAAAAAGCAGAAAAGCAGAGGTAACGGGTCTGAAATTTTATAGATAAAATCTATTTAGATAACAGGGCGACGTTCTCGATGTGAAATGTTACAATAGAAAATAGGGGAAAACAAGAACAAAGAAAAATAAGAAATCAATTCAAAATCAAACCTTTCTCTTATCCTTTCTTTTCTCATACCTGTTAATAATTGCTTTTATTTTGTTACCCTATTGTTACTTTCAATTACAAGTGCTACATTTCAGGGGTAACATAATGGAAAAGGCAATAAGATGAAAATATTTTTAAGAAAAAAAAGGTTACAAGATGGGAGTGATTCTTTATATCTGGATATATACAAAGATGGTCAAAGAAGTTATGAATTTTTGAAACTATATCTTAAGAAAGGACATCCGAATAATAAAGAAACAATTTTATTAGCTGAAAATATTAAAGCCAAAAGATTGATGGAATTGAATAGTAATGAGTATGAACAGGTAAGCACTCAAAAAAGAAAGGCTTCTTTTACTAAATTTTTTGAAAGATATAGTGATGCTAAACCTAAATGGTCAAATTATCACGGTACATTGAAACACCTAAAATTATTTGAGCCAAAGGACATAATTTACAAACAAATAAATAAATTATGGTTAGAAAACTTTTCTGAATATTTAAGCAGCAAAGAATCAGGCTTAAGTAAAAATTCAGCTTTTTTATATTTCAGGAAGCTTAAAGAAGTTCTTTATAAGGCAAGTAATGAGGGTTTTATCAGAGCTGAAGTAATTAGATCGGTTAAATGTCCTCAAAAGGGAAAAATTGAAAGGAAATATTTAGAACTAAAGGAAATTGAAAAATTAGTAATTACTCCCTCTGATAGATGGGACATAAAGAGAGCTTTTCTTTTTAGCTGCTTTACAGGATTAAGACAAAGTGATGTAAGAAATCTTAAATGGAAAGATATTCAGGACAACACAATCAAAATAACTCAACAAAAAACTAAAGGCGCTTTATCAATACCATTAAGCCAAACAGCATTAAACATTCTTAAGACGGAAAACATATTTCATTTACCAGAGGCTAATATTTTTAAAATACCTACTGATAGAACAACTATAATTAGAGCCTTAGGGAGATGGTTTAAAAAAGCTGAAATAAAACAGAAAGCCTTTTATCATTTGTCAAGACATACCTTTGCAACTTTAAGCCTCACAAGTGGAAATGAGATTTACACAGTATCAAAATTATTAGGACATACAAGCCTAAAAACAACAGAGATTTATGCAAACATTATTGATGAAAAGAAGCAACAAGCTATGAATAACTTACCAATAATAGAGGTAATGAATTAAGAAAAAAATCAATTTCAAATAAAAATATAACTAACCATAAAAAGGAAAGAGTAAAATGAAAGCTACAGGCGGTATTTTGTTTTTTATAGCTTTAATATTGTGGATAATTGCAGGGACTATGGAAACTACAGTCTTAACAAGCGGTATTGAAAGCATAAATAATTTTGGGCTTATGCAGAAACAAATGCTTTTAACTATTGCGGGAGGTGTTTTGTTTTTATCAGGTGTTATTTATATGGGACTTGGACTCATATATGATTCATTCCTTCAAAAATTAACTTCAATTGATTATAAATTGAGAGAGAAAGAAAAGATTGAAAAAGAATAGAGGCAATGATTAATGAAAGAAGTAAAAAATTTTGATAATGAGGAAATTAAAAACCTTAAAACAAGAGAAGCATTTGAAAGATTGGATAATGGCTCTGATTTTATGAAGGAAATGAAACAAAAAATTTTAGAGGGACAAAAATTAAGTGAAGATATAGATAAGTTTTATCAAAGGAATATGAAAGGATTAGAATATGAACAAAGTAACGATCTTGATAGTGCTATTTTAGAGTATGAAAAAAATATGATTGAATTTCCTAATTATAACCGTCCATATTTTTGTTTATGTAATATTTATAGAAAAAGAAAAGAGTATAATAAGGAGATAAGAGTAATATTAAATGCCTTCAATAACATACCTGAAAGAAAGGAATATTATGAAAATCGATTGGAGAAAACATTGATCTTAAAAGCTAAATCAGAGGGAGTAAAAATAGAAAGAAGAAATACTAAGTGAACAAAATGAAAACAAAACCGGCTATAATAAATTTTAGTGATATTGAAATAAAAGAAAATGAATTTCTTTACAGATTGTCACAAACAGTAACTGATAAATTTTACGAGATTAAAGAAGCATTTACTGAAGATGAAATAAATCATTTTGAACAATTAAATAATTGTTCATTCAATGAGCTAATAGTTTCTGTTATCCATATAATTTTTTCAGAAAAACTTTCATTGTTAAAGAAAGAAGATCTTAAGAAAAAATTAATGAGAAATAATATTAAACCCGATAGATTAAAACTTTATAAAAAGATTATAGATAAAATAACTGAAGCTAAAGCAAGGGGATTCAAACCAAATATTAGTGATATTTGTAAAGCAAATAACAAAGATTCAATTTATGATTTAAGAAAAGCTTTTGATGAATGGAAAAGAGGAAACAAACCTCTTTTCAATTCACTAATGAATGAATATAAATTAAAATGGGAGAAAAAAACATAATGGAAGGTTTTATATCTTCCATTAATTAAATATTTAAAACCTTTGTATCTAATCTTTCTCAAGATTGGTTTATTACTAAAAGAAAATAAAAACAATTTGAGAGAAAGAAAGTGAAACAAGAAGCAATCCTTCAAAGACTCAATAGTATTGAGAATCATTTTAATCAAGATGAAAAGCCTTTAACGTTAATTGAGGCTTCAAATTATCTAAACATTTCTAAAAGCTTTTTATACAAGCTTACACACCTTAAAAAAATTACTCATTTCAAACCAAATGGAAAGAAAATCTATTTCCAGAGAGCCGATCTTAATAAATGGTTATTCAGGAATAAAAGGGAATCGGAATCAGAGATTGAACAAAAAGCAACTGATTATGTTTTTAATAAGTAAGACCTTGAAAACATACTTTTTGAGTTTCTCTTATAATAATGGTATGAGCTGTAATAAAATATTTTACACCAAGCATTATGTATTGTTCTGTTAATATGCAAATATACACCCCTTGTGATGTTTCCAGATATTTAACCAATATCAGGGAAAGAGTAAATGAGGATTCAGGGAATATTTATTATATGAAGGGATATTTAAAGAACCTGGAATTTGAAAGAATTCATAATATGCTGTATTTAAGAAAAGGCTCATTATCAACTTATTATTTTGGGAATAACTTTGAAACATTAACATTAAGCCAAACTAAAGAAGTTATTGAAAGTATGAGTGATAATCTTCATATAGACTTAAACTTATCCGATATAACAAGAATAGATTTTGCCTCAAATATAATTACAGTTGAACCGCCACAAAATTATTTTACCTGTTTGACAGAGGCTTCCAGATTAAACAGAAATTTACGGAACTCAACTCTTTATTTCTCTAATAATAAAAAATCATTAGTGTTTTATGATAAAGTTAAACACTATCAAAACATAAACAAGTACATACCGAAACCATATACAGATTTAAACGTCCTTAGATATGAAAGAAGATCATTAAAATTAAACAGGCTCAAATATTTAGGAAAAGACTTATACAACTCCAATTATTTTAATCAATTCTTACTTAATTGGAAGAAAGATTATGAAGGAATTAAAAAACATATCCCATTGAAATTTAGAAAAGAAGCAAGTGAGGAAATAAATATGAGTGATCTTGATAAATACCGTTGGAAATTATTGCTTAAAGAAGCCGGAGGGATTCAAAATCTAAATACAATATTAGATAATGCACAAAGAGAGGGGAGATTAAAAAGACAGAATAAATATTATTTGAAGAAAAAAATAATTGAGGCTGTTAATTCTCCCGATCTATTGGAAGAAAATAATTTAGTAACTGAATTAAACGAGAAAATTAATCAGGCATATAATAGTTATGCTGTTTAAACCCCTTTATTAGCTCCATATATGAGCTGTAAGGCATTATTACTATTAAGTTGACATATTACATAGGACAATTATGAAAGCAAATAAAAGCAAAGAAAAGAAAAATACCTCCCCCCCTCTGTTTGAAGGTATTACAACACCAAAAAACATTAAGGACGCAAAGAATATTTTAAGTAAGCTTATAAGTGCATTTATCAAAGGTGAAGTTAATGATCAAAAAAGTAAGACGCTTTGTTATTTAATCAATTCCTTTGTAATGATTGTAAGAGATAATGACTTTGAGAATAGACTTCAATTACTTGAAACTAATATGAAAGGTGAAAAATGAAAAATCAGAATTTATTAAACCGGCTTAATCAACTTGAAAAACAACACAAGGATTCATTTTCAAATGAAAATCTTATTAAATTTCTGG
>JARLHR010000046.1 GCA_031292145.1 Clostridium sp. | reverse complement strand
GTCCTGAGCCAGGATCAAACTCTCAATAAAAAGTTTAATCTTAGCTTACTCAAATAAAAATTGCTGGTTTACTTAAATGTATTTATCTTATTCTGTTCAATTTTCAAAGACCATTTTCTTTCTTACAACTTTCGCTGTAACCTTTTGTTTGTCACCATCAAGCGACTTTTTTAGTATATCACCTGATTTAGATATTGTCAACAACTTTTTCAATATTTAATATCACTATTATAAGTTCTTACTTTATTGTTAAAGTTGTTTCATCACCTCTTTGCGACGTTTTTTATCTTAACATGTTATTTATAGTATGTCAACATATTTTCTGACAAACATACAAAATCTTCTGACAAACATGCAAAACCCACAACAAATCACAAATATATCCTCACCAACTAATATTAATTACTTATTATCCTTTAATTCAATACTCTACAATCTGTGTTCAATTATTAAGTGTTGTATATTTCCATAATAAAAAACAATGGCAAATAGACATCAAAACCTTAATTTAATATTATTGCTTTAAAATTAATATATACATATCTAAAAGTCTCCTTCTAAATACTACCTAAAATAATTTTAAACCAATACATATTAATCTTAGTCTTAGGCACATTCAAAAAAATAACAAGTCCATTTGCCAGCCTATTTTCCACCATGCTGCGTCGGCAAATTGACCTAATAGACCCGCTATGAGGGCAATTTGCCTCCTTGCCTGATGAAAAATATTCATGGCAACTTTGGACTTGTTATTTATTTTCATGTGCCTTAATGTCTATTTCAAAAATACTTCTAATCTTTTAATATATTATACTCAAATCAAAATATTAAAAACTTCATAATATTTTGATTAATGTTATTTTTTCTTTTTTATAACTAATGGATACATAACTGATCCTATAAGAGTTTCCCCTTTTCTTATTTCACTGCCTTTATCTGCAATTACATTATCTAATACTGCATCATCACTTATTCTGCTATTTTGCATTATTATACAGTCCTTAAGCTTTGTATTTTTTCCTATATATACTCTTCTGCCTATTATGCAGTTTTCAACAGTTCCTTCAATACGACATCCATTTGCTATTATTGAATTTATAACATTGCTCTTTTCAGCGTAATGCGTTGGTGCTTCATCTTTAGTCTTTGTAAAAATTGGTCTTTCATCATTAAATATTTCTTTGTTTATTTTTCTATTCAAAAGTCCAACATTACTATCATATAATGCTTTAATAGAATTTATACAATCTAAATGTCCCTTAAATTCAAATGCCCCAGCTGTTAATGTATTTAAATTATTATGAATATGGTCCTTAACCTTTCTGTATAAACCACTACTTATACACTCATTTACTATATTTATAAATAATTCAGTCTTTAATATATACATTTCCATATTAATATTGGCTTTTGGATTTTTACCTATATTTTCTCCTACACTTATAACATTTCCTGAATCATCAAAGTTTAGTACACCACAATCTCCAAATGCCTCATCTGCATTTGACACTTTTTTATATACAATTGTCACATCTTTTCCTGTGCTTTTGTGATATTCCAAAACTTCATTATAATCTATATTACAAATCATATAGCTTGGCGCTAATAATACATATTCTCTCCTACTACGTTTTAAAAATTGTATATTGTCAGCAAAATTATGAACATCATCATAAACTGGCTCATCATTTCCAAAATTAAAAATTCTTAACCCATCTTTTTTTCTATTTAAGTCCCATGGCTTTCCATTTGTCAAATGATCTATTAATGATCTTGACTTATTTTTAGTAAAGATACCTATACAATCAATTCCCGAATTGGTCATGTTAGATAAAGTAAAATCTATAATTCTATATCTAGCCGCAATTGGAATAGATGCAACAGTTCTATTAACTACTAATTCTCCCATTCTATTTTCATTTTCATCTAAGTTAATTATACCAATACAATTTTTCATTTCTTTCTCCCCCTCAGTGATTCACTTAAACAGCTTTGTTATTTTCTATAACTGTACCCATTTTAACTTCTTCTTTTGCAGCAATAATAGCTATTTCATCACCTAAAGAAATTTTACAATCCTTCCTAACAATAGCCCCTGTACCAACAATTGCTTTCTCAATAACTACATTATCTCCTATTTTTGCATCTGTCATTATTATTGAATCTCTAATAACTGAATTTTTGCCTATTTGAACACCTTGGAACAATATGGAATTTTCAATTTGCCCATTAACTACGCATCCTTCAACCACTAATGAATTAGATACTTTTGCATTTTCACCTATATACTGCGCTGGTCTTACTTGATTAACTGAATATATCTTCCATTCTTCATCATGTAAATTTAATTCATTATCCTCTTTAATTAAATCCATGTTAGCTTCCCACAAACTATCTATAGTACCAACATCTTTCCAATATCCTTTAAACGGATATGCAACCATTCTGTTGCCGTCACCAAGCATACTTGGAATTATGTTCATTCCAAAGTCATTCTTTGAAGTTTTATCAGCTTCATCTTCTCTTAAATATTTCTTAAGAGTTTTCCAGTTAAAAATATAAATTCCCATAGAGGCTAAATTGTTTTTAGGATTTTTAGGTTTTTCATCAAATTCATATATTGACAAATCATCCCTAGTATTCATTATTCCGAAACGAGATGCCTCATCCATTGGAACTTCAATTACTGCAATTGTAGCTTCAGCTTGCCTTTCTTTGTGGAAATCTAACATTTTTGTATAATCCATCTTATAAATGTGATCTCCTGATAGAATTAAAATATATTCCGGATCATATCTGTCAACAAATTCTATATTTTGATAAATTGCATTTGCAGTTCCCTTATACCATTCTCCACCTTTTTCTTCTTGATATGGTGGTAATATACTTACTCCACCATGAGTTCTATCTAAATCCCATGCCTCACCTATACCAATATGAGCATTTAATTCTAATGGTTTATATTGAGTTAGTACCCCTACTGTATATATACCTGAATTAGAACAATTACTTAATGGAAAATCTATAATTCTATATTTCCCCCCAAACGGCACTGCCGGTTTCGCTAATTTTTTTGTTAACACCCCTAGTCTTGATCCTTGTCCACCAGCTAATATCATTGCTACAATTTCATTTTTACCCATAATATTATCTCCTCTCATATGTTTTGTTGTCATCAGATAAAATTTTATATTTTATGTTTATATATTTGATAATATGCTTAACATATTGTTTTTATGTCAATAAATTTATAGCATATTATATTATCATTATCTGTACCACGACTAACTTCATTATAAAATTATTAACTATTTTTTATACCTAGTCTATTATATATTCTTTTCCAACAAATTCCAATAGAAATGCAAAATAAATTTTCTATTTATTTTTTTGTCGTCGAATCACATTAAGTGCTTCTATTTTTCTTAATATTTTAAAACTATTCGGAAAAACACTTATAATGCTATCTTTGCCTTCAAATTTGTACTTTTCATTGTTATTAAATAAATTTATATATATTCCATTTAAATTAATATCCTTAATTAATTTTATTTCCTTTGAAGCATTAACTAAAACTAGCACTTTTTCATTTTCATAATTTCTTTCAAATACCAATACCTCTAAATCTGTTTCAAAAATATATAAATCTCCCTTTTTCAAGGCACTTTCATTATTTCTTATACTTATTACCTTACGATAAAAATTAATAAGCTCTGCATCCTCTTTTCCCCATGGATAACTCTTCCTATTATCTGGTTCTCTTCCACCCTTTAAGCCTGTTTCATCGCCATAATATATTAGTGGAACCCCTGGCAATGTGAATTGAACTACTATAAGTAACCTTAACAATTCTACATTTTCATCTAAAACTGTCAATATTCTTTCAGTATCGTTTGTACCTACAATATTTATATTTCCATAAAAACTTTCCCTAGGGTAATTTTCATATAGAGACATAACTTTTTTCCTAAACTTATCTGATTTCATATAACCTTTAATAAAATTAATTAGACTTTCTCTTAGCGGATAATTCGTAGAAGCTTGCACTTCCTCACCATTCAAGTAACTTCTTCTTGTTGAGTAACTAATTTTATTAGATGCATCTTCCCAAATATCACCTAAAAGTATTGTATTATCATTAATATCTTTCATTCTTTTCCTAATTAATTTTATAAAGTCATCAGAAAGTTCATCTATTACATTTAACTTCCATCCTCTAGCGCCTAAATCTATCCACTTTTTAATTATTGATTCATCGTTAGTTATAATATAGTTAATGAATTCTTCTTGCATTGAATTTACACTTGGTCTTTCATTTATTCCCCACCACGAATCATATTGATATGGATATCTAATAAATTTATACCAATTGTAATATTTAGAATTAGGGGAGTTATATGCCCCCACCTCTTCATAATTACCCAATTTATTGAAATACTTACTATCAGAACTTGTATAACCTAACACTACATCTAAAATAATTTTAATTCCCTTGCTTTCTGCAATTTCACATAACTCTTTAAATTCATCATTTGTTCCAAACATTTCATCTATTACTTCGTAATTAGATGTATCATATTTATGACAACTAGGAGATTTAAATATAGGACTTAACTGTATTATATTTGCTCCTAGCGATTTTATATAATCTAATTTTTTTACAATACCTTTTAAATTTCCGCCATAAAAGTCCCATCTCACAATTCTCCCAAAGTTATCTTTAATATACATAGGAGTATCATCCCATCTTCCATATATAAATGAATTTTTTTTAGGAGAATTTATAGTATTATCATCATTCCCATTATAGAATCTATCTATAAGAATTTGATATATAACACCTTCTTTATACCAATCAGGTATATGAGATTTTTTATATACAGTTATTTGATACGGTACAGGATTATAGTTATATAGTTGACCAATACCACCTAAATGTTCATCATTATTTCCATAATATAACCTATCATATCCATCAATTAGAATAAAATAATACTCTAATATGCCCAAAGCATCAGATGTATCAATTTCTATAGAATATCTAAATTCACCATTATTTAAATATTCCTTTTGCATCCCAATATTTAATCTAGTGCCATCAAACTGTATAAATTCTATTGCTACTGTTATCTCTTTATCAACATTAATCGATATCTTAACTTTTTGACCAACTTCTACAGCTCCAAAAGGCTTTCTAAATTTTGTGCTTTGTGAGTCATGTATAACCTGTATACCGTTCATTAAATTAATCCTCCTATAGATTCTTATAAATTACTTCAGATCCCCAAATTCCTGTTGCATATTCTTCAATTGTTCTGTCAGATGAGAATATTCCTGAGTGGGCAATGTTAACTCCACACATTCTTTGCCATTTATTAGTATCCCTATAAAGAGTATCAACCTTGTCTTGAGCTTTTAAATATGAATCAAAATCCTTTAAAACAAAAAATTCATCATTATAAGTTATTAGGTTTTCATAAATGCTTCTAAACTTATCTTTATCACTATGATATTTTCCATTTACTAAATCATCAATTACTCTTTTTACTCGCACATCATTATTATATATATCAACGGATCTGTATCCTCCATTTTGGTAATAATTAAGTACTTCATCTTCAGTCAATCCAAAAATCACTATATTTTCATCTGTAACTTCATCTCTTATTTCAATATTTGCACCATCTAAAGTTGCTACAGTAATAGCTCCATTCATCATAAATTTCATGTTTGATGTTCCCGATGCTTCTTTAGTTGTAGTTGAAATTTGTTCACTTACGTCTGCCCCTGGAATAATTTTCTCCGCTAGTGAGACTCTATAATTTTGGATGAAAACCACTTTTATCTTTTGATTTACTCTGGAATCATTATTTATTTTATTTGCAACACAATTTATTAATTCAATTGTATTTTTAGCTAAATAATATCCCGGAGCTGCCTTTCCACCAAATATAAATGTTCTTGGTACAATATCGAGGTTTGGATTATCAATCAATTTATTATATAAATCCATTATCCTCAAACAGTTAAGAATTTGTCTTTTATATGCATGCATTCTTTTAACCTGAACATCAAATATTGAATTAGGATCTACAACTATACCATCATTTTTCAAAATTACACTTGCTAAAGTCTCCTTGTTAAACTTTTTAATTTTTTCCAATTGCTCTAAAACAATATCATCATATAAATGTCTTTCAAAGTTTTTCAAGTCAATTGGATGCCTTATAAAACTATCTCCTATTGTATCTTTTATTAGTTTTGTTAGCTCAGGATTACTTTTTAACAACCATCTTCTATGAGTAATTCCATTAGTTTTATTACTAAATTTATTAGGATATAAATAGTAGAAATCCTTCATTTCCTTTTTCTTTAATATCTCAGTATGAAGTTTTGCTACTCCATTAACACTGTGACTTCCCACAATTGCTAAGTGAGCCATTTTAACTTTTCCATCTGAAATTATAGCCATTCTTGAAATCTTATCCCAATTTCCTGGATACTTTAACCAAAGCTCTTTACAGTATCTTTCGTTAATTTCTTCAATAATCATATATATCCTCGGAAGTAACTCCTTAAACATATCTGTTGGCCATTTTTCCAAAGCCTCTGCCAAAATTGTATGGTTAGTATATGATACTGTATTAGTGGTTATTCTCCATGCAGTATCCCATTCTAAACCTTCTTCATCTACTAATATTCTCATAAGTTCTGGTATTACGAGGGTTGGATGGGTGTCATTAATATGAAATGCCACTTTTTCATCTAAAACTTGTATATTCTTGCCATGCTTTTTAAAATGCCTTATGATACTTTGAATACCTGCCGAAACAAAGAAATATTGTTGCTTTAATCTAAGCATCTTTCCTTCATAAAATGAGTCTTCTGGATACAACACTTGTGAAATTGCTTCCACTGAATTTTTGTATTTTAAAGCTTGAAGAAAATCTCCTCTACTGAATGATGAGAAATCAAATTCCTTTGAAACAGCTTCAGCGCTCCATAATCTAAGAGTATTTACAATTTCATTTTCATAACCTACAATCGGCGTATCATATGGAACAGCTAAAATCGGTTCATAATTCACATGAGTAAAATTTAAATGACCATTTACTTCATGAACTTTTACTTCTCCTCCAAATTTAACAATCTCGGACTTTTCAGCTTTTCTCTTTTCCCATGCATTTCCTTCTTTTAACCAATCATCAGATACTTCAACTTGTTTTCCATCAATAATTTTTTGTTCAAAAAATCCATATTTATATCTAATTCCACAACCATTTCCGGGAATATTTAATGATGCCATTGAATCTAAAAAACATGCTGCAAGTCTTCCAAGTCCCCCATTACCAAGACCTTGATCTTGTTCAAAATTCTCTAATTCTTCTAAATTTATATTTAAATCTGCTAGAGCTTCTTTACACACATCTCTTATTCCTATATTTAGTAATGCATCTCCTAACAATCTTCCTAATAAAAATTCCATTGAGAAATAATATACTTGCTTTTCACCTGTTTTATTATATTTTTTATTAGTTTTTAACCATGTTCTTGTAACATAATCTCTAACCAACCCAGCCAAAGCATCATACTTCTGTTGGTTAGTTCCTTCTTTTAACTCAATACCATGCATCTCCAAGAATTTATTAACAAAAGCCTTTTTAAACGACTTTTTATCCATTCCTAGCATTTAACCCCCCCTATCCTGAACTTATTCTAATCTTGACCTGTTAATTCCCTGTATAGATTTAAATATACCTGTGCTGACTTATTCCAGCTATTATCAGAGCTCATTGCATTTTGAATCAGATTATTCCAGCGGTTTTTATCTTTGTATATCCATAAAGCATATTGAATTATATTATATAGCTCTTCAGCACTATAATTTCTAAAACTAAAGCCGTCCCCTTCTCCAGTGTATTCGTTATATGCAGTAACTGTATCCTTTAATCCACCGGTTTCCCTAACTATAGGAATTGAACCATACCTAAGTGCTATTAATTGTCCAAGTCCGCATGGTTCAAAAAGTGAAGGCATTAAAAACATATCACTAGCAGCATAAATCTTATTTGCTAAACTATTATCAAATCTAATATTTGCAGATACCTTATTTCCATATCTATAATCTAGCCATTTAAAATGATCCTCGTAATGCTTGTCTCCTGTTCCTAATACAACTAATTGCACATTTTGTTGCAATAACTTATCGGAAATATTCACTAGTAAATCAATTCCTTTTTGATGTGTCAACCTTGTAACCATAGCTATCATTGGAATATTTTCATCAACAGCCAAACCTAATTCTTTCTGTAATTCAGTTTTATTTATAACTTTGTCTCTAATAGAATTTAAATCATAATTATTTTTTATATATTGATCTGTTTTAGGATTAAATTCATCATAATCTATTCCATTTGTTATTCCTCTTAATGCATAAGACCTATCCCTCAGCACTCCATCCAATCTTTCACCATACTCAGGTGTTTGTATTTCATATGCATAAGTGTTACTAACAGTTGTAATTATGTCAGAATAATATAACCCACCTTTCATAAAACTTACGCCTTCATCAAATTTTAAACATGTGTTATTGTAAAGTTCCATATCAAATCCAAATAGTTCTGGCAATATTTGAGGATCAAAAACTCCTTGAAATGCTATGTTATGAATAGAATATACACATTTTATATTCCAATAGAACATATCATTGTTTTTATATTCAAATTTCAACAATACGGGAAGCATCCCTGTTTGCCAATCATTGCAATGAATTAAGTCTGGCTGCCAATCTATTTGTCTTAACATATCAAGCACTGCTCTATCAAAGAATGCAAATCTTTCTGCATCATCATAAAATCCATATGCTCCATCTCTATTGAAATATTTTTCATTATCTAAAACATAATAAGTTACTCCATTAATAAAGCATTCCCATACTCCACAAAACTCTTCTCGCCAGCCCACTCTAACATTAAACCATTTTATAAATCTTAATTTATCTCTAACTTCCCAGTTGATTTCTTTATATTTTGGTA
Source organism: Clostridium sp. (assembly GCA_031292145.1). Taxonomy (GTDB): domain Bacteria; phylum Bacillota; class Clostridia; order Clostridiales; family Clostridiaceae; genus Clostridium. Next base: position 3,431 of record JARLHR010000046.1, on the reverse strand, counting down.
TAACCACTCTTACATCTGCACCTTTTTGTGCAAGTGCTTTAGGTAATGCTCCTGCTACGTCTCCGAGCCCTCCAGTTTTTATAAACGGACTAGCTTCTGGTGCTACAAATAAAACTCTCATTCTTTATCCCCCTTAGCGTAATAAACAAAATATTAATATATTAAAATTACTTCTGCTCAATATTTATGAAATTCCGCACTCTACACCTTTTGGCTTAGAATCTTAATTTATCTTAGTTCGTAATTAATCAATTGCTTGAGCTTCTTCTTCCATTTCAATTTTATCTACTTTTAATATTAATGTAGCCATTGGTGGCACCTTTATTCTTAATGAATATGGTTGATTTTGGAATGGAACTTTTTCAGCTATTAATGTTTCATCCATTATTTGTCCCGAACCACCATATTTACTGTTATCAGTATTAAATGCTTCTTTATAACTTCCTAAGAATGGCACTCCTATTCTATAATCATAATACACAGTAGAGGTAAAATTAATTATAAATATAAGCGTATCTTCATCCTTCCTACTTCTTCTTGCAAATATCAAAATGCTTTGTTCATTATTATCTGCCTCTATCCAATTAAACCCTTTATAATCATGGTCAAGCTCCCAAAAAGCTTTATTATTAAGATATAAATTGTTTAAATCTTTAAAGAATAATTGTGTCTTCTTATGCATTTCTAACTCATCAAGTAAAGCCCATTCTAATTGTGAATATTCTCTCCACTCAATTTCTTGCGCAAATTCACATCCCATAAATAATAACTTCTTACCGGGATGTCCCATCATGTAGCCAATAAATGCTCTAAGTCCAGCGAACTTATTCCACTCATCTCCCCACATCTTATCTACTAATGATTTTTTGCCGTGAACAACTTCATCATGTGAAAGAGGTAACAAATAGTTTTCAGCATAATTGTACATCATTGAAAATGTTATATTTTTGTGATTATGCTTTCTATATTTAGGATCTATTTGAATGTACTCTAAAGTATCATTCATCCACCCCATATTCCATTTGAAGTTAAATCCTAATCCATCATAAATAGTTGGTTTAGTTACATTCGGCCATGCTGTTGATTCTTCTGCTATCATAAGTGCTGTTGGATATTCCGCAAATACTGCTTTATTTAATTCCTTTAAGAAATCTATTGCTTCTAGATTTCCATTTCCACCATATTTATTTGGAACCCACTCTCCATGTGATCTACTATAATCTAAATATAAAATACTAGATACAGCATCTACTCTCAAACCATCAATATGAAATTCTCTATACCAATATAATGCATTTGATATTAAATAACTTTTTACTTCTGGTCTGCCTAAATCAAAATTACAAGTTCCCCAACCCTTATTTTCAGCTCTCCACTCATCTTGATATTCGTATGTTGGTGTACCATCAAATTTATATAATCCATGTGAATCCTTACAAAAATGGCCTGGTACCCAATCCATTATTACACCTATATTTTCTTCGTGTAATTTATTTATTAACTTTTTTAATCCTTCAATATTTCCATATCTACTTGTCGGTGAATAATATCCTGTTCCTTGATATCCCCAAGAAGCATCTAACGGATGCTCTATAAGTGGCATAATTTCTACATGTGTATAACTCATTTCTTTTAAATACTCGGGCAATTCTTCTGCAATTTGTTCATATGTTAAAAAACCACCTTCATTATTTGTTTTCCATGATCCTAGATGAATTTCATATATATTAAGTGGTTGTTCTAATACATTAATTGAATTTCTTTTATCGATCCATTTCTTATCTGTCCATTTAAATTCTTTCGGTGCGTATATTATTGAAGCATTATCAGGCCTTAGTTCTGTTTGTATCGCATACGGATCTGCTTTATATTCTCCTTTTTGACCACTTTTTTCTATTATGCAATACTTGTACCTATCTCCAGGCTTAGGTTCCCCAAAAAATCCTTTCCATATTCCATTTTCAGTAATTTTTTCAAGCTTGAATTCTTCTTTTTCTTCAAAATTATTGAAATCACCGACAACATATATATCCTTTGCATTGGGTGCCCAAGTCACAAATTGCACACCTTTCTTTCTTTTTTCTGTTCTTATATGAGATCCAAAAATATTGTAAGCTTCATAATTGCTGCCTTGATGAAATAAATAAGTATTAAAATTAGTTAATTCTGCTTTATCCATCTTATCCTCAGCCTTGCTGGCAGTATTTTTTACCTTTTCTTCTTTAGATGTAGAATTTATTTTAGTTTGTGCTGTTGCTATCTTCTTTTGAGATGTTTTTTCTGCCGTATTCTTAGTTGCTTTAGTAGTCGCTGCTGTCGTCTTTCTAGTTCTGCTAGAACTAGCTTTAGTTTCTATATCCTTAGTTGATATTGATGTTTCAGCTTGCTTTTCCACTATTTCTTTTGTTTTATTTGTCCTACTTGATTTATCATCTTGTGTTTTTAAATCAGCTTCTTTATTAATTTGTGACTTTGAGGAACCTTTAGCTACTTTACCTTTTTGTGTATTTGGTTTTTTTACAGTTTCTTCAACTTTAATATTATCATTTTCTAAAACGCTAATTTCTTTTTCTTTAAGTTCAGATTTAACCTGATTGGATTCTATTTTAACTTCTTTCTCTGAAGACACTTTCTTTTGTGAATTAGTTCTAGTCTTTGTTGATTTTTGACCACTCGAAATTTTCTCCTTAGCAACTGTTTTTTCTGGTTGCTTAACTGACTTATTTATATTCTCTTCAACGATTACTTCCACTTCATTTTTAGCTTTACTGCTTTTAGGATCTCTTCGCATTAACTCATACCCCCATCTTTATTTATAACCCTCTCATATTTTGAATTTATATTACTTTGAATTTAATATATATATATATTACCAAATTATGTGGTAATTTTCACTTGTTTTTCTGAACTTTTTATAAAATTTCTAATTTAATCTATTTTGTGAATATTCTAATTTTATATTTATTCATAAAAATCGAATATTTATCCTATCATGTAAGAAAATGTATTATACCCTTAATTCCAAAATTAACCTTATATTAATTGTTTACATAAAAATAAAAACAAGATGCTAAAAATGATTAAAAAATCACTTTTGAACATCTTGCTTTATCTAAATTATAATTTAACTTTTGACATTATTCTTTTCTAGTTTAAAATATTATCCAAATACATAGCTTAATTTAAATTTTCTTTTAACTATATCCATAAATATTAATTTCCTTTTTTAACTTGACTAGCATTTACTCGATATAAAATAAAAAAGATAGTTATTATAACTATCTTTTCGTCTTACCTCGCAACGTCCTACTCTGCCACACAGTCTCCCATGCAGTACCATCGGCGCTATAGACCTTAACTTTCCTGTTCGGAATGGGAAGGAGTGTTACCTCTATGCCATCATCACGAGATCTATTTAATTGAAAAAAACT
>JARLHR010000045.1 GCA_031292145.1 Clostridium sp. | reverse complement strand
TACATTATGTATCTTTAATATTAAAAGATTAATTTACATTGATATGAGTTTTGAAACTATATTATTTATAGTATGAAAGTTATATTTTTTCATAAACAGTTCATATTAAAAATAAAGTTATGCAAGGAACTATTGAAAATGAATTATTGAGATAGGAGGAAAACATGGATTTTTTGCGTGCGTTTATATTTTCATTATTACTTATGTTACTTATAACACCGAAACTTATGCATTTAGCATATAAAATTGGTTATCTTGAAAAACCAAAACTAAATAGTGAAAGAAACATACATAAAGAAGCTAAACCATACTTAGCTGGTGTAGGGTTATTTTTTTCATTTTGGATTGCCTATTTTAGTATAAATCCAACCTTTAATAGTAAAATTCTATTTATTTTTTTGAGTTCACTTTTGATCTTTATTGTAGGAATGTTTGATGATTCATATAAAGTTAAGGGAAAAGATTTGAAAGCATTGCCAAAAATGATTTTTCAGTTACTTGCATGTGCATTGGTATATGAAGTAAGTGGTGTTAAATTTGCAGGCATTACAAATCCCCTTGATGGGTCTTATGTCTTACTTCCAATATGGTTACAGTTTTTCTTGACTATTTGCTGGTTATTTGGAGTTACTACGGTAATCAATTTTATAGATGGTATGGATGGCTTAGCTGGAGGAATAACATGTATATCTTCCTGCACTTTATTCTTAGTTGCATTAGTTAAAAATGATATTTCCTCTGCCCTAATGGCAATAATCTTAGTTGGTATCTGCTTAGGATACTTAAGATATAACAAATTTCCGTCAAAGATTTTAATGGGCGATTCCGGTGCTACTTTTTTAGGTTTTATTTTAGGTATTATATCTCTAGATGGAGCCTTCAAGCAGGCTACTGTTATTTCAATCTTTATTCCAATTTTAGTACTGGGCTTGCCTATATTTGATAATATATTTGTGCTATTCAAAAGAATCTCTGAAGGCAGGCCGATTCATATTGGCGATGCCAGTCAGATACACTTTAGATTATTAGCAAAGGGGCTTACTCAAAAACAAGTGGTTTATTTATTATATCTAGCCAGTGCATGCTTGAATTTAAGTGCAATTATTTTATTATTTTTGAAACTATAGTCCAATATGTAAGGAGATTTCATTATGACATTAATTATTTTAGGAATATTAAGCAGCTTTTTTATTACTTTTCTAATTGGAAAATTACTTATTCCAATAATTCGAACTTTGAATTTAGGGCAAAATATCCGAGAGGAAGGTCCTAAAAGTCACCAAAAAAAAGCTGGTACCCCAACTTTTGGCGGTATCATCTTTATATTAGCAAGCATAATTGTTACGCTAATCTTATGCAATGATTACAAAAGCGAAGGAATAGTAGCCTTATATGCATTATCAATGTTTGGTCTTGTTGGGTTAACAGATGATACTTTAAAAAAACTTCATAAAGGCAATGAAGGTTTAAAACCAATGCAAAAATTATTTTTATTATTTATGGCTTCATGCATCTTTGCATTTTATGCATATTCCACTCCATCAATAGGCACCTCAATTTATGTGCCAATTATTAATACCACCGTAGATATTAAGCTTATGTATATACCCTTTATAATATTTTATTATCTATGTACTACTAATGCTGTAAACTTAACTGATGGCCTTGACGGACTATGCAGTACTGTAACTATAATTGTAATGATATTTTTATTACTATTAAGTTTTTCATTGAAGCATTACTCTTTATCTATTTTTTGCGGAATTATTGTTGGCTGCTTATTAGCGTTCCTAATATTTAATGCTTTTCCTGCTAAAATTATTATGGGAGATACAGGCTCCTTAGCCCTTGGAGGTGCTATAGCCACAGTGGCTATGATACTTAAAACTCCACTAATTATAATAATTATTGGCGGCATATATGTTATTGAAACCTTATCAGTGATAATACAGGTAACTTCCTTTAAATTATATGGCAGACGTGTTTTTAAAATGGCACCAATTCATCATGCTTTTGAATTATCTGGCTTTCATGAAACTAAAATAGTTGCAATGTTTTCAATTACAACAATAATTTTATGTCTTATTGCATTTTTATTGTTCGTAATTCCACTTTCTGTGTAGTACTTCTAATTTTAATTGTCAACTGATTTTTTAGTTCATAAAATTATTAAAACAACTATTATATCGCCATATTATTGATGGGAACATCAAAATACATTATGCTCTAAGGAGATACTTATGTCTAAATCTATATCAAAAAATGCTTTTTTTAAGGCAGTATTAAATGTATCTAATATAATTTTACCAATAATAGTAATGCCAGTAGTTCTTAGTGCAATACAAGAAACACTAAATGGATATATAACTATGGGAGAAACCTGGACTGCCATTTTTATGATTTTTGCGAACTTTGGTGTTTATCAATATGGTTTAAGAGAAGTAAGCAAGGTACGAGATGATAAAAATAAAGTAAAACAGACAATTACTAGTTTATTTATAATTACTACAACTACAACAGCGGTAACTTCAATTTTATATGCACTTTTTTTAATTATGTTTTACAGAAACTATGCATATTTTTATACCTGCATGGTAATGGGGTCAAATATAGTCTTTAATATGTTCAATGTTGAATGGATTAATGAAGCTTTAGAAAATTATGATTTTATAGCAATAAAAACTATGCTGGTTAAAATAATATATAATTTGCTAACAATATGCTTTGTAAAAACTCAAGCTGATTTTTTATTTTACATATATCTTACTTGTGGCATAAATTTTATTAATAATATATCCAGTTTCATATATATCAAAAAGAAAATACAACTTGATTTTTCAGACTTGCAGATAAAAAAGCATATTAAACCAATGTTTTCAGTTGTGGTACTTGCCAATACTTATATTTTATATACGTGGCTTGATAAAAACATGATAAATAGCAATATAGGTTCCACAGAAGCAGGCTATTATGGAGTAGCTCAAAAGATAATGTATATGATAGATATGTTATTATTCACAATCGTTCAAGTTTCCATGTCTAGACTTACTAATTACTTGGCAAATCATTCAAAAGAAGTTTATTTAAACTTACTAAATAAAGTAGTCAAAATATACTTTTTATTATTATTTCCAGCCTCAATAGGGCTGCTTGGAGTTTCTAAACAAGTTATTATAATAATGGGAAAAGGTACTGATATCTATCTGCCTGCTGTGCCAATATTAATGGTGTTTTCAATATACATGTTGACTATTGGAATTGATCGAATTATCGCTGATCAGATAATTTATATTTTCGGAAGAGAAAAAACAGATGCTAAATTAGTTTTAATTGGAGGTATATTAAATTTAATGTTAAACAAACTTTTAATTATCACTAATACCTTTACACCAACTACTGTAATTGCAACAACTTTAATTGCAAATTTAGTAGTAATTGCAATGGAATATAGATTAGTAAAAAAAGGCCTTAACCTAGATATACACCTATTTGCCTTTGAAAATTTAAAGTATTTATATTACTCCTTAATATTTATTCCAATAACTTTCGTTATAAATAAATTTGTATCTGGATTAGTATTATCATGTGTTCTTGATGTAATTGTGTGCTGTATTATTTATTTCATAATACTTATGGTAACAAAAGATAAAGTATTTTTTGAATTAGTAGGCCTAGTCCTTGAGAAAATAAAGATACTGCATAATAAATTAAGTTAACTCGACCTTAGTTTAGGCACAATCAAAAAAATAGCGAGGCCCCCCTCGCTATTCCATACCTATAAACTCAACTTTCTCAACATTCCTAATATTAAGCAAGCCCTCCGTCAATGTCTTTATATCCCCATCCACAGTTGAAAGATCTATTGTTATACTTAAATTAGCATATCCATTTAACGGAATACCTTGATTTATGGTCAAGATATCTCCACCTTTTTCTGCTATATAATTACTTATATTAGATAAAACGCCCTTTTCATTTTTTAAGATTATATTATAAGTAACTTTCCTTCCTCTTGAAGTTTCTGAAAAGTCAAATACAAAATCTTTGTACTTATAATATACACTTCTGCTTATTCCTGCTATTTTTACTGCTTCCGTTATCTCTTTTACTTTACCATCTTTTAAAAGTTTTTTTGCATAAAGAACTTTTTCATACACATCAGGTAAAACCCGTTTATCTATAACTAAGTAATCTCCACTCATTCATTCGCACCTTCTATAATGGTTGCCCCCGCATTATCTAAAGATAACTCTAATATATCCCATTCTAATCCTTTTTCTTTTAAAAATTCTTCAAGCTTATTGCTAAAGCGCTCATCCTTTTCGTCGATAATCGCCATGATTGTTGGACCTGCTCCACTTAGGTAACACCCCCATGCACCTAATTCATAGCTCTTATTATACACCTCTTCAAAACCAGGAATTAATTTGCTCCTGTAGTTTTGGTGAAAGGCATCTTTACACGCATATTTTATTAATTCAAACTTACCACTTGAAAGAGACGAAACCATAAGGGCAGCTCTTGAAACATTATAAACTCCGTCTTTTAAGCTTATCTCTTTTGGTAGTACTTTTCTTGCCTTTTCTGTAGATAATCTAAAATTAGGAACTATGGAAACAAACTTGATTCCTTTTTTTACATTCACCTTATCATAGAAAGTCTTGTTTTCATCAACTATTGCAACAACCATGCCCCCCAGCAAAGCCGGTGCAACATTATCCGGATGACCTTCAATTTCTACTGCCATCTCTAATAATTCGTCATAAGAAAACTTCTTCCCCAAGATTTCGTTAGCTCCTACTAGTCCCCCAACTATACATGTAGAGCTACTTCCAAGACCTCTAGATACTGGTACATCTTGTTTGTTTTCACTTATTTCTAATCCTTTTATTTTATAGCCCGCTTTATCAAAACAATGCTTCATTGCCTGATAAATTATATTTTTTTCATTGCAAAATTCTTTTGGCATTCCATTGAACTTTAAGCCATCTTCTAACTCCCTAAATTCAAACTCATTATATAAATTTAATGCAATCCCTAATGAATCAAATCCTGGCCCCATATTTGCAGATGTTGCTGGCACTCTTACTCTAATCATATGCATTTCCCCTATGCATCTAGGTAAGAAAGTAGAGCATTTCTCATCTCTGACTTATCCCAAACTTCATCATGTAAAACCTTAGCAGTTTCTAAAGTACTTAAGCTATTTGGTATTGTATTATTAGTTTCAGCTGCTAGCTTTTCTAATACTTTAAAATCATTTATTCCTTCTACATCAATGCTAAGCGCATTGCAAATACTTCTTGGAAATTTGAATGGACTTGCTGTTGAAAGAATTAAAGCTGGTTTATCATCTTTTGTTTCTTCAACATACTTCTCCTTAACTACATATGCTACTGCTGTATGAGTGTCCATTAAATAATTATCTTTTTCATAAACTTCTTTTATAGCTGCATATACTTCTTCAGTATTTGCAAAGTTTCCATAGAATTCTTTTATGAAGTCTTTTACTTTTTCATTTACTTCATACACACCCTTAGTGTTTAAATCCTTCATTAACTCGCTAACAACTGAAGTATCTCTTCCACTTGCTTCAAATAATAATCTTTCAAGATTTGATGAAACAAGTATATCCATTGATGGAGATTCTGTTAAAACAAGTTCTCTCTTTTTATCATATACTCCAGTTTCAAAAAAGTCTGTTAAAACTTTGTTTTCATTTGATGCACAAATGAATTTATCTATTGGTAATCCCATTTGTTTAGCATAGTAACCTGCTAATATATTTCCAAAGTTTCCTGTTGGAACTACTACATTTATAGGATCATCTATTTTAATTACACCTTGATTTACTAAATTGAAATATCCATAAAAATAATACACTATTTGAGGTACAAGTCTTCCAATGTTAATTGAATTTGCAGATGATAAAATGAATCCCTTTTGAGCTAGCCCTGCTCTAAAATCATCATCACCAAAAATTTCCTTTACTCCTGTTTGAGCATCATCAAAATTGCCCTTTATTCCGATGACCTTAACATTGTTTCCTTCTTGACTAGACATTTGTCTTTCTTGAATCGCACTAACTCCGTTTTTAGGATAATATACTACAACTTTAAAGCCTTCAACATTCTTAAATCCTTCAAGTGCAGCTTTTCCAGTATCTCCCGAGGTTGCAGTGAGAATAGTTATATCTTCTTTAACATCACAAATTTTCTTAGCCCTTTTCATAATTTGTGGTAAGAATAATAACGCTGCATCTTTAAATGCACAGGTTGGTCCATGATATAATTCTAAAAAGTTATTTTTAACGTCTACACTAAACCTGTCATTATATGCATCATTAATTGCCCCCATTAACTCTGCATCATCAATGTCTGTAAAATATTCATTGATAACTTTAAATGCTAGTTCTTCATAGTTAACTTTTGTATTCTTTTTTAACTCATCGTAAATCTTTGGAAATTCATCTGGAACATATAAGCCACCATCTTTTGAAATTCCATTGATTATTGCTTTAGCAGATGGTATATCTTTTTCTAAACCTCTAGTACTTCTAAATTTCATTACAAATTCACCTCAATACTGTATTAAAAATGCATATATATTCATTTTTATTGAATAATATAAATATATATATACATCCTTTATCTGTTATCTATATTATCATGTATTTTATAGATATACAAGTGTTTTTCTCTAAAATACATTGTTATTTTGATAATTTTTTTACATGTAAATGTTTAATGGCATAATTTGAATTGCACATTCATTTATTCTTAAATCTGGACATTCTGGAACTACAATATTATTTTTCCTTAAACATTCTAAAAGGGGCTTACATTGTTCAATAAAATTTTCATAAAATTCTTCCTGCCCAGTCTTTCTAAGTAAACTTATCGAATCGTATTCCTCTGTACAGGTTTTTATGACCTTACCTACAACCTTACACTTACAATTAATATTATCAAACATATTAAATTTATTATTCATAAAATTATCTTTATTTACAGTTAAAATTGCAGTTCCATTACCACTTTTCATTATTAAATCCATTGTATTATTGTCTGTTAATACACTCTTCATATAAGTTAACATCTTTAAGTATATTGAAAAATTTATGTTTAACTTACATTCCTTAGTTAACGTATCTAAATATTCCGGACCAAATATAGTTATTAAATTTATTAAGGTATCAATAAAAGGCATAATCCCCTTATTAGTTATTGTCCCTTTAAGCTCTATTAAGTCCCCTGACTCTATATTGTTATTTTCTATATCATTCTCATGTTTATGTTGTAATTGCTTATTTTCATCGAAATAGTTAATTAAACTTCCATTCAATACAAATGTTGTATAAGTAGTTTTAATTTCTTTTTCTTCTCTTATACATCGTTTTGCATCTATATCCTTATCCACATGATGATTCATTATATTATTATTAGCTTCCAGTCTATTTTTATCCTTATAACCTTCTCGCTCAAGTCTTGTAACACTTCCTTGATTAGAATTTTCAATTCTATCGCCTTCATGAAATTCTGCTGCTAATGTTCTATCAATCGCTTGCCTTTGGGTTATTGTTTCTATAAATCCTGTTAACACTAATGACGATAAGTTTCTGACTAAAGGTTCATCTAAATAAATAAGTATATCAAAAGGATTGTTCATAACTCACCCCTTATAGCAAAATTAATAACTAATTATTTTATTCCTATGTATTATTAATATTCATATAAACATAAAATATTATCTATAAAAATATTTACACAAAATAAAATTTAATAGCTATATTTTTTTATTATTGCTATATGCTCCTTATATTTCCTAATAAATTACAAAACTCTTACATTTTAAAATTTCTCAATTTCTTATGCTATAATTTATGTATAAATTGTTCTTAATATAGAAATTCTATTAAAGTGCGTGAAAAATCTTATTTTAAAATCTTTATGAAATAATTTTTATATTATGAAAATTTTATAGAAGGAGGAACGCCTAATTTACTTTTATAAATATATTATTTTTTATTAGGCATGTGATTTATCATGAAGAAATTTTTTAAAGTCTTTTTTCTTATTTTATTAGTTGCAATAATAAGTTTCACTGCAATTTTTAATAAGCGAATATTACTAGCCTATAGAATTGTTGATAAATATGTTTTATCAAAGGATTCTGTACTTACATCTCAGGAGTTTAATTCAAATAACGCATTAAGTTCTATGAATTATAAAGATGTGGTTTATAAAAATACTAATAATATTCAATTAGCATTAGATATTTATGGACCTACAAGACAAGTTTATAAATCTTCTCCCGTACTTTTATATGTACATGGTGGAAGCTTTGCATATGGTGATAAAAGTATTCCGGATGCTTTAAGTCCGCTTCTTGATACCTTTAGAAGTCAAGGATATACAATTATAAGCACTTCTTATGAATTAATGGAAAACAAGGAAAGCTTTAACAAACAAATTTCTGACGTTAAAGATACTATTAGATGGTTATATAAAAACAATTCTACTTACAATATTGATACTAACGAAATAGGAGTTATTGGTATTTCTTCTGGAGCTTATCTTTCACTTATGGCAAGCTATAGCGGAGAAGATGAGTTTACAGATGACTCAGATTTGAGTAAATATCCATCAAAAATAAAATATTTAATTGATTTTGCAGGTCCAACTGATTTAAGCCTATTAAATACCAAAGATTTAAATTATGATTTATCAAAAATATTTAAATCCATTAAGAATAAGGATGACTTAACCAAAAAGTATAATCCTATAGATTATGTTACTCCTAAAATTCCAAATACTTTAATAATTCATAGTGATTCTGATGCTATAGTACCTTATGAAAGTTCTAAAGAACTTTATGACAAATGCAATCAGGTGCATGCAAAGGCTAAATTAATCACTTTAAACAGCAGTGGTCATGATTTATCAACTATTTCAAATGATGATATTACTTCTATGTCTAAAGGATTAGCGACATTTGTAGTATTTAATTCACCTTTATAAAAAAAAATAATGAGCCAATGCTAATTTTTACTATCGGATAATACAATATGTTTTTAAACATGCTTACCAAGTACGACGTAACATAAACTAGCATATGGCTTTTTATTTTTTTAGACCTTTAATATTCATAGCTTTTTATATTTTCACATAAAACTATATTAATTTTCTTATCTTCTATGACCTTTTTATATGAACATAAAAATTCATTCAGCTCATTATCATTTAAATCTACAGTTTTTTCACTTATCAATATAACATCTGTATTCTCTAAAAGCACTTTTAAGTCGTTTTTTTCATTTTTTATAAAATACTCAGACATTGTTTTATTAGATAATCTGCTCTTATATTTTTCGTGAAAGCCGGCAGTTTTCTTTATAGCTTCATAATTTGAGCTATTCATGTTGAATCCTGGAATATTAAATTGCTCTTCTATATTAGATGGATCTATTCCATATCTCTCTAAAAATTTCTTTTGTATATTAATAAGTTTATCCTGTGATATATTATTTTCCTGCATATAAGACATTATATTTCTTGAGAAATCTGCCATATTCATTTTACCTTCAGCTAACTTATAATACATAGAATATATATATTCTTCAAATTTATCCACATCTTTATCTTTAACTTTATTTTTTAATTCGTTGAAGTCTATGATTTTGTCAGACATTTTTATCATCTCCTTTATATTATTATATAATAACAACTATTTATATGCTATCAGACACATTCACAAAATAACAAATCAATATTCTAGTAAATTTTATTTCATGAGTCTGTTTTTTATTTTTCCTTTATGCTTTCATTTCTAGAAAATACGCATCCACAATAATCTTGTCTATATAAGTTATACTCCTTAGATAATTCTATTGAACGTTTATATCCTTCTTTTTTCTTAAAATCTGAATATAAATATCTAACATCATATTCCTCAGATATTTTTTTACCTATTTCATTTAATTTCTGCGCATTTTTATGAGGACTTATAGATAAGGTCGTTGTAAAATAATCAAATCCCTTTTCCTTAGCCATAATAGCCGCCTCTTTGAGTCTTAATTCATAACAATTAAAGCACCTTATTCCACCTTCTTTTTCTTCTTCTAATCCTCTTGCTATCTCATAGTAACTTTCAGTATCATATTTTCCTTCGATAAACTCTATTTTATTCTTAACTTTAAGCTCCGAAATAAATTTTTTTTGTTCTTCTACTCTTCGTGAATATTCTTCTAAAGGATATATGTTAGGATTATAAAAGAAAATCGTTATTTTAAAATATTGTGATAAATATTCTAAAACATAGCTGCTGCAAGGTGCACAACAGCTATGAAGCAATAAAGTTGGTATTTTGTCTTCTTTAACCAAACTTTCTATTAAGGCATCTAGTTCCTTTTGATAATTTATTTTATTCATATGTACGCCATTCCTTCTAAAAAATAAAACTTTTTTATAATTTATTATATCCTATTTTTAGAATTCTTTAAACTCATGTAAAAATATAAATTCTCTTATATTTCAAAACAACCATGCTGGTATATATCCCGCATGGTTTAAAAATTTATTACTAACAATTCACTGCAAATTCTTCAAATGCCTTTAAAAATTTATCAATATGACTTTCTTCATGCTTAACACTTAAAAATATGGCTTCAAATTGTGATGGCGCTATATTAATTCCATTTTTCAGCATATGTTCAAAGTATTTATTGAATCTTTCTACATTACAAGTTTTAACATCATCATAAGTTCTAACTTCATTAAGTTCAGTGAAGAATATCGTCATCATACCGCCAACTCTATTCATTACAACAGGAAGATTATATTTCTTTGATACATTCATAATACCTTCTTCAAGCTTAGCTCCAATATTTTCAATGTGGTCATAATAACTTAAATTATTTTTAAGCTTATTTAAAGTTGCAAGACCTGCTGCCATAACAATTGGATTACCTGACATCGTTCCTGCTTGATAAACTCCGCCTATTGGTGCTAATTTCTCCATTATTTCTTTTCTTCCACCATAAGCTCCGCATGGAAGTCCTCCACCCATGATTTTAGCATATGTAACTAAATCTGGTTTAACCTTAAATAAAGATTGTGCACCTTTAAAGGCCACTCTAAATCCATTCATAACTTCATCAAATATTAATAATGAACCATATAAGTCGCATAATTCTCTTAGAGTCTGCATAAAATCATCTTCTGCTTTTATTACTCCCATATTTCCAGCTACAGGTTCAATAATAACTCCAGCTATTTCATTACCATATTTTTCAAACAGCTCTTCAACTTGCTCTTTATCATTATAGATACCTATTAGTGTATTTTCTATGCTTTCATTTGGAACTCCAAGAGAACCTGGGATGCCCCCTGTCATTACTCCTGAACCAGCTTCAATTAAAAAACTATCAAAATGTCCATGATAGCATCCCGCAAATTTAACAATTCTTTTTCTATTAGTATATCCTCTTGCGAGCTTTACTGCACTCATTGTAGCTTCTGTACCTGAATTAACCATTCTAATCATTTCTACATTTTCTAAATTAGTACACATAAATTCAGCTAAATCTAATTCTAATTTTGTTGGAGCTCCAAAAGCTAATGCCTTTGAGCTTGTTTCTTGAATAGCTTTTACAACATCTTCCTCACAATGTCCAAGAATTAATGGTCCCCAGGCTAATACAAAATCTATGTATTCATTATCATCCTCATCTTTAATTATTACACCATTTCCAGACTTTATGATAGGAGGATTTAAATTAACTCCTCTAAAAGCCCTAACTGGACTGTTAACTCCACCTGGCATATACTTTTCTGACTCTTTAAATATTTCAAGGTTTTTCACTGTAATTCCTCCTTAGGTCGCATTAAATCTATAAATATTTATATATGTTTATAGATAAATTGTTAACTATTTATATATTTAAATAGTTTTATATATAAATTTTAAACTATTTAAATATATACGCTGCGATAATAAATTTATATTACTGCTAATTCCATAAACTTAAATACTAAGTATGCACTGTAAAATCTTTAACGCAACTTATATAGATACCTTTTTTCTTTTTCAATTGCTCTTCTCTCAACTTCTGGATCATGTAATATTTTAGTCATAGTTTTTACAGCCTCTTTAATCTTAACATCTCTAAAATATTATTTCCATACTTATTAATCTTGACCTGAGCTAAGCCCTTAACTTCAAATACCTATTCATTTGCTGTAGTTTTATTATTAAAGTAGCGCTCTATTTGAATTCATTCTATATTCTTAACACTATATCTAAACAATAGCTTGATTAGTTCTTTAATTTATTAATAATTCCCTTAATCTCTTCAATTCGTTCTTCTGTTCTTAATCCCCTATCATCTATAAAGCTAGATTCCATTCCATATTTTCTAACTTTATCAATCCACAAGAGAGCATCCTCCCTAGAATATCCTTTTTCTTGTAATGAATAAAAAACATAGGCAAATTCATTACTTACATTAGTATTAAAAACAGATGGATCATCGGAATTTATACTAATCATAACTGAGCATTCTGGATTTTGATTGTTATTTATCCCTATATGGTTTAAATTATGAGCGTAATGATTAAATATACTTTCAATATCTCCAATGGCTACATTAGAAGAAGGATTTGTCTCAACAATAATCCCTTCTCTACTAATTTTCGTAGCCACTATTTTTTGTACGTGTTTCATCATCTCTATATCCTGCAATTTAATTTCTATTTGGACAGGTACCAACATTCTTTCTATATAACATTGACAATGTTGTGCATGTGTAAGCTTTTCTTCATTCCACATTCTTGTTTCCATATTTTGAACTACATTACAAAATAACTGGTTCTGTTCTTCCTCTTCACACCACTTAGTATTATAACAATCTTGAAATCTTTGTAACACTTCAAATATTTTAAACTTATTCCTATATGCTTTCCAAAGAGCATATATATTAATGCCTTCCATTTGAATATATATCTTTTCAGCATATTTCATGATTTCCTGTTCTAGATATCCCATATCAAAACATCTAGAATACTTACCATCCTTATACAATCCCCATATCCATAAGAGATTTTCAAGATATTCTCCTCTAGGAAGTATTACTATTTTATTGTTTGAAACCCATTTATCAACATCCAATCCCAATGCAATACCATGCCCTATCCTATCTCCTGCATGAAATTTAAAGTGTTCTACAACTTCATCCACTCTTCTTACACCTGTTATCAAATGCCTAAAATCTTCACCTACATGAAATGTAAATCCAAGATTCTTTATTCTAGGCGCTCTAGTTGAATTACTATGAATCATCTTATGCATTTTACTGTCTCTTGCCTCATCATAAATAGGTGCAAATACCCATGGTTCTGTATTATTTTCTATGCTTGCAGCGTCAATACCCAGAATATATTCTGACAATCCCACATATTTTTCTCGTAATTCATTTATTGCATCAACTTGTCTTCTATATCTCTCCTGTAACTCTCTAAAATAAAGTTCCGTATCTTCTTTACCTTTATATTTCATCCAACACTTCTCATATCCTTTTTCATCTGGTATCTTAAGCATATGAAATACCAACCCTACTATTGGGACATCTTTATAGGATTTTTTTTCACTTTCACTATCCTCTGTTAGAACATAATCTTCCTCTATAATTTCTAAATATGCCCGAAAAAAGTTTATAACAGTTGTTTTAAGAGAACTTACAATCTCTTCCTTACTTTCCCCTTCTTTAGGTGCTGCTCTAAGTTCAAGCTTCTTCAAATGCAAATTTTGCATTTGATTTTTCATTATTAATTTCCAATATTCTTTATCTGTATATCCACTAATAGTTTTTGATCTATTATAATAACTTTGGAAGTTCATTAGTCCTCTAACTAAATTACCCTGTACTTTTAATTGAAACACTTCATTTTTTATTCTTATATATTGCCAAAATATTTTACTAAAAAAACAATCTTGTACATTTTCCTCCATATACTTCATGCTTTTAAATAAAAATATATTTTCTGTAGCTGTATTTACTGCTCCTACACCAAGTAGATGATTCAAAATATCTTTTTCAACTACATTTTTCTCCAAATCTTTTCCCTGCTTTATTTCCGCCTTCTTTTTCAGCCTATCCCATAAATCAAAAAATCTATATTTATCCTTAGTGATTTGTTTTCCATCTTCTACATCTCTAACCAATTCAAACATAGCTTTATCTTGAACGCATTCTTTTGAATAATTTTTACATTGATTACTATCATTCGTTTCTGATTTTTCATTGTTAAACTCATATTTCATATACATTAAAAATTTCAGTTTAGAATCCTCTTCGCTATATGCTCTTACATACTCTAAAAATTCAGAATTAAAACTGCCTTCATTATAATATATAAGGAAACAAGTCATTATAACTCTTACAATTGCCATAGTTATAACATAGTATTCCAATCCATAGCTTTTACCTATAACATCATCAACAAATAATTCTTCCTTATAACTTTTATAAGTTTTATTTGTCAATGTCATAAGGTATTGCCAACTTATGTAGAAGTTAATACCTGCGCTCTTATGTATATGAGTTTCAGCCACACCTTTTTTTAGCACTTGCTCAAGTTGTAAATCTTCAAGCATAATACTTGAATAGTATCCATTTAAATAAATTTCTTCCTTCATGTCATTATCAAGAAGATATTTTACAACTAACAAATCTGTCGTAAACATTCTATTTAATGAGTTTCAAAGAGCAATTTTATTAAGTCCTTTATATGGTCCTATAAAATCTTCCTCTCCCGAACTTTCCCAATACTTTAATGCAATTTTTCCATTTCTGTGGGATATAAATGACTTTGTAATCTTTGAAAGTAAATTCAAATAGTATTCCGTTATATTATTATGTACCTTATTAAGTTCTGCTTTTGAATAAAATTTTTCAAATAACAAGATTATTTCATCTAGATTCTCTATTCTTTGTGTCTTATGTATTATATTGCACATGCATTTCAAAAGACTCTCATTGAAATATGTTCTATATTCTTTAGTTGCAATTTGGGATGATAACTTTTCAATATGATCCACCTTATAAAATTCATACTCTGTAAAAGGTAATATACATACCTTCAAAGTTAAATCCATTTTATGTCTAAACATTTAGTTCCACCTGTTCTTGACTTTTTCTTTTTATCTCTAAATAATTTTTCAAGCTAACATCCGTAGTTGTTAAAAGCTCCGCTTTAATTTTTTTAAAATTCTCATAAAAACTGTCCGCTCTTTCATTTATTTCAATCATACCTTTTACTCTAATATAATTTATAAAAACATCTTTAAATATCTCTTGGGCAATATCTATTTGAAGTTCATCATAAATGTCTCCACTTTCACAACCTCGTGAAACGATTTGGATTAAGTTAATATTCCTTTTAATTTCTATGCTATTATCAATATATTTACCAATTCTACTACCTACTGAAGGCCTTCTAAGGTTTCTCTCCATATATGACGTATTTTCTTCATTTTCATCAACTAACTTTTTAATAATACTTTCTAGTATTTCAAAATCAATAATATCTAAATTATCATCTAGAATATCGCCAATGTTTTTCATTATATCTCTTTCTAGTGTTTGTTGCATTAGATAATATAATGGTTGAAATACATCAGACTTCTTGATTAATTTTTTCTTAACTGAATTGAATAAAATACTTATTTCATTTATTTTACTTTCATAAAACTCCTCAATAAGAAATAACTTTTCAAGAAGCTTTTTCTTTTCTTTTTTTTCTTCGTTTATATCAAGCTTTTCATTGATTATATCGCTCTTTTCATATTTATAAATACTTAGGCTTAATTTTTTTATTGCATCACCATAAAATTCGTAGCTATTCTCCCACGCTTCGATTTCTAATTCAGATTTATACTTCAAATATAAATCTAATCTTTTTACATTTTCCTCTTTTACTTCAATACCTATACGTTGCTTCTTTTCTACCAATGCATTTAATTCTCTTTCGGTTTTTGATGTTTTATTTATTTTATTATCCAATTCTATAATTGCCTCAATTTCATCAAGTATATACTCTTCTAAAAGTTTTAATTCTTCAATCTCTTTAAAATATACCTTTGTAAAATTTGTGAGTCTTGGCGTAATATCTTTTAGTTTAATTAAATATCCATCTAACTTTAAATTTTCTATACTTAAATTGTATTTTTCAATTATACCAACATCATTAATAGAAAACCTACATAAAACCTCTTTTTTATCACTCGCACCAGTTTTATTACCGTCAAATGGTATATATTGAATTTGCCCTCTATTCACTGCATTTTCCCACATTGTTTTTCTTCTAGAATCTTTATCAGTTTCTAATTTTAACTCTTCAATTCTTTCAATAACATACTCCCTTGCTTCTCTAATTGCTTGTATGTTATTTCCAATACCTTGTTTTAAGTCCTCATTATTTTGTTCCTTAAAACCATCGATAATTCTTTTTTTATTTTCAATATCTTTCTTTAACCTATTATCTTGGCGTAATTCTATATATAGATTTTCAAAAGTTTTTTTCAGATCTATAATTTCATTATTTTTTATTTTTTCCTCTGTTAATTTCTTATCTTGAAAAATATTTTCATTTAATTTATCTTTTAAATATTCTTTAATATTTCCCTCTGCTTTTACTATGTTGGTAAATTCCCACACAACATTGTTATACATGATATTTACTAATGATTCATACGGAATCATATTAATAGTTTTTTTATAATTTTCTTCAAATACTTCTTTTATTACCCAAATATCTTCTTTTCCATAATCTAATATTATATCTATTTTATCTTTAACCCATGTTTTATCCTCCTTAAATGCTTTTTCAAACAAACTTTCCTCTTTCTTTGGTTCACCTTCTTTTTTTGCTCGAAAACAACCCAACTTTTCAAAATATTTGCTTAAAAAATAGTTTTTACTTCCTGTATATTCAATTTTACTCATGTTTCTATTTGGAATAGAATCAGAAACCAATGTATATAAATGTAATATTTCCGAAAAATCATTTAGCTTAGGGCAAATAGCAAACTTTCCATTAATTTTTTCTAATATACTAATAAATATATCTACACCATGAATTTTCTCAGAATCAACTGCTTTCTCCTGTGAAACCATTATATTTTCAATAAAGCAGGCAAGTATACATATAGTCAACATCTCTTCAACAAACATTTGATTATCTTCTTCACTTTGCTTTTGATTACTATTAGTTCTAGACTCTAATAAATACTTAATATATTCATAATCTATAAATGTAGCTTCAAATGAATCTTTAATGCTGATTATTTTTTTGATATTATTTTCATGTTTACTCAATATCGAAGAAGATTGTACAATTGTGTTTAAAAACATATCTAATTGTAAACATACATTTTTTTCTTCTTTTTCTTTGCTCATTGAATGAAGAAAATAATATACATTCATCATCCCTCTTTGAGTATTATCAAAAATCTTAAAATAAGAATATATTATCGCTCCATTATGTTTAATGAAATTATTATTTTCATCTTCATCTTTATCTTTAAGATTAAATTTTTCTGATATTAATTCATAAAACTTATCATATTTACCTTGTTCTTTATTGCTGTTATCTTCTTTTGTTTCATCATCTTCTGTAGAATATATAAATTCAGCCTTTGCTTTATCATCTACTAAAGGTATATGATATCTAAAAGCCGGAGGCATAACCTTCTTTAAGTAATCCTGTGTCAATTCAGATCTAATATCGAGTGCAGTTTTATTAGCGGAAATTTCTCCTCTAATAAAACTACTCTCCATCATATCTTTATCCAATATACCATCTTTTTTCAAAGCATCAATAGTTAAAACCTCTGAAAAGGTCATATAGTTTCCTGCAACAAACACTACAACATTAGAATTTGAAAGATATCTTAATGCTACATTTAGAACCTCTGCACACCTTTCTGTACTTAAATCTACATCGTCAAAAAATACAAACAATAGCGGTTGCTTATCATTGCCATTATTTATCTTATTCTCTTTTTTCTTTACCTTAAAAAGTTCCTCCAGTAGTTCTTCAAATTTTACTACTAATTTCTGATCTGAATCTAATATATTTTTTGAATTTTCAATATATTCATTCAATCCTAAAAACTGATTAATTAAGATCTTTCTGTAATCTGGTTTTGTATATCTATACTGTTTTAAAAGTTCATTATATTTTTCTCTTAAAGGATTATCTTCTTTTTTTCTACAACCTTCAAAGTATCCCTTAAGTTCTGTTCCTTTTGAATATAAATTTATCTTTTCACCATAAACTGTTTTTTCAATTCCATCTACTACATCCCCTAGAAAACCTAAAATCCACCCAAGCACATCACTTGCTTGTCCCATTTTTTCTGGTACAATTAATGGCAAAATAATATCAGTATCAGAATGATCCTTTGTTATGTTGTATTTCATTGTTAAAAGAACAGAAGTCTTACCTGATCCCCTTCCTCCAAGTATAGAAAAAATATTATTAAAATGTCTTTCAAATTCTCTATCTAATTGTTCATATTTCTTTTCACCAATATTTGCTTCTTTTGCCACATCTCTGATTAACTCAATCTGTTCCATAATTATTTTATTGTTAGGTAATAATTTTCCAAGTGCATTGTCACTCAATATTCTAGCACCAATTTTTACTTTATTCTTATCCATTTAAATCCACCTTTCATATGGATGACAAATAAAACTCTTTCAGTCTTCATAAAATCAAAGGTTGCCCATAAATTTGTCATTTTTTCACATTATATATGAATATATTACCACAATGACCATATAATTTCTAATAATATATGCTTTTTTGCATATACTTAATTTATTTATTCACTATTAAATACTCAATTGTATTTTTGCTCCTTGTGCAATACCATCGCCTGAGCCACAATACAAATACTCCCACCATCTAAAATTGGTATGACGCACTCTATAGAAACAGTAACATATAGGGACACAATAATTCTCAAATTAATAGTTATTTATAAAATTAAAGAGACTAGTTACTTAATTATACTTTTTGTAACTAATCTCTTTAAACCTAGACAAAAATATCTTCAATATCATCTGAACATATTCCATATCATATAATTAGAGTACATAGGTTTTATCATCTTTAATGTTATTATTCATTACATAATGATATAATTTTTCTATAATTCTCTATATTTGCAATAATACTCTGTTAGTTTAATAAGTTCTTGGTTTTGCTTCGCACTCTTTTTATAGGTGTATATCCTTCAGCCGCATATTCTTATATTCTTCTATTCTTATATTCTTATATTCTTATATTCTTGGCATTTTAATATCTACAATTTATTAATGCAACATAATATTTAATTCTTTTTTATTATTAATTTATCTCTTTAATACTTTCGATGCTTCTAAAGCATGATATGTAATAATAATATCTGCACCAGCTCTTTTAATAGAAGTTAAAGTTTCCACCATTACTCTTTCTTCATCAATAAGTCCAAGCTTTCCTGCTGCTTTAACCATCGCATATTCTCCACTAACATTATAAGCTACAAGTGGCATATTAAAGTTTTCCTTACAATCTCTAATTATATCTAAATAAGGAAGAGCCGGCTTAACCATAATGAAGTCAGCACCTTCTTCTATATCCTTTTCTGTTTCACGAAGAGCTTCCATTCTATTTCCTGGATCCATTTGATAAGTTTTTCTATCTCCAAATTGAGGTGCTGAATTTGCTGCATCTCTAAATGGTCCGTAATATGCTGAACAATATTTTGCCGAATAGCTCATTATGCTGATATTTTTGAATCCATTTTCATCTAATGCATTTCTTATTACGCCAATTCTTCCATCCATCATATCAGAAGGCGCAATTATATCAGCCCCTGCCTTTGCATGAGATACAGAAATCTTAGCCAAGTACTCTAAGGTTTCATCATTATCCACATATTCATCATGGATTATCCCACAGTGCCCATGAGAAGTATATTCACACATGCACACATCAGTAATAACAAGTAAGTTCTTATCTATTCTTTTTATTTCTCTTACAGCTTGCTGAACAATTCCATTATCATTATAAGCCTCTGAGCCACATTCATCCTTATGCTCTGGTATTCCAAATAACAATACTCCTGAAATTCCAGCTTCTTGTACTTCTTTAATTACCTCATGTAATCTATCAATAGAAAAATGATACTTTCCTGGCAAAGAAGAAATTTCATTTTTTATATTTTCTCCTTCAACTACAAAAATAGGATATATAAAATCCTTTGGATTCAAGATTGTTTCTCTAACCATATCACGAATAGCTGCATTTGCTCTAAGTCTTCTTCCTCTTTTAATCATAATTTATCTTTAGCGAGTGCAGTATAATAATACAAATTCCCCCACTAAAGGACTCACTTCCTTTCTTTTTATGCAATTTACTATTATATAACCTTTTTATAATCATCCTGACTAAAAATTTTTAAATTTCAAAATTACTCTTTGATTTCTTTTTAAACTTAATTCTTAATTCTAAATTAGCAATTCTATTTCCTTCAAGAAACCTTCTTCTGAATGTTCTTTGCATACATTTGCTTCTATTCCTAGTTCCATTAATGGTTCATTAGTTTTTGGTCCTATAGCTATAACCTTTTTTTTCTTTATTTCTTCTATACCTAACATTTCCACCATATTTTCAACTGTTGATGGACTTGTAAAGAATACTATGTCAACTTCCTCAAAAGATCTTTTATTAACTACAGACCCACAAACTGTATCATAAATGTATACTTTATCTACATTTACTCCACTATTTGAAAGCTCTTCGTATATATATTTTCTGCTCTTTGCTGAACATGGCAAAAGTAAAGTTTCATCTTCCTTCAAATGTGGTTTTAAAATACTTACTAAACCTTCTCCTACAAATTCTCTAGCTTTTGCAAAACAAATTATGCCTCTCTTTTTCAAAGCACTTGCTGTTGCAGCACCTATTGCTGAAATTTTTGCTTTTATTCTCCTTATATCATATTCTTTTTCAATTAGATAATCAAAAAAGATTTCCACACTATTTACAGAAGTAAATACTACATGGTCATAATTTTCTAATTTGCTTATGTACTCTTCTAAATTATCTTCACTTGATTTTATCTCTATAGAATTAAAGCTTGTTACTTCTGCCCCTAATTCAACCAACTTATTTTTCAAATTTTCAGATTGATTTTTAGATCTAGTAATGCATATATTTTTCCCAAACAACAGCTTATTCTCATACCAATTTAGATCTTCGCTTAAATTTACAACTTCTCCAACTACTATTATGCATGGAGATTTTAAATTTGCTTCTTTAACTTTTTGTGAAATATTCTCTAAAGTTCCTATTACCTTTTTTTGCTTAGCCGATGTTCCTCTCATCACAACTCCACATGGAGTAGATGGACTTTTCCCGTTTTTAATAAGTTCGCTAACGATATTATCTAAATTACTTAGCCCCATCATAAATACTAAAGTTCCTTCTTCAATAGCTAGAGCCTTGAAATTTACATTTAAATCTTGTGCTGATTTTCCTGTCACAATGTGAAAGCTTTGAGCTAATTTTCTATGAGTTATTGGAATCCCAGCATAATTTAAAACAGCTATTGGAGATGTCACTCCTGGTATCACCTCAAAAGGTATATTTTCTTCTTTCAGAGCTAATACTTCTTCTCCTCCCCTTCCAAATACATAAGGATCCCCACCTTTAATTCTTCCAACTATATGACCCTTTTTTGCAAGTTCAACTAAAAGCTCATTTATTTCTTCTTGAGTTTTTGAATGAGCTCCTGGTTCCTTACCACAATAATATATCTCACATTTTTCATTTAAATAATTTAATATATTATTTGAAACTAGTCTATCATAAAGAACCGCTGTACATTTTTTTAACGCTTTTACAGCTTTTAATGTTAATAATTCTTCATCACCAGGACCTGTTCCTATTATATATACTTTACTCATGCCAATCTCCCCCTTAATCCAGTTAACAGTTTATGATGAAAGCTCAAAAAGAAAGTTCTTCTAACTAAATACAATATTTGGAACATCACTTTTCTTTCAGAATTTCTTAAAATGTATATTTTTCTCAAAACTCTTTGAGTTTTGTTCCTTAATTGTAAATTGTATATTGATAATTATACCTCTAATATCTTTCTAGCTAAACTTTCACCAAGCTCAATATTTCTATCCTTACTTCCTAATATATCTTTTTTGATTACTCTTCCACCTACATCATACATGCCAATCATATACAAATCATTACCTTGAATTTCTGAATATGCTCCAATGAGAGAGTGACAATCACCATTTAATTTTTTCATGAAACTTCTTTCAGCTTCAACAGTTAATTTCGCATTTAAATCTTCTAATTTATTAAAATATTCTCTACTCATACTACTCTTTAAACATTCAATTCCAAGAGCTCCTTGTGCAACAGCTGGTATAAACTCTTTTGGATCGAAATACTCGGTTATTAGATTCTCTTCATTTAATCTTTTTAAACCAGCACTGGCTAATATAATTCCATCCAAGTTTTGATTTTTCATTTTTTCAAGTCTTGTTTGAACATTACCTCTAATAGAAACTATCTCTAAATCATTTCTAAGCAGTTTAAGCTGACGAGCTCTTCTAATGCTGCTTGTTCCTATAATTGCACCTTTTCTAAGTTCTTTAAAAGATATGTCATCCTTTGATATGAGCACATCTCTTATATCTTCTCTTTCTGTTATAGCCGCAATTTCAAATTCAGGGCTTAACTCATAAGGAACATCTTTCATGCTATGAACTGCACCATGCGCTTTTTCCTCTAATAAAGCAATCTCAATATCTTTAACAAATAGCCCTTTACCACCAATTTTAGTTAAAGACACATCTAATCTCCTATCCCCTTCCGTAACTATAAGTAATTTTTCGCTATCTATATTAAATTTATCCTTTAAACTTCTCATTATTATTTCTGTCTGCACTTGAGCTAACTGGCTTTTTCTCGTAGCAATAATAAACTTATCCATGTTTTAATCTCCTTCCTTAACTCTCTTATACAGAGTTTTACAATAGTAAATAATCCACAATATCCTTAGGAAAATTAAGTCTTAGTTTCTCTTCACTCTTTCCTTCATCAAAAGCTTTCCTAAATTCATCCCTTGCAACAAATTCAATTATATCATCTTTATAATCTTTCATCCCTTTTGCTTTTGTTCGTATCTTTCCAATGAACTCTATAAAGCTATCATATTCTTTTATAAGGCTTTCCACTTTATTAGAAAGAAAAACTGCGCCCTTTGGATTTCCATATTGAGTGTTCAAAGCAAAAGTTACATTCTTTGTACTTCTTTGAACCGGAATTACTCCCATTCCCTGTGAAAAATCAGATGAATCTATATATATCTTATAATTTTCATTGCAGTATTTTTTAATTTCACTTTTTAAAATCTCATCATCTACTGCTATAATTATTAAGTGTTTATCACACATAAACTTATAATTAAATTCTTCATCTATAAGTTTAAGAAATTTTTGTGAACATTTCCCTAATTCAATTATTCCTTTGCTAAAAGTTTTAGATAAAACTTCTACATAACACTTACTCTTTACAAAATGCTTAGCTTTTATTTCACCAGCCTTACCTCCACCAATTATCCCAACTCTTAACTTTTGAGATATAAGTGAAATATAAGAATAATCTATTCCTTGCTTAAAAATATCTTTTCTATCATCTTTATCCATTCGTCACCACATCCCTTTAAAGTTTCTTCTTTAATAACCTCAATGGCTCTATTTATGTAAAAATCGGATGTACTTTTAATTAATCTATTTGCGAGCATTATATCTTTTTCATTGTTACTCTTATGCATAAAAGTTTCACTTCGCTTTTTAGAAACTTCATTGCCTAAATTTTTTAGATTCTTAATTATTGGAGCTATGCTTCTAAGTTTAAGCCATTCCTCGTATTCTCTTAAGTACTTAAGCATAATATGCTTATTTTCTTCCATCTTTTCTTTTCTAAGTTTTTTATTTTTGTCGTCTATACGACTTATTGTATCAATGTTATAAACTTCAGTTCTACCTAATGAAGCGACTTCTTTTTCTACATCCCTTGGAACTGATAAATCATATATTATAAGCTTATGACCTTCTTCATTAATATCATCTTCAGTAACAACTGGATGTGGTGCTGATGTACAACCTATTATGCATTGGGATTCATCTATATACTTATTTTTTTCTTCAAAACTAATTACTTTGACTCTATTATCATGTATTTCATCCTGAATTTTACTATTTCTAACTACTAGATATATTATATCAACCTTATGTGAAAGCAAATATTTTATAATAAGCTGACCGACTTCCCCATATCCTAAAACCATAAACCTAGTGCATTTATGGTCAATTGCTTCATTTACAACTATTGAAGCTGACGATACTGGAATTTCAAACAACTTAGCTTCTTTTCTAAATCTCTTTCCACAAGTAACAGCTTCTTGAAATAATCTATGTAATTCTAAGGACACTGCTTTTATTTTTATTGATACTTCGTAAGAGTCCTTTACCTGTCCTAAAATTTGATCTTCCCCAAGTATCTTAGAATGAAACCCACAACAAACTTCAAATAAATGCCTATAAACATCTTCATTACTAGTTACAAAAACATATTCCTCATACTCCCTGCTCCAATTAAATGTTTCAAAAATCTTTTTTAATAATTCTTCCTTACTTAAAGAAGCATTAAAATAGATTTCTGTTCTATTGCAAGTAGCTAAAATAACTACTTCTTTTAACTCATTTAAGAGTTCATGCAAATATTCTTCATGTTTTTTAGCTTTTATAATAAACTTCTCTCTTATTTCCAAAGGAGTATTTTTTCTTATCCCTATTAAGCCTATCACCCATTGCCACCTCACCAATTAATTTAAATATATCTTTTGTTTCTAATTATATATCAACTCATTAAGTTTTGAATACTATCTAAAAATACATTAACAATATTTTATTATATACCATTATAAGTTTAAAAGCATTAGGCACATTCAAATTTTAGCAAGTCCAATATTCAATGGATATTTCAATTCATAAGTAAAACATATAATTGGAATAACTATACATATTGATTGAGTTTAAGTGAATCGCTACATTAGAAATAAGTAACATATTGTGTGGAGTGTTTCATTGGAATTTTGATGGCAATGATTCTTGACAATAAGTTGTTCCAAAATGCTTGTTCAATGCATGCCATTGAGGCAAGCATTTTGGGTACAACTTCTTGTCTTAGAATCATCCATCAAAATTCCTAGAAACCGGAACACAATATGTTACTTATTTCGGTTATCCATCACATATTTTACGTTAATCTATTTTCAGATTTTAAATGCTTTCAAAATTTATTTCTGCTTCCATAATTTTGACACATTTTCCGATTATAATAATATTATAAAGTAGTTAATTATTATTTACCCCTTATTAAAATACTATAAATTAGACTCAAGACAACTTGTTCCCCTAAGCAAGTTGTCTTTTTTGCTTCCTCTTATTACTTCTCCTTCGTATATTTTTGTTTTAGTTTTTTTACTTGTTCTAAGGCACTATCAAAAAAATAACAAGTCAGTATGCTAGTCTATTTTGCGTCATACTGCGTCGCTAAGTCTCACTAATAGGCCCGCTATGAGCAAGCCTTAGCTCCTTGTCTGACACAAAATATACACATTAGAAAAGAGCAGCTATGCTGTATATAAAAACTTTTCGTCGCATCTTTGACTTGTTATTTTCTTTCTAGTGCCTAACTTATATATTTTCTTAATTTTCAATTCCTCCTTCGAAATAAAAAAGAAATCTTTGAAGTTTGGTCTGCTTCAAAAATTTCTTTTATTATTACTAGCCTATCCATGCTCCATTTGATCCTAATTGGTATCCATCTATTGTTATATTTGATGCCATTGAACCATCAGAGTTTATGTAGTACCAGCTATCTCCAGTCTTTACCCAACCTGTCGCCATGTATCCATTATCCTTTAGATAGTACCAAGTGTTGCCATCTAATTTCCAACCTGTTTGCATAACCCCGTTTGATGGCGATAAATAAACCCATCCTACACTGTCTTGTTGCCAACCTACTTGTGGATCTCCAGTGGCATTAACCATGTACCAATTATTAGCTACTTTAGCCCAGCCTTGTGTTACAGTTTCTGCTGCTGAAATTTCAGTTGTTGCTACTACATAAGTTGCATTTGCTTGTGTTGGAAGAGTAATCGCATCTGCCCCTATACTAATATCATCTTTTAATTGGATATACTTTCCTAACAAAGGTACATATTTGTAAACTGCTGTTACTTTTCCTGCTTCTATTGATATTGGTATAGTTGTTATATCACTAGATGTTTCAGCTGTTATAACTGCTCCTACACTTTTATCGTTTTTAACTATTGGCGTTATAGAAAATTTGCTACCATCTGATGCTATTACTTCCTTAACTTGTCCAACTGTTGTTCCTTCACCTAGTGTTGTGGTTACATTCGTTATTACTTGTGTCTCAATATTCTTTACTTGGTTTGACGCATTAACTGCTGATGTAGTAGCATTACTGGATACTACACTTGAACTTGATGCTGACTTCCCGCTTGAACTATGCCTTGAAGAATTACTTGAGCCGCCACTTGAAGATGTTTTTGTTACTGTTATATTGCACGAAGCCCTATTTCCACTTCCATCTTTTATACTACATGTGATTGTCGCGGTTCCTGCTCCTATTGCTGTTACTTTTCCATTTTCATCCACTATTGCTACACTAGTATCATCTGATTTCCACGTTACAGCTGCACCAGTTGTACTGCTTTGATTAACTGTTGCTATTAATGTATCTGTTTCTCCTACTGTTAGCTTATCAGTTGTTTTATTTAATTTTATTGATTCTTCATTACTTGCTGCATTACTTACGGTTACACTACATATTGCAGTTTCACTTCCATCAGCTGTTGTTACTGTTATTGTCGCTGATCCTGCACTTACTCCTGTTACAACACCATTTTCATTTACTGTTGCTACACTAGTATCATATGATTCCCACGTTACAGCTGCACTAGTTGTACTACTTGAATTAACTGTTGCTATTAATGTATCTCTTTCTCCCACGGTTAGCTTATCAGTTGTTTTATTTAATCTTATTGATTCTACATTTGTCTCATTGTTATCTACAGTAAAGTTTATTGTGTACGTCTTTGTTGTTATTCCATCTTCTGCAGTAACAATTACCTTTGTAGAACCCGGAAGACTTGAATTTGGTGTTACTATTGCATTTGCCTTACCTGTATCATTAACTGTAGGAATAACCCCTGGTGCAGTGGTAGTGCCGCTTGGAAGCGTTACATTATATGTTGTAATGTCATGGTCAAACCCACTGATAGTTGTTCCTCCCACTTTTAAGTCACTTAATGTTGCATCTGTATTCTTTTGAATTTCTGTACTTGTTTGTATTAATTCAAAATCATCATATGATCCCCAGTATCCAGCTGGAGCATTTAAATATGAACCAATAGTCAAAGTTCCGTCAGTAACAACAATATCATTAACTATTGCCTGTGACCATACTCCCCAACCAGTATTCTTGATATCAGCTGACAATCTGTTACCTTTCGAATCTTCTGCAAATATTTGATTTGTACAGCTGTCAGAAGCTCCTTGAGACCATGCTGACAGATTATAGACTCCATTTTTCAGACCTGCTATTTTTTGTGAAGCCGTTAATTCATATGCTGTAGATTTCCAGTAGCCTAATGCTTTTGATCCAGAATGTTTGTCATTGCTAAGGCTTACAGCATCAGTATCTGATATTGTCCAATTATCATAACTTGATTCAAACCCCGAATTCTGAATAGGATTATCAGCTTCTACTGTGAAGTTGATTGAATAAGTTTTAGTTGCAGGACCGTTTTTTACAGTTACTGTTGTATGTCCTGGTAAAGCAACTGTTTGTGTCACATCTGCTGTTGCAGCTGAATTGATTGCAGCTGCTGTTACTGTTGGCACCACAGTTGTTCCCGCTGGTAGAACTACATCATAGCTAGTCACATTAGGATCAAAATTATTAATTGTAACACCGTTTACTTGTAGATCCTTCAATGCCGTATCGTCATTTTTAACCAATACAAAATCATCAATATTCCCCCACTGCCCACCAGTACCATTCATTTGCACATTGGCACCAATAGTAAGTTTTCCATCAGTTACTTCTATGTTGTTAACTATTGATTGATTCCAAACATCCCATCCCGTATTTGTGAAAGTTTGTGAGGTTCTTTGTCCATCCCCATTTACAGCAAATATCTCTGAAGTCTTTTCGCCGCCTCCGCCTGAAGTCCATGCTGATAATTTATATGAACCATTTTCTAAACCAGTTATTGTCTGTGAGGCTTCAAAATCTCCATTATAATAATGAAGTGCCTTACCACCTGTATGGGAATCGCTCTCAAAATCCACAGAAGCAGTATTTCCAGTCACAGTCCAGTCTTCTTGCTCCAGTTCAAAACCAGGATTCTTGATAAGATTTGAACTTGCAGCTACTGTCACCTGACATGTAGCTGTTTTATGTCCATCATAGCTGGTTGCAGTTATAGTAACAGTACCTGGTGCTATCCCAGTTACTACTCCACTTGATGAATCCACCTTTGCTATATTTTCATCTGTAGATGAAAAAGTGACACCTTTATATGTGGAATTTGATGGTGTAAGAGTTGCATTTACAGTTACTGTATTTCCAACCTCCACCGTTGCGTTTGTTTTATCTACAGCTATCCCAGTTACTGGATACTGATCCAATTCCGCTTCGCCAGGTAAAAAGGCATCAAGAGCTTTAGTTGGCTCTCCATCAGTAGACTTTCCATCATTACCATGCCATGCTGACCAACTGTATTTACTCCAGCTATAAGCACCCTCTGGCTCCCAGTAAAATACTCCTATTCCTTTTCCATTTGGTACTGCCAATACTTTATTTTCCACAGCTACAACCATGTTGTGAACGTTTACCTCATCAACAGTGCAATCTCCTCCAACTTCTACTACCATTACTTCCTTTCCATACCTGGATGCCATATCATTCAAGTTATCTCCAAGCTCATCAATTGTTGATGTATAGACATTTCCTGGATAATATGAAACACCTATTACATCGTATTCTGCACCGTTTGCTTGAAGTGCATCAAAGAATTTTCTAAAATTAGCATTATCATACCCATTTGCTCTATGAATAATAACCTTTGACGTTGGACTGACAGCCTTAACCGCATCATAACCTGAGTTTATCAGCTGTGCCAAATTGCTTGGGGTACTAAGACTACCTATAGGAAGCAGCATCCCTGGATTAATTTCATTTCCTACTTGTACCCATTCTGGAGTTACACCTGCAGCTTTTAATTTTGTCATAACATCATGAGTGTAATTATATAAATCAGTTTTCATTTGATCTAAATCATCATTTTTCCATGCTGCTGGAATATTTTGTTGACTAGGATCTGCCCAGCTGTCGCTATAATGAAAATCTATCATTATCTTAAACCCCATACTTTTTGCACGAATAGCCATGGCAACGGTTTCATCAGTGCTGCAATGACCGCTTTGATGATCATCTGACGGATTAACCCAGGTTCTTAATCTTATTGAGTCGATTCCATGATCTTTTAAAATCTGAAGGCAATCTTTCTGATTCCCATTCTCATCTTTAAACACAAAGCCATCCGCTTCCATCTCTGGCAGCCAGCCTACATCAGCACCTTTTGCAAAGTCAACGTTTACTTCTGAAGCTTTAACAATCGTAGGCTCACCAATGAATGTAAATGAAATAATCATTGTAGCAGACGTGATTAATGAAATAATCTTTTTTATATTCTTCATGATATTAACATACCCCCTATATATATTTTCCATATAATTATACAAAATATATCATCAGCTATTATTAGTAATATATTTTTTTTTAGGTAAAATATTATGATATTAATCAGTATCGGGGTTAAGGCACATTTTGATCAACACGATGTTTAGAAAGAAAAAAACACCTCCAATATCAACAACTATGTTTATCGATATTAAAAGTGTTATTATTTTAATAAGTATACCATTATCCAGCGATTTTCACACCTTTAGAGTGCCTTAAAACACCCTATTCATCCCATCCTTCTGGGAATTCAGCGTTGTGGTAAACATCTTGAACATCGTCATCATCATCAAGTAAGTCTAACATCTTTTGGAACTTCTTAGCCTCAGCTTCTCCGATTGCTGTATATGTATCTGGAATCATTTTTACTGATGCTTCTAAGAATTCAATACCTTGTGCTTCTAATGCTTCTCTAACTGTTCCAAAATCTTCTGGCGCAGTTGTTACCACAAATACTTCTTCTTCATCTGCCGAGAAATCTTCTGCTCCAGCATCCAATGCCATCATCATTAATTCTTCTTCGTCTTTATCTTCCTTTTCAATGATAATTTCCCCTTTTTCCTGGAACATAAAAGATACACAGCCTGCTGTTCCCATGTTTCCGCCACCTTTTGTAAATGCACTTCTTACATTGTAAAAACCTTTATTAATTATATTTTAAATATTTCTATCTTAATTATTAAATTTAAACATACATCATAATAAAACAAGATATAAAAATCCATGCACTTAGGATGTATATCTTAATTATATATCATCAAAGAATGCATTACAATATTTTCTACATTATTAATATACACATATATTTCTAAGCAACAAAAAAGAACCTAGCAGCACTCACACTAAGTTCTTTACTCATTAATTATAAAACTCTCCCTATCATTTAATATAAACTACAATTTCAACAAAAAACCTATTTATCACTAACCCCATATTTAACCTTCTTCTTATTATTAACATCTTTTAAGATTCTCTCATTTATTTCTTCAACTTCTTCTTTACTCAATCCTTTTCTTTTAATAACCTCAGTAAACATATCCCTAACTGTATCCCACTCATAGTTATCTGTTTCTTCAATTTTAGAATTTACATCCCTTAATAAATTTTTGATATTCTCTCTCATTTTCTATAATGCCTCCTAATAAATTGTCTAACGATTTTATTATAACAAAAAAACAAAAAAGAGAGCATATAACTCTCCCCTTTTTGCCTCATAATCTCTTTTTATTTAACCATAATTGAAAAACATCTTTTAAATATCGTTTACATTTATATAATAACATATTTTTCTGAAAATTAAAACTATTTCAACAAATAATATAATTATATTATTTTAACATTTACTTCATATTCTAATCTCACAATAATAAAAGATGCAGTCAATTAATGACCACACCTCTATTAAAAAAGATTATGAGATTATCAATATTATAAATTTATATTGATAACATTTTCATTATACTTTAATTAAGATATTATTACTATAGTCATTATATATTCTAACGTGAATTCAATGAAAAAAAATAAAAGATAGCAAACAATATTTCTACCGCTTACTACCCTTTAAAAATAATTATTTAACTTGTAAAAACTTCTCATAGTTTTCTATTTTGTCCTCTCTATTGGTCTTTTCTAACCAACTGTTATACTTTTTAATAACTTCTTCTACGCTTTGCATACTCAGTCGATTTTTCTTTTTATTCTTAAACTCTGCATACAAGTTAATTTTAATTATATTTCCCATTTGCTGCCACACCTCCTTTTATATTTATAATACAATTATATTATTAAATTTGGATACTAAAAATGTTAATATTAATTTAAAATGAGGCAGACCAAAAATCTCTTGTAATCCACCTTATTTTAAATTAATGCTTAAAAAAGAAATTTGCAATTATCCTTGGGAAAATTGTGTTAGTTTAATATTTGAATTAATATTAACATAATTCTACAAATTATACAAGACTATTTTTATAGGAATTATCATATTTATTATACTAAAGCCGAAAAACTTAGATAAGAATATATTTCTATACTCTTGCCTTATAAAAAAGAACCCTGCAAAACTTGCACTTCTGCTAAGTTCTTTAAATGTAAAATTATAACTTTTATTTAATTTCTTCTTCAATTTCAATCTCTTTACATATGATATCATACATACCATATTCATCAAAATATAACCTATAATGTTTTACCTTTTCCACTTCCCCACCAAAAGCTTCGCTAATAACACTATTTCTTAATTGCCAAGCTGTTAACAAATCACTTTTAATTTTTGAATTATCAACTTCTATTAATCCAAAAGTATAATCCAAAGTAGTAATATACTCACATTCAGTATATATGAAACTATAGACTGATTTTAATTTAATTGAAATTAGACTATTTACGACTTCATCTTCATATAAATACCTAATAATAACTTGACTATTTTTCATCTCAATATATG
Source organism: Clostridium sp. (assembly GCA_031292145.1). GTDB lineage: Bacteria > Bacillota > Clostridia > Clostridiales > Clostridiaceae > Clostridium. Next base: position 36,013 of record JARLHR010000045.1, on the reverse strand, counting down.
GTTGTTCATTACATTGACTTGTTGGTTTAGGTAATTTAATTTCTTTCATGTAAATTCCCCTTTTTAAGTTTTTAGCAAAATAATCTTTATTTATGAAATTCAAATATCATTTTTTAACAATATACTATTTATCATAAGGCTCAATAAAAACATATGGTGATGATATAACAATTAACTCCCTATTCTCTGACGAAATATAATATGTATTTCCTGTTTGTTGAACTACTATACCATATATCGATTTGTAATTTTCATCTTTATTGGTGTTATAATATGTTATTTTAGATTTGGTATTTAAGCTTAATGTTTTTCCAAGTGAATTTCCCAAACTATTTACAAAAGCATATGACATTAAGTAAATCATCACTATCATTAAAATCATAATTAAAAGCGTGATTATCATACCTTTTTTATTACTATCAGTAGAATTGTTATTGGTTTTATCTTCAATCTTATTATTTTCAACTTTTTTAACAGGTTTGCTTTTTCCTCGTTTAATACTAATTATCACTCTAACATATGCTATAAATTTTATGTCCTTCTTATTAAAAAATATATAATCAAGTAAGCCAGTTATTATTATAGCTTGTCCCAAAATAAAGACACTATAATAAAAATTATTTATCAAAGTATCCAAAGAGTGTTTAGAATTCATCCAATTAATAATCTTGTAATTTACTAAAATTGTTGCCGATAAATTTATTATAGTTACAGTTACTCTCCAAATAGTTGTTGAAAATCGTTCTATTATAGAACTATTCCATATTTTCCACATAAGCAATAAATACAAAATAATTGAACTTAAAAGAGTTACATACATTAAAATTAAATTTACTTCTTCATTATTATTACCAGTCAATAAGACAATAATTAAATATAAAGCACCTACGGTTATCAAATGAAATATTAAATACACAATTTTCATATTAACTTTATTTTCAGATACGTACATATGTAGTGATATATAAAAACAAATACTGAATAGCAGTATAAATCCACCTATAGTAACTATTAATTTAAAATCAAATGGAATTTGATTTACCATAACATCCATCAACTTCCCCAATAATGAATTTCCACCAAAATAATATCCATAAATAAAGCTATATCCTAACTGGTAAAATATGTATCCAACAATCAAAAATATTGCTGATATGTATATATGACTATTATTAGTAATTACTATATTTTTTATGGTTTGTAACGTTCTATTTTTTAGCACTCTAGTTTTTTGTGAGTCATTTGTTTCTGACTCTATAGCATTTATTTCTTTAGTTTTATTGTCACTATTATTTTTCATAACATCTCCATCTATCATTGTTAATCTTCCCCCATAACTTATTTACAAAATTTTCATAAATCTCATATTAACATATTACTAATGCTTTTTCAAAAAACTTATTATAATTATACAATTCATTCGCATATAATTATAATTTAATACAAAATAAAAGTAGCTGTCACATTAGCGGATTAAAATCCGTTAGCAACAGCTCCATTTTTAGCTTTACAAGTCACAAACAAACATATTTAGTCTATGTAATTTGTTTTGTTCAGAATAATTTTTCAACTGTTTTATCATTTCATTAGGTATTTGACCTCTTCTATCAAACCAAGTATCCGTCGCCTTCCAACTATATCCGTTAGCAAATTTGATTCTTGAAGTATAAACATTCTTCAAAACCTTATCCAATTCCTCTGCAATTATTTTAAATAGTTTAGGCGACATCTTTTTATATTCATAATTAATTAATACATCAAGCAGAATTTTCAAACAATCATTGCACTTACTAAAGTCAATATATGCATATTCTTGACTTACTCTGCTTATACATCGTGTAAAAAATTCAATATATGTATATATCATCTCATACTCAAATTCAGAAACTAATCTTAATAAATCACTTCTAAATTCTTCTTCATTCATAAATTTTTCTACTAATTCCTCATCGTCTCCATTTAATCTACCTATAATATTCTCTAATTCATTCATCTTAGCTTCATATTCTTCTTTTTTCAATGATAAATAACTAGCCAATTCCTCTAAAAAGTTTTTTAAATCATCTATCTCTATTATTATATTTCCATTTTCATCTCTATATGGATTTTCTTTTGGCGATGATGTCCAAAATACCTGTATAATTTCATAAGGATACTCATTTTCTTGTGTGTAAATATTTTTTGACCAATCTAGTGCTGATAAAACATTCATATCACCCAAACCATATCCAAGAACTAATGTTGTTGATTCTCTAATTGTCATAGCCAGCTTAGATTGCCTATACTCATTAGGTCTAAAAAGTGGAATATAATCATCTTGAGTAATAATTATCGAATCATTATCTAACCTTGTCCCATGTATATGATATATAGGAATAATTCCTTTTGGAGCAGATAAATAATTAAACGGACTCAAGCTTTTACATTTTCCTGTGAGTATTGTTTCTAACACTAAATCATAATTTGTTGTGATAATCCAATGAGGGTCTATAATATCAAATATTTTCCTATATTCAACCACTGTTTCTTCATTTGGTAGCCAGTTTGATATATCACATATTTCATTCTTAAATTTAATTTTAGCATCCAAATAACTGATATTTTCCTTCTTTTGTAATTCTATACACAGCTTAGTTGCTAATTCAGGTAACGAAATACCTATTATATTCTTATCCTCTGGAAAATCTAACCCTAAATTTTCACTTACACTCTTTATTAATTCAAGCCAATTTAATGCCTTCTTATTATTACTATTGTTATTAATTGTAGCTTTTGAAAATCCAGCACCTATAAACATTCCTAAGTTTCCATAATTATATGAGTTAAAAAGCTTCTCCAGTACAAACTCTCTACTTAACTCTTCATTTATTATCTCTTTATTTTCTATTTCTTCGGTTATTAATTCTGTGCTCATTTGTATCTCCCTTTTATAATATAAATTATTGTAATTATCTGTAATAATTATATCATAAACAGTTATATACTTATATCCAAATTTAAAATATTTACCCAAAATTATCAACTAAAAATAATAAACTATCTTCGAACGTTAATCTGCTTTACACACTCACTTATGATATGTTTCCCATGTTCATTATTATTAACATTTAATCCTTATTAAATATCGATTTTATTACATTAAAAAAGAGGTTTTATCCCCCTACCAAATGGACATATCCAATTACATATTTAACCGCATTATATCCAATATAGGTAAAAATTTCTAATAATTCCACAAAACAAGACTAGGAATTTAAATTATCCCTAGCCATTATTATTAATTCTATCTAGCAATATTTATGATATTACTTAATACAAACTAAATAGATTGTATTCTTTTTTTATTTAATATAACAATAAATCTCATTACTCAATATATTGGCATAATCTTATTTAGCCACAATATTATCAAAATCATAAAGCCTTGTCTTACTCATATCTGTAAAATCAATCTCATTTCTGTACTCGCCAAATTCATATCTATCTAAAAAGCTTTTAGTATCTTTCTTAATTATCGCACCTTTTATTAACGCTTTTTCTATAATTAAATCAGCTAAACTTTCAAGTAGATAAGAACTTGTACTATACTTGAAAACACCTGTAATTTTATCATTTATAGTAATTCCAGGAAAAAACCTCCTTTTAATACTTTTCCTAATGACTAAATCTTTTTGCCTTCTTATAAGATAATATTTAATATAGCTTATCAAATCTTTTTTATTAAAGCTTTCGTCATTATGTCCATACACAAATTCTTGAAAAATTTCCTCTTGAAAAAACTCATTTTCATATTCTTCTGCTTTCTTATTATAGTCTGCTTCTCTTGTCTTATACAAAATCAATACAAATAAGCATATTATTAAAGCAATTGCCCAAACTATTTTAAATACATTTGAATCTATGCTTATTATTTGTTGTGCCACTATATTTTCCTTCCATTTACCTGGTAATTGCCACAAAAACGTTATAGCTATCATAACAGAACTTATTGTTTTTGAAGTTTTTTCCTTTCCTTTCAAATCTTTTTTTATATCATCATTATATGACTTAAACTTTTCAACACTTTCTTTTAATGCCTTTCTATCATCAACTACTTTTTTATTTAATTCATTAATTATTTCAGATATTTGTTTTGACACTATAGACGGTAACTTTTCGGAAATTATCTCTATTATTTCTTTTTTTTCTGATATTGAAATTTCAGTTTCAGCTTCACTCTTAATTATTTCTTCTCGCTTTTGCTCTTCATATTTTTTCAAAAAATTTATTTCTTCAACTAATTCTTTATGTTCAAGGCTATTTTCAAATTCCTCGTTATCTTTATTTTTGTCTTTAATACTTTTCTTTATCATAGATTTTATAAATTCAATATCTTTACCTTCTGAATCATATTTCCGTTCAATATTAGAAAAACGTTTTTCATTATCCATCTATCTTACTCCCTTTTATATAATTACTCAGATAATATTACCATAATTCTCAAACAAACTCAATTTATGTAATAAATTAACTATATAAGTAACAAAATGTATCTTTAATAGCTTCTTACTACTGTTAAATATATTAGTATACACATATACTAAACTAAACTCTTCTCTATGCCTAAAACCGTTAGTACTCTTCAAATTCCAAAATTATTCTTATTAATTTACAACAAATTTATCAACTTAAAATTTTCATCAAAAATATCATTCTTGTGTACTTCTAGTACACAAACCAAAAAAAGATGCTATTTATAGCACCTTACATTTTCAATGAATATGATTTATGTTTTAATAATTCAAATATTTCAACATTCCATTAGCTATTTCCTCTTTTCTTTTATCTTCTATATATATATCAAATCGAACCAATTCATCTATTTTTTTTGTCATTAGATTTCTCTTTACTTTTAGCAATCTTATTCTCATCTTTTCTTTTGAAGATTTAATAAGTAGCGAACATATTTTTTGGAATATTTCATCTTCTAAATCTGACCACTGATAGATAGCAATATTATTTCTAAAAATAATTATAATTAACTCTATAATTGCATCGTATAACGGCTGTCTATTATAATAACCTTTTTTCATTTTTTCCGATTTATGATGAATTGTTTTTAAGTAGTAATATACATCTTCTAGTCTCCTGAATTTATCTATTTTCCCGATTTCCTCAATAACATATTTTTGTGATTTAGGTTCTAATAATAATTTATAAAATAAATTTATAGAAGGTTTTTCAGATAATAAATAATTTGTGACTAGTGATACTTTTGTTTTAGCGTCGCACATTTTCAAACAATTTTCTATCAATTTCAAATCTTCATTTATAATTTTATTAATTTCAACAATACCAATGCCATTTTTCTTAATCCCTATTTTTTTGCAATGTCTTATATGCTCCTTTTTTTCCATACTAAATTTTAATTTTGCTGTAATAAGGTAAAAACCTATATTCCTATTTAGTTCATCAGAGCTACCTAATAATGAATTTATAAAATCCATTGATACCTTAATACTAAAAATATTATTACACATGTTAAGCAAAATAAATTTTGATTTATCGTTTAAAGCTAACCTTTTAAAATCTAGATTATAATTTACATAAATATATTTTACTATTTCCATAATCTCTGTATTAATCTTGCAAAATTGTGATAATCTAATTTTAGATATAAATTCATACTTATTACTGTATTTAGACGTATTAAATTCAATATTAAGTGAAAAATCATTACATTTTCCACTTAAAAGAGCCGAGATTCCTCCATATAGTAATCTTCCTAAATTATGATTTTTAACTCCTATAAATATGTTTTGTTCATCTTTAATTCTATATATTAATAATGTTAGAATAAAAATTGCTGTAAATCTTGGTTTTTTCTTATTATAATCTTTAGATAAATTATTTATGAAAATCTCAAACTCCTCAATAAGTAATAATACATCCTTATTTTTAAATATTTCCTTTAATTTCTCTCTTGAATTAAAACAAATATTCACTTGATTCAAATTTTGAATTATTACATCAGATAATATATTCATTGTTTTCAAATTGACAATTTTTCTATTCATGACATTCTCCTATAATCCATTTTGGGAAATAATATTATTATTAGTTAGCTTTTTTAATTCATCAAAAACCGATTTTGAACACGTATGGCTTAATCTTTTTATACTATAATAATTGCTATTTAATGAATTAAGAGATGTTCCTATAGTTATACATTCAATTACATCTTCTTTTTTTATAAATATAAATCTATCATGAATATATGTACTAATTTGATAAAAATTAATCCCTAATACTATATCATTACCTTTTTTCTTTTTAATTTCTTTATCTGATTTTACAATTCTTACAAATTCATCTGGTGTCAGATAACTATTAATTGACTCCTCCTTGATTTTATTAAAAAATACTATGTGTCTGGCAGTAGTATTGCAAAACACTAAAATTCTTATCCAATCTATTGATGAATATATACCCTTTTCATCAGCAAAATAAGGGTCAAATATCCAAATTTCGTCACTACTCCTACGTATCTCATTGTAAATATAGTTCATTGCCTTTTTTATTTCTCCTGGTTTAATAAATAAAAAACTTGAATCTAATCTATTTTTGAATATTTTTTGTTTTATTTCATTATTCGATTTATCTATTATTTCTTTCAAATTCTCTTTATCTTCTTCAACAATAATTCGCTCACTATATGTATTTTCTTCGACTACAAAATCTACACCAAGCTTGTCTAATTCTATATTATAACTTCTACCATAAGTAGTTATACCCATATCTAATTTTCCCATATACATTATATCTCTTTTTAAGTATATAAGTTTTCCATTAGAATACATCTCTATATCATGACTATTCCAATTTTGGTCAGATACTATTTCTACGTTATTTCCTACTAGCTCATCTACACTTGATATAATCTTTGTACATACTATAATTCCATCCAATTTAAAATGAACAATTATCATTGTTACCCCTTGCATATTCCTTACAGTGATTCCATTCAAACTCCCGCCTCTAATCTCTGCTTCATAGGGTTCATATATCAAAGTATTTCCAAAACACATAGGATTTTCTATAAAATCAATCCCCACATATTTTCTTGTAAAATCACATATTTGTTTAAAAGTTTCAATATCTATTTTTAACATATATTTATCTTTAAAATGAAAAAGACATTTAGGTTTTGCCAGACTAACAAATTGTTCCATGCGTGCACAAGCCGATTCCTTATACGGATTCATTGAATTATTTGTATCTAGCACTCCTTCTATTTTCCAATGCCAATTTTCTATATTTTTAATATCTTCCTCCTCAACAAAAATTTCTTCAAATTTTAGATTAAAATGTCCTAGCTTTTCAATTTTTATAAATTTGCGAGTATAAAGTTCTAAATCAAATCCTCTATGATAAGTTGTAATTATGGTTTCACCCTTATATGATACTGTATCTTTAATCATGACATTTCCCCATTATTTTATTTATATTATACAATTATTATAATATAGTAATTACATAATATAAATTAAAATAAATTTATGAGGTATTGTTTCTAGCATTTTGATTCAAACATTATAGCGTTAAACTATCGATTTTATTTCACAAAAAAGAAGATGGAGTTTTTAAGCATTTCCATCTTTCCTTATACATTTTTATTCTTCTTTTTCTAACAGAATTTCTTTTATTATTATCAATATTTTTCTTTTCAAGTCTTTATTTATATTGTTTTCATCTAATTTTTTCAATAATACAGAAATTATTTTACTAACTATAGTTTTATTCTTAGCTAGTTCTTTTATTGAATTATCGCTTATTTCCATTAACCAATCACTTTCAAAATTATTGTAATCAAAGCTATCTGGTTCGGCAAAAAAACTAAACATATTATTTTCATTCTTAATATCGCTGCATATATCTTTAACTGAGTCATATTCAATTTTCTTTTCTAAGATTAAGCTCATTAACATATTAGCATACATTTTACTATAATCATTGGAACTAAAACCACCTTTTTTCTCATATTCTAATCTTTCATTAAAATGTTGATTAAGATTTATAATAAATTGTTTTTTCTCTTCATACTCTATTTCAAGTATATCACGCAAAAGTACGTAATACTCTATTTTTAAATATACTTCAGGTCTTTTTAATATCTTAAAATACTGTATTAATTCTTTTATTGAATCTAATATATTTGTTTTTATATTTTCCTCTTCAATAATACTTAATAAAGGTATCAGAAAATTAGCGATAATATATTCTATTTTATAATCTTTTTCATGCGTTTTAGCTTTTATATCCTTTAAATAAGTATTTATAAAATTTCTAATTTCATTCTCACTGTCTAAACTTACTTCTTTTTCATTACAAATATAACAAATATTTAAGAATAGTAGGTTTTTCACTGCATCAAACGAAAAAATATTGAGTTCTTTACTATTATATCTATTAATGTATTCTTTTAAAAAGAGAATCAACGAATTTAATTCTACGAGTTCTTTATCATTTTTATATATCATAACGATAAATATATTTAAGTTTTCCAAATTTTCTATTGTTAATACATTCATTTTTAGGAGCGTTATGCAATAATTCATTATACTTTCGAATTTTTGCTTAGATATATCACTATAGGATAGTAAAGTAAGCATATTGTCTATTATATTACTTAAATTTTTAATATCTATTTTATTAAACTTTGTTAAGTTTTCAAATATAGTAAGTAAATAGTAAATACTTTCTTTATTTACGTTCAATTTATTTATTCCATTTTCTTCAATAAAGCTTTTTAGTTCTTTATTAGTTGTATAATTTAGCATCATTTCAATATCAAAATCATCAAATTTGTCAACTTTAGGCGAATCACCAAACCATTTATTTGAATTTCCTTTTACACTATAATTAACAATTATGCCTTCACTAAATATTGAGAAAATTTTTGATATATTTTTTATATGTGCTATAGTAAGGTAATTTTTCTGTATGAAATTATTTAAAGTTTGTATCTTATAGTATAATTTATATATATTTTCATTATATGAATCTCCACCACTTTCTAACAGACTCTTATCTTTCTTAATTTCAGTTATTATTTCTTGTATTTCTTGTATCTTTTGATTGAATAAATCAATTGAAATTAATTCACTTATATACTTTATCTTCTTTTGAATGTTTTGAGGAAGTTTTTTTACTTCTTCTTCTAAATTTATTTTTTCTATTTCATCTAAAGCCTTCTTAAAATTCAATTCAAAATTTCTTCCTGTCGTATATTGTTCATGAATTAATTTTCCACTTAAATACTTCATATTAAATATAGCTATATACCATAATAAATATTTTTTATTACTATAACATTGTATTGAAATTTTCTTTAGTATCATATAAGATTCCAAACATCTTCCTATTCTATATAAATAATACGCTTTTCTTAAATATAAATATTCATTGTTATCAAATTGAATATCTTCTAAATAATAATGGAGCCTTCTTTCCAGCTCTTTGAAATCAAATTCCTTTAACAATCTATCGTACTCATCTTTATCTAATTTTATATAATCTTCTAATAGTATTTCTTTAGTATAAGTACATTCACTCACCTGTATTGCTTTGATTGAAGCTTTTTGCAAAATTTTAAATATTTCTATTATTTTTTTATTTTGCTTAATAATTTCCATCAAAGCTTGCTCAGAAGATATACCATCATTTTTATTCAAATATTCTTTTATTTTTTCTTGCAAAACATTTAAGTAATTACATTTTTCTTTGTTTATATATAGAACATTGTACTTAATATTAAAACACTTATATTCTTTCTTTAATTGATTAATTATATCTTCAGGCATTATTGCATTTAATCCTTCAAATATCTTTAACTTATTAAAGATGTCATCAACAAAATTACTCTCTACCCTATATTCTTTTATATACCTCAAAAACTTATGAAGATGCTGTCCTCTTTTATCAATTAAGCTTTTTTCAAAACTGTCTCCAAATAATTTTTTTATGTCATTCTCAATTTCTTTATAAAAAAGGATATTAATGCCTCTATCCTTATAATAATTAAATTCTAAACGTTCTTGTTCTTTTTCAGTCTCTAGTAAATATGCAGGTTGAAAATGCCCCTTTAATTGTTCTTTTACCCAATTAAATATTAGTTTAAAATCTGGGTCATTAGCTGAATAACCAACAAATAGAATAGTTTTTGTTGAAAATAATCCTTTCAAATAATTTTCAATTAACGGAAACTTATTCGAATAATTTAAATAATCTTCTTCCTTTAAGACTATATTTTTTAATTTAACATCTCCATGCATTTTTATCACTAAATTGTCATTGAGACTATACGGTAAATCTTTATCTTGCTTAATAACTGTATAAAATCGTCCTTCTGACAATATTGTTTTTTCTAATAGTTCATCAAAGTTAGTTGTTACAACAACCGATGGATTTAATTCAAACAATATTTTATTTATTGCATTAGGAACAGGAATATTATTAGGATTATCAAAAACATCGTTGATAATATCAAAATATTCCTTTTCCCCTCTTTCAATATAGTAATATTGAGGAATTTTAAGAAAATATTCTGTAGAATTGTTTCTTTCTGATTGTTGTATGCCTAATTCATCCGCAAATTTTTCAATTAATTCACTCCAAGATGGGCATTTTGAATTTGCTGATACTCCTGCTCCAACAAAAATAACTAATTTATTATTATCCATTGCTTGTCTTATTTTTTCTATACTTGTATTAATATAATCTCTCATATTTTTCATTCCTTCTAAAAATAGCTTACTTATTAGGTTATTATGCATCTTTTTCTATTATATCATAATTTATGTAAAACATCGTTATTGCTTCAAAGCATTTACTCCTATAAATCTCTACCTTAAAATATTACACACAAATTCATGAAATATAATTTCATATAAAGAGCAAAAAAAGAATAGGTATATACCGCTTTTGAGATAGTGTTTTTCGCTCTTGAATAGTAAAAGGCACTAAAACTCTAATATTTCCTAAAGTCTACGGAGTCTAACAAGCTATACGTGAACTCGTTCACGTATACAAGGATTATTCTTATCTTAATATAATTGGTTCTACTATTAATTGAGTTTCTATGACCCCCTCAGTTAAGAGGACTAAATTCTCATTTTCAAGATTTAACCCCCTTTAACAAAGGGTTTAAATTCATCATTGAAATTATTAGTTTTAAACGTGTTTAATCGAGCATCCTCTTTCTTGTAAAATATGGCTATATTGTTTTACACAAAGTTTGATTTCTTCTTTAATATCTTCTTCGCTAGCTTGTAAATTATTGATAACATATATATTCGAAAAATCTTTCCATAATTCGCTATCTTTTTCCTTATATACATATTTATTTCTATACACCGTTATCATTCTTAATTCAACTAACTTGTCTACATATTCAATGCCTTGTTTACGTTTTATACCAGTATATTTTTCAATGTATTCATATGATTGAAATGTAGCTTCTGATTTTGTATCATGACATCTATTTATATACGTATCTTCTGATTTATTAATTCTTTTATATACTCTGGCTTTTAGATATAAATACAATTTCAACATACCCATCTTACTTCTCAAGTCGCAATCCAAACTCATTATTTTATCTATCTCACATTGAGCCAGCTCAACAAATCTATCCTTTGTTTCTTCAAATAATTTACTTGTATCAATTTTTAATAATGTTGTAGATTTAATAGACAATTCTAAACCATCAAAATTAATATATTTTAATTCTCTTAGTCTTATTAATATTTTTTTTATGGCTTTTCTATTGTCTTTATCCAATTTATATCTAATATCCTCTAATAAACTATCTATAGTTCTATAGCATCTATGTCTAAAATCACTGCCCATATATAATTCATGTAATATCAATATTACTTTGTTATCATCAATCACATTTAATATAGTTCCTTTCTTTGTATATTCTATTTCATTTTCTCTTTCTTCATCTTCATTCCTTAAATAAAATAATTTGTTTGGTATTCTACTATAATTATCGCTATATTGTTTTTTCATTCGTTTTCACCATTTTATCCTTTTCTTTAGTTATTCTTTTTAAAATTATCACTGATTTTTTGTAAAACTTCATTTAATTCTTTGGTATTTTTAAACCAAAATATTAATTTGCTAGTATCTTTTATATTGGTTTCCACTCCTAAACAAATAAAACCCATTTTCATTAATTTATTTGCATCTATATAACTTTTAACAATTTTCCTTTCATATTTCATATTAATTACTCCTTCTTCTTTAGTGCATTAACCTTGACTATCTTTGTCCTTAAGAATAGTAGCAAGGTACTACTATTCTTTTGTAATCTTATTAAATCTATTTCTAGCAATACGTTTAACTATATAGCATCATCGAGTCCATTAAGACTCAAGCATTTTTTAGTATTCTCAGCTTTCAATATTAGCTTTAAATATTCGGTCAATTCAATCCTGTTTTCATTATTTATATTGTCCTCAATCCAATTCTTAGTAAACTTGCTTATTGATATATTGGGGTTCTTTTCAAGTTCAATATGAAATGCTCGATGTAAAGACGGATTGAAAAATATCCATAGATTATTTATATTATTATTGTGCTTGTCACTATCGATATGATGAATGATATATTTTCCTATAACTTCCATTGGTATATCAAACGCTTTATGAACCACATATTGATGTTGATAAACATTAGAATAATACACATCGCTTCTACTTAATCGTATATGTCCATGAGTTTCACATAGATAAGTGTCTTTGCATCTCCAAATATAATCATCACTTATATTTAAATCATTTTTAATATAGTCCATAAGTTCATACATTGCATATTGGTTTTCTAGCATAACTGCTAAAGATTTAATTCTAATCGAGTCCTTATTTTTTATTTGACTATTACAATGCTCCTTTACAGTTCTTTTGTCTTGTGTACTTAAATAACTTTTTATATTTACATTTTTCATTTGTTTGTTCCTCCTTGATTTACAAGGTAAGAACATAATGGTTGTTATTGTTTAATATTTAATTACTTATTTAATTAATTTAACTATTTAACTTCCTGTTAATGTCCCTTACCTTGTGTTTTAATTCTATTCATAATAAAAACTCCTTTACTCTTAATAATAATGTTGATGGTGCATAAGCTTTCTTATACACCCTTCTTTAAGCTTAGACATGTAAATCTATGTCTAAAATAACGACCTATTAGAAATCATTCTGAGACTCCCTGCGACTTGCTAATTCCTAATTTATGAAAAGGGGATATTCCCCTTATTGTTATTACTTCCAATCATCTTCTGGGTTGCTAGTACTGACTATATGATAAATTCCAGTTTCCTCTAAAATATAATAATTTTCATTCTCAGTGAATACTTTAGCAATATCCATTGTTTTATAACAATCCATAAACCTCTTAAACTCAATTAACTCATTATTGAACCAAATAAAGCAATCTTTATAATCCTTTCTATACACATCAATTACATATTCCAAACCAATATTCTTTTTCATTTTGCATTTCTCCTTTGTATTTAAATTTATATTTTTCTTTTGTACACTCATTTCCTCGCCTCCTTGTAAACGATTTCTGCAATTGACAGCAGTAGACATTGTTTTTCTACTACAATATACAGTACAAAATATTCTAAAATTTTGGGTACGCTTTTCCCAATTACAGGAAAATATTTTAATTTTTTCTGAACCCACTGATAGTATACCATATTTTACCTGTTCTTGTCCAGTACTTTTTGTAATTTTTTCTGTTTATTGGAAATTAAATGTCGATTTTTCTTAGTGAACATATAACAAAATTTCATGCATATTTTTTATAAAAACTTATCGACCATAAAATTACGGGAGGTGCATATGCCACTGATAGCACTATTTATGCCAACATCATAGTTTTTTCATAACGTTTGGTACGCCCCCCCCCTATACAGCTAAACTCATTAGATAAACTTTTATACCTTGATTGTATATCAACCTATCCTGTAGCCTCAGAAGGCTTTCAGATTTGATTTAAAATTGCCTAGTAGATGTGATTTGAAAATTATAATTTTAAGTCCATATATGAGCATTTTAAGCCAAAACCTTTAAAATTTCTAAAAATATCAAAAATGCACAATTAAAAACACCGATAAATGCTATGTTTTCAAAATCACTTTTTACTATAAAACTTGAGTTTTATTGCCATCAAAAAAAGTAGTGCTTATGAAACACTACCTTGTATTAATCTATGCTTTTGAATTTTAATTTTATTTCAAATGTTACTATTCATAAATATTATCATTATTAAAACATGCTTGTTATAAATATTTTATATAATTTATCATCTATTTCTATTATACTTTTTTTACCATCAGTAAATTCAATTGCAATTAAATAAACACCCTTTGATTTCGCAGATAATCCTGCTAATAATCCAACAGGGCCTAATAATGCACCACCCACTGCACTTCTTGCAATTGCACTTGTAGCACTTTTACTTGATGATTGGTCTATCACATTATAATTTTTTACATTAGCTTTATATATATTTTTCTTTTTATCGATAGTTAAAAATTTCCCTCCAGTAAATTTAAATATTAAACTCCCACTGTAATCACCTTGAATAACTTTGTTTTTTGCACCCATAATTTCCACTCCTATTTTATATTAATTTTCCTTATTGACTTTTTAGCTTAGATATGAACTAAAATATCTCTAAACTTTACGCTTGTTATTTTCTCTTATCAATGTACTCTTGCTTATATTTTTTATTATATAATTTCATAACAATAAAAATGCCTTCCATTTCTGAAAGACATTTCAGAAATATTATTATATTTATTTACTAAAATCAAAATCATCAATAGTATTATCCCATTGAAAATCAGAAACATGACTTCTATCATATGTATTAAAATCGTAATTTCCATTTTCGTCCTTGTTATAATTTACATTTTCACAATAATAATTCTTCCAACTTAAGAATTGACTTGATTCAAGTCCAACTTGTAGATAAGCATATTTATACCAACTATCATAGAATCCACCACAGATTTTCTTATTAGGAAAATATTTTATTGCATCCTTTGCAATATTTTCTTGCATTTGTTTTAATAATTCTTTGGTATTCTCTTTATCACTACCACTAATTTTTATTGAATCTTCTAAATCATAAGGTGAAAAAGAATATAAATCATATTTTGAATTATCTATTTCTCCATATTTAGTTTGTATCCAAAAATCATAATCAGAAAGTTTAGAATCATTTTCATCAACACTAAAAGTAAATTTCAAAGTACCTATTGGTGTTTGTAAGCTAGAATAATTTTCATTAAAATAATTCTCTAAATCATATACTGTTTGAATGGATTTAACTGTATTCACTGTTGAATTTGAGGTTTGTGCATTATCACCATTATTAATTATAACTGGATTAATTGCAGTAGATGGTGTTGTTCCATTCCAAGCGCCATCAGCGCCAACTATATATCCGTTAATTGTAGTGTTTGTTGCCATTGTTCCATCTGAATTTAAATAATAATATCCTCCATTTGTGGGAATCCAACATGATGTATACATAGAGCCATCAGCTCCCAAATAATAGTATTTACCTGCTTTTTTATCATAAAGCCAACTATTTTTTACTGGATTTCCTGTTACATCATTATATTGCCATGCCCCATTTACCTGTATCCATTGATTGGACTTAGTAGTTGCAACTGGTATTCCTGTTGCACTTGCACCTATTGGATTTAATACTAATACAGATGTGACTAATAATGTACTAGCCATTAACTTTGTTAATTTTAGTTTTTTCATTTCATTATCCCCCTTGTACATTTAATTAAATATAAAAGAGCCACAGTAAAAATATATAACATATTTAAACCGTAGCCCTGATAACTGCGATTTCTCAAAAGTTCACTTTACTACCAATATAAAAACATTGATAGTAAAGCTACTTTGAGAAATCAAGAAAAACAGGATGAAAGCATGCGTCCACACTTCACCCTGTTCTTAAATATATATACAAAGGTAAACAGAATTTAAGTCTCAATCACCACATAATACTATATTGAAATTGCATAACAACTCAGCTATAATATTATATGGGTGTATCGCAGACTTAGTCTGTATTGTGTGGTGGCTTCAACACCATGCCTTGCCTAACATTACGCCAATAATGTTAGGTGGTACACTCTTTCCTATTAAGTTCTTGATTTCTTCACTGTCAATTTTAGCATACAAAAAAAGTAATATCAATAATTACATTCTAATTTTAATAATCTTCTATTATAATGAACATCTTCAACAAAGCTTTTCCCATTATCACTCTTAAATTATCCGTCAACTGACCTTAATCAAACTTTTACTTTAATATTATTAATGCTAAAAAGAGGCTTTTACACCTCTTTATCATTCATACCAATTCACTTATCATCTGTATGCACTATATGAGTCATAACTTTTTTATTGTACTTTTCTTTAAAGATTTCTTTGTTATCAGGTGTTATCTTATTACCATAGCGTATATCATATTCATGTAAAATACGTTTGGTTTCACTTACACTTATTCCAAAATGCTTTGATACTCCTACTATACTTTCATGTGTATTTAAATAATAGCTTACAATGGTTTCTTTTTCTTCAATTGTAAATTTCTCTTTCAATATTATCACTCCAATTTAACTTAATATTATTTATTATACAGAATTATCCTTCATAGATATTAATATATTTATACAATGTACTTCTTCCTATTCCTAGTGTCTTTGCAAATGCACTTGCTGACATCTTACCATATTCACCATCTTTGAACTTCTTATATTCCTTAACAAAATTACTTGGTAATTCTACTTTTGGTCTACCCAAAACCTTTCCCTTAGCCTTTGCAACTTTTAATCCTTGGTTTATACGAACAACGGTTTTCTCACGCTCCTGTTGAGCCATATGAGCCTTTAGAGTAATAAATATATCAGCTATCATATTATAAATACTACTGTCCTGTATCTTCTCCCATTCATTCAAATATGGAGTATCTAACGCAATTATTCTAATACCATCAGCCTTTAGCTTTTTAAATTCCATTATAATGTCATCAGCGTTACGACCTAGCCTATCAATATCAGTAACTATTAATATATCGTCTTTTCTCAACTTGCCTTTTAACTCATTAAATTGTGGTCTACTTTCAGCCTTAATTGTTCCACTTATGCGCTCTTCAACTATTCCATCAAAGGTAAAAGAATTATCTTTAGCGTACTGCTCCAATGTAATTCTTTGACGGTCTGTTGTTTGCTTATCCTTTTGTGTGCTTATTCTCATGTAACCATATATATACATAATAATCAATCCCTCTCATTTAAATTATCTTATGTATATATTGTATTATTATTTCATAAAATTGTCTATAAAAACATATTTTTATTTCATAGACACTTTTGAATATATTTTTGACCTAAAAATGCCATTTATAAGACTATGATTTTATGTCTACGTAATCATATGATTTATAGACATATAAAAAAGACTCTTCAAAATTGATGAGTCCTTTATATTCCTAATAAACTAACATTATTATCCTTTACAGTATGTAACGTAAGACCTATATTTAAATACATCCTATATTCGTTAATAACTATAAGTTTTTTCTACATTTTGCATACGCAATTTATTCAAATACATCTTATTTTAGTCACTAGCAGTTTTTATAATAATACTGGAGTGTGTTAGGCTGGATTTAAATACATCGACTGTTAGTTGTTAACTATCATATTTTAGCTGTTTGTCAAAATCACGTATGATTTAAATACATCCTATGTTAGTTACTAACTTTACAGTATCGGGTGGTGGACTAGTATATGCTAAATTTAAATACATCCTATGTTAGTTACTAACGTTTTTAACATGCACTCTTAATTGTGTTAGCATTTCATTTAAATACATCCTATGTTAGTTACTAACCACTTGCCTTCTCTGCTATTATATTGCTTTAAGTCATTTAAATACATCCTATGTTAGTTACTAACATAAAAAATAATTTGAATAAAATATAATACATGGTATTTAAATACATCCTATGTTAGTTACTAACCTCCAGCAAAATTGCCATTTACATTTTACTAATGCACTTAAACATTAATATTCAAGCCACTTATAATAAATTTACCAAGTAATTTATAAATTCAACGAATATCATAACCAAGCCATTTTATATAAAACACTTGGTAAATTTTCATTCTAACAAAAACATTAGATGTATTCTAGTACACCACCTATTTCTATTTTTGTACTAGCCTATTATCTTTTAACAGGGTGGTTTGGTCGAGAGTTTCCATAAGGGACTTTGTAACAAGTTACTTAGTTTGTATGGTACTTCTCACCTTTAGGACAGTAAATTGCCCTTTAATATTTTATTTATTTTTTTGTTTTTCTTGCCCTTTTACATGTTCTTTTATAATACTTTCTATTGTTGGTATTGCAATATTCTTACTTGCATTAATATCTGCATTTTCTTTATAACCACACGTAGTACAAATAAATTCTTTTTGTGTTAATCTATTATCCTTGTCTATATTTCCACATTCACTACATCTTTGACTTGTAAATTCAGGATTTATTAAATGTACTTTTATACTTTTTTCTTCCGCTTTATATTGTACTTTTTGTTGCAAATCATAATAACTCCAATTTCTTAATAGGCTCTCTTCTTGTTGGTCGCTGAAGCCACTTAAATCTTCCATTTGAATTAATGCCACTTTATATTTAACTGCCAAATCCACAATATACCTACTAATTTTATGATTATATGTGTCTCTAAATCGTTTGTATTTATCTCCAATAGAATTGCTAAGTTCCATTCTAGCTTTATAACCTTTTCCTGTGTTGTTATCACTTGCCCATTTACTAGCTATAGCGGTTGCTTTTCGTCTACTTTCTAATTTTTGCCTATAACTGATTAACTCTGCACCATCTATACATCTTTCTTTGAAACTTATTAATTGATACTCTTCTGTAGATGTATTATAAACAGACATAGTAGCTACTTTAGATATTCCCAAATCTATTCCCATTACTAAATCTTCATTAACTTCTTTAGGCTCTTGCTCAAATGTATAAGCTATCGCTATTTGCCATTTCTTTTTCCTTTCATTAAACTTTATTTGACCAGTTCCTAATTTATAACTACCATCTAAAAGCCTTTTTAAAGTTGCTTTTTCTGCTCCTCCTAGATTAGGCAATATAAATCTAACTCTTTTAATACCTAATTCATTTTGTTTAAATGTATTAAAAAATCCTATTTCTAATCCTAATCCTTTAGGCGTATCTATCACTTTGTAAGCCTTATTATGAATTATTAAAGGAATATTCCTTTTAAATCTAGTCAGAGATACATCGCCTTTTAAAAGTCCTTGTTTTTTATCATTATTATATCTTGCAGTTACAAGCTGTCTTGTTTGTGCTACATTATTACTTAAAGCACCCACCATATATTCATTTAATCTATTTTCAATCCAACTTCCAAAAGTTTTTCCATATATTAATTTATCATCTTTTTTAGGTATATCTAATTCCTTCTGTAGCAAGTTTTGCATATCATTTTGATATAAATAACTAATGGCTTGATTACATGCTCTATAAGTATTATACTGTAAATCTCTTAACTCCTTAAAGAAGTCTTTTTCTTTTAATACATTCTCTTTACAATATTGCAAAGTAACTTTTATAGACTTTGTTGGCATATTATACACCTCCAATAATTCTCATTATATCATTATATTTAAATAAATTCCACATGATTGCTAAGTCTACTTAATATATAATCCTGATAACGAACCCTTTAAAGGCATCGTAATAACCATCGTAAACATACGAAAAATACTATTGTTATAATACATGACACTTCATAAAAACGCCCTATATTATCGGTATCGTTCAGAACCAATTTTGAAGTGCATTCAACACCTCTTCTTATATTGCTCTTACGTGAAGAGGCATATTTCAATCTTTTAATAGTTATCATTTTTATTGTAACTACTTCCTATTTTCTCCCTAAGTTCATTAGTGGACTTGTCTTAACACTCATTTCAACAATATCTATATCCTGTATAGATTGTAGATATCGTTTAGTTATTGCTATGTTTTCATGTCCTAATAGCCTACTTAGCGAATAAACATCTAATCCATTTCTAAGTTGTGCTTGAGCAAAATAATGCCTGCAAGTATGTGGGCTACATCTAATATCTTTTCTTATATTAGCCTTTTGTCCACATATTTTAACTACACGTTCTACTCCTTCAACTGTTAAAGCCTTAAATCTATATGACACAAAGAAAGGTGTATTTTCATCTATTGTTCTATCTCTAAATCGGTTGTCCCTACATTTTACATATCTTAGTATTAACCGCTTCACGTATGGACTAATTGCAACAATCCTTTGCTTATTTCCCTTTCCATATTTTATAATCAAACTATTTTCTTTTACATCTCCATTTGTAATTGAACATAATTCTAAACATCTTATACCTGTATCTAATAGAAATGCCATAATCAATTTATTTCTAATAACTAGGTATTCACTTCCAATATAAACTTTCATCATTCTTTCTACTTCTTCATCTGTAAATGAATGAATTAGTGTTTTTGTATCTCTTAACCAACCTATATTTAACATTGGATTAGTTTCTATTATTTCTTCATTTACTGCAAACTTGAAGAATGCTCTAAAACATTTGATGATTCCATTGATATATATTGTTTTTCTTTTATTCCTCTGCAAAAATTTTATATATGCTTTTATGTGTATTGGTTTTATTTCTTCAATTTCTTTTAATCTAAATTCCTTTTCTATGAAAGTAAACATCAATAAATTATTATTTTTGTAACCTTTTATTGTTCTTGGACTATAATTTTGTACCTGTAATTCCACTATAAATTCCTCTAAAATATCTTTTGACAACAAAAAAACCATCTCCCATCTAATTAAGATAGAAAATGGTTTCTAAAATACAACATACATCAATCAAATCATGTAAAATTGAATGTATATCGTAATCAACATTAGTCCTTACATTTTTTCACAGGTTGCCAAACTCTAGTAATACCAATACGTTAACACCCTATTCATCCCATCCTTCTGGGAATTCAGCGTTGTGGTAAACATCTTGTACATCGTCATCATCATCAAGTAAGTCTAACATCTTTTGGAACTTCTTAGCCTCAGCTTCTCCGATTGCTGTATATGTATCTGGAATCATTTTTACTGATGCTTCTAAGAATTCAATCCCTTGTGCTTCTAACGCTTCTCTAACTGTTCCAAAATCTTCTGGCGCAGTTGTTACCACAAATACTTCTTCTTCATCTGCTGAGAAATCTTCTGCTCCAGCATCCAATGCCATCATCATTAATTCTTCTTCGTCTTTATCTTCCTTTTCAATGATGATTTCCCCTTTTTCCTGGAACATAAAAGATACACAGCCTGCTGTTCCCATGTTTCCGCCACCTTTTGTAAATGCACTTCTTACATTTCCAGCAGATCTATTTTTATTATCAGTAAGAGTTTCAACTATTACAGCTACTCCACTAGGGCCATAACCTTCATAAACTATATTTTCATAATTAACTGATGATAACTCACCAGATGCCTTTTTAATTGCTTTTGAAATAGTATCATTAGGCATATTTGCTGCTTTAGCTTTAGCCACTACATCTCTTAATTTTGCATTTGTATCTTGATTAGCTCCACCATTTTTAACAGCCATAACAATCTCTTTACCTATTTTAGTAAAGATCTTTCCTCTTTTTGCATCTGTTTTGCCTTTTTTTGCTTGAATATTATGCCACTTTGAGTGTCCTGACATGTATTCTCCTCCTTACTCATTTTCTCTAAATATTCTTTTGAATAATTTAATATTTTATTTTGTCACTTCAAAATAAAAACAACAAATATTATACCATGTTATCTATGAATTTACAATTTTCATACCCTGTCAATTAAAACAAGTCTAACTCGCTTGATTTCTACTGCTATTTTTGAGTTTTAATTTTAAAGTTTTGTATATAATCTATTGCCTTCCTTAAAGTAAATCCCTTCTTCACTCTCATGAATTATTACTTTTCCATTAGTCACTTCAACAATTTCATTTTCTATGTTTTCAGAAATTATTTTTTCTGCTAATATGTGAACAATCACTTTATCAGTATATTCTGTTTCTTCTATATGCCAAGCATTTTGACCACATATATATTGGACTTTTCCAAATAAATCATATTCCATTTCCAAACTTATTTTCAAACCATCAACTTTTTCTACTATTCCAGCAGCTTTTATTGCTATACTTGCTCCCTTTGTGTATGCCCTAGTTAATCCCCCAGTACCAAGAAGTATTCCTCCAAAGTATCTAGTAACAACAATGGCGCAATCTGTCACTCTGCTTTTTTTCATAACTTCAAGAATTGGTATTCCTGCTGTCCCTTGTGGCTCTCCATCATCAGAATATTTTTGAATGTTCATATTTTTCCCAATAATATAAGCTGAACAATTATGCCTTGCTTGTTTATGCATATTTTTTATTTCATTTATAAAAGCCTTAGCTTCTTCTTCATTTTCTACTCTCTTTGCGTATCCAATAAATTCTGATTTCTTTTCTTCAAATCTATCTTCACCAAAGCCCTTTATTGTAATGTAGGACATCTTATTAACTCCTTTTCAAAGAATATTACTTCAATCGCTCTTTTAAAATTAATAACTCTTCTTTAAGTATTTCCAACCCTTTTTCAATTTTCTCTTTATCTGTTTGATAAAACGATATTCTAAAAGAGTCTTGTCCATCGTATTGTGATGTAAAAAACATAGCCCCTGGAGTAATATATACATTCCTCTTTTTAAGGCACATAAACAGTTCTTTAGTATCAATTTTAAAGTTTTCGCTTAAAGTTATATAGAAATTCAAACCACCCTTTGGTTCTTTATATATTAGCATATCTCTAAAGTTCTTATCTAGCAAATTTTTCATATGAGTATATCTTTCCATGTACTCATTATTTAAAATTTTAATATTTTTTTTCCATTTTTCACCTGAAATATATAATTCCAAGGCTCTTTGCATTAAGCTTGAAGTTGTTATATCTGTATTATGTTTTGAACTTTGAAGTGTTTCTCTAAATATTGTAGGCGCTACTAAATAACCTAATCTTATTCCTGGAAGAAATATTTTCGAAAAACTTTTTATATAAATTACTCTATCTTTTTTATCTAGCCATTTGAATGGTATATAGTCTAAAGAACTTTCATATATAAGTTCTGACAAATAATCATCTTCAATTATGTAAAAATCATAAATTTCAGCAAGTTCTAAAATTCTTTTTTTCTTTTCTAAACTATAACTTATTCCCGTTGGATTTTGAAAATAGCTCATAGTGTAGAAACATTTTATTTCATTTTTTTGAAGAATTTTTTCAAATTTATTTAAATTTACACCATCATCTTCAATTGGTACCTCAAATAAGTTAACTTTTCTCCATTTAAAAACTGATAATGCTCCTACATAAGTTGGTTTTTCAACTATAATATTATCATTTATATTTAGTATTCCCTTAGATGCAATATCAATTCCCTGTTGAGCACCTGATACAATTATTATATCTTCATTTTTCAATTTACGATCCCAAAACACTTCATTTATTGTATCGATAAGCCTTACATATCCATTTCTATTATCTGAAAATAGAGCATTAGCTCCATCTCTTTCTAAAACTTCATTTATAATGTACTTTAAATCCTCTATGGGAAACAACACTTCCCCTGTAGTTTCTCCTGTAAAATCTATTACATTTGATAAATCTTCAATTGATAATTTTTTTAATGCATTTGAATATTCCTTTCTAAAACTTGAAGCGACTTCTTTTCTTTTAGCATAACTTCCGCTTCCTACCTTTTGATAGGCATATCCCTCTATTTTAAGCTTATTATAAGCGCTCACTATTGTGACATTATTTACTCCTAACGCTTTTGCTAATTCTCTTATTGTTGGCAGCTTATCTCCTTCTTTTATTTTTCTTTTATCAATTAAATTTTTTATAAAATTAGCTACTTGAACATATTTGGGTATCTCATCATTTTTAAATTCAAAATTCCTATAAATGTCCATAAAATCACTCCTGTCTCAACTCACGATGACAATCAATTACCAATTCACAGTTCACAATGCACAGAAAGTGTGAAGCACTTTAATTAATGATTCATCAATTACTAATCATAAACTTTATACGAATATACATTTTCACGCATTATATTTTCATTAAATGGTAACTCTAAATTTTTTGTATCTTTTATTATTAAATTTCTTTTATATAATTCCTTTAAAATATCTTCTATTCTTATATCAAATTCTTTGAATAACTCACTATTTTTTATTTCATATGAACTTAAAAATTTTCTTTTTTCATATAAATAATCTAACAAAAGTTTAGCTGCTTCGTTTATATTGTCATCTAAAAATACATTGATATAATTTATAGTATCGTTTATATTTTCTTTTTCACATTTATTATTATACAAATTCTTAACTATTAAATTGAATTTATTGTTTAAATTTATAACCATTTTTATTGCATCTTTAATTACAGTGTACCCATTTAAGTTTAAATATAATTTAGCAAAACTATCTAATGCCCTAATTAACACTTCATACGACGTAAATACGCTATCATTTTGTAAATACTTTTTGGCTACTCGTATGTCTTTTATAACGTTTCCTAAATAAACCAAATTCCTCATTTCTTTATATTTATCAAAGCTATATTTAGCTTTATTGAAAGTGCTCTCTACTTCATCATCTCTCGAAAATATCATTTTAGAAGATACTAGTAAATTTCTTATGCTGCCTTTGTTTCCATCACTTTCATATAATTCTAAAAACTTTTCTTTATTTAATACTTTCATATGTACTGGTATATCTAATATTTCTGAATATATATCTCTAACATCTTCAAATACATCCTTATATATAACAAATAGGTCTATATCAGATTCGTCCCATAAGTCTCCGCTTATTATGCTTCCAAATGCAAATATAGCTAATACCTTTTTATTATCCTTTAATATGTTTATTAATTTTTCAGAGGATCTTTGATAATCCACTATGGATTTTGACATCTTATCTCCACCTTTTTATGCCTAAAGTTTTAGTATACGTTTATTGTTTTAAATACTCTAATAATTCTCAATAAAACTTATTATCATTATAACTGAAATAAACGGTTATTTAAAGAATTCACGTTTCAATCATTATCAAATTATATCCTAACACATATTTGCCTTTAAAATAACTGTCAATATACAAAAAGATTCTCAAATAATTAAATCTAAGAATCTTCATCAAAACTAAATGGTGGACAGTTTTTATCCATGTTATCTAATTGTGCAATATACAATCTTATTCTTCTAGTTAAAGTACTCAATACATCATCTATTTCATCATTCATTTTGTAACATAACTTAAATGCATTTTTAATTTCTTTCTTATCTCCAGATGAATTAATATTTATATTCTGTGCAACCGTTGATATATTAGCAGATGCAAATGCAATAAGATTTACGGTATCAATCAATGGTCTTACTTCTCTTGTGAAATAAATATTACTTAATATTTCAACCCTAAGAGAAGCTACATTATCCCTAGTTAATGTTATGGTAGCAATAGAATCACTCAAATTTTTAAGATTACTCAAAAGTTCTTGCTGTCTTGCTTTTATTTCCTCAAAACATTGACTAGTATCAGCAGATGTAGTTTTCGCTGCACTTTCACTAGTATTTGTTTCTGATATATTTTCAGTAGCAGTGTCGCTAGCTTTACTTTTTTCTGATATATTTTCTGTTGCATTTATATTACTATTTGTATTTTTCTCCGGATTAGTACCTAAAAAAATTTCAGCTATCTCATCATAACTTGATTTTTGTAAGTTTTGTTCTTTAGATACATTAGATTCATTTTTTTTTACTCTATCATTCTTTGATTTACCTTTTTTAGAACCACGCTTAGATTTTTTTTTCCCCATAGCTATGCATTCCTTAATTAATACTCATATATAATATATTAACTAATCTTTATAATTATTCATGCATCGCATATTCCCTAGTTTTGTTATAAACTTCATCATCAACTTCCGCAACCATATAGGTACCATTATCTTTATACTCTTCCTCAATTACTCTAGCATTTCTATGCAAAAATGATTGAATATCACTTTTTTCATATGGTATTAAATAATCTATCTTTTTATAATTATAAGGTAATTTTTCTTCAATTAAGTTTAAAAGCTCTTCCAGATTAATTTTTTCTTTAGCTGAAATTTCTATTATTTGATTAATTCCTATTTCTTCTTTTAGTATTGCTATTTGCTCTTCTGTTGCCTTATCGATTTTATTTAACACTAATATTGTTTCTTTATCTATTGCGCCAAGTTCATTTAAAACTTCATTAACAGCTTTATATTGTTCTAATGCACTATCTGAAGATGCATCTATTACATGACATAAAAGATCTGAAAATATTACTTCTTCTAGAGTTGACTTGAATGCTTCTACTAAATCATGTGGTAATTTTCTTACAAATCCTACTGTATCAGTAAGGGTTATTGTACCCTTCTTGCTTAAGGTTACGGCTCTAGTTGTAGTATCTAGTGTTGCAAAAAGCATATTTGCTTCAAATACCTTTTCCTTGGTCACATTTTCTTTTTTTGCAGCTAAATCGCAAAGTGCATTTCTTAAAGTAGATTTTCCTGCATTGGTGTATCCAACCAAAGATACTTTAGGAATATTTTCTTTATTTCTTTTTTCTCTTTGAACATCCCTAGTTTTTTTAATTTTTTTAAGTTCATCCCTTAAGGCATATATTGTCTCCATTATATGTCTTCTATCTGTTTCCAATTTCTTTTCTCCTGGACCTCTTGTTCCTATTCCTCCACCAGTTCTAGATAATATGGTACCTAGACCTTGCAGCCTACTTAACCTATATTTAAGTTGAGCTAATTCTACCTGTATTTTAGCTTCCTTTGTTTTAGCCCTTGTAGCAAATATTTCTAGTATTAGTGTAGTTCTATCAATTACTTTAGCCCCTATAGCTGCTTCTAAGTTTCTAACTTGAGATCCTGAAAGTTCATCATCAAATATTATAACGTTTGCTCTCTCTACTTGCCTCATTGATGCAATTTCTAAAACCTTACCCCTGCCTATAAAATATGCTGCATCAATTTTATTTCTGCTTTGAAATACTGTTTTTAACACAGGTATATTACAAGCCTTGGTAAGTTCTTCCAGCTCCTCTAAGCTTTCCTTAGTATCTGAACCAACCAATATTGCTTTTTCTTCGGTTTCTTCTATAACTTCATTAGTTTTAATTAAATTTTCTATAAATCTTATCTTATCTAATATATTTATTGACTGTATCTCTTCTAATGAAAGGTTTCCCTTTTCTTCAGTTTCTAATTTATTATTATATAATGTAAGCATTCCTAATGAAAAATCTACTATTTTCCCATCAATTATTGCTACAGATACTATTGCATCTAGTTTTAATTTTAAAAGTGCTGTTAAATCTAAAGCTGAAAGATTACAATAACCATTTGGATGAGTATGAATTACTCTAATTCCTGATAATCTCTTCTCCTCTATATCTATTATTGGCACTTCAACAGATGTAGAATCCCCAATTGCTACAGAAGTAACATTTCCTTTTCTATTTATTCCTACACTTACTTCTCTTTCGATAATACCAGAAATTCTAGCAATAATATTTATAATTTCCGTATTACATATTTCATCTTTTAGATTTTTAATTAAATACACACTTTCTAATTCATCTATTATAGTTTTCTTAATTCCTTCAATATTTCCATATATCATACTATTAACACCTCACATAAGCTATCTTGACAAGTTTCGATTAATTTTATACTATTAATTCATTAAGGTATATTAAAAATAATCAGTCAATATATTAGTATATTTGGCTTTTTATTTTGCTCATACGCCTAATTATAACTTATAAAATTAACAATTGACAATGTACAATTGATAAATTAGGAATAATTTATTGCGATACTGCAAAAAATTTGTGCTCTGTTAATTGCAAAATAAATATAAATATAGAATATAAAAGGAGTTTTTAAAACATGGAAGATAAGAAACGTAACATTCTTTTTTCTGAAGAGCAAATTAATTTTAGAATAAAGGAATTAGGAAAAATTATTACTGAAAATTATAAGGGTAAAAATCTTTACATATTATCTTTACTTCGTGGAAGTTTTATATACGCTGCAGATATAGCTAGGGCTATAGATCTAAATGTAAAAATAGGTTTTATGACTACATCTAGTTATGGAGATTCTGAAACTTCTTCTGGTTCTGTAAAAGTAGTTAATGATGTTTCTGATAATATTGAAGGATGGGACGTTCTTATAGTTGATGATATTGTTGATACTGGTATCACAATGGACTTTGTTTTTAATCATGTAAAGAAATTAAATCCTGCATCTGTAAAAACATGTGTTCTTCTTGATAAACCATCTAGAAGAAAAATCGATATAAAGCCAGATTATTGCTGTTTTGAAATTGAAGATGTATTTGTAGTCGGTTATGGACTAAATTATGGTGATTTTTATAGAAACATACCTTATGTTTTTAATTGGGAATAAAAAAAAAGAAACCCTTTGTGGTTTCTTTTTTTTGATGAAAAATGAATAGATAATAGTTAATAGTTAATAGTTGAAGAAGAAATTACTTCGTAATTTCTGAATCTTATATTTTTATTATAGAAATTCCGTAGGAATTTCATCATCAACTATTACTTATTACTTATTACTTATTACTTTCTTCATTTGTCGGAAATCCCAATGTTGTATTTGGTATTTTTCCAACAATAATCGTATCAGAAACTGGTATTTGTGTGCTTACTTCAATATCTTGGTCCTTTAATGGTAGTTTTAGTTTTATCTTTGCGTCAACATTTAAATAAATTTTGTGTCTAGTTTGATTAATACCCGCACTTTCAAATTTTGATTCATAACTTGTAATAATATTTCCTACTGGTTCTATCTGTACTGTTATTTTGGGACCTAAGCTATAAAAAGCACTTTTATTGCTCATCCATCCTAAAGGTACTTTTATTTCAGAGTTTTTCATATTGCTTAATTCTGCATTGCATTCTGTAGATAATTTAGAAGCTATATAATTTAATTTTCCAGTATCTGCTTGCATTAAAATTATATTTCCCTGATTATCTTTTTCTATTTTTACCATTTCATCATATTTAAAATCTTGTGATAGAATAGTTACACTTTTTTCATTTATTATATCTAATGTTTGAGTTTTCGCCATTATTGTTGCTATTTCTGTTACTTGAGGCATTACTCTTTGGTCAAAAAATACTATTAATATATTAAATATGACAATAATAAAAATAATAATTACTATAGCTGAAATATATTTATGACTTTTACGCCTAGTATAATATTGCATTATCAACACCTTTATATTGAGTTATTTATTTAATCATACTATAATTATGCTATAATGTTATAAAATATTATTAAATTATAAACTTATAAACCTTATAATTCTAGGAGGACAAAATGGCAATTAACGATAAAGAAAAAAAGGCAACTAGTACTCCACGTCGCAAAAAGCCAGTTAAACAAAAAAAGGGAAAGAAAATATTTAAAGGTATCTGTTTTGGGTTACTGTTTTGTTTTATGGCAATTCTTGTAGTAGGTGTGGGCTATGCTTTTGCTATCATAAAAACTACACCTCCTCTAGATGTTAATGCTGTATTATCTTTAAATCAAGCTTCAAGCTTATACGATAGCTCTGGAGAATTTATGGATAATCTTCATTCAGATGAGGAACGTTATGTTATAGATTCAAGCAAAATACCTGCTAATTTAAAAAATGCATTTGTATCTATAGAAGACGAACGATTTTATCAGCATAAAGGAATAGATATTCAAAGAATTTTAGGCTCTGCTTATTTAGATGCCAAAAGATTTATCACAGGACAAAAAGGCTTGCATGGAGCATCTACACTAACTCAACAATTACTTAAAAACACTATTTTAACTAACGACATCTCTTTAGAAAGAAAAATTAGAGAGGCTTATTTAGCAATTAGTTTAGAAGAAAAATTAACTAAAGATCAAATATTAACAGCATATTTGAATACTATCCCTTTAGGTGGCCATTCTTATGGAGTGGAAGCAGCATCTTTATTATACTTTGGTAAAAGTGCTTCTGATCTGTCCTTAATAGAATGTGCATACATTGCCGGCATAACTCAAGCGCCATCTTACTATAGTGCTTATAATGAAAATAATCAAAAAGATCCATCACCGTATATTAATAGGACTCTTACAGTTTTAGGTATGATGTATAAACTTCAATATATCGACGACGCTCAATATAATCAGGCAGTTAGCGATATTAAAAATGGTGGTTTAGTATTTAAATCAAGTAAAAAAGACTATAGATTAAATTATGAATGGTTTGTATATCCTACTGTATCTCAAGTAAAAGAGGATTTAAAAGAAAAATATAACTATAGTGACGATGAAGTATCAAAATTAATTGTAAATGGTGGTCTTAAGATTTATACAACAATGGATAAACAACTTCAAGATTTTACTCAGAAAACTTTAGATGACTATAGTAATCTAGGAATTAGTACTAAGGAAACCTATGATAAGGATGGTGTTCCTTTATTGCAAGCATCTGCTACAATTATGGATTATAAAACCGGTCAGGTTATTGCTATGGTTGGCGGGCGCGGTAAACAAATGCCACAATCACTTAACAGAGCCTATAATGATTTAAGGCCTATTGGATCTTCAACTAAACCATTAACAGTATATGGACCTGGTATTGATAAAAAAATTATAACAGCAGCTACACCTATAGATGATGCTCCATTACCTGATAATAAATTAGATAATGGTAAATACTATAATCCTTTAAATTCTCCAAATGAATATGAAGGACTAATGACTGCAAGAGATGCTCTTACTCATTCTAAAAATACTGCTGCTGTTCTATTTGAAGATAAGATTGGAGTAAAAACGGGAATCTCCTATGGTGAAAAGTTAGGTTTGAAGTATAATTCTGAATCTAAGAGCTCTATAGCTTCTGTTGCTTTAGGTCAGTTTAACAATAATCCTAATGACAGAGATGGCGGTAATACTTATGTTTTAGCTGGTGCTTATGGTACTTTTGGTAATAACGGTACGTATACAAAACCTATACTATATACAAAAGTTGTTGATGCAACAGGTAAAACTATACTTGACAATACTACGCCAAAGCAAACTAAGGTTTTTTCACCTCAAGCTGCATATATATTATATGATATGTTAAAAGGCCCAGTAAATGAGTATAATGCTACTGGTGCTAAATTTGGTGATATGCCTGTTGCTGGTAAAACTGGTACTACCTCTGATTCAACAGATTTATGGTTTGCAGGACTTACTCCTTATTTATCTTGTTCTGTTTGGCTTGGATATGACAAACCTACAAAACTTAACGGTAGCTCAAGTGGTTGTGCTGTAATATGGGGAAAATTAATGAAAGAAGCTAATAAAAACTTTGAGGTACAAGATATAGACGAACCTAATGGTATAGTTAAAACTAGTGTTTGTAAAGACTCTGGTTTGCTTCCTACTTCATTATGTAACGAAGATCCTCGTGGAGATCGGGTATATGAAGAGTTATTTATTGACGGAACACAACCTACTGCAACATGCGAAACCCATGTTGCTGCTAATGTAAATAGATTCACAAATAAAATTGCTGGTTCTTTTACACCCTCCATTTTAACAAGAAGTGGAATATTTATAAAAAAAGATCATCCGAATCCTGTTACGGCGGATTATTATATGGTATTGCCTTCTTCCAGCGATACTGGAGATACCAATACTACTGACACAGAAACTACTAATACGGAAAATACAGATGCTACTGAGACTGCACCACCTGTAACTAATAATAATTTATCTCCTCCACCAGTTGGAGAGAATTCCCCAAATCAAAATAATAATAAAAATAATTCAAATAGCAATACTACTCATAACTCTAACGGTCCTAGTGGTACTTCAAATGTATCAAATGCTCCACAGACATCAAATTAAGTCACAATTAAAAAAAATAATAACCCAGCATAATGCTGGGTTATCATTTTTTTAATTGTGACTTAATTTATTATCACTTCTTTTTCTGCTCCATCCTTTAATATATTTAATACATCACCATTTTCAGCGCCAACAAAAATCTTCCAAGAGATATTTGCATCATTATCATTTTTACCATCAACGGTTATAATATAGCAAACTTCATATAATTGTTTAGCTGTTTTATCCATTCTATTATTAGCATAAACCAAATTACTTTCTGGTCTAACCTGTCCTTCTTTATTGTATTTTTGAAAAGCTTCTTCTGCTATTTCTTTAGCTTTATCTTCAGTAATATTTATTACTGGTTCTTCACTTTCCCTTTGCATTGTTGAGTTTGAATATCCATCTAAAAAACCGTTTTCCTTATCAATATTTAGCTTTATTTCATCAAAATAAAATGCGTACCCATTTTTTTCCTTAGTATATATGAATGAATAATAAGGTAAATTTTTCGTTTCCTCATTGCTATTAACTGTCTTTAACACAACTTCATCCTCATAAATACTTTTCAAATATTTTTCTGCTAAGATTTTCGCATCTTGTAAATTAATCTTCGTTGTATTTGCTGGAATCTCCTTTTTTGTGAATCCTATTACATTATTATCTTTATCTAAATCTATTCCAAAATTTTGAGTAACTATACTTTTACTAACTAATTCATTTTGACTATTTAGTATTCTATTTCTTTTATACTTTATAGACTCTAAATTTTGTTCATTATTTATTGCATTGATTGAATATAACTTTGTTATAAAAGCCTTAGACGCTCTAATATCTTTAGCACCAGGTCCAATAAAGTTATATAATATTATACTTATTATAATGAGAAGGCAAAATAAAATAACGCCTCCTATAATACTGACTTTTTTTAATTTCATTAATAACCTCCTCTACTAAATTTATTATTTCAATTATTATTATATCATACTTTATGTTGCGTAACTTACATTAAATCTCAATAAAATATTTAATTGGTATACTGACATCATTTTTTAATGCCCACTTTATTTAAGGGATCTTCAAAAAAATAACCAGTTAGATCCTGATGATATTTTATCTTATGGTTCATCACCTAGCACAAAATATCATCAGAATCTTTGACTTGTTATTTTCTTTCAGGTCCCTAAACATATTAATAAATTATATATTAACTTATGCTTATATTCGCTAATTTACTGCAATCTATATTTACTTATTAAGTAATTCATCTATATTTTTTACTTCTGAAAACCAAAGTTGCATTTCCCCATTTGCACTTTCAATATTATCTGATGCGTGAACGCAGTTTTCTGTCTTACTCCTTGCATATCTATGTCTTATTGTTCCTTCTTCTGCATCAGTTGGACTAGTTGCTCCATTAATTTTACGTATTCTAGCTATTGCATCGTCTCCCTTAAGAATTAATGCACATAATGGTCCTCTAGTAATAAATGTTATAAGTTCCTCATAAAAATCTTTTCCTTTATGTTGAGAATAATGTTTTTCTGCAATTTCCCTTGTAGCTTTCATGAGTTTTAATTCTACTATTTTTAATCCATTATCCTCATAGCAACTTAATATATTTCCTATTATATTTCTTTCAACCCCATCTGGTTTAATCAACACTACACTTCTTTCAATCATATAAAAGCCTCCATATCATGTAAATTATTTCATATTATTGCCCTCTATATGAATATTATACTAAATTTTCTGAAAATTTAAAATACTTTTGCAAATTTATTAAAAATTATATATAGTTGCTACATATTCTAAACTTATGTGGTTACTTACCGAAATCAGAAATATTTTTGTTTCGTAGGACTATGAAAATGCCGCTGAAGGTTCTAAGTTGAAGGTTGTACTCACTTTAGCATGTTCCCACTTTCAGTGTGACAAGCTAAAGTGGAACAACCTCCAACTAAGAACCTTTGACAGCTCATTTTCAAATGCCTACTGCACAAAAATATTTCTGATTTCTAGTGAAGATATCCACTTAATATTTAGTAAATTTGTTAATCTGTTTATATATAATAAATTAAACATAGAATATGATATCTATACATTTCGCCAAATATTATACAACTAAAAATCTTTTGTATAATTCAATCATTAAAGCATATAATTTTACTTAGAACTTCTATGTGATATAATTTGTATAAATAGACTAATATGTAATCTATATCTAGGGGGAAAACTTATGATTAGATATTTAATAATTGCTAATGGAAGAGTTCAAGGTGTTGGTTTTAGATATTTCCTTCAACTTACTGCTTATAAGTTGAATTTAACTGGCTGGTGTAAAAACCTTTCTAATGGTGATGTAGAAATTGAAGTAGAAGGTTTAGAGGAAGATGTATTTTCTTTCATTTCTGAAATAAAAAAAGGTAATGGATTCGCTAAAGTTCATGATATAGATTTAAAAAATCTTCCAGTATTAAACAATGAAAAGAAATTTACAATAAAATACTAAATACCTACTGAAGATCCAATTTGCCTAATAGAAACGGAATTATTAATAAATACTGTTTGACATTAACAATGATAAAGAACTTTTAGCTGAAATAAGAACTCTCACTAACCTTAGACAATTTATTGGCACGGATACATAAATTCATATTTTCAACTTATATTGGGTATAACTCAGAAAATCCTAAAATTTAAGCGAATTGATATACTAGAAATAAGTAACATGTTGTTTGCAGTGTTTCATTAGGAATTTAGATGGCTGTGATTCTTGAACATAAGTTGTTCCACTTTAACTTGTCACAAGCTTGCCTTGGGAGCAAGTTAAATTGGGTACAACTTATGTTCTTAGAATCACCCATCTAAATTCCTTAGAAACCGAAAACAACATGTTACTTATTTCGGTTAACAATTACATAAATCTAGAATATACGTTGGATATCTCTATAATTCCACATCTTGTAGTTTTCCTTTTTTCTTTAACCTTGCTAATAGTTGATTTGGTTCTTTATTTATTATAAGATCTTCTGGAAACTCTATTGATTCTAGCATTTTAACTGCTTCTGTAAATTCTCCTATTAATGTATAGAAATGTGCATCGCTATTTATTATTAACATTGTCTCATATTTTTTACACAACAAAGCTATCTCTTTACAATTGCCAAAGCTTCCCACTCTAGACGTAGTAAATGAACTGTTATTAATTTCAACTAAAACATTATTTTCCTTAGCACACTTTATTATTTTTTCACAATTAACTGGCACTCCAGGATTTCCAAGGTGCCCTATTATATCAACTTTTCCACTTTTTATTACATTTATAAAAGCCCTTGTATTTTCTTCAATGCTTCCCACTTTATAAACTTCGTCATGTATACTTCCAATTACAATGTCTAGCCTATTTAATGTAGAATCTTCCATGTCTAAGTTTCCATCATAATCAATTATATTTGCTTCCGTTCCGTAAAGCATAGTAACTCCATACAATTCCCTTGGTAATACCTTATAATTATGAAAATACCAAATATGTGGAGCATGCGGCATGGAAATTCCATGTTCTGTCGTTCCAAGTACTTTTATACCTTTTTCCGAAGCCGCCTTTGCATTTTCCATTAATGTTGAATATGCATGCCCACTAGCTATAGTATGAGTATGTACATCTAATGCATATTTCATAAAATCACCCCTTAAGTTTTATTGTTAGTGTAAAGTATTTACACTACTTCTTTTTAAATTTTCTATATATATCAAGGGTTCGAACGTTTTTTTGTACAAAAAAACAATGCCCCCCTAATTTCTTGTTATAATTGAATTCTCACAAACAAAAATAACACTAAAAT
>JARLHR010000044.1 GCA_031292145.1 Clostridium sp. | reverse complement strand
TATTGGATCAAATAATGAAGTTTGTTGACGGTTATTTTTACAAAACATAGTAATTCGCCTCATTCGTTTAAATTTATAATGCTATTATATCATGAAATTCTAATTGGATAATATTTGTCAGCTTTTTGTAGGCTAATCATAATATAAGTATTCAACTATGGAATTAATAAAGAGAACAAGGATTCACGAAGTAAGTGACACAGAAATTCATCTAAAAAGTAGAGAAAATAAAGATTAATTTAAAAGGAGAAAAATATTGAAAAATAAGAAGATTGCACTCCTTATGGTAATATCATTATCAATGATTATACTAGCGGCATGCACGAAAGATACTAAAAAAATACAAGATAGCATAAACACAGTTGATAATACAAGCAGAGCAGATTCATCAGTTTCAACAAATGAGACAACAGCAAATAAAAATATTCAGGAAACTAATACAACAAATATAGTAACAAAAATAGAGGGAAGAAGAGAAGAATTTCTAGGAAGATTAGACAGTATACAAAAGCAACTTGATGATTTACCAGAAAAGAAGGACTCAGATGCTGGGATAACAAATGCTATGCGAAGCTATTATGGAGAATCCTATGATATGTATGATGAAGCATTAAATGAAATTTACAGTTTATTAAAAGAGAAGTTATCTCAGGATACAATGAAGAATTTACAAACTGAAGAAATTAAATGGATAGCACAGAAAGAAGAGACAGCAAATAAGGAAGCTTCACAATATAAGGGCGGAACATTTGAATTAGTTGCATATAATATGTCTTTATACGAATCAACCAAAAACAGATGTTATGAATTAGTGAACAATTATATGACAGATTCAAAAATAAAAATAAATGCTAGTAAACAAGACTATATAAATAAATTAGATAATATAGAAAATGAAATACTTTTATCTCCTGAATATAAAAATGCAGCAACTGGAATAACTCACAACATGTTAGTCTTAACTGATAAAGAATACAACGAATGGGATGTTGCATTAAACGAAATTTATAATTTATTAAAACAACAATTACCGTCTGATGAAATGAAAAAATTAGACCAAGAAGAGGCACAATGGATAATACAAAAAGAAAATAAAGCGAAAAAATCTGAAGATCCACAAGGCGTAGGAAGTCAATTAGGAAATATAGCATACCAAGCGTCTTTGGCGCATACAACTCAAAGTAGATGTTACGAATTGGCATATAGATATATGAAATAGTTGAATTAATTCAAATGCTAACGATTATAGTAATATAAGTGCAAATAATCTTTTAAATGCAGGTTTATTTATTGATTTGACAAAATCAATAGAGCACGATAAAATACTTGTTAAGACAAGTGTTTTGAAGGAGGTTTTAAAGATATGTATGAACTTGAGGATTCGCTAGGATATCTGCTAAATATTGCCGCGGGCATAAGCAAGAATGCCCTCTATTCTGTATTATCACCATATGAAATTACGCCAGAGCAGTTTATTCTACTTACTAAACTTAATATAGGCGGAGACGGTAAAACACAAAGACAATTAGCAGCAGAATCCTATAAAGATGAAGCGAATATAACTAGAATTTTAAAAAAATTAGAATTAAAAGGTTATGCGCATAAAGTTTCAGATATTAAAGATAAGAGAAATAACCTTGTTTTTATTACAAAAGAAGGACATAGTTTAATTGAAACTTTACGACCATTAATAATTGATTATCGAAAACAAATGTTTAAAAACCTTTCAGAAGAAGAGATTTTGACAGTAGAGATTATACTGAAAAAAATTATAGAAAATGGTTAATGCAAGCATTTTCTTGATTAACACTTGTTATGACAAGTTTTTTGCAATATTACTTGTCTTGACAAATAATTTATTTGCTAAGATACAAAATAAGTCAGAGCACTAAAACAAAAATCAATAAAAATAAGATATTTATATATTTTTCATCAAATATATATTCGGTGAAAGGATTAAAAAGCATTAGCTTAAAGCTGGAACGTTCTGCAATACTAAAAAGGGGATAGTCATTATGATAGAAACCAAGCAAAAATTAATTATAGGAATTACAGGAGCAAGTGGGATTATCTATGGAATTAGAATCCTTGAAATTTTAAAAAATTTAAATATAGAAACTCATTTAATAGTTTCAAAGGCTGCTGAAGCAACACTTAACTTAGAAACTGATTTGAATATGAATGCTTTGAAAGATCTTGCTGATATTACATATTCCGCAGATGATATTAGTGCTGCTGTTTCAAGCGGATCTTTTCAAAATATGGGAATGATAATAGCTCCTTGCTCTATTAAGACATTGTCTCAAATTGCATACAGTATTAACGATAATCTAATTACCAGAGCTGCTGATGTTGCCTTGAAAGAAAGACGACGTCTGGTTTTAATGTTAAGGGAAACGCCTTACAACCTCTCGCACATACGCAATATGCAGGCAGTTGTTGAAAATGGAGCAATAGTTTTCCCTCCTGTACCAGCCTTTTATACTAAACCTCAAACAATAACAGATATTGTTGATCAAACTGTTGGCAGAGCATTGGGCTTTTTTGATATTGATACAGGTAACGTCAAACGCTGGGGAGAGATATAGTCAGTAATATCATTATTATTATATAAAAATATAAATTTAGGAGGTTTTTTTATGAACAGAATTAAAAGTTTTCGGGAATATATTGAGAGACTAAAAGACATAGGTGAAGTAAAAGAAATCGAAGAAGAGGTTGATTGGAATTTAGAAATGGGTGCAATTATCCGTTGGTGTAATGAAAATGGAGCACCTGTTCCGCTTTTTAAAAACATCAAAGGTATTGAAAAAGGTTTTCGTGCATTAGGAGCTCCAGCAGGAGTAAGCAGGCAAAAAGATTTATATTTATCACGTTATGCATTATCTATAGGTATGTCACCTAAAGCAACTGGTAAAGAAATAATTGAAGCTTTAATAGAAGGATACAGTCGTAAACCAGTTGATAGTATAATAGTTTCAAGTGCTTCTTGCAAAGAAAATATTTTAATAGGAGAGGAGGTTGATTTATACAAGCTTCCGGTACCATATGCTCATTACGGTGATGGAGGACGCTATATAAATACCTGGGGAACAATTATAGTGCAATCTCCTGATAAAAAATGGACTAATTGGTCAATTGCCCGTATTATGATTTACGATAAAAAAACTATGGTAGGTATGGTCGCTGGTGGACAACATATAGGTAAGATACGTAAGATGTGGGGAGATTTAGGCAAAGAAGTCCCATTTGCAATTGCTTTTGGAACTGAACCTATGATACCACTTGTTGCAGGTTCAACATTAGTAGCAGAGGGTATGAATGAAGCAGATTATATAAGTGGTTATTATGGAGAGCCTATTGAATTGGTTAAAGCAGAAACTAATGATATACTTGTACCAGCCAATTCGGAAATTATCCTGGAAGGTACATTGTCTACAACTGAAACAGCAATGGAAGGGCCTATGGGTGAATATTCTGGTTATCTAATAAAGCAATCAAAATCAGAAAAGCCTATATATCATGTAACAGCTATGACTTATAGAAACAATCCGATTTATCCAATTGTAGTAGCTGGTGCTCCAATTGATGATGACCATCCGGTAATGGGCATTGGAGCATGCGCTGAAATATTAAACAGCCTAAGAAAACATGAAATTCCTGCAACTATGGCTTGGATGCCATTTGAAGCTGCATGTACTTGGTTGGTTATTACTATGCCAAAGAATTGGAAGGATATCATGAATTGTAGTATGAAGGAGCTTATTAAAAAAATAGGTGATGCTGTATATGCTTGTAAGGGAAGTTTCCTTTCTCCTAAAATTATTGTTGTCAATGATGATATAGATCCAACTGATACAAATCAAGTAGCATGGGCATTTGGTACTCGAAACCATCAGTTTAAAGAAGTGTATTATAGACCAGAAAGCAGAGTGATTGGTTTAATCCCATACTTGGACTCAGAAGAAAAAAAGGTATTCAAGACAACAGCATGTATCTATAACTGCTTGTGGCCTGAAGAATTGGAATATGAAGATTATCACGTTACAAGTTCATTTAAAGGTGCATTTCCTAAACAGGTTCAAGAAAGTGCTATGGATAAATTAGTAAAAGCAGGTTTCTTAAAATAAAATATTTTTAAAAACATATGGAAGAAGTTTATACAGAAATTAATCAAAAGGAGGAGAGATAATTGAAAATAGGTCAAATGGTTCCCAATATATCTATAGAAACACATTTCGCTGGAAAAGATATAATTTTTATTGTGACTGGCGGTGAAGCTCATATTGGTGCTGTAGCAACAGCTTATTTAGATGAAAATGGTGTTTCAGTTTCGTGCAAGCAGCTTCCACATCATAAAGAAGGGGAATTAGCCGCAAAAATGGCTGAAACAGCAGCCTCAAAACTGCAAGTTAATATTACAGTAATTGTAGGTATTCATATTGATAATGCTACCAATCAACAGATACTTAACTTGGTAGATAATGCGCAAATTAAATTTGAACAAGCACTTACTACATTAATTAAAAGTAGTACAATATAGGACGTAAAAGTGTAAAATCAGAGCAAGGTACAACATATTAATGGATAATTCTAATAGTAATTATAGAATTATGGCTGCGATAATACTTTGTTTTATGTTGAGAGTGAAAAAACAGAACAATATTTAATCAAGTGTGGTGTATCTGCAAGTAAAATTGTATTACATTCTAACTAGGTAGTATTAAGGGCTGTCGCATTGGTTTTAGTGCGACAGTATCTTTTTATTTGAATTTATGGGATGACTATTAATCAGGAATTTGATGTTTAGAGATATATAAGTTAAGATATGGGACTTATTTTATAGTAGGTTCTATTTTTATGTGTAAATATTGGAAAACGAAGAAATTTGTAATAAAATAATATTAAGTGAACTGAAAACTTGCAATAATTTGGAAATGGAGCAAGTACATGAATACAATAAAAAATATCATTGATAACTATAGATTTAGGGTTTATTTATCAACAAGGTAAGTTTTAATAAGATAATATTTCGGTTATAATTAGTATATAAAATAAAGAAGTTATACTATAAACAGCAGGCACAATCAAAAATAAATTTGTTTTGATTATGCCCAAATTAAATGTGGAATGGAAGTGATAAGGTGAATTTTAAACCATTACCAATAGGAATAGATAATTTTGAAAAATTAATAACTAGAGATTATTACTTCGTTGATAAAACCTTGCTTATAAAAGATTTATTGGATAATAAAGCAGACGTGAATTTATTCACAAGACCAATAAGATTTGGAAAGACATTAAATATGAGTATGCTCCAATACTTCTTTGAGAATAGCGAGAAAGATAATTCTTACCTTTTTGAAGGTTTAAATATAATGAAGACAGGAGAAAAATATACTTCTCATATGGGTCAGTACCCTGTGATTAATTTGTCCTTAAAATCTGCTAAGCAGCCAACTTTTGAATTGGCATTGAAATGTATTAAAGATGAGCTTGTAGATGAATTTAGGCGTCACGATTATATTTTGAAAAGTGATAAATTAGTTAAGCAAAGAGAAGAATATGAAAGAATAGAAAGAAAAGAATCTGGTGAAGAACTTTATGTAACAGCGCTAAAGTTTTTATCGCAATGTTTAGAAAAATATCATGAAAAAAAAGTAATAATTCTTATAGATGAATATGATGTGCCTCTTGAAAATGCATTTTTTGAAGGTTTCTATGATAAAATGATTGCTTTTATAAGATCACTTTTCGAATCAGCATTAAAAACTAATAGTTCCTTGGAATTTTCGGTGATAACAGGATGTCTTAGAATTTCCAGGGAAAGTATTTTCACAGGCTTAAATAATTTAGAAATTATCTCAATATTAAATAAATCTTATGATGAATATTTTGGATTTACCCAAAATGAAGTAAACAAAATGCTTGGAGATTATAATCTAAATGAAAAAGAAACTTTAATAAAAAGCTGGTATAATGGATATATTTTTGGAGGTGCCGAAGTTTATAATCCATGGAGTGCAGTAAGATTTGTAAAAGATTTAGTAGTCGATAAGAATATGTTTCCATCATCATATTGGGCAAATACAAGCTCAAACAGCATAGTTAAAAGTCTTATAGAAAAAGCTGATTCTAAAACCAAACAGGAAATAGAGCTTTTAATTGAAGGGAAAACAATAGAAAAGCTGGTCCATGAAGATATTACATACGATGAAATTTACGATACAATGGATAATTTGTGGAATTTTATGTTTTTTACAGGTTATTTCAAAAAAGTTAGTGAAAGAATGGACGAAGAAGATAATCATTATATAGAATTAAGTATACCAAATAGAGAAGTAAAATATATTTTTAGAACAAAAATCTTAAAGTGGTTTGAAGAAAAGGTAAAGGCAAAGGATTTAAGTATTTTGTATACTGCAATATTTAATAAAGATAGTG
This sequence comes from Clostridium sp., assembly GCA_031292145.1. GTDB lineage: Bacteria > Bacillota > Clostridia > Clostridiales > Clostridiaceae > Clostridium. The sequence goes on along the minus strand of JARLHR010000044.1, from coordinate 5,114 downwards.
AGACTTTTCAAAAAGAACTTAATAAACTCTTAAGAGAGACTATAAGCTTTAATGATGCCTATGAAAATTTCTACCATGGTTTTGTAGTTGGAGTACTCGCAAATATGCATGACTATATAGTAAAGTCCAACAGAGAATCCGGAGATGGTAGAAGTGATATTTATATAAAATCTCCATCAATATTTGACCCGGCAGTAATACTGGAACTTAAGAGTTGTAAAGAACCAAAAGATATTTATAAAATGTGTGATGAAGCTTTAAAACAAATAGAAAAGAATAAGTATGATGAGGAACTTAGGCAGGAAGGCTATGAAAATATAATTAAATATGGTATTTCTTTTTATAAGAAGGATTGCATTATTAAATTAGGAGAAGAATAACCAGTCATAATAAGAGCCAGACAAAAAGCAAATTTGTTTTCGAGTATAAAATGCACCGCTTGTTGCAGTTGAGTATTGCAATAAGCGGTGTTATTATATTACCACATATGAAGATTATGAGAATATGTTTTGGGATTTTGAAGAATGCTTATTTTCATTTCGCTTAATATCGTATATGGTAAGTTCTGTATCTGTCTGCTTAAGATTACGTATGAGAAGTTTTGGATCTGTATGTTTCAAGCTAGCTGTTACCATTGAGCCATTAACCTCGCTATAAGATCTTGTTATCATTGCATATATATATCTGTCTAAAGGTAATGCTAAATTTATAAAAATCAAGCCCCATATTAGAGTAATTTCAATCAAAGTTATAATTCCTATGATCTTTTGTTTTATGTTAGTATAAAGTAATATTAATACACTTAAATTTAATGCTGCTATAAAGAAAGTAAAATTAGTAGTTATAAAATAAAGCCAATACTTTGTTACATTTCCAACAAAATGAGTACCTACTGAACATGCACCAACTATAAAAGTCATTGCAATGAAACTATATGGCATAATTCTCGATTTTTTTGATTTGCTTATATCTTTTTTCATAATTTCACTCCAAACCTAGTAGTTACATTCATGTTTATTAAAACTATGTTTACATAAATTTACTTAATATTATAGCATATATGTATAATTTTTACTTGGATAATTATGATATAACATATATTGATTTAGAGCGTATGTGCGTATATTAACTAAGCATACAAAATTCTGCTAAGGATAAGATACTTCAGTTAATGACTGAAAAAAGAACAGAAGCAGGTCTTCAGCCATTAACTATAGATAATACATTAGTACAAGTTGCACGATATAAGAGTGACGACATGATTCAAAATAACTTCTTTGATCATACAAATCCAGATGGAACAAAGTGGACAAACTGGTTGCATACAATAGGCTATGATTATACTTCAGCAGGTGAAAATATTGTATATAACAATTCTGATCCAGTTGAATTATTTAACCAATGGTGGAATTCACCTGGACATAGAGCAAATATGATGAATGAAAAATATACTAAAGTTGGTATAGGAGTAATCTCTGGAAATAGCAAATATATGGGGACACAAGAATTCTCAAACTAATAAATTAGTAATAAAAATTAAATATGTAGTTAATCTATTAAGGAGGGGGTGTTCAAATGAACAGCCCCTCTGATTAATTTAAGTATAAATTTCAACCACTACATTTTTGTAGTGGTTGAAATTAGTTTACAGGTTTTGAAACAGACTAGGGCTTAAGAATAAGCCGACAGAGGAACCACTTAACAATGCATATAAAATATTAAAGGAAAATGTGCTGCATAACAATGGATTTACTGTCTATAACTTTTAAGATTTTGTAACCACAAATCATAGTATGTTTTTTAATTTTACGATTATATAAATTAAAGTTGCTATTATTTTGTATAAAATGCGGATGATTTAATTGAATTTAAAGAATAAATACTGTGTATAAAGATGAGAAGAACTTTATATATAGATATAAACATGTTTATATCTATATTGGCATAATATTTACAATATATTTAATTTAAACAAATATATATAAATTTAGAATATTATAAATTTATATTTCATATTGTTAAGTAGATAGTTAAAAAGGGAGGAGAGAGGACTATAACATTAATATTATCTTTGAAAAAATATTAACTATGAAAGGGAGGGGACGATATAATTTTTTATATCGAATTAAATGAGGAGAACAGTAAAAAAAATAACATCACTTATTTTAGGAACCTTAGTAATGTCTTTAGCTGCATTTAGCGGAATTTCAAGTGAGGATACAGTTATTGCCTCAGCTGCAACATTAAGTACTTCAAGAGTATCAGTACATGATCCGTCAGTTGTAGAAGATAATGGTAAGTACTATATTTTCGGATCACACAAAGCAGATGCTGTTTCATCTGATTTAGCATCGTGGAGCTATTTCACAACAAATATAAATACTGATTATGCAAGTGTTTTCTCAGTGGGAGGAAAATGGGCTTCTCATGGAAGCAGTTCATATGATATAAGCGGAAATCTTTGGGCTCCAGACGTTATATATAATACTAAAATGAAAAAGTGGTGTATGTATATGAGTGTTAATGGAAGCAATTACTATTCTTCTATTGCACTTGCAACTTCAGATAGTATAGAAGGACCGTATGAATATACTGGAACAGTGGTTTATTCAGGTTTCACTAGTTCATCACAAGCCAGTGAAACAGATTATAAAACTGTTATAGGAACAAATGATGTAGCAAGTAGATATTTATCAAATGGAGCTTGGAATGCATCGTATGGCCCTAATGCTATTGATCCTTGTGTATTATATGATAAAGACGGAAATTTATGGATGTCATATGGTTCGTGGTTTGGCGGAATATTTATGTTAAAGTTAGATGGTTCTACAGGTTTAAGAGATTACACTTATACTTATCAGACAAAAACAAATGCTTCTGATCAATATTTAGGTCTAAAAATTTCAGGAGGCTATGGAACTAGTGGTGAAGGTTCGTTTATTGTATATGATAAAACTTCTGGCTATTATTACTTATATGAATCTTATTGTGGACTTGATGCAACCGATAGCTTTAGTGGATATCATATTCGTTTATTTAGATCAAAAAGCATAACTGGACCTTATACAGATGCAAAAGGAAATTCTGCAATATGTACAAGTGCTAGCGTAGATAAGACAACCAAAGGAATAAAGTTATTTGGTAATTATTATTTTTCTTCATTAGCTTCTGTAAGCAGTTCTGAATTGAGTTCTAAAGGATATAAGTCGGGAGGGCATAATTCAGCTTTAATAGATGATTCAGGTCAAAGATATCTTATTTATCATACAAGATTTAATTTAGGAACTGAAGAACACCAAGTGAGGGTCCATCAGCAATTTTTAAATGAAGATGGATGGCCAGTTACAGCAGTATATGAATATTTAGGAAGTCAGATATCTTATTCAGGATATTCAAATAGTGACATTGTTGGGACTTACGAATTTATTAATCATGGTTTAAATGCAACCACTCAATATACTGGTATGCTTAATACATCAAAAGTCTATTTAAACTCTGATGGTACTATTACAGGTGCTTATACTGGAACTTGGAGTGAAAAGTCTGGAAGTTATTACTGCACTATGGTAATTGGAGGGGTAACTTATAAAGGAGTATTCTTTAAACAATATGATGAATCAGCTTCTCACAATAGTACTATGACTTTCTCACTAATAGGCTCAAATGATGAATCCATTTGGGGATCAAAAGTATCTAATAGTGTTCAGACGAGTACAGCAACAACTTCATCAGCAGTAACAGTATCGTAATTAGGCACATTCAAATAATATTATTTTCTTAAGTATAAATTTCAACCACTACATTTTTGTAGTGGTTGAAATTGGCTTACAGAAAGAGAAAGGAGAAAGAGCCGTTTGCAAAGAGTAAGAAAAGGGAGGGATTTGGAAAAAACGTAGTTCTTATGGTAATATACTAGTATATGCTAATAGTTGCAAAATTAAGTAGGGATGTATGAGTAATATTAACTATATATTTTTTTGAACTCAAAGATCAGCAACATGATGGTTATAAAAAGATTAAAGAAATGCTTAAAAAATTAAAATAACTTAACATAACGTGAATATTGAGATAGGTGTATTATATGTATAATAATGTATGTAGCATTAAATTGTTACTCATTATATTTTATAGGTGTGCTTGCTGAAAGAATTTTTGGAAAAGCCAAGTTTATAGCTATATATTTTGCAGCCGGAATTTTAGGTAATATATTTAGTTTTGCATTTAATTCAAATCCTGGAGTAGGAGCATCAGGAGCTATTTTTGGATTATTTGGAGCTATACTTTTTATATGTATAGAAAAACCTGCATTATTTAAGTCTGGATTAGGTGCCAACATTGTTGGAGTAATATGCGTAAACTTATTTTATGGATTTAGTAAAGCTGGAATAGATAATTTTGCACATTTGGGAGGGCTTGTAGGAGGATTAACTTTTGCAGGAATTTTCAATGAATCGAAAAAGAGAGTATGGTATTTTAATATTGAAATATGATGATGCTGTTAGCTATTCAAAGGATTTAGAACAATTAGATTTAAAAGATGGGCATTATTTTCTAGGAATAGTTTATTATAATATGAAAAAGTTTGATTTAGCAAAAGAAGAGATACTTAAGGCGAAATCACTTGGAGCCAATTATAATAATATGGATACAATACTGAAAAGTATTAAGTAACTTAATTATATTTAGGAGGGTTTTAAAATTATGGTTATAGAAAAGTTAAAGATAGACGATCTCTCACAAGTATTAGAACTACATAAAACTCTTGTACCTTTTGAAATTGTATTTGATAAATCACTTGAAATATATGAAGAAATGTTGAGAAATGAAAATTACTATTTAGTAGTTGCAAAAGAGGATAACGATATTATTGGATGCGCGATGGGTATATGCTGCAAATGCTTGGCAGTATCTTTTCTGGTAAGTGAAGATGTAATTGTTAAAGAAGGAATAAGAGGAAAAGGCGTCGGGAAAAAGTTAATGGAATCACTTGATGAGTTTGCTAAAAGAAAAAAATGTGCTTATGCAATTCTTGTATCATCTGATTTTAGAAAAAATGCACATAAATTCTATGAAGGTATGGGATTTACAGATAGTGTACGAGGATTTAGAAAAGT
>JARLHR010000043.1 GCA_031292145.1 Clostridium sp. | reverse complement strand
CAAATCAACTCCTGTTAATGTTTCCAAGGTTCTAATGTTTCTTCCTTCTCTACCTATTATTCTACCTTTCATCTCATCATTCGGTAGTGCAACAACGTGTACAGTTGATTCAGACACATGATCAGCAGCACATCTTTGGATCGCAGTTGTTATTATTTCCCGTGATCTCTTATCTGCTTCTTCTTTTGCTTTACTTTCAATATCTTTTATCATTAAAGCAACATCATGTGTAATTTCTTTTCTAACTTCATCTAAAAGAATTTCACGCGCTTCTTCAGTAGAAAGTGCTGATACTCTTTCAAGTTCTGCTCTTCTTTCCTTATGAAGCTTCTGTACCTTTGCTTCTACTTGATCTAACTCAAGCATTCTTTCATTGATTGTTTCGTCTTTTTTCTCAAGAAGTTCACTTTTTTTATCAAGTGCTTCTTCTCTTTGAATTACTCTTCTTTCAAGCCTTTGAATCTCATTTCTTCTATCTCGAGATTCCTTATCAAAATCATTTCTTAATTTATGAAGTTCTTCCTTTGCCTCAAGGATTGCTTCTTTCTTAGTTGATTCAGCTTCCTTTTTAGCCTTTAATAAAACTTCTTCTGCTTCTTTTTCAAGCGATTCAATTTTAGCTTTTGACGTATTTTGAATCGACTTATAAACCACTATTCCTAATATTAACAGAATTAGAACATCTGCAAATATAATTCCAGCTATTAACACACAAACACCTCCTAATTAATTATTTTCTCATTATATTACTAACAAGAAAGTATAGTAAGGTGTCATATTCTTCTCACTGCATTCGGAATATGATAAACCAGTATTCCTTTTTATTCTATATTAAAAACAATATTATGTCAAGTTTGCTCACATAATGGGCTTATCTTATATTATACTATATATTATTGATATTATTTAATATAGCTACTGATTATAAATAAATACATATATGATTATTTTAAAATATTTTTATAAATTTCTATTTTTTATTTATCAATAAAAAATGCTTAGACTATACAAATTATTTATTTTTTTCACTATCTGTACTCTTATTTTCTTCTGTTTTAACTTCACTTACTATATTTTCTTTAACCATTTCTGCAGGCGCAAGATTATATTTTTCTCTAATTTGATTTTCAATATCTAAAGCTATTTCTGGATTTTCTTTTAAATAAAGTTTAGCATTTTCTCTTCCTTGACCTAATCTTATGTCACCATAAGAAAACCAAGCACCACTTTTTTGTATTATTTCTTCCTTTACTCCAACATCCACTATATTACCATTTCTTGAAATGCCTTCATTGTACATAATATCAAACTCTGCTTGTTTAAATGGTGGCGCCACTTTATTTTTAGTAACTTTAATTCTTGTTCTATTTCCAATAATAGAATCACCTTGTTTAATTGAATCTATTCTTCTAATATCTAATCTTACTGATGCATAGAATTTTAATGCTCTTCCTCCAGTTGTTGTTTCCGGAGAACCAAACATAACTCCAACTTTTTCTCTCAATTGATTTATAAATATTGCAACACAATTAGTTTTATTAATTGTTCCAGCTAATTTTCTTAAGGCTTGTGACATAAGCCTTGCTTGAAGACCAATGTGTGAATCTCCCATTTCACCTTCAATTTCAGCTTTAGGTACTAACGCAGCGACAGAGTCTACTACTAACACATCAATTGCTCCCGAACGAACTAAAGCTTCTGCAATTTCTAAACCTTGTTCTCCTGTATCAGGTTGAGAAATTATTAAGCTATCTACATCAACACCAAGCTTTTGAGCATAACTAGGATCTAAAGCATGCTCCGCATCTATATATCCTACAGCTCCTCCTTTTTTTTGCGATTCTGCTGCTATATGAAGTGCCACTGTGGTTTTACCTGAACTTTCTGGTCCATAAATTTCAATAATTCTCCCTTTAGGCACTCCACCAATTCCAAGTGCTATATCCAAATCCAAGCATCCTGTAGATATAGCATCCATATTAGAAATGTCATGATCGCCTAATTTCATTACAGCCCCTTTACCAAATTGTTTTTCTATATGACTCATAGCACTTTCAATTGCTTTTAACTTTTCTGCATTTATATTTCCCATAATACTAATTAACTCCCTTCAATCGAACTAATGTTCTATTTTTATTATAAATTAATTCTAAACTATAGTCAATAATTAATTCTAATAAAAGTCCCTTCTTCACCTAATAAAGAAGGAACCATTTAATTTATATCCACTTTTATGTATTGTTAAACATTCTATCCAGATAAAATTTTTATTTTTCATTATTTGAACTTTTAAATTTCTATTTATCAATAGAAACGGCTTCCTTATTTTTCTTAAAGTAATCATAACCTGAAATCAAAGTTACCACAACAGCAATCATAAGCATTGTCTTTGGCACATAGTCAAAAAATACTTTTACATAATAATCATGTATAACAAAAATTTTCCACATTCTTGCATCCTTTATATTTACTTTTAATAAATATAAAATTATCGCTATTATTTGTATAACAGTTTTAATTTTCCCCCACCTGCTCGCAGCTATAACTCTTCCTTGTGCTGCCGCTATTGACCTTAAACCTGAAACTGCAAATTCACGTGCAATTATTACAACTGCTGCCCACGAAGGAACTACTTGCAATTCAACCAAGGAAATTAATGCTGCAGTAACTAATAATTTATCTGCTAGCGGATCCATGAATTTTCCAAAATTCGTTATTTGATTTCTACTTCTAGCAATATATCCATCTAACTTGTCAGTCAGCGATGCTAAAATAAATATAAATGTAGCTATAAAGCTTCCATAAGGTATTCCTTTAGCCATAAATATTAAAAATATAGGAACCAAAAATATTCTAATTAAGGTTAACTTATTTGCAAGGTTCATCAACAACAACTCCCACTAAATCATAATCCATATTATCTACAATTTTTACCTTTATGAACTCACCATTATTTATATTTTCAGGCGACTTAAATAATACATTAGCATCTATATCAGGAGCCATTTCATAATTTCTTCCATAATAATACTTACCATTGTATCCTTCAACAAGAATATCATATAACTTTCCAATTTTCAATTTATTTATTTCTCCTGAAATATCCTTTTGTATTAACATTAATGACTCTTCTCTTGCTTTCTTGATCTCTTCTGGTATTTGTCCTTGCATTTTTGCAGCTGGAGTATCTTCTTCTTGCGAATTAGAGAATACCCCTACTTTCTCTAATCTATATTCTCTTAAAAAATCTATGATTTCATTAAAATCTTCTTCAGTTTCTTTAGGAAATCCAACTATAAATGTCGTTCTTATGACAATGCCTGGAACACATTCTCTTAGCTTGCTTATCTTATCTAAAATATCTTGCTTACTTGTTTTTCTTCCCATTAATTTTAAAATTTTATCGCTTATATGTTGAATAGGTATATCTAAATACTTTACAATTTTTTCATTGCTAGCAATTTCTTCTATAAGTTCATCATATATTTCTTCAGGATAGCAATAAAGCACTCTAATCCATTTAATGCCTTCAATTTTAGATAATTCTTTAAGTAGTATGTGAAGACTTTTCTTTTCGTAAATATCACTACCATATAAAGTAGTATCTTGGGCAATAAGTATTATTTCTTTTACGCCGCTTTCACTTAAATCTTTTGCTTCGCTTATAATATTTTCCATCTTCCTACTTCTAAATTTTCCCCTTATTTTCGGAATTATACAATACGTGCAAAAATTATTACATCCTTCTGCTATCCTAATATATGCACTTTCTTTTTGAGTTGTAAGGATTCTCTTACCTTCATTGATATTTTCATCTGAGTAATTTAAAAGCTCTAAAGCCAACTCATTTCCTTCTATGAAATCTGTGATAAATTCATTTATTTGGGTATAATCATTGACTCCAAGCATTATATCTATTTCTGGTATTAATTTTCTCAATTCTTCTCCATACCTTTGAGTAAGACATCCTGTAGCTATAAGTAATTTGCATTTATAATTAACTTTATAATCTGCCATTTCTAAAATTGTATCAATAGATTCTTGTTTTTCACTCTCAATAAATCCACATGTATTAACAATTATTATATCAGCTTTTTTAGGATCGCTAGTTATCTCATACTCATCACTCATCTTGCCCAATATTATCTCTGAATCAACTCTATTTTTATCACATCCTAAACTTACCATTCCAACTTTATATTTTTTTGAAATGCCATTTATTCTTTCTTTTTCATTTATTATTTCTATTTTGCTTTCACTCAAGTCCGTATATCCTCCTGTGTTTTAGATACATTCAAAAATAACAAGTCAGCATGCTAGTCTATTTCCCTAATAGGCACGTTACGAGGTAAACATATTTCCTTGTCAGACAAGAAATATACATCGCATCATGGACTTATTATTTTCTTTCGTATACCTTAATAGTTTTAATTATAACAAATTAAAATTATATTTTACAACCCGCTATCTATAATAATTAATTATTCCCATCATCATTATCATTATCATCTAATAGTTGTTGTCTAGTAATAAGTATTTGTCTTGGTCTACTACCATCCTTTTCTGATATAATACCCCTCTCTTCTAATTGGTCCATAATTCTTGACGCCCTATTAAATCCTATTCTAAATTTTCTTTGAATAAACGAAGTTGATGCTTGACCATATTCCACCACAACATTTATTACTTCATTAAGTAATTCATCAACATCATCATACTTTTCATTTGACTCTGATGTCTTTGAGTCTGATGCATTATTAATATGATCAATTATCTCTTCCTCATAATTTATGTCACCTTGCTCACTCTTAATAAACGAAACTACTTGCTCCACCTCTTCTTCTGATATAAAGCACCCTTGGACTCTAAGAGGTTTACTTTCTCCTACTGGATAGTATAACATATCCCCTTTTCCTAGAAGCTTTTCCGCTCCCGATCCATCTAGAATAGTTCGTGAATCTATTTGGGATGATACTGCAAAAGATATCCTTGATGGTATATTTGCCTTAATTACTCCTGTTATTACATCTACTGATGGCCTTTGAGTTGCTATAACTAAATGCATACCAGCTGCTCTAGCCATTTGAGCTAATCTTCCAATATAATCTTCTACATCATTCGGACATACCATCATAAGATCAGCTAATTCATCTACAATTATAACAATATAAGGTAATTTTTGCTCTATAACCCCTTTATTAAATAATTCATTATAAGATTCCATATTTCTAACACCAGAATCAGCAAAAAGTTTGTATCTATTGGTCATTTCATTTACTGCCCAATTTAAAGCCGCAGCAGCCTTTTTAGGATCTGTAACAACCGGGATTAAAAGATGTGGTATTCCATTATAAACATTTAATTCAACAACTTTAGGGTCAACCATTAGAAGTTTAACTTCCTCTGGGTTATATTTGTATAATAAGCTTATTACAAGTGAGTTTATACATACACTTTTACCAGAACCTGTAGCCCCTGCAATTAATGTATGAGGCATTTTACTTAGATCTCCCACAACACACTTGCCAGAAATATCTTTTCCTAATGCAAAAGCTAGCTTTTTCTTAGAATTAATAAACTCATCATTTTCTAATACTTCTCTTAAAAATACTGGTGTTTGTTTTCCATTTGGCACTTCTATACCAACAGCAGCTTTACCTGGAATTGGAGCCTCTATTCTTATCCCTGAAGCTGCAAGCCCTAAAGCTATATCATCTGATAAATTTACTATTTTACTAACTTTAACTCCTGGACTTGGTTGAAGTTCAAATCTTGTAACTGATGGACCTTTCGTTACTTGAGTGACCTTAGCATCAACTCCAAAATTAGATAATATTTCTTCAAGTTTATTAGCATTTTCTATCAATTCTTTTTTATCACTACTCTTAAGCTTTGTATTAGAATTTAATTTTAGTAGTTCTAGACTTGGATGCTTGTATTCTTTTTGCTCTTTATGTTCGGAAATATGTTCTTGTATTTCCTTATTAACAACTTCTTTAACATCACTATCTAAATTCTCTTTTTTGCGAGTATTATTTTGTGTACTTTTCTCTAAAAAATTATCTATTTGAATATCTGATGAGATTTCAGATTTTGGCTCTGCCCCAATATCATCATTTTCAGGAGAATTCTTCATAAAATCTAATATTTTTATTTTTTTGTCAACCCCAGATAAAAAAATTTCTTTTTCACTTCGAACTTTTTCTTTCTGACTATCATTATCTACTATATTAATATAATCTTCACTAGTTCTTTGTTTCTCATTTTTTTCTCTAATTTTTTTATTTCTACTGTTTCTTATGCTTTCGCCTTTATTATATGCTTTTAATCCTAAATCATATAGCGTAATATCAAAAATCAATATAACGGCTATTACTGAAAAAGTAAGAAGAATAACATACGTCCCTAAAGCTCCCACAATTTTATTAAGAGGATAACATATAATATATGACAATATTCCTCCATGCATGGTACCTGTACCATCACCAATTATTAGTTTGATATTCGCAAAGAAATCACTTTGATCATCAATACTTTGAATATTTATAATTCCAAAAGTCAACATAATGACAATAACAAAAATAGTAATTCCCCAAAAACTTTTCTTTAACTCAACATTCCCCCTTGTTTTTATATATTGAAATCCAAAATATACTAAATAAAGAGGTAATGCATTTGCACCTATTCCTATTATTACCCATGATATTCTTTGCGCTAAAGATGATAATATTCCAGCCAAAGACGTGTATAATGCAATTCCAAGTATTATTCCTGTTGCAATATATACTATTCCTACTATATCGGGATTTACTGTATTTTCATCTTTTTTGTTTTTTGCAGCACTCTGCTTACCTTTCGCCCTACTCATACCTTCATCACCTCACATCTATCTTCTACATAAGGCATATTCAAAAAAATAATAAGTCAGCATGTTTCCCTAATAGCCCACTATGAGGCAAACATACTTCCTCGTCTGACAAGAAATATACATCGCATCATGGACTTATTATTTTCTTTCATATGCCTAAAACAACTATTCTCATTTAATAAGATAACACTAAAAATAAAAATCGGCTATAGATTTTTTTCTATAACCTTAAAAATACTGCTATTTTTCTATAAGTTCATTAAGCTTATCTAGAGCTTCATGTATTCCTCCTACTTCATCAATAAGTCCGCAATCCACTGCCTGCTTTCCAATTAACATAGTACCTACATCGTTTAGCAAGTCATTTGTTTGTAGCATAAATTTTTGTAATGTTTCATCCTTTATCTTAGATGTTCTTACTATAAATTCGTTTATTCTTTCTTGCATTTTTTTAAAATATTCAAAGGTTTGTGATACCCCAATTACAAATCCATTCATTCTCACCGGGTGAACTATCATTGTTGCTGATGGAGTTATAAATGAAAAATCAGCTGATGTGGCAAGCGGTACTCCTATTGAATGGCCTCCACCAATCACTATAGATACTGTAGGTTTTGACATACTACGAATCATTTCAGAAATAGCAAGCCCGGCTTCTACGTCTCCTCCTACAGTGTTTAGTACTATAAGCAAGCCTTTGGCCTCTTCATTTTGTTCAATATCTATGAGCTGTGGAATAATATGTTCATATTTTGTAGCCTTTGTTTGCGGCGGAAGCACTGAATGCCCTTCTATTTGTCCTATTATAGATAAAACTTGTATTCTTTTATTAGGATTTGCTAAATTTGTGTTTCCAAGCTCTTTTACATCTTCTATTTTATCTTGCGCCTTTGTTTTATTATCGTCTTCTTTTCCTGTTTCATCTTTACTTAAAATATATTCATTCATATAATAATACCTCCTATACTTTTTTTATTCTGTACATTAGGAGGTATTTTATTCATCATGCTGACTTATTATTTTTTGAATATGCCTAAAGCTTAAAAGTTTTATGTAAAACATTTATTGCATCTTTTTCATTTTTAGAGCGTACTAAACACCAAATTGTCATATGCGAATCTGCGGTTTGTAACACTTCTATATTACTATCACTTAAAGCTTTTATAATTTTCGCCATAACCCCAGGTATTCCCTTCATTTTCGAACCAATAACTGCTACCTTGCTACAATCTTCTATTAAGCTATATTTCAAATTAGCATCATTTAAAACATCTACTAAAACTTCTTTATCTTTTTGAGTTATGGTGAAAATTTGCTCTTTTGGAAATATATTTATTAAATCTAAACTTATATTATTTGCAGCTACTAAATCTAAAACATTTTTATATTTCACATTGCCTTCATTTTCGCATGCTCTAATTGAGACTTGAATTCTATTTTTTTGGCTGGTAATGCCAGTCATTAACTTATCACTAACTTTATCACCAAAGTTATTTATAAGTGTTCCTTTGCAATTACTTAGAGTATTTTTGATTAATATAGGTATATTGCCTTCCATCGCAATTTCTACAGCCTTTGGATGGATTACTGTAGCCCCCTTATCTGCCAATTGAAATACTTCATTATAACTTATAACATCGATTAAATTCGCATTTTTAACAATTCTAGGATCAGCTGTCATAATTCCATCTACATCAGTGTATATTTCAATAGCTGAAGCTTTAAGTGCAACTCCTAAAATAGAAGCTGTTGTATCACTTCCACCCCTGCCCAATGTCGTCAAATATCCATTTTCGGTGATTCCCTGAAATCCTGTAATTACCGGAATCCTTCCCTGTGACACTAAATCTAAAATTTTCTTAGGCGTAACATTAATGCATGTTGAATCTGTAAAATTACTATCAGTTAATATACCAGCTTGCCCGCCAGTAAGCGGCACAGCATCAATCCCCGCACTATATAAATCGTTACTCATGACAACGGAACTTATAATTTCTCCACAACACATAAGTAAGTCTTGAGCTAATTTATTTACATTTTTAAATTTATCATCTATTAATGACAATAATGAATCTGTGGCATAAGGTTCTCCTTTTCTTCCCATAGCTGATACTACAACAACAGGACTGTATCCTTCATTGACAGCATTTTTAACCTTTTCTATAACTTTTTTTCTATTTTCTTCAGTAGATACTGAAGTCCCTCCAAATTTTTGTACAACTATTTTCATTAAAATCCCTCCTAATTATAGCTTTACCTTTTTAATTACTTCCTCTTCTGCATCCAATATAATCGTTTTAGATCCAATCTTTTTTACGCAACTCCATGGGATTTCCAAAAAATCTTTACTGCTAAAAATGTTAAATTTTCCACCATTTAAATTGACTATTAGATATTTAAAGTTTCCTTCATCGTCTATTATCAAATCATTATTTAACAAGTAATCATACTTTTCTCCATCATTAATATTTATAAGTTCATATCTTTCTATATCACTTAAATATTTAATTTTATTTTCTTCACTCATAAAAAACCTCCTTTAATACTCATAAAATAATATGAGAAAAGGGGGTTTATTATTACATAATTTTTTTTACAAATTGTGTTTACTGCTATAGTTTGAATTATCATAAGCCTTGGAATTCTTTAATATTATAGAATCTAATTTAGCATACTCTACATCTTGCCCGACATATGCAGCATTTAGCACTCCATTTTTAAAGCATCTTTCTAATACATACTGAATATCATCTTTATTTATATCATCGATCTTTTTAATTACTTCTTCTTGAGTTTTTATTCTATTTCTAAAAAGATATGTTTTTGCATTTGAAAACATTCTTGAACTAGTACTTTCTAACCCTAATATATAATTAGCTTTAATTTTTTCTTTATTAATTTGAAATTGTTCATCAGTAATTCCATTCTTACTAAACAGCGTTATTTCTTTGTTTATAACTTCTAAGGCCTTTTCTCCATAATTTCTATTTAAACCTGCATATATATTTAATGTACCAACCTCTTGAAACGGTTGCAAATAAGATGCTATTGAATAACATAACCCCAATTCTTCCCTTACCTTTTGAAAAAGAATGGACGAAGCTCCATTTCCAAATATATTGTTAAGAAGTACTAATGAATAGGTATGCTCATCACCATAAGGTAATCCTTGCAAACCTAAGGAAATATGAAGTTGTTCAATTTCCTTTTTAGCATATGCTGAATCAACTTGTATTATTGTCTCTGCATATCCTGGTTTATATTGATTTTTACTTTTCCAACTACCAAAATATTTATCAATTAAATCTTCCAGCTCTTTATCATCAAATTTACCACATACTGATATTACAGAATTATATGGAGTATATTTTTCATTAATAAAATTTAATATTTTTTCTCTAGTAAATGATTTTACTAAAGGTATTGTTCCCAAAATCGGATATCCTAGTGATTCTTTACCAAAACATGATTTCGAATGAGCATCATCCAATACATCTTCTGGAGAATCTTCGCTCATATTAATTTCTTCAATTACTACTCCTTTTTCCTTTTCTATTTCTTCAGGATCAAACTTTGCATTTAACATTATATCTGAAAGAATATCCAAGGCTAAATCTAAATGAGTATTTAATGCTTTAACATAGTAGCAAGTAGCCTCTTTACTTGTAAAAGCATTAATTTGACCACCTACATTTTCTATATCCTCCATAACTTGTTTTGAAGTTCTTTTATCAGTTCCTTTAAAAAACATATGCTCAATAAAATGAGATATCCCATTAACTTCTGCACTTTCATTTCTAGAACCGTTCTGTACCATCACTCCAACACTAATAGAGTTTAAATGTTCGATTTTTTCGGTTACAACTCGTAATCCATTTTTAAGAGTATATGTGTTATACATGTGTACTTGCCCTCCTTATAAGTTAAAAAAAAGGCAATTTAATGCCTCTTATTTTTCTTCTTTATTTTCTTGCTCTAATAAAGCATCTTTTCTCGAAAGATTTATTCTTCCTTGATTGTCAATTTCTGTTACTTTAACCAGAATTTCATCTCCAATAGATACTACATCTTCTACTTTGTTTACTCTCTCATTAGCTAATTTAGAAATATGAACTAATCCTTCTTTACTAGGTAAAATTTCAACAAATGCTCCAAAGGTAGTTATTTTAGTAACTTTACCCAAATAAACTTCCCCAGGTTTTACTTCCTTAGTTAAACCATCTATTATCTTAATAGCTTCGTTAACACCTTGGTGATCAGTTGAACTTACAAATACAGTTCCATCTTCTTTTATATCAATTTTAACACCTGTATCTTGGATTATTTTATTTATAACCTTACCACCAGCTCCAATTACATCTCTTATTTTATCTGGATTTATACTCATTATTTGAGTTTTTGGTGCATATAGTGAAACATCTTCTCTTGGAGCAGATATACATTCATTTATTTTATCAATAATAGTAAGTCTAGCCTTTCTTGCATCTTTAATAGCATTTTCTACTACATTAAAACTAAAACCTTGAAGTTTAGTATCAACTTGAATTGATGTTATACCTTCAGTTGTTCCAGCTACTTTAAAGTCCATATCTCCAAAGAAATCTTCTATTCCTTGAATATCAGTTATTACTGCTTCTTCTGATAAATCTTCTGATGTTATTAACCCCATTGCAATACCAGCTGCTGGTCTCTTAATAGGAACTCCTGCATCTAATAATGCTAATGTTGATCCACAAACTGAAGCTTGTGAAGTTGATCCATTAGAACTTAAAACTTCTGATACTAATCTAATTGTATAAGGGAATTCTTCTTCTGAAGGGATTAATGGTTCAAGAGCTCTTTCTGCTAACGCTCCATGCCCAATTTCTCTTCTTCCTGGACCTCTTAATGGTTTTACTTCTCCAACACTATATCCTGGGAAGTTGTAGTGATGCATATACCTCTTTGATTGTGCTTCATCTATTCCATCTAATATTTGAATTTCACTGATTGATCCAAGAGTTGCAACTGTCATTACTTGAGTTAATCCTCTTGTAAATAATCCTGTACCATGTGTTCTTGGTAATAATCCAATCTCACACCCAAGTGGTCTAACTTGATCAAAAGCTCTTCCGTCTGGTCTTCTTTTGTCTTTTAAAAGCATATGTCTTACAACTTTCTTTTGCATATTGTAAAGCACTTCTTTTATATCTCCCATTTTATCAGCATACTTTTCAGAAAATTGTTCTTTAACTTTTTCATATACAATATCTACTGCAGCATTTCTTTCATCTTTATCCATGATATACATTGCTTCTTTAACCATATCATGAGCAAATTCTTTAACATCTCTTTCAACTTCTGAATCTACAGCATATAATACTGGCTCATCTTTTTTCTTTCCAAACTTGACCATTGCTTCTTCTTGGAATGTGATAATTTTTTGACACTCATCAAAGCCATACTTAATAGCATCTATCATAGTATCTTCTGGAATTTCTTGCCCACCCGCTTCAATCATCATTACCTTTTCTTTTGTTGCGCATACTGTCAAATGAAGAATACTTTTTTCACGTCCTTCAGTATTTGGGTTGGTAACAAATTTTCCATCTATAAGTCCTACTTGTACTGCTGCTGTTGGAATTGTATAAGGAATGCTTGAAAGACATAATGCAAGCGATGCTGCATTAATAGCTAAGATCTCTGGTAAATTATCTTTTTCAACTGATACAACTGTAGTAACAACTTGAACGTCATTTCTATATCCTTTTGGAAATAGAGGTCTTATTGTTCTATCAACAGCTCTACCATTCAATATTGCTTTCTCTGATGGTCTTCCTTCTCTCTTAATAAATCCTCCTGGGATTTTCCCTACTGCATATAATCTTTCTTCATATTCAACGCTTAGAGGAAAGAAATCTATCCCTTCTTTAGGTTGTGGTGATGCATTAACATTAGTTAAAATTACTGTATCTCCATAGCTAGTAAATGTTGCCGCATTCGATAACATACCCACTTTTCCGAACTCAACTTTTAATTCTCTTCCAGCGATTTCAGTCGTTAGAACGTTATTCATAATTCTTGACCTCCCTTTAGGTTCATCCAACTATTGTTGTTTTTTATTTTTTTGGTACATTCTGTATATTTTAAAATAATAGAGCGGAATCCTCCGCTCTAAAAATTATCTTCTTAAACCTAATTCTTTCACTATAGTTCTGTATCTTTCAACATCTTGATCACTTAAATAGTTTAAAAGACCTCTTCTTTGACCAACCATCATTAATAATCCTCTTCTTGAATGGTGATCTTTTTTGTGAACTTTTAAATGTTCAGTTAAAGATTTAATTCTTTCAGAAAGTAATGCTATTTGAACTTCTGGTGAACCAGTGTCCCCTTCACTTCTTCCAAATTTTTTAATAATTTCTAATTTTTTTGCCTTATCCATTATAAGTGCACCTCCGTGTATTATATTAATTATCCCCTAGTTCCAAGTAAAAAGATGGCACCTTAAAACTTAGAATTAGGTTCCATGAGTTATTATATCAAAAGTAACTAATATTGTAAACTATATTATTCTACTCGACATATAGTTTTCATTATTTGCGAAAGATTTGTCTTTTTCAAGCTGATTCTTCAATTCTTCTAGGCTATTAAATTTTTTATTATCGCGGATTTTTTTTATGAAACTAACATTTATTTGTACTCCATATATCTCTTTACGGAAATCTAAAATATATGTTTCTACAGTTAATGCTTCACCTTTTACCGTAGGATTATTACCAACAGATGTAATTCCCTTATATATATTATTATTTACCTCTACATTAGTATAATATACCCCTTCTTTAGGTAAAACGAAATTTTTATCATATTTTAAGTTAGCTGTAGGAAATCCTATAGTTCGTCCAATCTTCTTTCCATGAACAACTTCTCCTTTTAGAGCATATGGCAATCCAAGCATTTTACTTGCTTCTAGAACTTCCCCATCCGCTAAGGATTTTCGTATTCTAGTGCTGCTTATAACTTCATTATTATATATGCATGGTTCCATTATATGTAATTCATATCCATATTCGTTTTGTAACTCTTTTAGAAGTTCTACATTTCCCAAATTTTTATAGCCAAATTTATAATTAAATCCTACAACAATTCCCTTTATATTATACTCAAATACCAGATATTTTATAAATTCTTTTGGTGTCATTTTCATAAATTCAGAATCAAACTCTTTAAAACAAACTATATCTATATTATGAGTTTCTAAAATTTCAATTTTTCTTTTATTATCCATTAAAAGCTTTAGAGAATTTTCCTTATTTACTAAAGTTCTAGGATGATTTTTAAAGGTAAAAACCATACTTCTGCCATTATTTTTTTTTGCAATTTCTACTACTTTGTATATTAAGGAAAGATGCCCTATATGAAGCCCATCAAAACTACCAAGTGCTGTATAATTATTAGAATTGCTAATATATTGTAAATCTTTATTTATAACAATCATTATCCTTACTCCCTAATTAAAACACCTTCAAAGCTCAATGACTCAAAATGATGCCTAAAGCAACAATTTTTCAATTTTAAAACCTGCATCGTCTTGTTTTCCAATACCTATGAAAGTGCCTTCATTATCATATACCCTATATAATATATTTTTTTCTTTCGCTTCGTTTGTTAGTCGCTTATCAAATACCTTAACCCCATTTATGAGCAACTTAGTAAATGCACTGTTTACTGTTAGTTTTGGATAAAATAAAAGTGCTTCTTCAATAGAAATAATATAATCATTTATATTTTCTTTAGTTAAATCATTTATATTTATACTATTTTCTTGTTTAAAAATAGATGTTTCACTTCTATTTAGTTCAGACATAGCAGCCCCAACTTTTAATTTTTCTCCAATATCATAACACAAGCTTCTTATATAGGTTCCCTTTGAACAAGCTACCTTCATAGAAACATAAGGTAAATCAAATTTTAAATTCGATATATTGAATATCTTAATTTTCCTAGCTTCACGTTCCACTTCGATTCCTTGTCTAGCTAACTCATAAAGCCTTACTCCATTTTTCTTAAGAGCCGAATACATTGGGGGCACTTGATCATATTCTCCAATAAATGATAATGCAACTCTTGAAACTTCATCTTCATCAAGATGTTTTGTATCATTTTTTTCTAGTATTTCACCCTCAAGATCATATGTAGTTGTCTTTATTCCAAGTAAAAATTTAACTTCATATATTTTATTACTATTCATTATATAGTCAATAGTTTTTGTAGCCTTCCCAAGACATACTGGAAGGACTCCTGTTGCCTCTGGATCTAAGGTACCAGTGTGTCCTACTTTTTTTTCGTTAGCTAAATATTTTATTTTTCTAACTACATCAAAAGATGTCATTCCTTTATTTTTAAATATGTTTAATACACCATTCATACACTAGTCCCTATATCCCTTTTATTAGTTAATCTCTTGTTTAAGTATTTTTAATAAATTTTCTTTTGCCTCTATAACACCTACATTTTTTTGCATAACTCCAGCAGCTTTAATATGCCCGCCACCGCCATAAACTTCTGCAACTTTTCTTACATCTACATCATTTTTAGATCTTAAGCTTGCTTTAACTCCATCATCAACTTCTTTTAAAAGCAAACAAACTTCAACCCCTTTAATTCCAAGGCCAACTGAAATTACATCTGAGGTATCTGTATTCAATAAGTTAAATTCTTCTAACATCTTCTTTTGTATTTGGAGCACCGCTACTTTATTATTTAATACAAGTTCTATATTAGATAAAACATATCCCATTAATTTTATTTTTTCAAACGGTTTATTATCAAAAAGACTGCTATGAATTTTGCTGCTATCTATTCCAAACTCTATAAGTTCAGCTGCTATATTATGAGTTCTTCTTGTAACATTTGAGTGTCTAAAAGACCCTGTATCTGTTACAATTCCTGTATAAATTGCTCTTCCTATAGCTAGCTTAGAATCATGTTCATCAATTTTATTTTCAAAATTCAAACCTAATTCGTTTATTAATAAATATACTATTTCACAAGTGGCAGCTGCAGTTACATCTACGTAATTAATAAACCCATAGTTTTCATTAGAAATATGGTGATCAATATTAATTTTTTTTCCACTGTAGCTAGTTAAATCTGCAGATATTCTTTCTACATTGCCACAATCTAATACGATTACTAAATCAGTACCTGCTTTTGGTTTTACAGTATTACCGTCAATTTCATTAGCTAAGGAAAGGTAAGAGAGGTTATCTGATATAACATCTCTTGACACTACATATGCGTCCTTTCCTAAACATCTTAATGCATTAAGTAATGCTAAAGTACTACCTATAGCATCTCCATCTGGAGACATATGATATGATAATCCTATTCTTTTTGATTTTAAAATTTCCTCTTTAATGCTCTTTAAACTGCACATTATTGTTTACTTATCCTTTGAATTAACTCATCCATATGCATACCATAATTTATGGAATCATCTAGTTCAATAATTATTTCTGGGGTATGTCTTAAGTTTATTTTTTGGCCTACTGCTTTTCTTATAAATCCACTTGCATTTTTTAATGCTTCAAGGTTACTCTTTTTTTCATCATCATCTTTTGAAAATATACTTACATACACTTTAGCATATCTTAAATCTTTAGTAACTTTAACATCTGTAACTGAAATCATAGCTGTAAGTCTTGGATCTTTAATTTCATTTTGAATTAAATTACTAATTTCTCTTTTGAATTCTTCGTTAATTCTTCCACCTCTATAATTTGCCATGTATGTTACTCACCTCTTTTTAAAGTTCTTTTCTCTTAATTGCTTCCATCATAAAGCACTCAATGATATCGCCCTCTTTAATGTTATTGAACTTATCTACAGTTAAACCACATTCATATCCGGCATTAACTTCTTTTGCATCATCTTTAAATCTCTTTAATGATGATAATGTTGATTCAAAAATTACTATTCCATCTCTTATAACTCTTGTTTCTGCATTTCTCTGAAGCTTACCATTTAATACATAACATCCTGCTATTGTTCCAATATTTGAAATCTTATATATCGATCTTATTTCTGCAGAACCTAATATAACTTCTTTGTACACTGGATCAAGCATTCCTATCATAGCAGCTTTTACATCATCAAGTGCATCATAGATAATTCTATAAGTCTTAACATATACGCCTTCTTTATCAGCTTGAGATGCTGCATTATTATCAGGTCTTACATTAAATCCAATAACTATTGCATTAGATGCAGTAGCAAGTGTTATATCTGTTTCAGTTATAGCTCCAACGCCACCATGAATAACTCTTACCTTTACATCATCAGTAGAAAGTTTTTCTAAAGAGCTCTTAATAGCTTCAACTGACCCTTGAACGTCTGCCTTTACTATAATAGCAAGTTCTTTAACTTTACCTTCTTTAATTTGACTATATAAATCTTCTAATGAAACTCTATGATTTGCAAGTAAAGTTTCCGCTTTTAATTTGTCTTTTCTGCTATCCGCCATATTTCTAGCAGTTTTTTCATCTTTTACTTGATTAAATCTATCTCCTGCTTCTGGAACTTCTGAAAGCCCTAAAACTTCTACTGGAATTGATGGGCCAGCAGATTTTATCTTTTTACCAGTATCATCAAACATAGCTCTTATTCTACCATTTGTAGAACCAACCAAAATTGAATCTCCAACTCTTAATGTTCCATTTTGAACTAATAAACTTGCAACCGAACCTCTACCTTTATCAAGTTTAGCTTCAATAACAGTTCCTACCGCTCTTCTATTTTCATTAGCTTTAAGTTCAAGCATTTCAGCTGTAAGAAGAACCATTTCAAGCAATTTATCAATATTTAAATTTTGTTTTGCAGATACTTCTTCACATATAGTATCTCCGCCCCAATCTTCTGCAAGTAAGCCTTGATCAGCTAATTCTTGCTTAACTCTATCTATATTTGCACCTGGCTTATCGATTTTATTTATCGCAACTACCATTGGTACTCCAGCTGCTTTACAATGACTGATAGCTTCCTTAGTTTGTGGCATAATTCCATCATCAGCTGCAACAACTAATATAACAACATCTGTAATTTGTGCTCCTCTTGCTCTCATTGCTGTAAACGCTTCATGACCTGGCGTATCTAAGAATGTTATTTCTTCTCCATTCAATGTAATAGTATACGCACCTATATGTTGAGTTATACCACCAGCTTCTGTATCTGTAACCTTTGCTTTTCTTATACAATCAAGCAAAGATGTTTTACCATGGTCAACATGCCCCATAACAGTTACAATTGGAGGTCTTTTTTGAAGATTTTCTTCATCATCTTCTTCTATTTCTAAAACTTCTAATTCTTGAATTTCTTCTTTTCTTTCAAGTAAGACCCCATATTCAGCACATACTTTTTCTGCAGTTTCAAAATCTATTTCTGCATTTATAGCTGCCATAACGCCTGCAAAAATTAATGTTCTTATAACATCATTGGAAGGCTTCTTTAATTTTTCAGCTAATTCCTTAACTGTTATGCTTTCACCTATTTCAATTGTTTCAGTGTATTCTCCATTTAAAGCTTCAGCATTTCTCATTGCTTCTTCTTGTTCTTCTTTTTTTGTTTTTTTCTTCTTCTTTATTCCTTTGTTAAGCTGTTCAGCTAATTCATCTTCATATACGTCAACTATACTCTTTGAAGTTTCAGTAGACTCTCCCGAATTATTTCCTGACCTTCCTGCTAATAATTCCTTTATTAATTCAGCATCTTCATCTTCTATTGTACTCATATGATTTTTTACTTCTATATTAAATTCTTCCATTAATATAGTTATTAATTCTTTTGAACCTATATTAAGTTCCTTTGCTAATTCATGTACTCTTATTTTTGACATGCAGTCACCCCCGTATTATTATCTACTCATATATTTTTTTCCTCCTCGTATAACGACAACATTTTTTTTGCTATATCGTTATCTAGAATTCCTAAAAGCATAACTTCTTTACGCCCAATTGGAGTTCCTAGTTGCTCTTTCGAGAAATCTTCAATATATGGTATATTTTTTTCTATACAATGCTTTTTAAATTTAGTTTTAGATTTATCTGATAAATCATTTGATATTATAAACATATAGATTTTAGTATTATTTCTATAATCATCACATTTACTATATCCTTCAAGTAAATTACCTGATTTCTTTGCAATACTTAGAAAGTTAAAAAATTTATTCATTACTTACTTCATCCTTTAGTCTTTCATAAATTTCTTCACTTATAGGTGTTTCAAGATTTCTACTAAGTCTTTTGGTTTTAAATGCTTTTTCAAAACACTCTATGCTTTTGCAAATGTATGCACCTCTTCCTGATTTTTTACCAGTTAAGTCGATACAAACTTCTCCTTCTGGAGATTTTACAACTCTGATTAATTCTTTCTTTGGTTTCATTTCCATGCATCCAGTACACATTCTCAAAGGAATTTTCTTAACCTTCATGAAAAGCACCTCGCTATTCTATTATTTCTTCAATTAAAGTTTCAATATCTATTGAATCATTAACTTCAATTTCTTCTGAAACTTCTAATTCATTTAAATCAGTAGTTTGTTCATTTTGTATTTCTACTTCAGTATTTAAAATTCTTTCATCTTCTTCATCTTGTGCTTCCTTTTGTGATTTACTCTTAATATCTATCTTCCAATTTGTAAGTTTTGCTGCAAGTCTTACATTTTGACCTTCCTTACCAATTGCAAGTGAAAGTTGATTATCATCAACAACAACTTTTGCTGATTTGTTATCTTCATTAACTACCACACTTAGAACTTTTGCTGGACTTAAAGAATTAGCTATGAACTCTTCTGGATTTTTACTCCATTTTATTATATCTATTTTTTCATTTTTAAGTTCATTTACTATACTTTGTACTCTTACTCCTTTTGGACCTACACAAGCCCCCATTGGATCTACTTCTTCATCATTAGAATGTACAGCTATTTTACTTCTTGAACCTGCTTCTCTTGAAATACTTTTAATTTCAACTATTCCTTCAAATATTTCTGGAACTTCAAGTTCAAATAATCTTCTTACCAATCCTGGATGAGTTCTTGAAACATGTATTTGAGGCCCTTTACTTCCATTTTTCACTTCAACTATATATAGTTTTAACTTTTCATTGAATTTATATTCTTCATTTGGAATTTGTTCATTTGGGCCTATTATACCTTCTAATTTGCCTAAATTAACAAAAACCATTCCTTTGTCTTTTCTTAATATAGTTCCAGTAATTATATCAAATTCCTTTTCTTTATATTCATCATATATTATATTTCTCTCAGCTTCTTTGATTCTTTGTGTAACTACTTGTTTTGCAAGTTGCGCTGCAACTCTTCCAAAATTTTTAGGAGTTACTTCTAAGCTTATAATATCATCTACTTCAATATTAGGATTAACATCTTTTGCTTCTTCTAACGAAATTTCTGTTACATCATCGTATACTTCATCAACCACTGTTTTTTGAGCATATACATGTATTTCTCCAGTTTCTCTATCTATACTTACCTTTACATTTTGCGCATTTGTATTGGCATTGGCATAATTTTTCTTATATGCTGCAACCATTGCATCTTGAATAGTTGTAAAAAGTAAATCTTCACAAATCCCCTTTTCTTTAACTAATTCTTTAAGAGCACCTACAAACTCTTCATTCATTTTTATACCCTCCTCGTTATATTTCCCCTTCTAAATTTGCTGATTTTATTTTATCTTTTGGAATTTTAATTTCTTTTTCAGCTTCAACTACTATTGAATCTTCTAAGTTATCTTTTAATATCCCTTTAACACTTTTCACTCCATCAATTGAACTAGTAAGTCTAATTAAAACTTCACTTCCTATAAATTTATTGAAATGTTCCTCCTTGTATAAGCCTCTATTAAGACCTGGTGAAGAAACTTCTAAATAATACGCCTCTTTAATTGGATCCTGAACATCTAAAATCTCACTAATTCTTCTTGAAACTGCCTCGCAATCATTTAGAGATACTCTATCATTTTCTTTATCTATATATATTCTTAAGTAAAATTCTCCATTTTCCTTTACATATTCTACATAATACAATTTACATGATAACTCTAGAACAATAGGTCTTACTAACTCCTCAATTTTTTCAATCAAAGCATCTTTTTTCATCTTCCTAACCCTCACTTTCATCTAGGCATATTCAAAAAAATAATAAGTCAGCATGCTAGTCTATTTCTCGTCATACTTCATCAGTATTTTTACCTAATAGGCCCACTATGAGGCAAAAATACTTCCTTGTCTGACGGGAAATATACATCGCATCATGGACTCATTATTTTCTTTCATACGCCTTAAAAACACATATTTTATAATTAGCATATGCATTTTTAAAATTTGTAATCAAAAACGCAACTATCTTAAGTTAGTTGCGTTACAAACAGAAAGAGCGGGTAATTTTCCCACTCCTTTTTCTAGCTATTAGAAATAATTCTGTTTATAGAATATCACAATTCTCTTCACAATACAAGTAATAATCTTAATTTAAAATATATATCTTACAATTAACAATTCGTATGCACTCAACAAGTTCTTAATTGTGCTTCACACCTTTTTTTATTTGTGCGTGCTTTCTTCATCTGTGTATAATTTTTCTACTTCTTCCATCAACGCATCAATTAATTCTTCTTCTTTTACTTTTTTTATTATCTCTCCCTTTTTGAAAATAATTCCTTCACCTTTGCCACCAGCAATTCCAATATCCGCTTCCCTAGCTTCTCCTGGTCCATTAACAACGCATCCCATAACTGCTATTTTAATATCTTTTTTATAATTTTCTAGTCTTTTTTCAACTTCTTCTGCAATTTTTATTAAATTTATTTGAGTTCTTCCACAAGTAGGACACGATACAAATTCAACACCTTTTTTCTTCAATCCCAAAGCTTTCAAAATTTCAGTTCCAACTTTTATTTCATGAACTGGATCCGAAGTTAAGGATACCCTTATAGTATCCCCTATCCCTTCTGCTAAAAGTGTTCCAATTCCTATACTCGATTTAATTGTTCCTCTTTGTATTGTTCCAGCTTCCGTTACTCCTAGATGAAGAGGATAATCACATTTTTCTGCTATGATTCTATAGCAATCTATCATCATTTGTACATTTGATGATTTTATGGATATTACAATATCATAAAAATCTAAGTCTTCCAAGATTTTAACATGTCTTAATGCACTTTCAACTAAGCCTTCTGCAGTTGGCATGCCATATTTCTCCAAAATATCTCTTTCTAAAGAACCAGAATTAACACCAATTCTTATTGGTATTTGCTTTTCACTACAAGCTTCCTTAAGAATCTTAATCCTATCTACACTTCCAATATTTCCAGGATTTATTCTAAGAGCTGAAACTCCATTTTCTATTACCTTTAATGCTAATTTATAATCAAAATGTATATCTGCAACTACTGGAATGGGTGATTTTTTTGTTATTTCTCCGAGTTTTTCTGCATCCTCCATATCTAGTACTGCACATCTTATAATATCACATCCTGCATTATACAATTTTTCTATTTGATTCAAAGTATCTTCTACATTCTTTGTAGGAGTTGTAGTCATTGATTGCACTGTAATCGGAGCATCTCCTCCAATATATATGTTTCCAACTTTTACTTTTCTAGATTTTCTTCTTTCCATTAACGTTCTCTCCCTTAGCACTTTCCGATATAATAAATATCTCTAAACATACTGTCTATTATTTTTTTGGTTGTTCATTATATAATTAGCTTACCCTTATAAGCATCTTATATGAGTAAGCCTTATTTTATATCCCTTATAATTTTATTGGGAACAATATATCTTTTATTGTTACCACTATCATCAATCCTATTAGTGCTGCAAAACCGATATAATTTAATACTCCCACTATTCTATCCGGAACTTTTCTCCTAGTTATAAATTCTATCAATAATATTACGCACCATCCTCCATCTAATGCTGGAAAAGGTAACAGATTAAAGACTGCTAAGTTAACACTTAAAAACCCAACAAAATTCATTAAATTCCAAATTCCTGCTTGGGCACTTGCTGCTGAAATTTTAATTATCGTAATAGGCCCACCCACATCAGTTTTTAGATTAGCCTGGCCAGTGAATATCATTTTAAGTCCCGTGAATGTTTGAGACACTAAAGATGCTGTTTTACTAAAACTTTGTTTAAAGCTAGTTAAAATGTTTGGCTTTTCTACAACATCAAACGCTACTCCTATTTTAAATTGTCCCTCTTCATTAACTTTAGGCGTTATAGATATTTCCTTTTTTTCACCATTTCTATCAACTAAAAAATTTATCGTTGCACCCTTAGATAAATATATATTAGTTAAAATATCATCCTGTGAAAAAATTTTAGAATTTCCCATTTTTAAAATTTTGTCTCCTGTTAACATACCTGCTTCATACGCAGGTGATGCATTCTCCACTTTATTAGCGGTAGTCGTTATATATCCAAAATTATATATTATAGCAGTAAATATAATTATAGCTAGAATATAGTTCATAACTACTCCTGCAATTATTATACTTATCCTTCTTAATGGAGATTTAGCTGAAAAACTTCTTTCATCTTCAACATTTTCTTCCTCTCCCATCATCTTTACATATCCGCCTATAGGAAAGAGACTTAACGAATATCTAGTTTCTTTTCCTTGTTTCGATAAAATCTTTGGTCCCATTCCAATAGAAAACTCGTCAACCCTTACTCCATTTAATTTTGCTAAAGTAAAATGTCCCAGTTCATGAACAATTATCAAAACTCCAAAAGCCAATATAGCCCAAATTATATACATATAAAAATTACCTCCTTAAATTACTGCATTTCTCATAACATATTCTTTAACTCTTTTATCTAAATCAATTATATTTTCTAAATTTAATTCTTTTTTTACTTCTCCTTTAAATTTTTCCATACATTCTTCTATAATATTAGGAATTTGCAAAAACTCTATTTTCTCATCCAAAAATAATTCCACAGCGGCTTCATTAGCTCCATTTAAAATAGTTGGCATAAGTCCACCTATTTTTCCTGCCTTAAATGATAAATCTAATGATTTAAATGTATCTGTATCTGGCTTTTCAAATGTTAATTTTGATATTTCATAAAAATCTATCGTATCCGCTACAAGATTCTTCCTTGTCTCATAGTTTAAAGCATATTGTATCGGCAATCTCATATCCTGTGCGCCAAGCTGTGCTATTATGCTTCCATCCTTATATTCTACCATAGAATGTATGATACTTTGCGGATGAACTAAAACTTGTATATTATCATATTCGCAATTAAAAAGCCAATGTGCTTCTATTACCTCAAGACCTTTATTCATAAGCGTTGCGGAATCTATTGAAATTTTCATTCCCATATTCCATTTTGGATGTTTTAATGCATCTTCTACTTTTATTTCCTGTAATTCTTCTATTGTTTTCCCTCTAAACGGTCCACCTGATGCAGTTAAAATTATTTTTTTTAATGAATCTATATCATTACCTCTTAGAGATTGAAATATGGCACTATGTTCTGAATCTACCGGAAGAATCCTTATGTTATTTTCTTTGGCAGCTTTCATCACAACTTCCCCAGCAACAACTAAGGTTTCCTTATTAGCTAATGCAATATCTTTTTGGGCTTCTATAGCTTTCATTGTAGGTTCTAATCCTATCATTCCAACCACAGATGTTACTACTATGTCAATTTCATCTAAAGAAGCAATTTTATTAAGACCCTCTATTCCATCTAAAACTTCAATTTTCTTATTGTATTTTTCACAATAACTTTTTACTTCATTAGCACTTCTTAATTCCATCATAGCTACATAAGATGGTTCAAATTCTTCAATTATTTCAATGACTTTTTTTACAGAAGTATTTGCAGTTACTCCAATTAATTTTAATTCTCCATTTGATCTTCTAATCACATCTAAGGTCTGAGTTCCTATAGAACCTGTAGTCCCTAATATAGAAAGTTTTTTCATTCTTTTTCCTCCTAAAAGCAAATCACAACAAGCACTCTAATAAATCTTTACATAGTTTAAAATCATATCAAAATTTTAATATATGCATTACAATTATCAATTATTAATTATCACTGTTCAATTATGACTGAAATTCCGAAAGAATTTCACCCGTCATTGTTAACTGTTAATTGATAACTGCATTAGTCTGTGCTATAGATTATTTCTTTTGCTAAAATACTATACATTGGTCCGACTAATATTCCTAATACACCAAATAGCTTCACTCCAATATATATAGATAACAGTATAACAAGGGGATGAATATCCAATTTATCCCCTAAAAATTTAGCCTCTAATATTTCCCTGATAATTTGTACTAATATATATAAACACATTAACCCAAACGCAATAATAAATTTCTTCATTATAATATTGTATATTATAATCGGAATAAATACAATTACTGTTCCTACGTAAGGCAAAATATCTAGGATGCCACACGTAATACCCAGCATAAAGAAATTAGGAACTTTAAGTATGAAAAATCCGCTTATTATCTCTAATGTTGAAATAAGAACAAGCATTCCTTCTATCCCCATCATTTGAGTAACATTTTTTTTTTGATTTCTAAACTTAAATATAATCTCTTTTGGAAGCAACATAGAAATCACTTCCAACATTTTCGCCCTATCTATCAAGACAAAAAATGTACAAATATTCCCTATAAAATAAGCCAAAATACTCTCTCCAGTGCTTACAGCCCCTTCTCTTATATTTTGATCATTGATTATAGAAATAACACTTTTCCCAATCTTAAAATTGCTAAAATCCACATTTAAAGTATTGGAAATATCCTGAATAAGTTTATTTATTTTTTCCAAATTATCTAAATATATTTTTTTTGATAAAGCAAATATTTCACTTCCTAAATATATTGCCACAAGAATTATAATAATATTAACAAGAATAATACTTATGGCTCCAGCTATCTTATTAGGAACCTTGGCTTTAATGATACCTTTATATATTGGCGTGCAAATTATAATCATCAGAACCATAAATATAAAAGGCTTAAAATAATATTTTATAAAAAAAGTTCCGATTGTTACAAATATAAGAGACAACAAAAGTGAGAAGAGTTTTTTATATGTCTTAAAAATATTCATCACCTCACCAACTTTATTTTCTTTTTTTATTATAGTATATGCTTACAACTTTACCTTAAAGACTTCATAACATGAATTTAATACCAATTATAATATTATCTTTACATTACTAACTAAGAACTTTTTAATAAGGGACATGAAAGAAAATAACAAGTCAAAAATGCCACGATTATTTTTCATCAGACAAAGAATCAGATTGATTTGTTATTTTTTTGAATGTCCCTAAATATAACAAAGCCTACGTTTTCTTTAAATTAAAAAAAAGAAAACATAGACTTCTATTTTTATTATTAAATTTTTATTATGAAAGTCAGATAATAAAATACAACTGTTGACGAAAATATTATACTATCAAACCTATCTAGTATCCCTCCATGCCCTGGAATTAAATTACTATAATCCTTAATATCTACATATCTTTTTATAGAGGAAGCTACTAAATCTCCCAATTGTCCAAACAAACCACACAACACACCTATTAGAAAATAATTATATACCGGCATAATATGTATATAATGCTGTATTATAACTCCAAAAAAACCAGTAAAAATTGTTGCTCCAATAAGTCCTCCAACTGAACCCTCTATTGTTTTTTTAGGCGATACCTTAGGTGAAAGTTTATGCTTTCCAAATAATTTTCCACTATAAAAAGCGGCCGTATCTGAAAGCCATGAACCAATAAATATTATCCAAACCAAATATTCTCCAAATGGCTTTGCACTAACTAAATATACGAAACTAAATAAAATTCCACAATAAATAACACCCAGTAACGTTACCGAAACATCAATAAAAGTATACTTTAAATTTATGACCGGAACTATTAATAACATAAATGATGCGATAACAAGTATATACATCATAAGTTCAAAATTATTATTCAATATATAATACATTGCTAATAAAATGTACCCGATACTTTTTATTGGTTTGAGATTTTTTTCTTTAACTGCGCTATAGAATTCCCAAAGTGCTATTCCAGATAGTACCAATACAAATCCTTTAAGATAAATTCCTCCAAGAAAAACAAATATTATAAACGGAGCAATCATCGCAGCGCCTAAATATCTATTATTAGATTTCAAAATCCAACCACTCCTCTATTTAACTTTTCCAAATCGTCTATCCCTATTTTGATAATCTGCAATAGCTCTTCTCAAGTCTTTTTCTTTAAATTCTGGCCAGTTTATATGTGAGTACCAAAACTCAGAATAAGCACATTGCCATAACAAGAAATTACTAAGTCGCTGCTCTCCAGATGGTCTTATAATTAAATCAGGATCTGGTATGTCTTTAGTATATAAATAATTCTTTATTAACGCTTCATCTATATCTTCTTCTGCTATTTTATTATTTTTTACATCTAAACTAATAAGTTTTATTGCCCTAATTATCTCATCTCTTCCGCCATAATTCAAAGCAAAGTTCAAATTTATTTTCGTATTGTTCTTAGTAGTTTCCATAGCATTGTTTAACGCCTTTTTACACTCCTCTGGTAATCGTGTAATATCCCCTAAAAGATTCATTTTTACACCATTTTCATGACATTCTTTCAGTTCCTTATTTAAATAAGTGACTAATAACTTCATTATCGCCCCAACTTCTTCTTTAGGTCTAGACCAGTTCTCAGTTGAAAAAGCATATAAAGTTAAATTCTTAACACCTAGTCTAGTAGCTTCTTTCAAAATTATTCTAATAGTTTCCATGCCCGCTTTATGTCCCATACTTCTAGGCAATTTTTTTTCTTTAGCCCATCGTCCATTTCCATCCATTATTATAGCTATGTGATTTGGTATGTTATTCATATCCAATTCAACACTTCCACTATCTTGTTTTTTTGAAGTAAAAATTTTCAGCATGTTTTCATCCCCCTAGTTCATAAAAAACTTTGCCATATACACATCTAAGTAATTTTTATACAAAATCACTTTAAATTTGAATCTTAATTTCTATAGTTTCACTTGTCTCCTTAATGAAAAAACCTGCTCTCTTAGCAGGTTTTAAACTTTAAGCGATCTGAAATAAAATAACAAGTCAAAGATTCCGAGGATATTTTACGCTAGGCGAAGAACCATAACCCGCGCATAGCGAGCTATGTAAGGGTTGTGGTGGTGATGAAGCCATAGCACAAAATAGACCAGAATCTGACTAGTTATTTTTTGAAGATCCCTAAACTGATAAGACCTCTTTTTCCTTTGCAGCAATTATAGAATCTATTTCCTTTACAACTGCATCAGTCTTCTTTTGAACATCATCTTCAGCTTTTTTAATTTGATCTTCTGATAAATCCGCATCTTTTTTTAGTGCCTTAATTTTATCGTTAGCAGCCTTTCTGATAGATCTAACAGCTACCTTAGCTTCTTCTCCAGTTTTCTTAACATTTTTAACAAGTACTTTTCTAGTTTCTTCTGTTAATTCTGGCACTACTAATCTGATGATTGATCCATCATTTGATGGATTTAACCCTAAATCTGATTTTAAAATAGCTTTTTCAATCTCTTTTAAAAGAGGTTTTTCCCATGGTGTTATCATAAGTACTCTTGGCTCTGGAGCTGAAACATTTGCCACTTGATTAAGTGGACACATACTACCATAATAATCTACTTGAATTCTATCAAGCATTGTTGGATTCGCTCTCCCTGCCTTCATTGTTGATAAATCTGATTTTAATACAGATATTGTTTTACTCATTTTTTCTTCTGCATTTTTAATAATATCCTTAATCATGATTTTCCTCCTACTTACTTTTAACTAATGTACCTATATTTTCTCCATACATTGCTCTCTTAATATTTCCCGGATCATCTAATCCAAATACCAAAATCGGAATTTCGTTATCCATACACAACGAAGTTGCTGTAGAATCCATCACTTGTAATCCTTGATCTAATACTTCTATATATGATAGTGTATCATATTTTTTCGCATCTGAATACTTATGAGGATCTTTATCATAAACTCCATCAACTTTTTTAGCCAAAAGAATTACATCAGCTTCAATTTCAGCTGCTCGGAGTGCAGCAGTAGTATCTGTTGAAAAATATGGATTTCCTGTTCCTGCAGCAAAAATTACTACTCTACCCTTTTCCAAATGCCTCATTGCTCTTCTTCTTATAAATGGTTCTGCAATTTCCTTCATTTCTATAGCAGTTTGTACTCTTGTTTTAACCCCAACTTGTTCTAATGAATCTTGAAGTGCCAATGCATTTATACAAGTTGCCATCATTCCCATATAATCTGCAGTGGTTCTATCCATACCTTGACCTTCTCTTCCTCTCCAAATATTTCCGCCACCAACTACAGCGCCCACTTCAACGCCCATATCAATTAATTCTTTAATTTCAAGAGCTATTCTCTTTGCCACATTAAAATCAAGTCCAAATCCGCCTACTCCAGCTAATGCCTCTCCTGAAAGTTTTAAAATTACTCTCTTGTATTTACACTCTGCCATTTCTAATTACCTCCTGAATCTTTTAGGGATTATATCAAGTCATTCATAACTTTAGATGAAATTTTATTTTATTGAAATACAATCTTCCTCTAAAGTTTAGAAGAAGTCATGTATGAATATGTAGTCATAATCTTCATTTATAAAAATTATATTGATACTACTTTCCATTATATTAAAACTTCTTTTACTATATTTAGGCACATGAAAGAAAATAATAGACCAAAGATGCTATTAGATGTTCTTATATGCAGCATAGCTGCTCTTTCTTAATGTGTATATTTTGTGTCAGACAAGGAAGCAAATTCTGCTCATAGTGGGGCTATTAGTAGAATTTACTGACGCAGTATGACGCGAAATAGACGAGCATACTGGTCTATTATTTTCTTGATTGTGCCTTACTTTATTTCTTAAAAAAAGAGAACACAAAGTGTTCTCTTACAGGTTTAAACTATTTACCGATTTGTCTTGCAACTTCTTCAGCAAAGTCTACCTTTTCAACTTCGATTCCTTCTCCTCTTTCGTATCTTACGAATCTAGTTACAGTAACTGGAGAACCAACCTCTTTAGATTTTTCTTCTAAGAATTTTGTAATTGACTTATCGCCATCTTTAACCC
Organism: Clostridium sp.; assembly: GCA_031292145.1. Lineage (GTDB taxonomy): Bacteria > Bacillota > Clostridia > Clostridiales > Clostridiaceae > Clostridium. Next base: position 40,142 of record JARLHR010000043.1, on the reverse strand, counting down.
ATAGTTGCTCTAAAAGACAAACTTCTTTGAAGTACTTTTGAATTCTTCCCATAACCATTTTTTCAACGATATTTTCAGGTTTTCCTTCATTTAAAGCTTGAACTCTGTAGATTTCTTTTTCTTTTTCCATAGATTCTGTATCTACATCAGCCTTACTCAAGAATAATGGATTTGCTGCAGCAATTTGCATACAAACTTCTTTTGAAACTTCATCAAGAACTTCTGAAGCTTTATCACAAGCAACTTCTAATAAAACTCCGATTCTTCCACCACCGTGAATATAACTACTAACTACTCCGTTTTCAAGTGAGAACTTAGTAAATCTTCTTACTGTCATGTTTTCTCCAAGCTTAGCTATTAAAGCTTTTAAGCTATCTGAAACTGAAGCTTCTCCATCAAATTTTTCATTAAGAAGTTCTTCAACTGTTGTAGCTGATGTTTCAACTACCATTTTAGCTAATTTTTCAGCAAAAGCAACAAATTCATCATTAGCAGCAACGAAGTCTGTTTCGCAGTTAAATTCAAGAACTGCTCCCTTTTTCTTATCTTCTGCAATATATGTCTTAACTATACCTTCAGCAGCAACTCTCCCTGATTTCTTAGCTGCATCTGCAAGCCCTTTTTCTCTTAAAAATTCTACAGCCTTTTCAATATTTCCTTCTGTTTCAACTAAAGCTTTTTTACAATCCATCATTTTAGCTCCAGTCATTTCTCTTAGTTCTTTAACTAATTGTGCTGATATATTTGCCATAATATAAATCCTCCTCTATTATCAAGTGAAACTTAATTCAGTTAATTTCATATATTCATCTGAATTTTAGTTGAACTTATCCATAAGCTAATTTAAATTGACATTAACTTAAATGCATGCTGATAATCTAAGTTAGTTATGAGATAAAGTAATCCTTAACATTCAATAAAAGGGTAACTGCGTTAATTCACTTACCCCTTATTGAAATTATTCAGCTATTTCTTCGCCTTGTCTTGCTTCTATAATAGCATCAGCCATTTTAGCAGTTATTAATTTAACGGCTCTAATTGCATCATCATTACCTGGAATTACATAATCAACTTCTTCTGGATCACAGTTAGTATCTACAATAGCAACTACTGGTATTCCCAATATTTTAGCTTCTAATATAGCATTTTTTTCTTTTCTTGGATCAACTATAAACATAGCTCCAACTTTTGAAGCATCTAAGTTTCTGATACCACCAAGATTCTTTTCAAGCTTTTCCATTTCTCCCTTAAGCTTTATAACTTCTTTCTTAGGAAGAACATCAAAAGTTCCATCTTCTTGCATTTTTTCGATTTGTTCTAATTTTCTAATTCTACCTTTGATAGTTGAGAAGTTTGTTAACATTCCACCTAACCATCTGTTATTTACGAAATGCATATTACTTCTGATTGCTTCTTCTTGAATTGCTTCTTGAGCTTGTTTCTTTGTACCAACAAAAAGTATATCTTTACCTTCTTCTGATACTTGTCTAATGAAGTTATAAGCTTCTTCAGCTTTCTTTACTGTTTTTTGAAGATCTATGATATATATCCCATTTCTTTCTGTGAATATATATGGAGCCATTTTAGGGTTCCATCTTCTTGTTTGGTGTCCGAAATGTACACCTGCTTCTAATAATTGTTTCATTGATATTACTGACATTTTGTTACCTCCTTGGTTTTTACCTCCACTACCTTCCGCTAATAAATTCCTCTCAAAATAAAGAGCACCTAATTCATCAATTGGGTAGTGTGTGTATTTCTTACCTTTAGTAGTATATCATAAGGTATTTAACGTATCAACAAAAATTTTTCAATTTAGACATCTAAAATTTAACTTTTTAAAAATAATCCAATGCTTATATAAAGTTTTGTCATATAATTCTAAATTTATACATATGTAAAATAAAATCCATAGAATCTATTTCAAAAGTTTTTTATAACATTTTACTATAGGGAAACGTATTGAGAAATTTATTTAGTATATGTTGGTGATTTTTTTATTAGTTAAAAACTAAGAACTAAGAGTTAATGATGAAATCCCCGAACGGGATTTCCAAAAAATATTTTTATCGAAAAGCCTGTGGCTTTTCTTCCATATCTCTTACTTCTTACTTCTTCCCTCTTAACTGTATAAAGTCTTTTTCTTAGATACAGTTATCACAAAAATTACAGGCTATTAATATAATTTTCAACGAAGAACTCTTATAAAAGTATATTTTTAAAAATTAAAATAGCTATAGGTTAAAGTTTCCTATAGCTATTTTGCCTTATTTAATTTTTCTTAATTCTTCTACTAATTTTTCATTTAGTATTCTAATGTAAGTTCCTTTCATTCCAAGAGATCTAGATTCAATTACTCCAGCACTTTCAAATTTTCTTAATGCATTTACTATAACGCTTCTAGTTATTCCAACTTTATCAGCTATTTTAGAAGCTACTAATAAGCCTTCATTGCCATTTAATTCATCAAATATATGTTCAACTGCTTCTAATTCAGAATACGAAAGAGTTCCTATTGCTAGCTGAACTACAGCTTTTTTTCTTGTTTCTTCTGCAATTTCATCTTGCATAGCTCTAAGCATTTCCATTCCCACTATAGTTGCACTATATTCTACTAAAACCAAATCATCATCTGTAAATGGATTTCCAAATCTAGCTAGTATTAAAGTTCCTATACGTTCTCTACTTCCTATTATAGGCACAATCGTCGATAGCTTATCTACTTTTTTGCATTTACCAATTTCCTGAAATACACATCTACCTTCATTAGGAAGATTAGCTAAAGTATCATTAACCTCTAACAATGTATTATTGTAATCTTCTGGGAACCTTTTATCCTCTATTACTTTTTTCTTCATAGCTTCGCATTCGAATTCTTTTCCAAAAGTATATCCAAGTACTTTCCCTTTTTTACTTATTATGTATGCATTACACTCAAGAACTTCACTCAATAATGTACATATATCTTGAAATGCCACAGGTTCTGTACCAGATTTCTGTAGAATTTTATTTAACATTCTAGTTTTATTTAATAGTGATGACATCTTATTATCCTCCTTGGCAACTGTATAACAAAGCTTTTACATAAAACGTTCTAATTGTCAGAAAATTCTAAATTTATTGAATTTTTTTACAAGTTGCTATTAAGACTAGTTTATCACATAAAATTCTCATTTTCAACACTTCTTTTTTGTAATTCGACAAAATAATATTACTTAATTTATCAAATGTATTTGTTGTACCCTATTTTTCTTCTTCATTATCTTTTTTTAATTCTTCCACATGATTACATTCATTATTTGAACATTGTATATACTTACCTTTTGACTTGGAATATTTTAATACCATATAAGAATTACAATTTGGACATTTTTCTTTAACTGGTTCATACCAACTTACAAATTTGCACTCTGGATAACCTACACATCCAAAAAACTTCTTACCCTTTTTACTTTTCTTCGCCACAATTGCTTTTCCGCATTCTGGACACGATACATCTAGTTCTTCAACTATAGGCTTAGCATTTTTACATTCAGGATATCCTGGACAAGCTAAAAACTCACCAAATCTACCTCTTTTAATAACCATCATACGTCCACATTTTTCACATTTTACATCACTTACTCTATCTTCAATGACTACCTTAGATATTTCTTTTTCAGCCTTCTCAATTGCAATCTTTAAAGGATTAAAAAATTCTTCAACTATTTTAGTCCAATTTTCATTTCCCTCTTCAACATCATCAAGTTTTTTCTCCATATCTGCTGTAAAATCAACATCTACAATTTGCTTAAAATATTCACTTACAATATTATTTACTATTCCCCCAAGTTCTGTAGGAATTAAATTTTTCTTTTCTCTAATAACATAATTTCTTCCAAGCAGAGTTGAAATAGTCGGCACATAGGTACTTGGTCTACCTATCTCCTTTTCCTCTAACAATTTAACAAAAGATGCTTCCGTATATCTTGGTGCTGGTTGCGTAAAATGTTGAGTTCCTTCAAGTAACTCTACTATAAGCTTTTCATTTTCTTCTAATTCCGGCAACATTACTGAATTTTCATCTTCTTCATTAGAATATTCATATATCCTCATAAAACCATCGAATGAAATTATTGATCCTGACGCTTTAAACTTATAGTCACCATTCACTATGTCTATTGAATTTGTCTTTAATTCACACGAAGCCATCTGACTTGCTACGAACCTATTCCATATTAGTGAATATAATTTATATTGTTCCGATGTTAAATTTTCTTTTGCAACCTCAGGTGTAATTTCCACATAAGTAGGTCTTATTGCTTCATGGGCATCTTGAATATTTTTTTTACCCTTATATATTCTAGGAGAACTTGGCAAATATTCTTTCCCATAAGTATTTTCAATAAATTCCTTAGCCCTTCCTTGTGCCTCTTCAGAAATTCTTACAGAATCAGTTCTCATATATGTTATCAATCCCACTGTTCCATAACCTTTTACCTCAACACCCTCATATAGACCTTGAGCTACAGCCATAGTTCTTTTAGTCATAAAGTTTAGCTTTTTATTTGCATCTTGCTGAAGTGTGCTTGTTGTAAAAGGTGGAAGTGGATTTCTACTTTTCTTGCCTTTTTTTATGGCTTTCACAACAAAATTGCCAGATTCCAATTCTTTTATAATGCTATTAGCTATACCTTCTTCTTCTATCTCAATTTTTTTTCCTTTATACGTCGAAAGTCTTACTGGAAACTTCTTTTTTTCCTTTTTAAGCATACAGTCTATAGACCAATACTCTTTTGGAACAAAATCATTTATTTCTTTCTCTCTATCACATATTAATTTTAAAGCAGCTGATTGTACTCTTCCTGCACTAAGCCCCCATTTTACATTCTTCCATAAGATTGGGCTTATCTCATAACCAACAAGTCTATCTAATATTCTTCTTGCTTGTTGTGCATCAACCAAATCTAAATCTATCTTTCTAGCTTCTTTAATCGATGCTTTTACTGCTGTTTTTGTAACTTCATTAAATACAATTCTACAGGTATCATCTTCTGAAATCTTTAAAATATTCGCTAAATGCCATGAGATAGCTTCACCTTCTCTATCGGGGTCCGTAGCGAGATAAACTTTATCTGCTTTCTTCGCAGCTTTTCTTAATTTATCTATTAGTTCTCCTTTTCCTCTAATAGTTATATACTTGGGAGTATAATTATTTTCTATATCAACACCTAGTGTACTCTTAGGCAAATCTCTAACATGCCCCATAGATGCTTCTACTATATAATTTTTCCCCAAATATTTACCGATTGTTTTTGCTTTTGCTGGTGATTCAACAATTACAAGTTTTTGACCCATATTACTACTTCATATAATTATGAAGTATTCACCCCCCTACATATTTTTAAATTGCTTTCACATAGTAATTTCCAGGCAGGCATATAATTTCATTTTTTATCTGCATTTCAAATAATAATGCATATAAAGCTCCCCTATCAACAGATGTATTTTTGAAAATATCATCTATATGAATTGGTGACTCTGTAATCAAATCCAATATATCATTCTTTTCTGGCATAAGTTTCACAGGATTTTCAATGTATTCCAAACTAAGAAATACCTTCAAATCATTTATATCTGTACATGTACTAGCACCACCATCTCTGATTAACTTATTAGTACCTCGTGCCCCTTCATAAAATATCGAACCCGGAACCGCAATAACTTTTTTATCTTGTTTATTAGCAATCCTTGCTGTTATTAACGATCCACTTTTTTCTGAAGCTTCTGTTACTATTATCCCTTGACTAAGCCCACTTATTATCCTATTCCTTCTCGGAAAGTTTTCTCTTAATGGTTCTGTACCAGGTAAAAATTCCGAAACTACAACACCTTTTTCTGCTATTTTAGAAAACAATATTTTATTTTCAGCTGGATATACTCTATCTATTCCACATCCTAATACGCATATGTTATATCCATCATATTCTAAAGCAGTTTTATGTGCAATTGAATCTATTCCTCTTGCACCTCCGCTTATAAGCGTTATATTATTAGTAATAAGCTCCTTTGTCAAGAGTTTTGTTACGGTTAGTCCATAATTTGAGCATTTTCTTGTTCCTACAACTCCTATTGATTTATTTTTTATAACATCTATATTTCCTTTATAAAATAAGAAATATGGAGGATGTAAAATCCCACTCAACTTCTCTTTATATAAAGGATTATCATATGTAATGTATCCTATATTCTTTTTGTGTATAGTTTCCTTTAAATGTAAAATTTCATAATGTAAATCTTCTTTTTGAAAATTTTTTAATTTTTTATTTATCGCTTTACTTTCTTTTATAATCTCCTCAAAATTATTATATACATTTTCTGCATTATTATATTTATTTATTAGTTTTATTTTTTGAAAATTTGATATATCAAGAAGCATTAACCATAAGTCATAATTCATATTTTTCTTTTTCCTTTCTATATAATTTCTCCATTAATATTTTTTCTATAACTAAAAGCTTCCAAAATATGTCCCTCTAATATATCTACTTCATTTTCTATATCTGCTATTGTTCTTGCAAGCTTTATTACTTTTCCGTAACCTCTTAATGATACATTAGATGTATTATAATAGTGCTCTAAAATCTTTGTGCATCCATTATCTACTCTGCATATTTCAAAAACATCTTTTCCTTTTATGTCAGAATTATATTTATATCCTGTATCTTTAAATCTTTCTTTTTGAATTCTTATAGCTCTTAATACATTTTCTTTCATAACCTTTGAGTCGTATGTATCTTTTTCTTTTTTAATCTGATCATAATTAAGCCTCGGAACATAATTTAAAATATCAATTCTATCTAACAAAGCACTTGAAAATTTATTAGAATATTTATTTAATCTGGTATTATAATAATATTTGTTATCATTAAAATCCTTATCTTCATTATTTTCTACTGGATTAAATGCACCAATTAACAAAAAATCTGATGGCATTATATGGCTGCCACTGATTCTAGTTATATTTACGCACTTCTCTTCAAGGGGTTCTCTCAAGGATTCTAAAGATTCCTTTTTAAATTCAAGCATTTCATCTAAAAATAGAACACCATTATGGGCAAGTGTTATTTCTCCCGGTTTTATTTCTTTCCCACCACCTATTAACGCTAATTTTGTTGTAGTATGATGCGGTGATCTAAATGGTCTTTTTAGATGCAGATCCTTATGTATAAGGCCACATGCACTATAAATTTTAGCAACTTCTAATAATTCTTCCTTCGATAAAGAAGGTAATATCGATATTAAAGCTTTTGCAAGCATAGTTTTTCCACATCCTGGTTCTCCGTATAAAACAATATTATGCTTCCCGGCCGCTGCTATTTCCAGTGCCCTTTTAGATGAATACTGCCCTATAATATCACCATAATCCAACAATTTATTCTCCGAGTCTTCGTTTATGTCATTGCTTCCTTCATAAGGAAGCATATCTTCATATGTTATAAAAGAGATCACCTCTTTTAAATTCCTTAATGGATAGTATTCTCCAGCTTTAAAATAGTATGTTTCTTCTAAATTCTCATACGGAAATATAAACTTGTTAATATTTTGTCGAGCTCCTTCAATTATTATTGGTATTGTGCCTTTTATTCCTTTTAATTCGCCAAATAAAGATAACTCGCCAAATACTATATAATCATCCATACTCTTTCTTAAAATTTGGTTAGATTCCATAAGAATTCCAAGTGCAATAGGTAAATCTAATAATGATCCTATTTTCCTAACATCTGCTGGAGCTAAGTTAATGGTAATCCTGCCTAATGGAAATTCATACCCACAATTTATAATTGCAGCTCTAACTCTTTCCTTTGCTTCCTTAACCGAAGTGTCAGGAAGTCCTACTATATTAATAGTAAAGGACAGCATCATTATGAATTATTATCTTAATACTGCCCATTTATACTAATGTTATTCGCCTTTTAAAATATTCTGTATTTCTCCTACTATTCTATTAGCATGTGTAAATAAACCCAACTCTCCTTTTCTATTTACCTCAAAATAAACCAAATGGTCTTTTAAGAATTCTTCTCGGCTTATCTCTTCTGGAATGGCTTCTGCATATTGTCGAAGTATTGCCATATTATCGTTTATGAATTTTTCTTTCGCTTCCCTTTCTTTATCTGATAATGTTAACTCTTTTAATCTGTCTTCTAATACTCTTACATGATTTTCTATCTCAGATTTTTTTGTATTAAATACTTCCATAGCACTATCAGAATTATCTTTAAATAATATATCCAGCAATGTATTTAACATATTTTTATAATTTTCGATTTGTTTTTTAATTTTCTCTATTTCTTCAACATGTGAATCATCCTTATATAATTTAGCTTTATCTTGCTTTATAAATTCTATAGCTATATTAATGTGGAAATTTACTAATTCTTTATATTTCCCTCTAGATAAATTATTCTTTATTTTATCTTCTAACTCTTCCGAAGATATATTCCTACTATCACACACTTTTACACCTTTCTGCTTCTTAGTAGCACAATTATAAAATATTTTTTTACTACCATCAGCCAATTTATCACTATTTCTTACATAATGTTTCCCGCACTTACCACAAATTATTTTCTCTGCAAATTCACTTCTACTTAGATACTTACCTTTCTTAATGCCCCCAAGTTTATCAATATTTTCATTTATTAATTCTTGAACCTTTTCGAAAACTTCTTCATCTATTATTTTATCTACTTTATCCGTATCATCTATAATCCATTCCTCTCTAGGCTTTTGTTTCTGTCCTCCAGTTTCACCTATCATATTACAATCAAACTTATTTCTAACTAATTTTCCTGTGTAAGTAGGATTTTGCAACATTCTACTTACTACATTCGGTCTAAAATCTACTCCACTTCTAGTAGTAACTCCTTGCTCCTTCAAATAATTACATACTTTTCTAGTACCATTACCTTGTTCTCTTAATTGATATATTAATTTAACTATATTAGCCTCTTTTTCAATAATCCTCAGAGAATTTTCTTCCTTATTATATGTGTATCCATACAACTGATTTCCACAACGTATCTTTCCATTTTTTGCACTTTGTAATGCTCCAAATCTAACTTTTGTACTCTTGTCTACACTTTCCTGTTGTGCCAAACTAAAAAGCATATTTAAAAGCATATCATCACTATCATGTTCGTTACTTCTATTTAAGTCGCAAAAATATACATATACCCCTTTATCTTTCAGCTTTTTTAATATTCCTCCAATATCAGTATTACGGGCAAGCCTACTATTATCCTTAACAAATATCATTTTGAACTCTGGTTCTTTTTCCGTTAGCACATAGTCTGTACTTATAAATTTCTTTCTTACTTCTTGAGGTGTAGCTTTGTTAATAACTTTTCTTAATCCTGCATCTTCTAACATTCTGTTGAACTCTGGTCTTTTAGAAAGTTTTGTACCACTCACCCCTTTTTCACAATACCCAGCAACTAATTCATAACCATTCTCTTTACTTAGAAGTTCTTTAAAATATGCTTCTTGTGCTTCAAAGCTTTGCTCTTGTTCCTCTTTATTGGTACTAACACGTGTATAATAAACAGCTTTGATTAATTTTTTACTCATTAGTGTCTCCTTTTTATCTGGACGTATCCAACTATATTATTTATTGTATTATACCCAACTACAAGATTTAATGCAACTAATCTTTTTCCTTAACTTTATATAAAAGGGAATAACAAAAAATAGGCAATAAAGATTTCTCCTTATTACCCTCTACATTTAAGTTTCTTCATTATTATATATAAATAAAATATTAGTTTATAAAAAACAAAGCAGTAAATAAGATTCAACTTACCTACTGCTTCTATAATTATCTTAATAACATATTTTACAAGCTCTATATCCAGCCTTTTCAGCATCTGCTCTAGACATTGGTGTATAATATTTCATCCCATGTGCCGTTGGACTTGAATGATATATTCCATTTTTAGATACATATACTGTTTGGCTTTGATTATCACCTACATAACTGCTTGTTGAACCACTGTAACCATTAGCATTATATGAAGTAGAAGTTGGTACACTGTTTGTCCAAGCTCCAGAACTATTTAAGTAATAGCCATCAATTTTAGTATCATGAGCCATAGTTCCATCACCATATGTATAGAACCAATTTCCATTATCATTTATCCATCCAGTCTCCATATAGCCATTAGAATCAAAGTAATACCATTGTCCATTAATTTTAGTCCAACCAGTAGCATAAGATGAACCACCTTGAGAATACCACCAGCCATTATTTCCTTGTCTCCATTCCGCATGTGCTGATATTGGAGCTATTGCTAACAACATTATTAAGGTAGCAAAACTCACAATTAGTCTTTTGAATTTTTTCATCATTATTCCCCCTATATTTTTTCTTTACATATATTATATTTCTACTTTTTTAGCAATATCCCTTTAATGTTACTATTAAAGAAATTTATTGTACAAAAGTTATAATTGCATAATTAATTTAATTATTGTCAATTATATTAAATAAATAAAAATTGAGAGGTACATTATGAAGTATAGTTGTATTAGAATAAATCTAGCTATAGTATTAATGCTATTATGTATTAGTTTTACTGTATATTTGTCTATATATTATCAATAATGCTAATGTAATCATATATTTCCCATTAAGAAATAGTAATTTTATTGCCAAAACATTCACTCAATCCTATCTCTATTTGTTTTTAATTATAATAATCTACAGCAAAAAGAAGAGGTCTTGTCCCTCTTCAACGTTACTAAGTATTTTTTAATTTTAAATACTTATATTATAACTTAATCTTTATTTGCTCTTATTTTATTCACTCCTAATTGATATAAATGTTCTATTACCTCTTTAGCACACTCAAATTTACTACCCTGTTCTTCTAAAATTTCTTTCCATTCAATATAATCTTCAACTTCTATATCAAATTGTACTGATATTGTTGGCTTTGTATAAGCTAATCTATTCTCTTCTATAGCGCTAAACATATAATCTAGTATTTTCTGAAACTGAGTAGTTGTAAAATTAATTTTATTTTTTGATGGGCTTACTCCCAACTTTTCTATATCATCGGTTTCTACAATTACTTCTCCAAAAAATTTTACGTAGCTATGTCCCTTTTTTCTTATTTTTAAGTTCCAATCTATTTTTTTACTTTTTTCTTTCTCAACTACACATCTATTATTTACAATAAAATCTATTCCATTTAAAGATTTTTCTTTTATGTTCTTGAATATCTTGACAGTAACATTTAATTCATCTATTATTGTACTTTTCTCATCTACCTTGTCAGCATCTATAAACTTAGCATCTAAGTAATCTTCATTGAACTTTATAGTTGCTAATCCCGATTGTAAAATATATCTATATTTATATGAGAGTTTATTCTTTAATTTTACAAATTTATTCAAATTCATGTTATCCATTATAAATTTATTCATTTCATTTGTAAATTCAGTTATTTCAACTATGAATCCCTCTTTACTTTTGGTACGGCTGTAGTTTAAGCTTGGTTTCCATAAATCTTTTTCATCATCACCCAATATTCTTAAATTTATGTTTGTCACTCCTGTACCTCTAGTCGATTTTATATTTATTTTTTTACCCATGGTAAGTATTGCTTTTTTCAAACCTTGACCGTATAAATCTGTAAACGAATTTTTTTCTCCTATTTTTAAGAGGCTTTCTTGTGCTTCTTTGTATGATATACCTATGCCATTATCTTGAATTCTAAAAGTATTATTATCTAAAACAATTTCTATATTAATACTTTTATTTGCTTTTTCTGCCGCATCTAAAGAATTATCAATTAAGAAACATATTGCATTCTCTATCGTAGTTCCTTCGATTAAGCTTTTCACACTGTATTCTTTTGTAAAATAATCATTTATGCCCATAAAAGTTCCTCTAAATAAAATTAGTTCTATACCCATATATATGCAGATTTAAATAATCGAATTACAGAACTTCTATTAGTTATACAGATTATTGAATTTTTACAAAAAAAAGAAGAGGATTATCCCCTTCTCTTAATACTGTTTTCATCTAAATAATATAAAATTAAACTTTTATAACATAATAATAATTAAATATGCCTTAAGTATTTTTGTAATTTTCATAATGAGTGCGAATCACCATATCCACATTTACTACTTCATAGTATTTTTAGAAATCTCATTTTTGATTTTATCCAGTATATTTTGAAATTCTTTTTGTAATCCCTCAACAACATCTGTTTCAATTGAGTTATTAGTGTTTTTATCTTCTTAATATTCCTCTTAAATTCATTATTTCCAATTCAATGAAAAAATGACCTAGAGCATTTCTTTATGCTCTAAACTATTGAAAGCACTTATTTAAAAGATTTTAAACAAATATTCTTAATACTATTTCAGTTACCTATATAGAATGTACTCTAAATAAATCTCTTCTTTCTTAATTGTCTTCTACTATATATATTTGTTCTTCATAATTAATCCATCCTTTTATCTCCCTAATTATCATTTTCACATCATTCTTAATATATTCTTTTTGAGAAATGTCTGCATATGGTATCGAATATGTAATTAGATGTACTATTTTTTTCAGTTCTATACCTTTATTCAAATTTTCTGCTATTTTCTTATCTTTAGTCATTAAACTTACTTTATATAATATAACTTCATTATCTTGATTTGGTTCTATAAACCTTGATAATTTATAATTAATAAAATATACTTTTGTATCTTGATTAATTATAATTTTTTTAGCTACCGCACCTTCAATGCATATAGGATGCTCCAGCCTAATAGTAGTTTTATTGTATGACTTATATCCATTTCTTTTTATGTAATCATATATTTTCTCTTCACTTCCTTCATCGTAAAAAAACTTGCTCCAATCTACTTTCTTTTTGTCAAATGTAAGTTTAATATGTTTCTTCAGTTCTTCATCTTCTTCAACTTCACTTCTTAATATCATAACATCTCTCATTAAAGACAAATAAGGTTTTGCCTGTCCATTTTTCCGATAACTCTTTTGAACTAAATTATCTTTTCTCTTTTGTTCTGAATTTTCATCTTCGTCTTCTTTTTTTATGCTTACTTCTTTTAAATTTTCCACTATTAAATTTAATCTAAATTCATAGCAATTGTTCTCTAGCTGCTTTAATATATTTTTATCTGATGATTTTGCTAAAATTTCAACTCTTCCAGATGTATTATATTTACATTTATTGCTATGAGTTTCTCCTTGCAACAATCTAAAAAATTTATTTTCTATTTCACTATTTATCATATGACGTTTTGCCCAAGTTATTTTAGCATCACATTCATTCGTTATACATTTTAATTCCTTATTTTTTCTCATTTTATCAGTTGCATCTTTTATTTTAATAATTTTTTTATCAGAAATTTTTCTAGCTTCCTTCATTTTTATCCCCATAAAAACCTCCTATTTTAATACTATAACTTCCATTTAAATCTACTCATTCTAATAGCCGGGATATATATGAGATATATTATTCCTCCTTGAATAAACGCTAATACTGCCATTATTATAATTAATAGCCATTTATAATTTTTAACACTATCCAAATTTAAATTAAAAAAACCCAATATATTAATTATCATTGTAAATGGTACAAAGAAAACAGCTAAATTACTTATTAGTTTTAATGAATTATCTATTATATTATTTTCCCTAAACATAAGTAACTTTCTATATTGACTTAGTTTATTGATAATCTTATCATTTAATTTATTTATCTCATTATTAATTTGTTCTGAATAGACCAATTCCTTATTTCTATAAGTTAAAAATATTATCTCTCTATTTTTTTTTAATATTAATAGAATTTCATTATCAAATTCCACTCCATAATAACTATGATTTTCACTTTTAAGTATTTTTCTTACAATATCATTATATTCTTGTGGAAATTCTATAATATTTTTTGATATTTTCTCGAAATACTCTTTTATTGAGCTACTAAATATTTCACTTACATAAGCATCATTAATTCCATCAAATTCTACTATCTTCCTATATCTTTCCTTATTAATATTGCTTATTTCATTTGAGATATAAGATGAAAACAATAATAATGTATTCACATCATTAAGTAAGTCCAACCAAAATATTCTATCCTCATAATAATTTGGCATACACATAAAAATTGAATCTTCTTCATATTTATTAGGCGAAATATTATTTTCATTCAAAATTAAATTAAAATTTTTAATTGAACCATTAGCACTAAACTCTATAGCAAATTTTTCTTGCTTGAAATCACATATTATTTCCAACTTATTCTTCTTAAATTCTTCATTAAGTTTTTCTACAAAATACTTAACCCATTTCTCTGATTTTATAGTTATTGTATTCTCTTCAATTGTAATTAAACCTTTTAATTTTAAATTTTCTAAATATATATGTATATCTTCATCTAATTCTAAATTAATCCGTTTTATCGAAACCGCTAAATCAAAGTTTACTTTATTTGTTCCTTTTGTAGCAATATAAGATAAAAGTTCATATTCATATTTTACTAACATTGAATTCACCTTTTGAATTAATAAATTTATCAAATGTTTCTAATAAATCATTATTATCAGGATTTCTTGCTAAATTTATTACATAATTAAATAAACTATTAATCAATTTTTTATCTAAACATAATACTTTCGCTAATGTTGAAACTATTTCATCATTTAAATTAAAATCCATTTCATTGTATTGATTCACCATTACCCCCTTTATTAGACAATAGAAAAATGTATTTCTTATTATTACTGCATTATCTGGGTCTTCATCCACATTCTTTTTTATATTATTTTCTATTTCTAAATATAGACTTTCTATTTGTGCCATTTTATTTGTTGTTGGCCCAATTAACTTATCCTTTGCCATATTCTTAATGTTTTTCATATAATTATTATTTAAATAATCATATTTTATTACATAACTAAGTAATTCAATAAATTCATTAATATCTTTTACTTCCATGTTTTTAGACCTAGATATTAACTTACCTTTTTCTCCATCAACAGTTATATATTTATCTTCATTATCACTCATTGATATTTTTATTACTGATATTAAATGTTTATCATAAAATTCCCTTAAACTATCATACATTAACGGGTCGTCATTTATATTTTCTGAAACATTAAAATCAACATCCATGATACCATCTATGGAAAATTTAAACTTAGATGAGTATTTTTTGCTTTTCTTTAGTAAAACTCTTAATGTCATATCACTTAACTTATAGGGTTCAAGTCTAACACTTGTATTAGTTAGCAACTTCTGTATGTCATCTATTAATTTTGTTTTTATAGATTTTATATGAGTATACTCACTGTAATCTGTCATCAATATTAAACCTAATTTAAAATATAACCTTAGCTCTGTGTTCATAAATTGCTCATTGAAATTATCTTTATACTCATTTATTTTAGTCGTGTTAAGTCTTATGTCTATGCATTCTTCATTTTTTCTTAAAAATATATAGAATTTTGGATTATCTATATCATATTCTTCCTTTATTTCATTTAATTTTTGTAATGCTTTATATGCATTACTTATATCCATATAGCTAAAATCTATTTTAAAAAGTAATCCATTAAAATCAGCTTTATCTACAGCATTATCTTTATAAAAATGCTTGTCTATTAATTCCAGTATATCTTTTTTAATTAACTCATATTCCTTAGAAGTGCACAACTTATATATGATGCCCTTTCTTAATGAGTTATTTTGCATTGATTCAATTCTACATCCAGTTTCATAAATATAATTAATAATTTCTTTTAAACTAGCTTCTTTAAGAAATTGTATTTTTTCCCAAACAGTATATTCACCATTTCTTGTAAAAAACAATTTTTGTTCTAACATAACACTCACCTATCTATTAATAAATTTGCTTGTCTTAGTTATTGACGTATTTTTATTTAATCCCTTAAGCGTTTCTATATCTTTATTTAATATTTCTAAGGCTGTATCTATACCACTTGCTTTAGACAGAATTTTATCTAAAGCATCATCAACATCATTAGGTTTAATCTTTTTTCGTCCTGTATTTTGCAATTCATCTAATGTTTGTATCACTAACATTGCTATTAAATACTTGCTGTTTTCTTGAAATCTTGATAAAGCAATTTCTCCAGCTTGCACTCCTAATAGATTGTCAAATTCTGCAATATCCTTTATCATTTTTTTTAATCTATTTGTATACAATAAATTTGCTTCTTCTTCTTCTATCTCGTCATCTAATAAATTTAAAACATCATTATCTACATCTTTATAGTTAATATTTGTGGTATCATTTAAATCTAATTTTAATTGCCCCATATTTCCTCCATATAATGAATTATAAGTAAATTTTTATTTAATATATTTATTATATCAGAGTTTTCAACAATTATTACATAATTTAACCAATAAATACATTTTAGATTTTTATAGAGAGAAGGGTTACATTAATTTGTACACTTATAACAAAAATAAGGTTGAAAAATCTTTTAAATTTTCTAACCTTAGAACATATTAAATATAAAATTATTTAACTAAAAATACTGTTTTATAAGTATTTTAAAGTATATTTGCAGTATATGTAATTAGCGCCTAAATAGTAAAATTAATAAGTATCTTAGTTCATAATATAATTTATTTTGTACAAAATTTTTCATAGGAATCACCTAAAGAAGCTAATACTTTCTTAATATTCATTGTGTTATTATAAGTGCTAGTTATTAATCTACAAATTCACTTATAAATTTATATATCTACCCATAAATATTTCTCATAGTAACAGATGCAGTTATAATTATTAAACTATGTATATTTCTCTTATAAATCAAAGATTCCTTGATAACACTACATTATTATTGACACTAATATGCTTAATGAAGTTAATCTGTACTTATACAAATCTCTAAATTTCCTATCCCTAGTATCACCTATTAATGCTGAAACTTTTATACTAGTTAAAATATCGATTTTATGACGATAAAAGAGAAGATATAGCTCTCTTCTTCACTTCTTACAATATATAAGTTTACATTAATCTCTACACATATCAGTAATATATTCATTACTTTACTAATCTCTGTACCTTCTTAATACGTCATAAAGTTTTGCTTACCAATTTTTCTACATTTAGTCATACTACCAGTGATTGTTTTATCTTTAATAATATTATCCACCCCAAAATCATCTGGCAACATTGCTCTTAATTCTTCAGCTTTAAAAGGTTCACTTCTATGATGGGTTAGATTTTGACTTATCAACATTACTCGCTAAAGAACATATTATCCGTTTATCTTTAAATTCCAAATATCCTATCTTTCATTTTTTTCATCCTTCTTAACTGTTCTATTTTACTTTCTTTTATTTTATTCTTTTTTACTTCTGGAGATTCATAAAAGTTGTTTGCTTCCCCAACTATTTGAGATTTATTACTAGAGTTCTCAGTATTCCTATACTTAGTTAGTGCTTCATTAAGTTTTTGTCCACCAGTATTTTTACCTTTAGCATTACTAGAACTAATTGTATCATAACTACTATTATTATCTTCGCAGTAATCATCTCTTAGAATAACTTTTAATTCTTGGCTTTTGCTTAGTAAAATCTCCTGTCTATTGATTTTTAGGTATTGTTTAATATCTTGCATATTCATCTTTAAGTCAACATATAAATGTTTAATTCTCCTTAAATTCTCTACATCTTCTCTACTGTAAAACTGGAATGCACCAATGCAGGGTATATTAAGAAAATCGTTAAGTCTATGATGATAAAATATGATTTCAGATTGCTCAAGTTCTAATATTTTAGCCATCTCATCTATTGTATATACCTTGTCCAATTCTTCAAGTTCTGGTAGTGATTTATTTAGCATTTTTATATGCTTTGTAGATAATTTAATATCATTACAAACTATACTATTGTTATTAATATTGGTTGAAGCTATTCTAACCGCCTCATTTTTGTAAATATTATAAACGTCCTCTCTTATTTTTTTTAACTTAGCATGTATAGATTTCGTTGCTTCTAATTCTTTCTCTAAATACTCAATTTTTTTCTCTTGCTCTCTTTGTAGTTCTTCTATTATTTCTAAAAAATTATTTATTGGTTTATCGTCCATATTTACTTCTCCAATCTATATCTTACTTATTCATTTTACAACACCCTTATCATTTTCCATATATTAACATTATGGTACCACCAAATTGTCAGTTTGTAAACATTTGCATTTAATTATATCACTATATCTATATTAGTTTAAATTTGTTGAATCATTTTTACAGAATTCACAAAATGAGTCTACTCCCTTATATTAAGGTGTTTTTCAATCATCTTTAACTTTTTATATCTATACGCAAATTAGGCTAGGAAGCACATTTTCTCCCTAGCCTTTTTAATAATTATATATCTTAATACTTTCTTCATAAAATATTTCCATGGATTAAAGTTATGTTAATTCATCTTGTAACAGGAGGATGATAAGTAGATGAACGATTTAAACATAATTGCAATAGTCTCTATTATATGCCTTACAATTATATTGTTAGGTATTATATGGAAGACTATAGTATATAAACAAGATAGTTTTCGTTTAAAGTCAAATACAAGTATAAAAACAGATTTGCATAACAGAAAAATCAATTCTGAATTATCAGTTGACATAGATTTAACTTATTTCATTCATCTACATTTTCATCCATTAGCATTATATCCATTTTACCCATTTTTATTCCTTCCAATGACAATACATTTAATATCGCTGGTCGTTCGAAAACGCCTCATGCTATGATGATTTAGGTATGAGGGGGCATTTGAAGAAAGTCATCTTCCAGATTATTGTAAGACACCCCCCACCCTAGCATATGTACACATTTAATCCTATTATAGAATCATCATTTAGCTACTCATGTAACAAATATTATACGTATAGTCAATAGTTTACAAAAAAATCCCCCAAATATGGAGGGATTTTATAATAAATTATGATTCAGAATCTTTGGCAATTAAATCTTGTAATTCTTTTATTTCTGCTTCATCTTTTTGTATTTTTTGTGATGCAGAATCATCAACAGTTTTTTGCTTTATTTGATTTATTTCATCCTGTAAATCATTTATTTTTTGTTGTCTTTCAAAGTTCATACTTTGATGGTTTTCTACCATACTTTGATGCGCTTCAGCTTCAAATTTTTGTTTTTGTATTACTTGATTCATTGCTGACCATAGACCCGTTGAAACATGAATTACATTAGGCTTTTGCATTGAATCATCTTCAATCCATGCACCATCATAGCCTAATTTATAGCTGTCTATAGTAGTGTTATATTGAATCTCCTGATTTTCATTGAAGTAATAATACTTTCCATTTATTAATACCCAGCATGGGAAAAGTTTATTTTCATCGCTAATTCCTTGATTGGTATTGCCACTTGTGCTAGTAGTAGCAGAAGAATTATTTGCGTTAGTCTGTGCATTGCCGGTATTTGTATAATTACTATTTGCATCTGTATTTGTTGCTGAAGCTCCAGCTGTTGTCCCAGCATTAGAACTTGTAGAACCATTATTAACATTAGTTGTATTGTTGCTGTTTGTAGTATTTTGAATCCATACACCATTATTATTAACTTGATATCCACCTATATTCGTATTAACGGCCATAGAACCATCATTATTTAAGTAATACCACTTACCATTATCATTAAGCCATCCAGTTTTCATATATCCATCTTGTCCAAAATAATACCATTTTCCGTTATTGTCTTGTAACCAACTTTGTGCATATGAATTTCCTTGACTATACCACCAACCGGTATTATCCTGTTTCCATTCTGCGTGTGCTGCTATTGGATTAACTGCCATTATTGACGCTGATATTATTCCCATTACTATATATCTTTTAATATTCTTTTTCATAACATTCATCCCCTCATTAATATCTATTTATCCTTTAGTAGCATTAGGAACCCATGCTCCACCATCATCTACATAATAATTATTAACCCATACATTAGTTAACATGTATCCGTCTTTAGCTACATAATACCAAACTCCATTTGTACAAATCCAAGCATTAGCATATCCTTGATGAAAGTCTGGTGTAGCACATTTCCACCCTATACCATTATTTACCCACTGATAACTATCTGCATACGCTTTCTCTTCATTAGTTGTCCATATTTGATTCATTGAATATTGGCCATTATATGCATTTGCCGCTATTGGCATTACTGATAACAATGTTGTACTAATAATAGCTAAAACTATCATACGTTTAATAAAGCTTCTTTTCATCATTATTCTCCCTTCTAAATAAATAATTCAAATAATATTATTTCATGTACTATTTAATAATTAGCCATATAATGACCAAATAAACATAAAATAGTATTTTTAGTCGTATATAGTAATATAATAACAATATTTACTTACAAGTTCAAGTTTACTTATTAGTTACTGTAGCATTAAACCTATAACTGCTATATTTAATTCAAGGGTGATAAATATGAATATAGATTATACTGTTATTGGTAAAAGAATTAAACAAGCTAGAAAAGAAAATAATAAAACCCAAGAAAATTTAGCAGAACATTTAGAAGTGTCAAATTCATATATTAGTAGAATTGAAAGAGGCACAACAAAATTAAGCCTAGAACTATTAGTAAGAATATGCACTTATTTAAATATAGACCCATCTTACGTCCTAACCGGTTCTATATCTTCATCTCATGATTATTTGAGAAATGATATTGTTGACATGTTAAACGGATGTTCTTCCGAAAAGATTAAGTTAATTACAGAAGTTATAAAGCCAATAATTAAATATAACAAATAATAAACTCCTCTTCTTATATACTATTTCTACTCTGAAGAGGAGTTCTACTTTTAAAAGTTTCATTAGACAAATATAAATTAGTTCCTATATTTCTTCTAAATCGTATATAATCTTATTCACTGTTCGTAAAAAATAGCTCGTGCTCTGAATATCTAGATATGCGAAGGGATTTGAGGAAATTAACTTGCAAAATTATTCCCCCCTCTATGACATTACCACATAGAATGAAAGAAGTTGCTAATTACATTAAACTCTTATTTTAAATAATTCTATTTAACCTCTATTAAAAAAACTTTCTTTATTAACAATATTATCTTTCTTTTATATTCCTTACCTATATTCTCTTCATTCAATTTTTCCAATAACACAGGCGTTATTTTATTGGCTACATTTATATTTTTAGATAGTTCTTCTATAGCTTCATCACTTATAAACCTTATCCACTCTGCATCAAACTTCCTATAATCAAAAGTATCTGGCTCTACAAAAAAACTAAACATATTGTTTTCATTTTTAATATCTTTACAAAACTCTTTTATTGAACTATAGTTTATTTTCTTAGCTAAAATTAGATTAAGCAACATTTTCATATACATTTCACTAGAATTATTAGAATTATATTTAGCTTTTTTTTCACAATCTAATTTTTCTCTAAAAGAACAATTAATATTTTCAACAAACCTATTCTTTTCTTCATCATTGATTTTAATCATATCGTTAAAAAGTAAATAATATTCTATTTTTAAATATATATTAAATTTTTCTAACTTTTTAAAATATAATACTATTTCTTCTATTGTGTCTAATATACTCTTCTTTATATTATCTTTATCACCTAAAATATTGAATACAGGTATTAATAAATTGGGAATGATTTCTTCTGCATCAACATAATTATTTTCATAAGACCTATTTTTTATCTCGCTTAAATAATTAGAAATAAAAATAGTAATCTCATTATCAATACTCATGCTTTTTTCATTACTTATGTAACATATATTTATAAATAATATTGTACTTTTAAGTATTTCTCTCGCAAATCCATTTAGTTCATTGTTGTTATACATAATAAGATATTGCTTTAAAAATAAAATTAATGCGTTTAATTCTATACGTTCTTTATCTTTTTTATATATTCTAACTATAAACATATTTATATTCTCAAAGCTTAACATCACTAATCCATTCTTTTTTAAAAGCACTATAAATTTTTCTATTATCATTTCAAACTCTTGCTTAGATAAATCACAATATGATAATATTGTAATAATATTATTAAGTAAGTTGTCCATTTTTACAATTTCTGACCTGTTTAATTGGACTATGTTATCTAGACAAGTTAAAAGATACTCTATTCCATTTCTATTAACATTTAATTCAATAATATTATTTCCATCAATATAGCTTATTAATTCTTTATTAATTGTATATAATAACATCATTTCAATATCAAAATCATCAAATTCTTCAACTTTTGGTGTTGTTCCAAAAATCTCTATTGAACTATTTTTCTTTTTTACGCTATAATTAACAATTATCCCCTCAATAAATATTGAAAATATTTTTGATATACTATTCAAATGCGATACCATAAGATAATTTCTATGTATAAAATTAGTCATATCTTTAACTTCTTGATATAATTTTGCGATATTCTGATTGTATGAAGTACCTCCTCTCTCTATCAAAATTTTATCTTCCTTAATTTTGCCAGTTAGTTCTTGCACATGTTGTATTTTTTGATTAAATACGTCAATTGAAATTCTTTTACTAACATACTTTAACTTTTCTTGAATGTATTGATATGGAATTTTATTTACCTCTTTTTCTAAATCTATTTCTTTTATTTCATTTAAAACTTCATTATAATTTGACTCGAAATACTTTTTTGCTAAATTATATTTCTCTTCAAATATTTTTCCATATAAATTCTTCATATTAAATAATGAAATATACCACAATAAATATTTTTTACTACTATAGCAATATACTGAAACATTTCTTAATATTGTATATGCCTCGAGGTACTTTCCAATTTTATATAAAAAATATGCTTTTCTTAGATATAAATATTCATTACCATTTATAGGTGTGCTAATTAAATAATAATGCAACATTTTCTCCAGTTTTTCCAAATCGCATGCTTTTAATAATTCTTCAAATTCATCTTTCTCTAAATCATCATTAAATTGTATATAATCCGCTATTTCTACCTTTTTATAATCTCCTAAATTCCCCACTAAAATTTCGCTTATTGAAGCCTTATGTAATATATCAAATATTCTTAATATATTCTTGTCTTCTTGTATGATTTTTTTTAAAAATTCTTCTCGATTCTTATTACTTTCTAATTTTAAACCTTCCTCTATCTTTTCTTTAAATTCATTTAGATAGTCACTTTTGTCTTCATGCGTATTGAATATTAAACTTTTATACTCAATATTAAAACATGTATATTTTTCGTTTAACTGCATTAGTATATCTTTCGGCATTATTGCATTCAAACCTTCAAATACTTTTAATCTATTATAAATATCTTTCACAAAACTTAACTTTTCATTATAATCTCTTATATACCTTAAAAATATTTCTAGATGTTTTCCTCTATCATCATTTAAACTACTCTCAAAACTTTCTCCAAGCAATTTAGCTATATCATCTTGTATTTCTTTATAATAAAGAATGTTAATTCCCCTATCTTTATAATAATTAAATTCTAAGCGTTCTTGATTTTTTTCAGTTTCCAACAGATATGCTGGTTGAAAATGTCCATTTAATTTTTCTTTTACCCAATTGAACATCAACTTGAAATCTGGGTCGTTGGCTGAATAACCAACAAATAAAATGGTTTTAGTTGAGAATAATCCTTTTAAATAATTTTCAATCAGTGGGAAGTTATTCGAATAATTTAAATAATCTTCTTCTTTTAATACTATATTTTTTAATTTAACATCCCCGTGCATTTTTATTATTAAATTATCATTGAGACTATAAGGTAAATCTTCATCTTGCTTAATAACTGTATAATATCTTGCATCTGATTCTATTGTTTTTTCTAATAATTCATCAAAGTTTGTTGTCACTACTATTGACGGATTTAGTTCAAATATTCTTTTATTGATTGCGTTTGGCACAGGGATATTGTTTGGATTACAAAAAACATTATTAATAATATCAAAATATTGCTTTTGCCCTCTTTCTATATAATAATATTGAGGAATTTTAAGAAAATATTCTGTTGATTCCTTCTTCCTTTCGGATTGCGGTATTCCTAACTCATCTGAAAATCTATCTATTAATTCTCCCCAAGATGGACATTTTGAATTTGCTGATACCCCTGCTCCTACAAAAATAACTAATTTATTATTGTATATTGCTTGTCTTATCTTTTTTATGCTCGTATTAATATAATCTCTCATACTTATCATCCCTTATAGATATTTTTTTAAATGTATGTTATTTCTATTTTATCATAATCAATGCAATATATTATCTATTACAATAAAAAACTTATTTTCTAGAATTTTATTATTTTACATTTTCTTTTACACAATATAAACAAAAATATGTTCATTTTAATTAATTGTTCGTTGAAAAATAGCTCATGCGGTAAAGATACACGTATGTAGTGGTTTTAGGAAAAGGTCTAATTCAAAATTATTCTAAAACACCCCCGTGGCTATCATCTATGGCTATTTAAAATAAGAATTTTATTACAAAAAATAGAGTAGCTTCTACTACTCTATAAAACTATTTAGTTAGTTACTATATATTATTAATCATTTACTATGATTTTACTTGCATCTACACCACTCTTAATTAAAAGTTGTTTTGCTTGTTTACTTTTCACAAAAATTTTAGCGTTTTTACAATCACCAAATGCGCCTTTTCCAATACTTGTTACACCATCCGCAATAGTTATGCTTCTTAAATTATAACAATTTTCAAATGCATATTCTCCTATACTTGTTATATTATGTGGAATTGTTATGCTTGTTAAACTATTGCAGTTAACAAATGCCATGTTTGCTATGCTTGTTACTCTTTCTGGTATTGTTATGCTTGTTAAACTTCTACAACAACCAAATGCATCTTCTCCTATACTTGTTACACCATTAGGAATAGTTAAACTTGTTAATTTATCACAGTTAGTAAATGCCATTTTTTCTATACTTGTTACACTATCTGGTATTGTTATGTTTGTTAAACTATGACCGTTAATAAATGCATCTTCTCCTATATTTACTACCTTAACACCATTAATTTGGTTCGGTATAACTACTGTAGAATCAGTACCAGTGTACTTCTTTATCTTTCCTGTTGCTTCATCGAATATAAAATTTGAATTAGAATTATTATTCGACTCATTTTCAAAGCTTTCAGATTTTTTTTCAAGAAAATCATTTAGTTTCTTAGAACTCTCTGTATAAAATACTATTTGTTTAATATCAGTTGGCGAGTCGCCCTTTTGAAAATTATAAAAAATATCGATTTCTCCAAACTCCTTAATTTTAGTATAAGTTTTAACATTTTCATTTGATTGTTTATAATAACTATCAGTTAGCTCTATTCCATACGATTTAAAGATTTTAGTTTCATCATATGATTTATATTCCTTCCCATCTGTGTCTAAACATAAATCTAAACATATTCCATTATCATCAAATACAACATCAATATCATCTCCATAATGACAAACATATGGTTCATTAGTGTCTTGAGTTCCTTTAATGTTTAGTAACACATCAACATCTTGCTTTTTTGCTCCAATAAGTTTTTTAGCATCAAATATTACATCTGTTGCATCAGATTCACTTGTAGATGATGTAACTGATGTTTTTGAACTTAAATTATTATCTGTGATACCAATATAAATTGCAATTAAAATTAAAACACCAACAATAGTATATATTATAATATTTTTCTTGCTTTTAAAATCTAGATTTTTCTGACCACAATTTAAACAAGTTTTTTGTTCCACCTTAAGTTCTTCACCACAATATTTACAAAGCATTTATCTTCCCCCTAAGTTGTCCTTTATTAAATTTACAATATTATTTATACAGATATTTCTGATATCTCTTGACTCTCTTTACTATTATCAGATAACTGTCTTTTAATATCAGCTAACAATTTTGTCTGAGCTTCAGCATGATTTAACATCTGCACTAACCAAGCAGATATAGCACATCCACATATTCCACCTATAAAGCATAAAAAAGCACCCATAATCCCAAAATCCAGATTTAATGGAAGTGAGTTTAAAAAGATGCCAATACCACCAAATATTCCTCCTATTATTGATAATACGCCCATTGCCTTGAGCCAAAATTTAATACCCATTATTTATTCCTCCTCTGTTATATTGTTTAAATTTAACTTTATTATATCATATTTTACAATATTGGAATATTATAAGCATATTATCCATTATCTTCTTTAATTTTATTCATTTCACTTGAAATACATTCATTATTTAACAAAAATAAAAAAGAGTTGCTATGTAAACAACCCTTAATCAAACCACCAGTCTGCGAACTTTCTGTATAGTTCTATTACTTCTCTGTTATTCCTGTTATATTCTTCATCATTCAGAAGAGTATATTAAAGATTTTCTCCATCTCTGACATATAGAATCCTCTGCTATTCTTGTCCCCTTGCAGATATAACTCTCTAAATCTATTTAATTGTTGCTTATAATCCTTGCTATTCATACTCTTAAACCTCTTGACCTTCTTCATATTCTTTTACTAGCTTATAGAATGTATTTCTTTTAAGTCCTAGTTGTTCCATTGCTCCATTGCTTGTTATTTCTCTACTCTTCCATTGTTTGTATACATCTTTCCAATTGCTTGGATACTCTATTGCTTTTCTGCCTTTGAATTTCCCTTGTTCTTTTGCTATTGCGATACCTTCTCTTTGTCTTTCTAACATATTCTCACGTTCAAATGTATTAATTGCACCTATCATTGTTAGCATTAACTTTCCTGTTGCTGTACTTGAATCTATATTCTCTTTATTACTTACTAGGTGTATCCCCTTTGCTTGTAATTGTTCTACTAAATTCAATAAATCAGATGTACTTCTTGCAAGTCTATCAAATGAATGTATATAAACTGTATCACCTTCTCTTGCAAATTCTAACATTGCTTTTAACTCTGGTCTATTTGTATCTTTAGCACCTACCTTTTCAGTAAATGTTTTATCAAGGTTGTATTTTTTTAATGCCTCAATTTGTCTTGCCTCATTTTGTTCAACTGTACTTACTCTTATATATCCTATATTCATTCTCAATACTTCCCTTACTTAACTTCTTATCTATATTATACCAATTTGTTTATTTGAATGCAACAACTTTTACAAACAAATGTTTATAAATTTAAAATCAACTCTAAATAAACACTTGTTAAGCCATTCCTAAATTTATCAATCTATTGTTTTAGAGTATGGTCTAAACAAACAAAGAGTGTCTAAGTGGATTTTCAAAAAAACAAATTCATTTTAAATTGCTTATATATAAAGGAGCTTTAGCATTTTAATCATAAAATATATCACTAGCTAAACTACTTCAATACTGATTTAGTGGAATAATTTTGGAATAAAAATCGAATAATTTTCATAAAAAAAGAGTTTATAATTTTTATTAAGAGATAAGTACAAGCTCTGAAAGATTAACTTTACTTTAATTTAGAGAAAAATTTGTAATATATTTCAAGGATAATATATTTTTTATAGTCACTTGCAAATAATAAAGTATAGAAGATTTTTTACATCTAATCGAAGTTGGTGTAGTTCTTAGAATCGAGTTTATTGTATCTCTTAATAAAACCTTGTTAAGATTACTGAACGTTATAAAGCAATACATGTTGCTTATAATATATTATTAAAAAAGAAAGGAGGAGTATCATTGAAAAATATATTAGTTATATTGTTAGTTGTAGTCTTAGGGTTTTTAGCATATACAGCATTATTGCCATATAGCAAACCTTGTACTGTTACTTTTAAACATAATCAGACTGAAGTAAATTTTTCAACAACAAAGGAAACTAACGCTCCATCCGACCAAAGATAAACGTTAGTTTCACAAAGATTTAAGAAAGCATAGTAGTTAAAGTTAATTACTATGCTTTTCTTATAATTAATATATCATATCTATATTTAATTATTTATCAAAAATTATTACCCTTATTTCAATCTTTAACCTAATTCAAATGTAATATTATGTAGAAATAAATGTTTATAACAATATTTACTTAATATAATGATAATTGTATTATTAATAAATAGCTACGCTGCTATAATATTATACGGAGGTAATTATATGCAAAGAAATAAGCCTAAAAAAACAAAACTGCCTAGCCGTCAAACCAAGCAGTTAGCAGAAAAGATTATTTTTGTACTAGGCATGATTTACACCATTACTGGAATAATGGTAAACATACACAATATGCTTAAGTAATCTACCTAAGTCAAGGCACTATTAACTGGAATTAGTAGTGCTTTTTCTTATTATAATTGTATTCTTTTACGTCACTTTTGTAAATTATTATTGCCAACATTCAATATAATAATACCTACAAATATCTAATGATGTTATTCTTGGTGGAGCACCTTGTCAATTTTTTGATTCTTTTTGAGGCTCTGGAGATATTTGAGGATACACGAACAGCTCCAACATTTATTTTAAATTATTTTACTAACAGCAATATATATAAACAACTTAATCAGTAAATACCCTAAGCATATTCCCATTAATGCACTCATTAATATAAATCCTGCCATCTGCAACACCTCCAACAACTCTAATTGCTAAAGTATTGCCTGTGGTATTCAGTTCTAATCAAAATAAAAGAACCCTATTTCTAGATTTCATTAATTACTTTTCTTCACTAGCCATTGCATACTCTATCCCATATTTGTTTAAAAACATAATATCTCCTTTTGTACATTTTATTGAAACTGAATTTGATTCACTTTCCAACCATTTCTCTAATTTATTAAATTCCGCTTCATTTACTTGAATTTGAGTATGTGCATATTTAACGGCAATCTCTTTAGTAGCAAATACAATATTTTTTGTCTCATTCTCTCTAAACCTAATTGTTATTGCATTTATCATAAAACTCACTCCTTTTATATAATTATTTATGCAAGAGTATTCAATTTAATCCCAAATACTTTAATTATATAAAGAAGAACCCTCATTTGAGAGCTTTAACTTATTACTATAATAAATTATTTTCCTCAGTTTGAAAGTGTTTTATCCTATAACCACAATTTGGACATTTAGAGAACATATCCAATCTTACATATGTTTTTCCAAATTCATCTGATAAATCCTTTACAACAGCTTCTGAATTTTTATTTTCTTCAAACTGAAACATCTTTTTACATATAGTGCACTCTGTCATTCCTACTAAATTGCCATCTTTATTTCTCTTAATTTCAAAATCACTCATTTTGACCATATCTCTCCCCCCTTTCATATAATATAACCAATTATACAACAACAAAGTGAATTCTTCCTAATTATTTCTATTCGTTATCCTAATCGGTCAAGCTTAGCTCTACCAATTGTTCTAAAGATTCTATACTTCTTAAAACACTCTTAAGTATTCTAAAATCATTGATATTACAAGACTTTTTATATTTCTAACATTAAGCCTAATTTCACCCAATTTACTCGCTACTCGTTTTTAAAGCTATTAAAATTACTGTACGTATTTATATGTCCAAAATATGAACTCTAGATATTCTACTTATAAGAATTTATAAAAAGCATAGCTCAAATTTGAGCTGTCCTTCATCTAACTATACTAAAATTTTAGTAACCAATATTTAACCCATATCTTACTTGCTGACGTTTTACTAATTGCTCCATAATCCAGCAATTGCTTTACTTCTGGAGTTAACTTACGTTCAATTTCAAGTAATTCTGTTAATGTGGTCTTTGAAATTCCTAGTTGTTGAGCTATTTCACCTTGAGTTATAGCTTTACGATTATCGGAAAGCTTCTCTCCATTCTTCATCCCACACAACTCAACATACTCAACAGCAACTTTCCTCATCTTATTAGGGTCATTTTTAATCCTTCCAAAGTTAGTAGCTAAGAGCTTCTTTAACTTCTCATCCTCATCATCTAAGTCATCCCTTATAATTATAGGTACTTTAGTTACTCCTAAATCCTTGGACGCTTTTAAACGTTGATGTCCACTTACCACTGTCATATATAGAAATATTAATTGTTTAACTTTCCCCATTTAATAACCCACATATAATAGCAACCATTTTACAATATATGCTATAATTGATTTGTAATAGTAAATCGCCGAATAACCATATATTATATTGATGATTTATTATGGATTCTTGCAGATAAAAGGAGGGCTATACATGGATAAAGAAACTACTTATGTTAAAGAATTATTAAATAACGAAGAATTGCTTAATGCATTTCCAGTAATGAAACAATTGAGAACACATTTAGTTGAGGAAACATACTTAAACTTAATTAAAGATATGAAAAAAGAAGGATATAGAATGTTTGCACTTTTTGTAGATGAAGAAATTGTTGCTGTTGCAGGTGTTATTAAGCTTACAAACCTATATTACGGCAAACATATATGGGTTAATGATTTAGTTACCGATGTAAATCAAAGGTCAAAGAAATATGGACAAAGTCTCCTATCATTTATTAATGAATGGGCAAAAGAAAATGGTTGCGATGTGGTTGCACTATCATCAGGATTACAACGAGTAGAAGCACATAAATTTTATGAATTAAAAATGGGATTTGATAAAACCAGTTATGTATTCAAAAAGCAACTTTGATTTTCAGAAGCATAAGAAAGAGTAACATACATAGGGATAATATGTGTGCTACTCTTTTATATTTATAGGGTAAATATTTATTAAAAAAAGTTTTATCAATCTTATGAGTTTATTATAATTTGTTATTGTGTCAGAATAATGACAAATTTAAATTTTGCTATCCAAAAAATCTAAAAAAATTAATCAGTAATATTATTTTTACAAAATATGTTATAATTAATTCATAATAGTAAACTGTTGAATGTTGCTTTAGGGCTATTGAAAACACTATTTATGAGATAATAATAGTTAGGTGGTGTTAAAATGTCAGAAATTATATATAAAATAATACCAGAAAATTATAATTTTTTTCCGATTGATACAAAGACAATTGATGGAGCAGTGAAAATTTTGAAAATGTATGTTCACGCAGATAGAATATCTTGGGAAAGTTTTGAAAATCCTGCATTTATTGATTGTGGTAGTAATTTTGATTCAATTACATGTCCCTTTTGCGGAAATAATATTAGTATAGATGTTTGGCAAAAAATGATGGATATGTGCTATAAAAGAAGTTGTTTTAATAATTTGAATATTTTTCTTCCGTGTTGCAACAGAGATTCCACACTAAATGACTTAAAATACCAAATGGATTGTGGGTTTTCTAAATTTGTTATAGAAGTTTTGAATCCAGTATATCCCCCATGTAAACATGACCTTTTCGAAGCCAGTAAATGTTTCGGTAAATTAACATTAAAGATGATTGTTTCAAAATATTAATATAATTGAGTTAACGCTCGACTACCATTCATTATTTCGCAAACCTATTATTATTCATACTTAATTTATAGTTTAATCATAATGAATAAAAAATTTGTTCTTTTAAGGAGAAAGTCAAATGTCTCAAAATGGATATATAAAAAGTATGCATATAAATCCAAGTGGTTACGACTGTTGCATAGAGCTATACATTAATAATTTTAAAACCCTATATTGCTATGTACCACTAATAAACTATAGAGCCCCCACTGTCAACACTGACGAGATTAATGTTCTAAATGAACTAATCAATGAAAAGTTAATTTTAAGGCTTAATGATAAAATTAAAGCAAATCTAAAAATAGTCTTTGTAAGTACCTATGAGTTAATTTATGATTACAGCGAATCTACATTTGAGCAGCCAATTAAGGATTCTTCACATGCTATAGTTATTGCAAAGGTAAAAGATATTTTAGATGAGTATACATTTATATGCTCCGTCAATGGTTTGAGCGAAAATATCTCTGTTGAACTTGAAAGTAAAATTTCTTCTTTAAAAATAGGATATATGATTAAATTCAGTGGGGAATTAAGTATAAATTTCTCTTAACATACAGATAAGTACTGAATACTATTCTATACAAACAAAAATTAACAATAGATTTATATGTCGCACTATTCAGAAATGAATTTACAATTTTTTATTCACTTTTAAAGGAGGGGGAAGTAATGGATAGTTCATGGAGCCTTATTGAAAAAAACTTGTTTACTGAAGCATTTAATAGAGCAACCGAAGAATATGATACTACAAAATCTTTTGCATGTATAAGACATCGTGCTATGGCCTCACTAATGATGAATAAGTATGAAGATGCGTTAGCTGATTATATAAAAGTATTAAATGAAACAGAAGATTGGCATAAGGGGGATACGGATTATATTTCTGTTGGTGTTGTGTATTGGCTACTTGGCGAATATACAAAAGCGACACAGATGTTTTTAGACTCAATTATTTTGAAACCACCGTATACAAGTAATATAATTATTCCACCTGCAATACTTTATTTTTCTTCTGTTTATCTTAAAGATGAAAAAGTAAAAAAAGAATCAATA
Source organism: Clostridium sp. (assembly GCA_031292145.1). Taxonomy (GTDB): domain Bacteria; phylum Bacillota; class Clostridia; order Clostridiales; family Clostridiaceae; genus Clostridium. The sequence goes on along the minus strand of JARLHR010000043.1, from coordinate 7,599 downwards.
AAATATCTCAAAAAACATGTTAAGAAAAAGTTGCCATTAGTCTCATTTTTACTTAATGAAATTAATGAAACCGAATTATTAGATACTATTTCAGAAAATTCTCCATTAAGAAACAGAACGTTATGCAAATACGAATTATATATTGCCATTAAATATCTCGAGAATGGTGACAGTGTACAATTTTATAACCATTTACAAAGAAGCGTAGATACGAAAAAAATAATAGAATTTGAATATTTTATAGCATTATCTGAATTAAATAAAAGGGCAGAAAATATTAAATAACTTAATAGAACTTCTATTCATAGGCTATATGGAGGTAACTCTGAGATGTATACAATTATAATCATTATAGTAGGTGTCTTTTTAATTCTTGGGGTGCCAATTATTTTATTGATAGATTCTAAGTATAAAGAAAATCATAACTTTCAATGTACAAAATGTCTTCATATATTTGATATTTTTGAAAATCAACTTAATAGTTATAGAGTTTTTGGAAGATTGCATGTGAAATGTCCTAAGTGCGGAAAATATTCTGTTGTTAAAATTATAAAAAAAGAATGAGATATTACTTCACTTATGCATCTTTAGATGAACAATCAGGTAGCCAATAATATAACATAAGGCTTTAGTTGAGCCTTATATGATATTTTGTCTGCCTGAATTCTTGCTATAGAGGTTTAATCCATAATAACTCCTATAGGTACTCCGTCATTATCAAGTAATGACAGAGTTTGTCCTGTCTACTGCGTAGCCAATACAATTATATAACATAAAAAAGTAATTTTATAAGGTAAGTAATTTCTACTGCAATAAAACTTAAAATCAAAAAAAAGTATTATGATATTAATTTTATGTTAATTAATATTTTACATTTCCAATCCAAATTTATTAAAAGGTTCATACTCAATTTGACTCTCTTCAAATACAGTTCCAACTATATATACATTCTCGTTAGCAACATACGTAATTTTCGTAAGCTTATCCAAATCACAAATCACATTGTCACCTAATTTATCATTATAGCGAAGTTCTCCATTACTTGAATATATTTTGCCTGTAGCAGTTTTAAAATCAATCTCATCAACAATAACATATCTTACAAATTTCTCCTCTTCCTCTTTACCAAACACTACATTAAAAGGTATCATCTTGCCATCTTCTATGTTAACTTCCAATCCGCGTTTTATAGTCATCTTAAAACCTTCTTCTTCAATATCATCCTTAGTTATAATTTCTATAGTATCTCTATTTATTTTAATGAATTCCATCGTATCTATACTTGACCATGCTTCTTCTTTTATATAAAAAACTCCTTGTTCTATCCTTATGCCTTCTTCAAGCCAACAGTTAATTTTTAATTTATCACATAGCTCAATCTCTTTCGGTGTTGGAAATACCGTTTTATATTTTCCCATCCCTAAATCATCCAGTACTAACTCAACCATTTCATCTAAACTATTTTCATTTATATCTTCATCTGTAAAATAACCAGCGTTAAAAGCCATCCCTCTAATATCTAATACTTTTCTAACTTCAATAGTTTCACCTGAATCAGATACACGAAAAATAACACGTTTTCCTTCAACATTTTCATTTAATTCCTCACATAAATTTTCACTATATTTCATATAATCTTTTCTCATATTGTATTTCTCCTTTTCAACTTTAAATATTCTATTGATAAGCTTTACAAAAGTAATCAATCTCAAGCAATTTCTATTTTGCGTCACTTTTACTATCAAACTTATATAATTAAGATTTTAGTATAATTGACGCATTTTAATTTTTAATCTTCGTAATAACAATATATCTCTTATTTCTCATTTCACCTTTATTTTCTTGCTTAGATTTACTAACTGCATAAGGTAATCTGAGTTGGATTCTTAATATATTTTCCAATGTATTTGGTTTTAATATTTTAGTTCTATAATCTGCATTATTTCCAAACGTTGTTAGTTCCTTAATTATTAGATTACATAGTTCCTGTTGTTGTTCTTTAAATAATTTTTCGTTAACATGTTTTTCTAAATATTTTTTCAATGTTTCTACTTCTTCATCATCAATAACATCTTGTATGAGATTCAACTTATTAAATGTATGACCTTGTTCAATCCAATTTAACTGTTCTTTTATGTAAGCGAATATATTAGCTTCTGTATTTTCTTTTTCACCAAATTTATCACACATTTCAGTTGCAAATCTCCTGTCATTTACAAGCCTTATATGTCCAATAATATTAATTTTCCAGCCCTCATCTTTATCTAATATAAATATATCCCTAGGTAATTTTTCATATTCATAATCATATTTTGCATTAAATTTAATTCTATTTTCTTGATAAAATTCAATTAGTTTCTCCTTGCACTCATATTGCTTTTTTAATAATGTATTGAAAGAACTCCAACTCATAGTTGGTATATACAAATTAATTGTAGAAGCATTATTTATATCTATCCTAATCCTCCCCAACTCTTGAATAAATGATATTTTATCCCATGCCATAATTACAACATTCTTTACCAAATCATCTGCTATATTTATTCCGTTATCCATCGCTTTAGTACATATTAATACATCACATTCATACTTACTTTCTGTTATAATGGTTTGCAAATCTATACTTTTATTTATATCTGTGTCTTTAGTTATAATGCTAACTTTTTTCTTCTTTTCTATATGTTCTTTCATGTATTTAGCATCATCTTTTTTAGTAACAAATACAAGCCATTTATCATTACTAATATCGTTTTTTATTAATGTCGCAATATCTTTAATATTTCTAAAGTATTTAATGTTTAAATAACTATAGTCTATATTCGTTGAATATTTAAATAATGAACATTTTACCTCTTCACCAACTCCAGCATCCTGTATTGCATCAACCGCCATATCTATCGTTTCTTCTACCTCATCCATCGTTGCACTAATAAATATCTTTATAGTATCTCTATGCCAAGCTTGCACTAATCCTTGCCATGCCAAATGACACTTATTGTTAAATGATGCATCACTAAAGAAGAATTGACATTCATCACAAATAATATAACTATAATAACCTAAGTCTAATTTATTTAATTCATATTTATCTGCTTTCTTTAATTCTGATATTTGCTGGTATGATAATATTGTTACATTTCCGATTGTTGTTAAGTTATCTAATTCCTTTAGTGTTTTTGGAATTTCTTGATTGTAATATTCTAATAAGTCTTTCTTCAATTGTCTTTTCAAATTTATTCTGTTTGCTGCAATCAACATACGCTCCCAAGGCTTCATATAAGGTACCAGTTTACTTTTAATAAAAAAAGTCTTACCTGTACCTGTTTGAGCTAATATCTTAATAATATCCCCTTTCTTCCATTCTTTGTATTCTTCTCCTATTGCCTCACTTACCCATTTTAGCTTTAACTTTATCATTATTTGTAATATATCCTTTGTTTATTTTCTATTAGATATTCCAAGAACTCTTGTCTATCTTCCTTCGATATAATTTAAGTAATTATTCCATATACATTATTGAAAATTTCCTCTGCATTAACATATATCTAACTCACACATGGAATTTTCTTTTAGTTCTTTTTGCGTTGGAGTTTAATCACAGAACTAAAGTTACCCAAACATTTTCTTTACGCTAGTTATAACTTTTGCTCTATAATTTTAGTAATTGTTGTTTAATGTCATATTTAATTAACACTAATATTACTTTCCACCCATATACTTTACCTCCTATTTTTTTTAGGAGACGCGCCTCTTTTTAATATAATACATGAAAAATAAATCTTTGCAAGTGGCTTGACTCTTAGCTTTAGGCATGGTATTTTATCAATAGAGATTGAATAAACCCAGTTAATAAATTATAGACAATTAACCAATATAGCCTCTATATCATAACCATAATCTTTCCTGTATTTTTCTGCATTTTATTGTCATTCCGTTAATACATATCTACATTTTTTCATACTCTATTAAATTTTCATGTGTTTGTGCAACAAACTAAATTACCTATTTTATATTTTTCAATTATCAATATGTATTTATATATAAAAATAAAGCTAAGAAGTGTTGTCAAACTCCTTAGCCCATGTTATTTTCACTATATTTCGCCCTATTACTATCACAATTAGCTTTATTATAAAAACATAAAATAGTTTATGCGTTTATTTTTCCCTAATTAAATCACTTAACCAGTATTCATGATAACTTGTTCCTTTAAGTAAGCTATACTTTTTATTTTTATAGTTCTTACTGTTAAGCCTCTTATAGGCATTTTATATTTTCTACACCAACATTCTTTCCAAAGTATAAATCAATTGTTCTTATTCCGATAATATTAATGATTCAAGATACTTCTCAATTATATATAATTTATTAATCATATTATCGCAAACTCATATCACTATAACATCAAATCATAATATAATAAGACTAATTTATTAGCCTGAGCGCAGAATGGCCATTAAATTAGAGTTAATATAATTAATTCCAGAATACGAAAAAATAAAAAAACATAGTGGTCTAAGCTTGAAATAATTATGTAGTACGTTGAATCTAACAAATTATAGATAATTGAAAGTAAATAAGGCTAAGGAATACCGGAGCTCCCTATTCCTAGCTTTTATATTACATAATTTCTAGTCTTTTATTCATCTCTGTATAGAAAATGCTCATTTATCCACTTATTAGCTTCACTATTGTGCTTTAGAATAATGTTAGCATAAAAACACCACTTTCATAATGCAAGCTTACAAACGCATTATAAAGGCAAACATTCTAGTATATATTATTCTCTCTATCTTTTTAGCATTCTGATTTAAGCTAAAATAGAACATTCTTTCAAAACTATATATGCTCTAGCCATTAATGTTACTTAGCTCACAACATCATGATATTGTATCCTACTATATTAAACACGGGCAATCCCTTAGATATATCCACCTCCACATTTATCAAAAAACCCTCTAATTCATTATGTGTAGCACTTATTATTTTTACCGCCATATAATTCACCTCTTACAGAATTATAGACACACATTTAAATATTAATTCTAAAAAAACGAATTTGTTTAAATTATTTTTAAATTGTTAATAATCTCAGAGAACTATATTTTTTAACAAGTTAGAATTGGAGTGAACTAGTGAAAAGATTAAATAAAGAAGTTGGCAATTATTGCGAGAATTTAGCTAAAGATTATCTTAAGAAGAATAATTACAAAATCTTAGATTGCAATTTTAGAGCTTTTTCAGGCGAAATAGATATTGCATGTATCAAAAATAGTTTATTAGTAATCGTCGAAGTTAAAGGAAGGTATAATTATAATTACGGATTACCAATAGAATCAATAACTTCCTCAAAACAAAAATCCATAATTAGTGTTGCTAAATCATATATTTATTATAAGAAATTATTTAATTTTAACGTAAGATTTGACGTTATAGAGATTTATTTAAATCCACAGAATACACTTTTTAAAATAAACCATGTAGCAGATGCTTTTAGATTACAATAATATTAATATATAAGGCTATCGCAAAATAAAAAAACAGCACAATATAGTAGAGTTTTCGTCAAAACTCTACTATATTGTGCTTAAAATCTATTTTGGAACAACCCCAAAACATATTCAAAAAAATATGTGCCTTAATTTACATTATAACAATTTTGTTAAAAAACTATTTCTATGTATACTGCATTTCCCATAAGTTTTCAATGCTTCTATATGCTTTGAAGTCCCATATCCTACATTGTTTTCAAAATCATAACAAGGGTATTCTTTAGCATATTCTTTCATTAGGTTATCTCTATATACCTTTGCAACAATTGATGCTGCTGCAATGCTTGCACTCTTTGTATCTCCTTTTATTACCGATTTATTTTCAATTTGAATATTCTTTATTAAATACCCATCAGACAATACTAAATCAGGTTTTACGCTTAAAGAATTACAACTTTCTAAAAATATTTTATTATTAGAGAACGCTATTCCTTTTTCATCAATTTCTTCATTTGAAGAAACTGCTATACAATAACTTAATGCTTTTTCTTTTATGATTTCCGAAAGCTCTTCCCTCTTAGCTTCCTTTACTTTTTTAGAATCATTTATGTATAAAATCAAGTCAGTATCTAAAACCTCTAAATCTAATATAACGCTGCAAGCAACAATTGGACCTGCAAGAGGCCCTCTTCCTACTTCATCTACACCTGCCACATATCTGTAGTTTCCAAAGGATTTATCGAATTCATACATCGCTTTAACTCTTTTAACTTCATTTAAATATATATCTAATTCTTTCTGAATTTTATTTTTAATTGATAATACATTTTTCCTTTTGTCGTTTTCTAACCATTTTATTATTTCTGGCAAGTGACCATTTTTATAATAATCAACCACTGATATTTTATTTATTTCACCCTTTATTTCTGTAAATGACAATAATGTTATATCCTCGTTAATTATCTTCATTTTGTTCATCTAATGGTCGCTCTAATGAAATGTTTCCCATTTTACCCCCTCTAAATTCATCAAGTAAAATAACAGCTAATCTATTATAATCAATTTGCCCCCCTGAAATTAAAGTACCTCTTTTTCTCCCTATGGCATCTAAAGTATCTAATGGATCTTCAAAAATCTCTTTTAACTTATATCTTTCTTTTAATTTAGCTTCATAACTCTCCTGTAGTCTGCCAACAAGCTTCAAGGCTAATTCTTCTATATCCATTATTTCATCCTTTATAGCCCCTGTAAAAGCCAAATTTAAAGCTGTTTCATCATCTTCAAATTTAGGCCATAATACTCCTGGTGTGTCTAATAGTTCAATTCCTATTCCAGTTTTTATCCATTGTTTACTTTTAGTAACACCTGGTCTATCACCTGTTTTAGCAATATTATTTCTTGCCATCTTATTTATAAAAGTTGATTTTCCTACATTAGGTATTCCTACTACCATGACTCTTATTGTTATGTTAACCATACCTTTTGCTTTTAATCTATCATGTTTCTCTTTCAAAAGGTTTAATAACATAGGTTTTATATTATTTAACCCATCACCTTTTAAGCAATTTACTTCTAATACTCTAACTTCTTCTTTAGTTAAATAGTTTATCCATTCCTTAGTAGCATTACTATCAGTTAAATCACTTTTATTTAAAAGTATAATTCTTGGCTTTCCTTCTAACAATTTTTCGATATCAGGATTTGCAGAACTTCTTGGAATTCTAGCATCTCTTATTTCAATTACTGCATCAACCAACTTTAAATTTTCTTTAATTTCTCTTTGAGTTTTTTTCATATGCCCTGGAAACCAATTAATTGCCATATGAATTCCTCCTTAAATTTATTTTAAAATTTTATTATTATCTTTCATTTATTACTTTCTAGATTTTATAAATCTTTCAGACTCAAAAAAATCCACACTTTTCTAGAAATTAAAAAAAAAAGGACTGAAACAGTCCCTCTTTTAATACTATCTAGTTAATAATTCTTTAACTTTAGCAGCCTTACCAACTCTATCTCTTAAGTAGTAAAGTTTAGCTCTTCTAACTTTACCTTTTCTTGCGATTTCAATTTTGTCGATGATTGGTGCATTCATTGGGAATGTTCT
>JARLHR010000042.1 GCA_031292145.1 Clostridium sp. | reverse complement strand
TAATACTATGGAAACATTAATTCCCTTTCCACCTGCATAAATTTGTTCTTCTTCAGTTCTATTTAAGGAATCAACTTTAAAAGAATTTACCTTTACAATATAATCTAAAGAAGGATTAAGAGTTATTGTATGAATCATTTTTTATCACCTCTATTACATCAGTATCATAACTATTATTATTACCAGTTATTCTAATTGTTATTAGTGTTGAATCTGTTATTGCTCCAAAAGTTACAAAGCTTATTTTATCTAATTTAGATGTGTCTGCTAACACATAAGATTTCTGACACATTTTAATTGCTTGAGACTTTACCATGGCTTCATTTGCATCTGGAGTTGTATATCCACTTTGATTACTTACACCATTTACCCCAAAAAAGCCTTTCGAAAAATTATATTTTTTAAGTTCTTCAATTGTAGTGTTTCCTATAACTGCTTCAGTAACAGATTTCACTTCACCTCCTAGAATATAAGTTTTAAATCCTTTTTCTAAAAGTTTCTTAGCATGGCCTATTCCATTTGTAACAACAGTTATATTTTTTGCTTCTATAAAATTAATTAATAGTTCAGTTGTTGTGCCAGCATCTAAATATATCACATCATCTTCTTCAATTAATGCTGCTGCATATTTTGCTATTTCACATTTCTCATCTACATTTAAAGACTGCCTAACATTAACTTTATAATCATGTTTAGATGTGTTTTCATCGATTGAAATTGCACCACCATGAATTTTCTTTAAAAGGCCTTCACTATCTAATGTATTCAAATCTCTCCTAACGGTAGATTCGGAAGCTTCCAATAATTTAACCAGGTCAACGACTGATACTATTCCTTTAATTTTTAGTTCCTGAAGAATGATATTAAATCTTTCTTCTGTAAACATTATCACCACTCCTTGTAATCATAATAACCTATATCAAAATAAAAATCAATCATTTTCTTTCAAAATAATTTATTTTTTTTCATTTTCAATAAATGTATTATGCAATCTTGATTTTTTATGATTGAATTTTGTTATTTCTCATTTATAACACATTTTTAAATTCATTTAAGACTGGTTCAAGTAGAACTCCTTCTTTTATTGGGTAATCATGTTTGCTGCTTTCAATAATGCATCTTTCTACAAATACGCAAGCCTTCTGCACACCTTCCCTTAATGTTAGTCCATTTAATATTAACCCAATTAATACTGATGTAAATATGTCTCCAGTTCCTGGATAAGAATTTTGAAGCTTATCACGAATTATTATTTCCATCAAATCATCCTTTCCATGATATACTGCTATTCCTATTTTATTCTTATTTTTAAGGGGCACACTTGTAATAACTATATCATTACATCCTTTCTTATTTAGTTTCCTACAGATTAATAGCAATTCATCTTCACTTACTTCACTCATAATTTTTTCTTGTGATAAGATACATGCTTCTGTAAAATTAGGAGTTATTATATTAGCATATTTCATTATTTTTGTTAAATTATCTGAATAGCTTTTATCGAAATTGCTGTAATAACACCCATTGTCTGCAAAAATAGGGTCAAATACAATCAATGAATCATCATTTTTAATTAATTCTATTGATCCAATAGTATCTTCTATATTTTCATTACTGCCTAAATATCCAATAAATATTCCTTCAAAATTAATATTTAAGCTTTTATAATGTTCAATTGCCTTGTTAATATATCCATCTAACTTAATAATATTAGGCGTTCCAAATCCTCCAGTATGTGTACTTAATATCATAGTAGGTATAGGGCATACCTCAATTCCCAATGCTGATAAAACAGGAATCACATTAGTTAATGCAGCTTTCCCTATTCCGCACAAATCATGTATTGTAGCGACTCGTTTTATAGGTTTTTTCATATTTCCTCCTAATTTTATTTTAATAATTTACATATTATTTATTAATATTCTGGTTTTAACAATATTTTTAAATACATTACTGATTATAGTCTTAACATTCATATCAAGCAAATATTTCTATATTAAATAAAAAATTATCATAAAAAATGCATATTAAAGCTGATTTTATCATTAAATATTTCCAAATCAGTTTTAATATGCTTAAGGCACAATCAAAAATAATAGATCCACATGCTTCTCCATTTGGTGTCATACTCCATCAGCAAATTATACTAATAAGCTAGCTATGAGCAGAATTTGTTTCCATGTCTGACACAAAATAGAAGTCGCATCTTTTATTTATTATTTTCTTTCATGTTCCTATTTAATTATATATCTCTATAACTATATTTCTTTGATATTGAAGTCATTATCTACATCAAATGTGCTATCCTCCAGTTTATTCCCATTTATATAGACATTTTTAAAAGTAATATTTTTAATGTTTTGTAATATTGCTTCTCCTTTTACTCCATTTAATATAGCATCTTCTAATACTATGTTTTCTATTCGTGCATCTTCAAATCCTTTTAAATATAAAGCATTCTTTGCATCTATACTACTACCAGAAACAGTTTTAATATTAGAAATCATGATATTTCTTAATATCGGCTTATGATTTCCATTTGTTCCTTCTTCATAAAAGAAATCTGCATGTATAACAGCAATTTTAGATTTGCTTACAGTACTATTTTTAATATAAATATTTTCAAGTTTACCTCCTCTTTCAGCATTTGTCTTAAATCTTATTGGATAATCTAATTCTTTACTGTCAAAGAAATTATCATGCCCAAATATGTTATTAACGCCTCCTGAGATTTCACTTCCTATTGTTATTCCACCATGTCCATCTTTAAACTCATTATTTCTTATAATAATATTTGACGTAGGAATACCGATTCTTCTCCCTTCATTATTTCTTCCTGACTTTATAGCTATACAATCATCACCAGTTAGGAAATAACAATTTTCGATTATCATATCCTTACATGATTCAGGATCTACTCCATCATTATTATATAAATTGGTATCTATTCTTATACCACTCACTTTTATATTTTCACAAAGAACAGGATTTATCTCCCAGAAAGGTGAATTTAATATTGTTATATCTTTAATTATTATATTGTTAGTTTTATATGGTTGTATAAATGGTGGTCTTATGGTTGAAATATCGTCTCCAAATATTCTTTCAGTTCTTACGTCAGCACCTTCCTGTCCTAAATTAAATAATCTTTCTCTTTGAATTTGTTGATCTTCTTCATTAAAATATCCAAATTTCCATGGCATCCAGTTAAATTCATCTGCACATCCATCCAATATTCCTTTACCTGTTATTGCAATATTCTTTTCTTCATAACTATAAATGAATGGAGAAAAATTCATCATTTCAATTCCTTCCCATCTAGTATACACTAATGGGTAAAATTCGTTGGTTTTATTCCTCATAAATTTTAATACTGCATTTTCTTCTATATGTAATTCTATGTTACTCTTAATATATATTGCCCCTGTATAATATATATTAGGATTTTGTGAATCACTACTGCCTCTAATAACAACTTTTCCACCACCATTGAATGCAGCATCATTTATTGCCTTTTGTATAACATCTCCATAATATTGTATATTTCTAGTTTTTCTTATCAGAGATTTACTGATATACTCACTGTCTTTTTTCATTTCACTTTTAGTACCCTTATAAGGTCCATTTGGGTGAACAAGATATTCTTCTTCAACATTCTTTACTAAGTATAAATATTTTTCATCTAGAATATCATATTCATTTTTATATCCTAATATTGGCATATTTTCATTTACTTTATTTTCAACTTCCTTATATAATTCTTCATTCCATTTTAACATAGTCATTGATATTTTCTCCTTCTCAATTTGTCATAATATTCATTATAAATAATTTTTAGCTATCTATAAAGTAAAACCATGGCAGTGATGTCATGGTTTTTATGAATTTGTTTATATTTTTCTATTTTAAGCAGTTATGTGAAAACTTTCATTTTTGTTTGTATATGCTACGTTATTGTTTCCAAAGCATTTTTCATATTTCCAACCTGTTAAAACTTCAACAGCTGCTTTAGCTTCTGGAGTCACGTCATCCATTAAACCACCAGCTTTAATTCTATTTACTTCATCTACCAATAATTTATGAGTTTCTTTTGTAAGTTTATATTTTGAAGCTGCAATCCAAGTTATAGCAAGTAATACTATTGGGAACACAATTGTAACTACAGATATACCTGTTATTGCACTAGCTGGTTGTTCTACAACTTTATCTTTTGCAGTTGTGCTGATAAACCCAAATGCTGATAAACCAATTCCAAGTACAAATGATTCTATTGATGTTGCAAGCTTACCAAATAAACCATTTATTCCGTTGTAGATACCTTCTCTTCTCTTTAAAGTAAGTGCTTCATCTATATCTGCAACGAATCCCATTTGGTACGTTGGTATATAGTCAACTGCTGCTTTACCTACGATATTAGCTATTGAGAAAATTACGAATAAAGTTAAAGTCATTGAGTTATGTCCTGTAAATACAAGATATACATAACCTAAAAGGGAAACTAAGATTATTCCAATACCTAGTTTGAAAGTCCTTGGACCACCAAATTTATATGCAAGTATTATATATATGAATATAGCTACAAGTGAAACTCCTGAAGAGACACTGTTTACTCCTGATACATCAACTGTTGTTAAACTTAAAACATAAATTGCAAAGAAAGTGAGAACTCCTCCTGCAAGTTGTTTGTAAACACTACCTAAAAACCACATTACACTGTGAAGTCTAAATGCTTTAAGTCTCATGCAAGAAACTAAATCCACTCCAATTTTTTTAAACACTTCACCAAGCGAACCGGCAGCATCTTCATAAACAGCTGTTCCAGGATCTCTTTCATATACATTAAATATGAAGAATAGTAAAGATAATGTAGTTATAATTCCCCAAGAAAGTCCTATATACCAATAAGATTGAGCTGAAGCTTTTCCAAAAGTACTAAAAATCCATGCAGTTAATAAACCTGATATAAATCCTGATAAAGTACCACAATATTGTTTACCACCAATAAGTTTTGCTTTTTCAGCAGCATTTTGAGTCATTTCAGCTGGAAGAGTTGTCCCAGGTACAAATATTAAAGTATATGATATTTCATATATCATATTAACAGCGAAGTAATAAGCGAAAGATTGTCCTGCTACCCATAAGCATGGGAATATAATAGCTATTCCAACTATCCCAATTGCTATGAATGGTTTTCTTCTACCAAATCTTCTACCTAATTTTGTTTGTCCAAAACTATCACTTATAAATCCTAGCAATGGATTTCCAACGGCATCTATAAGTCTTGCAATTCCGAAAATGGATGATGCTTTTATTGGATCAAGTCCACAAACAGTAGTATAAAATAACAATAACCATGCAGACATTAAGCCTTGAGCTCCACTCCCCAAAAAGTTTATACTTGAATAACCAAGTATATTTCTTAATTTAATTTTTTCATTCATTATTTTTTCCTCCTAGTTTTATAGTAGATTTGCTTCTGCAGCTGCTAATATGAATGGTCCAAGACCTTTTGGCTCATTGCATACGATTGGTTCACTTATGTAGTAAGTGAAAGAACCATCTCTATTATCTTTCCCACCAAGACCTGCTACAAAGCATATTTTATTTAAGTTTATAAGTCCTTCTCTTGTCTCTAAAATAAATTCATCTATTAAACCTTTATAAGATTCTTTAGCAAATTCTCTTAATTCTTCAGGTAAATATCCTTTTCTAATTCCTTTAAACATAGCATAAGCTATCATTGATGATCCAGATGCTTCTAAATAATTACCTTTTCTATTACCTTGGTCTAATACTTGATACCATACATGACTTTCTTTATCAGCAACTTTTATAAGAGCTTGTATACAATCATTAAATATTTTAAGTATTTCTGGTTTATACTTATTATCTTCTTGTAGTTGTTCTAATGTATCAACTAAAGCCATAACATACCATCCCATGGATCTGCTCCAAAAATGTGCTGATAAACCAGTTTCTTTATTCGCCCATGGTTGAGTCCTTGCATCATCATAAGCATGATATAATAAACCTGTTTTTTCATCTATCAAATGATTTCTAGCTATAACGAATTGTTTTGCTATATCATCAAATTCTGAAACATTCCCGAATTCGTTTACAAACTTTGCATAAAATGTTGCTCCCATATATAAGCCATCTAGCCATATTTGTTCAGGATATATTTCTTTATGCCAGAAAACTCCTTCTCTTGTTCGTGAATGCTTATCAATTTGTGATCTTAATAAGAGTAAAGCCTTTTTATATTTTTCCTCTTTAGTTTCTTGGTATATTGTTAATAATATTTTCCCGTTATTTAAATGATCAATATTATATTCATCAACTTTATATCCTTTAATAGTTCCATCTTCTTCTACAAAAGTATCCATACATTCTTTTATATAATCAAAATACTTTCTTTCCTTAGTTTGTTTCCAAACTTCTGCAATCCCATCCAATGTTAGTCCAAATTCATAAGCCCAATAGCTAGTTAAATCTGTTTTTCTCGCTATGACTGAATCAGCCATCCATTTTGCATAATCTTTCATATCTACTCCTCCTAAGCTTTAATGTCCTGTTCTAAACTTCTAAATTATTGATTATTTATGTTCGAGGTGCACACGTGTTCAATTATTGTAAAAAAATAATTTTTAGTATGGACAAACTAAAATTAAAATAATTTCACATCTGCACACGTGTACATTTAGTTTGCACACGTGTGCTTGACCTATAATTAATTATACATCAATTTGAAATCTATTACAAGCGTTTTATAGAAAAACTTTACATAAAAGTTATACTTTTTTATTTTATAACAAAAACTAGTTTTTACCTGTTTAATATTAAACAGGTAAAAATATAACCAACTGAATATTACTTAAATTATAATGTCACACCTTTTTTTAAAATTGCTATTTCCTTAAATTTATTAATTTCATTATTTATAAGTTTTCCGCCTGAAACTTCTAGTATATAATTCAACAATTCTTCTGTTACGTCCTCCAAATTCTTATCTTCAACTAAAGATCCAGCATTAAAATCCATCCAATGAGGTTTCAAATTATATAATGGTGTATTTGTTGATATTTTTATTGTAGGCACAAAAGTTCCAAATGGAGTACCTCTCCCAGTGGTAAATAATACAAGATGACACCCTGCGGCTGCAAGTGCTGATGCAGCCACCAAATCGTTACCAGGTCCACTTAATAAATTTAATCCATTAATCTTTAAAGTTTCTCCATATTTTAGAACATCTACAACTGTAGCATTTCCCGATTTTTGTGTACAACCTAATGATTTATCTTCTAGGGTTGTAATACCACCTGCTTTATTACCTGGTGATGGATTTTCATATATTGGTTGATTATAAGACATGAAATACTCTTTAAAGTCATTAATTAAATGTACAGTCTTATTGAATGTTTCTTCATCTTTTGCTCTATTCATAAGAATAGTTTCTGCGCCAAACATTTCTGGTACTTCAGTAAGAATTGTAGTTCCACCTTGAGATATTAATAAATCTGAAAAACTTCCTACAAGCGGATTTGCAGTTATTCCAGAAAGTCCATCAGAACCTCCGCATTTTAATCCAACTTTTAACTTAGATACAGGAATAGATACCCTTGCATCATTTTTCATATTCTCATAAAGTTCCTTTAATATTTTCACGCCTTTTTCAATTTCATTAGATACTTCTTGAGAAACTAAAAATTTAATTCTTTCTTCATCGTAATCACCTAATGATTCTATAAATTCAGGCATTGTATTATTTTCACAACCAAGTCCAAGAACTAGTACTCCACCTGCATTAGGATGCTTTACTAAATTTCCAAGCATTGTTCTTGTATTAGCGTGATCATCACCCAATTGTGAACAACCATAGTTATGCTTAAATACTTCAATAGCATCAATACCTTCAGGTTTCACTTCTTCTTTAAATCTTTCTATGATTCTTTCACCTATTCCATTAACACATCCAACAGTTGGAACTACCCATAATTCATTTCTAATTCCGACATTTCCATTTTTTCTTTCATAACCTTTGAATGTTATTTTTCTGTCGCTTGATTGGCATTCCATTAAATCTTGATTGAACGTATAATCTTTAATTCCAACTAGATTAGTCTTTATATTATGCGTATGTACCCATTCTCCAATTTCAATATTCTTTATTGCATGTCCTATAGGATACCCGTACTTGATTACATCTTCATCCACTGAAAAATTGCTTATAGCAATTTTGTGTCCTCTTTTTACATCCTCTTTTATTTCAATCCTAGTATTATTTATTTCAATAATTTCACTTTTTGATAAATCTTTAAGAGCTACTACAACATTATCTTTTTCATTAATTTTTATAATTTCTTTCATTGTTCTTCCCTACTTCCATCAATCATTGTATATCTTTAACAATATATTTAGGGCTTCTATGTAAAGTTTAATATTAAGTTAAACTTTACATAGAAATTTATATAAAATTTGATTATGAGTTTTTGTCTATATGTTAAAGAACTTCTTTAACAGCTTCCTTCATTCCTAATTTTTCTATTAAAATTAAATATCTTGTTACTTCATCAGTTAGATTTGGAATTTCATTTAAGTTCATTCCCCAATTCTTCTCATATGCTAAAACTGATGTAACTATATCTTTTAAGCATTGATTGCCTCCATCATATTTTGACCACAATTCTTTATATAATTCTAAAATATCTTTATCATCAGCTAGTTTAATATCTTCTTTATCTCTTTTTCCTTTATAGAATTCAATCAACGCTGCAAGAGAAAATACTAATTTTTTAGGAAGTTCACCTTTTCTCTTTAAGTATTCAGTTAAACTTGGTAAATCCCTTGTCTTATATTTTGACATTGAATTTAATGCAATGCTCATTAAATAATGTTTAACATATGGGTTTCTAAATCTTTCTATTATTGCATCAGCAAATTCTACTAATTCTTCATGAGAAAGGTCTAAAGTTGGTATAATTTCATCATATATTAATTCATGTACATATTTTCCTATTACTTCATGATCTACTGATTCTCCTACAGTTTCTAATCCATAAAGATATGCTACTGGTACCATTGCTGTGTGTGGTCCATTAAGTATCCTAACTTTTCTAGTTCTATAAGGTGTCATATCATCGACAACTTTTACATTTAATCCTGCTTTTTCTATTGGTAACTCATCTTTTAATGATTGTGGGCCTTCAATTACCCATAAGTGGAATATTTCTCCTACATCAACTAAATTGTCATCATATCCAAGTTCAACTCTAACTTCATCGATTGTATCTCTTGGATATCCTGGAACTATTCTATCTACAAGGCTACAGCAAAAAATATTTGCATTATTTATCCAATCAACAAACCCTTGCCCTAAGTTCCAAATTTCTGAATATTTCAATATTATTTCTTTAAGTTTTTCACCATTTCTATCTATAAGTTCACATGGTATTATTATAAATCCTTTATCATTAGCTCCATTAAAAGTTTTAAATCTATGATATAAGAGTGCTGTTAATTTTCCAGGATAACTTTTTTGGCATCCTTCATTTAGTTTATCATTTTCATCAAAAGCAATTCCTGCTTCAGTAGTATTTGAAACGATGAATCTTACTTCTGGATTTTCCGCTAATTTTAAATATTCTTCGTAATTAATATATGGATTAACCCCTCTGCTAATAGAATTTATAACCTTATGAGTTTTTACAGCTTTACCATTTTGCATCCCTTGTAAATATAATGTATAAAGGCCGTCTTGCTCATTTAACATATGTATTAATCCATTTTCTTGTGGTTGAACAACTACAACACTTCCATTAAAATCTGCTTTTTCATTCATTTCATCTATTTGCCAATCAACAAATCCTCTTAAAAAATTACCTTCTCCAAATTGAATAACTCTTTCTGGATAAGTTTTAAATTCTTTAAATGTTTCTTTATTTAATTTCATAATTATTCCTCCAAAATTCTGATTTTTTACATCATGATAAATTTTCTAATTATATAATTTAATTTATAATTAATGCACAGTTCTCAAAATATGGTTAACTTAAAATTTTTAATAAATTATAGTATACGAAATATCTGATTAAAGAAGTTCAGCATTACTTAAAAAGCATATGCTAGTGTCTTTTTTTTGAGAACTGTGTTATATATATAATAAGCTATTAACTTATTTACATATCAAAATATTTTTCAGCATTATTGTAACTAATATCTGATACAATTTGACCTAAATGTTCTATATCATCAGGTAATTCTCCATTTTCAACCCATTCACCAATTACATTGCAAAGTATTCTTCTAAAGTATTCATGTCTTGTATAAGATAAGAAACTTCTTGAATCTGTAAGCATGCCAACAAATGTGCTCAACATTCCTAAGTTAGCTAGTGTTCTAAGTTGATCTTGCATTCCAATTTTGTGATCATTAAACCACCATGCTGATCCAAATTGCATTTTACCTTTAATGCCATCTCCTTGGAAACATCCTATTAATGTTCCTATAGTAGAATTATCATTTGGATTTAAACTATAAATAATTGTTTTTGGTAATGATTTTTCATTATTTAATGAATCTAATAATCTTGAAAGTGGAATTGCAACTTCTGTATCATTTAATGAATCAAATCCAGTATCTGGGCCTAATTTATTAAACATAGCAGAATTATTATTTCTAACACAATTCATGTGCAATTGCATTGTCCATTTTAAATCATGATATAATTTTCCAAGATACTTTAATGTAAATGCTCTAAATTTATTTTCTTCTTCAAAAGATACTTGTCCGACTTTTAAAACATTTTTAAATATTTCTCTCATTTCGTCCAATGATGCATTACCAACTGGCACAAAGTCTAATGCATGGTCGGATACTCTGCATCCAACCTCATGGAAAAATTCTACTCTTTTCTTCAATGCATCTAAATACTCATCATAATTTGTGATTTTTGATCCAACAACTTCCTCCAATTTATTGAACCATTCCTTAAATGTTTCATTATTAATTCCTAATGCTTTATCTGGTCTAAATGCTGGTAACACTTTTACATCAAAACTCTTATCTTCTTTTATTGCCAAATGATATTCTAAAGAATCAATTGGATCATCTGTTGTACAAATCACCTTAACATTTGCTTTTTTAATAAGTCCTCTTACAGTAAATTCATCGCTATTTAACATATTATTTACCTTATCCCAAATAGCTGATGCAGTTTTTTCATTTAAAACTTCATCTACTCCAAAAAATCTCTTAAGCTCTAAGTGTGTCCAATGATAAAGTGGATTTCCTATTGCATGCGAAATAGTTTTCGCCCAAGCTAAGAACTTTTCATAATCACTTCCATCACCAGTGATATATTTTTCATCTATACCAAAAGATCTCATTTGTCTCCATTTATAGTGATCGCCATAAAGCCATACTTGTGATATATTAGTAAACTTTTTATCTTCTAATATTTCTTTAGGATTGATGTGACAATGATAATCTATTATAGGCATTTCCTTAGCATATTCATGATATAATGTTTCCGATGTTTTATTTGATAATAAAAAATTCTCATCCATAAATTTCTTCAACGTAATTCCTTCTTTCCTATTTGTTCATATTAATACTTTTGTTAACGTGAACAATTTCTATGATTTAAATAAATTATAATATTATTTATTTAAAAATGCAATACTTTTTTGTTAACGTTAACAATAATATTTTATAAATATAATATATTTTCTCCCTTTTTGGAATTCTTATATTATAATCTATATTTTTATATCGGAATTGATAATGTTCTATCCCTATCTGTTATTTAATATTTCTTTTTATCTAATTGAATTTTATAAATTACTTTTTATTTTTGATATTAGATCATTATATTGTATATCATCTAATAAAACTTTTTGTGGATTCATCTCAAAAGTTTTTCCCCAAGATGGTCCCCCTTCATACTTTGGTACTATATGAAGATGAAGATGTTTCATCGTATCGGCAAATGCTCCATAATTAATTTTATCTGGATTAAATGCTTTATGAATTGCCTTTGCTACTTTACGAGCATCATTTATAAAATCAGCAGCTTCATTTTCAGTCAAATCTGAGATTTCGCTTTTATGCTCCTTATAAACTACATTACATCTACCTTTATATGTTTGTTCCTTAAATAAATATACAGTTGATACATTTAAATCACATATTTTAATCATTAAAGAATCCAGTTCTTGATTCCTTGAACAATAAAAACAACTTTCATCAAAATTTATATCTCTTTCCATTGTACTACCCTCTTTCTTACAATTTATTTAATAATTATCTGTAACCTTGTTAACGTGAACAATAGTATTTATAATATATTTGTTCACATTTATATTATAAATACTATATAAAAATAATGCAATATCTTTTTTGTTAACGTTAACTATTTAAAAATAATAATTAGCAACTTAAAAGCTAATTATTATTTTTAGAATATATTATAGTTTTCTAACAGATTTTCTTACTACAAGATTTGATTTTATATATATTTTCTCTTTATCTACTTCTTGATTCTTTATTATATTCAATAAATTTTTGCCACCATATTCGCTCATAGTTAGTGAATCTTTTCTTACACTCGTTAAAGGCGGGGTTACATAATTACAAAAGTTACTATCATCAAAACCTATCACAGATATATCTCCGGGAACACTTAATCCTTTATCAAAAATTGCCTTCATTGCTCCAACTCCAATGTCATCATTTGAACAAAATACAGCAGTAGGTATATCATCTAATTCTAATACCTTTTTCATACTTTTATATCCACTTAACAAATCGTATCTTCCACTTATGATATAATTTTCATTTATCGGAATATCATTTTCTTCTAAAGCTTTTAAATATCCCTTCTTTCTATATGCACTAGATTCAAATTCTTTATTCCCTTCAATAAATGCAATTTTTTGATGATTATTCTTAATCAGATATGTGACTGCATCATAAACACCTTTTGTGTCATCCGACATTATATTTACTAATCCTTCTTTTTCAATATTTCTATTTATAACTACAATTGGAATGTTTTTTTCAATTATTGTTTCTATGAATTTATCGTCATTTTTACTTTGGCTAACTACAATTATTCCATCAAAGTTCTTATTATCTATTGGATGAGAGTTTTGATAATCATCTATTCCTCTAATAACCAAGTTATATTCCTTATCTATAACCTTATTTATTCCTTTCACAATTTCATGAAAAAATGTATCAGATGTCCCTTCACTAATTGATGAAAAGAAAACTCCGATAACATATGATTTTAATAAAACTAAACTTTTAGCACTGTAATTTGGAACATAGTTCAATTCTTTCGCTAATGCCTTGATTTTTACTTTTGTTTCCTCATTTATATATGGGCTATTGTTAAGTGCTCTTGACACTGTGGTATGCGAAACATTAGCTAGTTTTGCAATATCCTTTATTGTAACACTCATTTTTCTCAACTCTCTTTCATAAAAACATATTTAAAATAATGTTGCAATATCATTAATACTTAACCTGTAATTAATTTTTATTCCATAATCAGCCAAATTAACAATAACATCATTCATTTCTTGCTTACAATATGTATATACCTCTAGTTGTTTATACAATATTCTTCTATGGTTTTAGCAACAATTTTCGCTTGTACGACTGCTTCAACTACTGTTTTCGCTCCTGTAACTACATCTCCTGATGCAAAGGTTCCTTTTTTAGTTGTGTTTCCTTTTTCATCTGTAATTAATAGTCCCCACTTATTTGTATTTAGTTGTGTGGTATTTGAAACTATATTCGCTTTAGGTGTTTGACTGACAGCTATAATTATAGAGTCACAGTCAAAAAATTCTTCTCCACTATCAATAACTCTAGTTTGTACTTTACCTTCAGAATCTGTTATCTTTTCTGTAATAACTAACTTTACACCAGCTTCTGTTAATTCAATTGGAGACTTAAATAGCTCAAAATTTATGCCATCTTCTTTAGCTTCTCTTATCTCTTGTTTGGTTGCAGACATTTGGTCAAAACCTTTTCTATAAATTATTGTTACATCCTTGGCACCATTCTTTTTAGCACTTCTAGCCGCATCCATTGCTACATTTCCTGCGCCTATTACTGCCACTCTATCTCCTAATTTATAATTTTCAGGTGATTTTAAATAATCAATAGCAAAATGAACATTTCCAAGAGTTTCTCCTTTAATATTTAATGTTTTAGGATTCCATACACCTGTCCCAATAAATACAGCCTTATATCCATCTTCAAATAGCCTATCCAAGGTTATAACTGGACCGATAAGAGTATTTGGTCTAATTCTAACTCCAAGTTCTATAAGTTTATCTTCAATTTTATCGATTAATTTTTTTGGTAATCTATATTCTGGTATACCATATCTTAATACACCTCCTACTTTCACGTGTGCATCAAAAATAGTTATATTATATCCCTTCATAGCTAAAATAAATGCAATTGTAATTCCAGCTGGTCCTCCTCCAATTATTGCAATTCTATCTTTATCTTTAGGAACATTCTCGAACTTAATTTCATCTAAATATTTTCTTGATATTTCTTGCTCAATATCATGAAATTTTATTGGTTCTCCTTTTATTCCTTTGATACAATTCCCCTTACATTGATCTTCGTGAATGCAAACTAAAGCGCATACAGCAGAAAGTGGATTATTGTTAAATAAAATTTCTCCTGCTTCCTTAAGCTTACCTTCTTTATAAAGATTAATAACTTCTGGTATTGAAGTATTTATTGGACAATTTTCTTTGCATCGAGGTTTTTTACATAGTAGACATCTATTTGCTTCATCTAATAATATCTCATTCATCTAAAAGTTCCTCCTTTTTATCTTTATACTAACTTATTTCAATTCCTATTTCAACTAAATATATTTTTTAAAACTATCAAATGATGTTTTTTGAAAGAAATTGTACTTAAGTTAATATATATTCTCATGCAATATACACTTTACCATGATTCATAAAAAAATAAAAGTCATAAATACTATGACTTTTATTATACTGTGGAATATTACGCACATTCATAAAAATAACAAGTCCACCTGCAATCCTATTTTGTTTCATGTTCTTTATTCTTTTTTATATAAATACAATGCTCCATTTTTAGGGCTATATTTTAATTTACCTACAAATCCTCTTTTTTTAAGTTCTTTTTGAAGGCTATACATAAAAAAGCCATGTGTCACTACTAAAATATTATTATTTCCTTCTTCTTTTGCTTCACTTAATAATAAGTTAACAAATTTTTTAGCTTTTTCTCTAGTTATGCTTTTAATCTCCTGCTGAGATTTATGATTGAAATACCAAGCAATTCTTCCGCTAACAGCCCAGAACCAATATGGCAACTTCAAATTGCTTTTAAATATGGGATCAATTATTGTTTCCCTAATCAAATCATTTTGAACTATAGAATCTTTATACACATGTTTTGCAGTGATAAGTGCCCTTATCAGACTACTAGAATAACATTTATCCCAGTTTATCCCCATAAGTTCAATATCTTTTTTTATAACACTACTTTTGTTATAAATTTCTTCCCATTTTTTAAATTCTTTTGATGTCATAAAATAATTTTTCTTATAATCAACTTTAAAATGCCTTATAATACCTATTCTCATAAATATCCCTCTTGCCCTTTAGTTAATAAAGTTATGCTATGCTCTTATTTGTTTTATAATTTCAATTAACATGTTTACACGATTAAATGGAGTTATAAAATACAATCCATCACTAACACCTTTTAATTTTTTTCCAATTTCAACGGTAATATTTACGCCAACTTCTTGAGCTTCTTCCTTACTCATATTTTCCGAAAACATTTTAACATATTTATCAGGAATAGTCACTCCTGGTAGTTCATTATTTAAAAAGACAGCATTTCTATAACTAACTACTGGAAGTAATCCTGCTAATATTTTAACATTTGTTCTTTCTTTAATTTTCTTCAAAAAGTCTATTGCTTCATCGTCATATATAGGTTGAGTTAAGAAAAATTTAGCACCCTTTTCTACTTTCTTTAACATACGATTAAATTCTACTTCTTTGTTTAAAACATTTAGATTTAATGCCCCTCCTATAAGGATATTATCTTCTTCAAATATTTCTTCATTCATATCTTTAATAAGTTCCATCAATCTAAAAGAATTTAAGTTAAAAACACTTTTTGTTTCAACTTTACTTGCATCTGATACTGGATCTCCTGTAATTGCTAATATATTACGAATGTTCTCAATATGTAAACCTATCAATGTCGACCTTATAGCATTTGTGTTTTTATCTCTACAACATAGATGAGGCATAGCGTCTATACCTATTTCCCTTTTGATTTTAGCTGCTATTATTGACGAGTCAGCTTTTACCTTTGACATAGGTGAATCTGGAACTGTTACTAAATCAATATTATTAGCCTTACATATTTTAGCTCCTTCTATGAGTTTTGATATGTTTGTGTCTACAGGTGCAGATAATTCTATAGCAACTACAAACTCATTTCTATCCAACTTAGTTTTAAATGAATTTTCTATTTTTCTTTCATTTTCATTATGTGTTTCTACGCGATTAACACTAGTAACTTTAATTGCCTTAGAATTTTCCTGAATTAATGAACTAATTTCCTTAATATAGTTTGGATTTGTTCCGCAACATCCACCAATTATAGATACTCCATATGCTTTTATTTCATTAATTTTCCTTGCGAAATATTTAGGATTATTAGGGTATACAGTTCTTTCATGAATCAATTCTGGAAATCCAGCATTTGGCAATGCTGAAACAATATCATTTTCAATATCTATTTTTCTAATAATTTCTGATATATGTGTTGGTCCTGATCCACAATTGAATCCATAAGCATCTATTTCTTTTATTGCTTTAACTGCCTTTAATAATTTATTTACACTTATCCCATCCCTTGTAAAGCCATCAGGCTTAACTGCAAATTGCACTAAGATAAAACTATCTTTATTTCTGCTTTTAATATATTTACTGATTTCTTCAAGGTGAATGTAATTACTAAAGGTTTCAAATACAAAAATATTAATATTATTATCAAAAAAACAATCAATTATAAATTTGTATTCATTTAATATATCATCCATTGTTTCATTTAAGTTATCTACTTTTATAGGTCCAATACTTGCCCCAATATAAACTGATGCATCTTTTATAACTTCCTTTGCTATATCAGCGCCCGATTTTATTATATCTTTCAACTTATCTAAAGATACTCCAAGATCATATGTATTAGCTGAAAAGGTATTAGTTCTAATTAACTTTGCACCAGCTTTAATATATTCATTATGTATCTTTTTAATAGTATCCCTATCATTCAAATTTGCAAATTCACAATAAGACACATCGTTTCCTGTTATCTCTGAATAATACGTACCCATTGCCCCATCAAATATTAATACATTATTTTGTAAATAATCTTTTATCATTTTTAATCTCCCCAATTTTTTATTAATAATACTTTGGCACATAAAAGAAAATAATAATCAAAAAACATCATAGATTTATTATTTTTTTGAATATACCTAAAATAAAGTATACTATAAAAATCTTCTCTCGTCCTCATTTTTATATTAAATCAACGCTGTTCGTATAGTATTACTTTATTATTTTTCCCGAAAAAAATAGATTTATCTACTTATAGACAAATCTATTTTTGTTTTTCAATAATTTAATTTTTAGCGTTTTTATCTGTTGTTTTTGTTGAATCAGGTGTTATCACCTTATTAGAATCATCCTTGATTTTACTAGGAGTTGTGCTATTTTCAATAGTTCCATTGTTTGGTGCTATATTAATAGTATTATCTTTTGGTGTAGTTGGTACCGTACTATTACTATTACTACTACTTCCACCGCTACTATTATTTCCACCGTTATTATTATCTCCACTTTTAGCTGGTACATCAGGTTGTAAACTTAAAACTTCGTTGCTATTATCAGATTTATTAGTGATATTATTATTCCCATTACTTAAATCACTGCTAGATTCTGTAGTATCAGTAGAAGCATTAGGTCTCACACTATCTGTTGCTGGCTTTTCAGGTTTAACTTCCGGCGTTTCATTTATAGCTGGAGCATTAGTATCTTTTTGGTCTTGTGCTTTCCACTCTGTAGCACTTTCGCTATCTTTTATGCTTGCAGTAATATCTTTTACTGGTGCTGTACCTATCTTATTCTTTATATCTTGATCTGCAACTCGAGATGCAGCTTCATATCTTCCTAAACTTATTCCTTGTTCCTTAGCTTTATTAACATCTTCTTTGTCACCTGGAACATAAGTTACTTTTTCTGTGCTAAATGTAGAATTAATGGCACCCATCAAATCTTTTTCATAAGCACTATTATCTTCTCCCTTTTGCACGAAAGCATAACCAACTAATACATCTTTATTACTAACTAAGTAATTATTTTCTTGTAGTTTATCCTTTATTTTTTGTATTCCACTCTCAAGAGGTATATTCTTAATATCGCTGAAATCCATATTCTTGCCATCATCATTAACACCTTCTACCTTAATGATGTTAAGCTTACTATCTGCTTCAATTTGGATACTAGGATTTATATCTAAACTAACAACTGCATATGCTTCCTGTGGTTTTATTATATTAAAGAAGGTGAATACAATTAAAACTAATGCAGCAATTGATCCAAATGATTTTATAAAATTATGATACCTATAAACATTTTTAGTAGTATTCTTGACAATATCATCCTCGAAATAAAATATTTTTTGACCAACTTTCATATTATCCTTAAATACTATTTTATCCATTACCCCTACATCATTCATGGCTATAGCATAATTCTTTTTTACCTCCATTATTATTCCCTTATTCATTTTTTCACCTACTTTCTGATCCAATTTCTCAAAGCACTTAGGTTTTTATCAATTATTATTACCACCGAAATAATAAACTTTTTACTTCTTTTTATTACTTTTTCCGTAACTGAGAATTTTAAAACAATTCTTTTTATTGGCAATCTTTTCTTCAAGTACATAAAAGAAGTGAATTCCTCATCATTACTTATTTCTTCTGATAAACTAATTGCATTTTTCCTTGTTGCTTGTTGCTTGGGAGCCTCATTTACCAAATCTTCCAACGTAAAACCAAATGAACTTATTTCGTTTTTTAGCTTGTTTATTTCTTCTAATAATATGCTATTATCTTCTTCAGGTTCAAAATATTCATCTTTTATGTCTATACCCTTATCTAATAATTCTTCTAGAGACGAATGTTGATGTTTATTTTCGCTTTTCAGATAATTTTTAATCCTACTTGCTATAACAAGCTTTGCATAAGATAAGAAATGCCCCTTCTCATTATCATATCTCTCAATAGCCTCATGAAATCCAAGTAATCCAACGCTTAATTCTTCATCATTTTCACATGATACATATCTTCCAGTAACATCAGAAATACTTTTTATAATAAAAGGCATATGATTTTCTATAAGTCCATTTACAGTTGTGTTCTCATTAACATTTAAATCTATTAAAACACATTCGAGCATTCCATACGCTCCCTTCCCCGGTCATTATAATATACAATACAAAATATACTTTTTGGTACTTTTTATTGAATGAATGAAAAACTTTAATATAAAGTCTTAATTTAACATTTGCATATAATATGTTTTCACATATTATATCTACCATATATTTATTTATCAAATTTTTATCATTATTTGATAATGATCATTTCTAATCACTATTATATCATGTATTAGATTTATTTTTAATCAAATTAACTGGAAAATAAATTTAATAATTCATCCGTTTTCAACTTATTTATTATATT
Source organism: Clostridium sp. (assembly GCA_031292145.1). Taxonomy (GTDB): domain Bacteria; phylum Bacillota; class Clostridia; order Clostridiales; family Clostridiaceae; genus Clostridium. Next base: position 103,607 of record JARLHR010000042.1, on the reverse strand, counting down.
CTCATCTTTTAATTCACCTGTTATTACATCTTCTATAAGTTGTTTCTTATCATTTTGAAGAAGTAATATCTTCTCCTCAATTGTATTCTTAGCTATTAATTTTATTACTTCAACCATATGTTTTTGACCTATTCTGTGTGCTCTATCCGTTGCTTGGTCTTCAGCCGCTAAATTCCACCAGGGATCAAAATGAATAACAATATCAGCACTAGTTAGATTTAAACCAGTTCCCCCTGCTTTTAATGAAATTAAAAATATTCTTATATTCTCATTGTTATTAAATTCATCTACAAGCTTAACTCTATTTTTTGAAGAAATATTACCATCTAAATAACAATATTTTATATTTTCAGTCTGCAATTCATCAGCAAATCTAGTTAAAACAGATGTAAATTGAGAAAATAGTAAAATCTTATGATTATTCATTTTTTGAGATATAATCTCTTTGGCTATAGTAATTTTACCACTTCCTCCACTATAATCATCAATTATTATGGATGGATCTAAGCAAATCTGTCTAAGTTTTGTTAAATAAGAAAATATAGTTATGTTACTATTATCTAAACTATTATTTTTAAGATTATTTTGAATTTCTTTAATAAATTCTTTATATACCTGCTTTTGAGGATTTGTCATTTCAACAATCAATTTATTTTCTATTTTTTCCGGCATTTCTTTAATTACATCTTTTTTTGTTCTTCGTAAAATATATGGACTTATTAAAATTTTCAAATCTTCTACTGCGTTTGCCTTGTTTATAAATTCATGGTCGAATCTTTGTTTAGAATAAAGATAACCTGGCATTATGAAATCAAATAAAGCCCATAATTCCATTAAATTATTCTCTATTGGTGTCCCTGTTAAAACAAATCTATTATTTGATCTAATCATTTTTACGAATTTTGCATTTTGTGATTCTGGATTATTTATATTTTGTCCCTCATCTATTATTAGATAGTCAAATATGTTTTTTTCATATTCTATTATATCGTTTTTTAGGGTACCAAATGTTGTTAATATAATATCATAATCATAAATTCTATTTAGCACTTCAATTCTGTCATTTTTGTCTCCATGAATAATTCCGACATTTAATTTTGGTGCAAATTTATCAAATTCTTGTTTCCAGTTATATATGAGAGAAGTTGGTGTGACTATTAATGAATGTTTACCCTTTTCAGATAACAAAAATGCTATTGTTTGAACTGTTTTTCCAAGCCCCATTTCATCAGCTAAAATCCCTCCAAATCCTAAATAACTTAAATTTTTAAGCCAGTTAAATCCTTTTATTTGATACTCTCTTAGCGAAGCTTTAAGGTCTTTTGGAATTTCATAGCAATGCTCTGTTAATCCATGTAATCTTTTTAAAACTTTAGCCAATTTTTCATTTCCACTGACTATATTTATTTTATTGCTATCTAGAATGTTATTTAAATAGTATATTTTATTTAATTCAAGTTTATTTTTAGTATCTGCCTTTGTCATATCTAAATTTAGATTTTCTAACATGTTAATAAAATCTGTTAACTCCTTACTTTCTAAGTCAACAAAAGTACTATCACTAAGTTTAATATAACTCTTCCTATTCTTATAGGCATTTGTAATATCACTTACATCTTTATTTTCAAGTTGTCCTAATTTAAACGAAAAATTAAAATTATTATCTTTATCTTCACTTATATAGGCTTCGTAACTCCAATCTTGAAGTTTAAAATATTTATTACTGTTTTCTAAAATATTAACTTCTCCTATTTTCTTTAATCCTTCAAATTTTTCTTTCAAGAAATTATAATATTCTTCATCCGTACCATAAAATACAAATGCTCCATCTTTATAATAAAATCTATTCTTATTTAATTCACTTTCTATTATTCTCATTTTCTTTGATTTTTTTAAAACTTGACTGTGTGAATTTATCGCTTGTTTATAGGACATTTCTTGTTTATCATAAAGTAACTTAACGTTACAATAATAGTTACTTTCCTTTTTCTCAAAATCAAAATTTACCTTTATACAATTCTCTAACATACTTATTATTCCATCGTCTAATGACACATCTTCAGATATTGCATTAATACATGATACTAAATTAATAACATGATTAACGTGTACATCTTTATATATTATAATTTTTCTATTTTCCTTTAAAATATTATAAAATGGTTTATATAATTCTATCTGACTTTCAGATGGAATATAAATTTTTCTATCAAAAAAGAATAAATCCATCTTTTCGTTTAATGGTATTGGTAAAATTGCTTTAGTAGTCAACATATATTCATCTTTGCTTTCTTTTAATGTAAAGGAAATCGGCAAATCTTGATTTTTTATTTCAATAATATAAGTTTGATAATTGTAATTAAATTTTATTTTTTTTAATACACTTTTCTCAAAAAATCTTCGAGAAATTTCCTTATTAAGTCTTATATAATTACCTTTATTTTTATCTTTAGAAATTAATATATATTCATAAATATATTCAATAATGTCCTTGTCTTCTTTAGAAAAATAATATTCATTAGGATTATAAATCAATCCTTTACCTATATGATATTTTGTTGATTTAATTATGCTTACAATAAATTCTTCCATATTTGTAATAGGGTAAGTACTTCCATCTTCTACGAACAAGTAAATATCAAAATAATTAGAATCTTCTCTAACCTCTTTTACCGAAATATTTAATTGGAGTTGTTTTCTTTCATACTTCAAATTAAATTCATCTGAAATTCTCTCTGTATTTAATTTTAAATTGTATATTTTATATAATTCATGTAATAGTTCTTTGTCTTTTCTTAAAATCTGTTTATTTCCAACTTTTTCATTCAGTTTCTTTTTTACTTGATTAACAAAACTTAAAGCTGCTGCAACTTGATGCTCACAAAGATATATACTGCTTTGAGACTCAGATTTTAAAAATATCTCACAATCGCATTTTCCTAACGGTATTTCTTTATCTTTAAAATTTATTTTCAAATGACAATTATATAACTTCGACTTGTTGTCACATTTAAAGCTACCATAGATGTTATAAAAATTATCAATTTTATTAATGTTAACTTTAATTAAATCACCACGTTTTAAAATTTCTCTCCCTCTAGATAAATTAATTTTAGTGGTTTTTTCTAATATTATTTTTTCTAATTCAGATATTTTCATCTATTTTTCACCTGCCTTATTATGTAAATATATAAGATTAAACGCAAACAAAAGGAGCTTAGAGACCGGCGAAGGACACTCTAAGCTCCACATTAGCACTTTACGTACCAACTGCATATTTATAATAACATAAATAGCATATAATATCAACTTAAATTAAAAACTTAATATATTTCTTAGCACATGCCTCCACTATTATTGCTATTATCTCCACCGCAAGGATTCATATTATTTGAGTTAGGTTGTTTTACTTTTTTATCAGAATATTTTTTCATATACTCAATAATCCTTGACTGTAAGCTATTTAAGCTATTTAAGTATTCATAATTATCTGGCTCTAATTGCACTGCATTTTTTAAATAATTAAGCCCACTTTCAAACCATCCCTTTTGAACTGAAATAAATCCTTGAAGGTAATTCCATTCTGCTGAGTTTGCATTATTTATTAAATTTAATTTTGCTTCAGCTTCTGAAAAATTTTTATTATCAATTAAGTCTCTAATTTCCTTGTATAAATTGCCATTAATAATCTTCTCATATGCTGCACTGAGAGTTAAAATTTTTTGTTTAGTTTCTACATCCTGATTTTGAGAATATTCTTCAACCATATATTTGAATTTATCTTTAATTTCTTCCTCAGATGCAGTTATATCAATATCTAAAACTTTATAAGGATCCAACTTAATAACACCTCTCTATATTAGGAATATTCAAAATAATGATAAGTCAGCATGATAGTATGTTTTCCTAATAGGCTCCTATTAGTGAGATACACTTCCTCGTCTGTGGGGAAATATAAATCGCATCACAGACTTATTATTATATTTCATATGCCTTAACATTTATTTCACTATTAAATATATTTACAAATGTTATTAATATTCTAAGTATTTAGGTATCTTCAAAAAAATAATAGTACTAATTTATAAAAAATATTTCTTTAAGATAACTGCCCTTATACTTTCATATTTTATATGAGATGGAAGTTCCTTTTTTAAAATATTTATTTTATCATATCCATTCTTTTCGCAAGCATTTACAATTAATTTTTCATCCTCTTCAATATAAAATTCTTCTAAGTTTATATTGAATACATTCTCTCCAAATTCCTTAATATAATCTGTTACATATCCTAAAATAGTCGAAACTGAAAGTTCTATTTTTTCGGACACTTCATGTATATTAACTTTTTCCTTGAGCATATCAATCGCAATTTGATTATTTTCTCTAGACTCACCATCTATAATAACTTTCTTTCTTTTTCTATCTGCCCATGATACTTCTATGCTATTTTCTAATATATACTCATTTACTATTTCTATTATAGCATTCCCATATGAATTTAATTTTTTAGGCCCCATACCGCTTATATCCTTTAATTTTTCTAAAGTATCTGGATATCTCCCACTTATTTCTTTTAAAGTATTCATAGACATAATTGCTTGAGGTAATGTGCCTTCTTTTTTAGCAAATTCTTTTCTTTGGCTATCCAATCTCATATACAGCTCTAAATCTGTAGTTACTTCTAACTTAAGATCTTCACCATTATTATCAGGTATTTGGGTTATATCTTCCTCTAATCTATAATCAGGAACTTCAATATTATTTTCTTTAGCAAATCTTATTATTGCATCTTCAAACTCTTTTCCGTACTTATTATACTTAACTTCCCCAACCCCTGAAACCTTTAGCATTGCTTCTTTATTTATCGGAAATTTAGCAGCCATTTCCTTTAAGGTTACATCACCAAAGATAATATACGGTGGGACATTATTTTCTCTTGCTAATTCTTGTCTTACAACTCTAAGAATTTCAAATAACTGATTATCTTCTTTAACCTTCTTTTCTACTTTAAATTCCTTTAATTCTACTTTTTCTTTAGATGTTAGCACTCTTCTAGATTTTTCATTTAAACTGAGTACAGGATAGGTGCCTTCTATAACACTTATATATCCATGAGAAATCAGCGTATTAATGAATGTCTTCAGTTCTTCAGCTGAATATTCTTTCATTAAGCCATAGGTTGATAGTTCATCAAAATGAAACTGGATGACTTTTTTATTTTTAGAACCTCTAAGTACATCCACAAGCATACCAATACCAAACTTAATTTTCATTCTATATATACATGATAATACCTTTTGCGCTTCTATAGTCTTATCTACAAGCTCACCTTCACTTAAACAATTGCTACAATTATTACATTCTTCATTATAGGTTTCTCCAAAATACTCCAAAATATATTTTCTATAACAATCGTTGCTATATACAAAATCCATCATTTGTTGAAGTTTTCTATATTGATTATTTTTTCTATCCATGTCTTCTATAGAATTTTCAATTAGATATTTCTGTACTTGTACATCTTGGGGAGCAAATAACAAAACACATTCACTATTCCCTCCATCTCTTCCTGCTCTCCCAATTTCTTGATAATAGCTTTCTAGGTTTCTTGGCATATTATAATGAATAACATATCTTATATTAGGTTTATCAATACCCATCCCAAACGCATTAGTTGCAACCATAATATCAGTTTTATCATATATGAAATTTTCCTGGTTTTCTTTTCTGGTTTTTTCCGGTAATCCCGCATGATAATAGGTTACATTATATCCTTTAGATTGTAATAGCTCATAAATTGTATCGACTTCTTTTCTAGTAGCAGCATATATTATTCCTGAAACTTCCTTATTATTTTGAACATATTCAAATAAATATTCTTTCTTGCTTCCGCTCTTAATAACATTTATAAGTAAGTTTTCTCTATCAAAACCTGTAATAAAAACTTTTGGGTTCTGCAATTTAAGAAGACTAACTATATCTTCTCGCACTTCTTCAGATGCTGTTGCTGTAAAAGCTGTTACTATAGGTCTTTTTTGAAGCATACTAATAAAATAAGATACTTTTCTATAACTTACCCTAAAATCATGCCCCCACTGAGATATACAATGGGCTTCATCTACTGCAATTTGAGATATATTACATCTTGAAATCACATTTAAAAATTCGAACGATTCCAGTCTTTCTGGTGCAATATAAAGAATTTTCACCTGGCCATTTTCAAGATTTCTTATTATTTCATTTTCCTCTGCAGAACTTAGAGTACTATTAATCAAAGCCCCTTTAATCCCCATATCCTTTAATGTATCTACTTGATCCTTCATTAGTGATATAAGAGGTGAAATTACTATTGTAATACCTTCTAATATAAGGGCTGGAATTTGATAACATATGGATTTACCTCCTCCAGTTGGCATTATGGCTAGTACATCTTCACCATTTATTATCTTTTGTATAATATCTTCTTGACCTTTTCTAAAAGTCTTATATCCGTAATATTTTTCTAAAACCCCATGTGCTAAGTCATTCATTAATTGTTCTCCTTAAATTAATTAATTTAATAATTAGGCATATTCCCAAAATAATAAGTCATCATTCTGGTAGACTTTCTTTCATATGCCCTATAATTTTAATTAGGCACATGAAAGAAAATAATAGACCAAAGATGTGACGAGATGTTCTTATATGCAGCATAGCTGCTCTTTCTTAATGTGTATATTTCGTGTCAGACAAGGAAGTAAATTCCGCTCATAGCAGGCCTATTAGCGCAATTTGCTGACGCAGTATGACGCGAAATAGACAATCATACTGGTCTATTATTTTTTTGAATGTGCCTTATGTTATACTATCATATATTATTGACGCAATTACACAAATCTTAATCACTTAAAATTTATCTATAATATTTTCTTTCATATGCTGTAATTTTTGTTAAGACACATGAAATAAAATATTAGCTCAGTATTCTTGTCTTTTATTTTTTTGATTATGCCTAATACTTTATGAAATGAAAATAGGACTGATAAAGCTCAATCCTATTTTTAATATTATAAGGCATATTCAAAATCCTACTTAGCTAAAATTTCAACACCTGTTTCAGTAATCAATACTGTATGCTCCCATTGAGCGGATAACTTATCATCTGCTGTATAAATAGTCCATTCGTTTACTTCATCAACAAAAACATCAAAAGTGCCTTCATTTACCATTGGTTCCACAGTAATAACCATTCCTGGGACAAGTAACATACCTGTTCCCTTTTTACCTATATGTGGAACAAATGGATCCTCATGAAATTGGTTACCGACTCCATGACCTCCTAAAGCTCTAACTATTTTATAGCCATTCTTATGAGCATGTTCCTCACAAGCTTCTCCAATATCACCTAAAAATCCCCATGGCTTTATAGCTTCAATTCCTTTTATCATAGTTTCTCTAGCAACTGTTACCAATCTTTTTGCTTCTTCACTAACTTCACCAATCATAAACATTCTTGAAGCATCTGAATAATAACCATCTAATATTGTAGAAACATCTACATTTACAATATCTCCATCTCTTAAAATAATATTTTCATCAGGTATACCATGACAAACTTCATTATTAATTGATGTACATACACTCTTAGGAAAACCTTCAAAATTCAAGGGTGCAGGAATCGCACCATGTTCTGTAGTATAATCATATACTAATTTATCTATTTCTGCTGTACTCATCCCAGCTTTAATCTTGCTTTCAACTAAATCTAAAACTTCATTATTTATTTTAGCACTTTTTCTAATTCCTTCTATGTCTAGTGGACTTTTTATTATATCTTTTGATGGTACTATATGCCCTTTATGTCTATAACTTTCTATTTTTTCATCAAATTCTAAGTGACATTTTTTATACTTTAAGCCACTTCCACACCAACATTTTGAATTTCTATCCAAACTCATCTCTGATTAACACCTCTTCTAAATTATATATCTTTTTTAATAAATTATAGATTTTAAACTTCATTATATAAAACTTATTTTAAAATTCTTTTTTTGATTGTGCCTTAATGTAATATAGATTTTCAATAAAAAACTAAGCCTATTGCTTAGAATAATTATCATATACTCCATAATTTACTTCCTATAACATTATATATCAATCATTGCATATTGTAACTATTTATTATCTAAATTATTAATTACTTTTTAGCTTTTTCAACATTAATCTTTTTACCTTTAATTGTTACATTTTTTAATTGCTCTATAACTTTTTTACCTTTTCCATTTAAAATATCTACATAAGATACAGAATCTTGTACATCTATTATTCCAATATCTTCTGCAGTTAACCCTTCAATATTGCAAATAGCGCCAACTATATCCCCTGCTCGAATCTTCTTTTTCTTACCGCCATTCAAATAAATTTTCGTTATATCCGTGTTAATAATTTTAGCTTTTTCTTTTTTTCTTTTAGGTTGACTTTTAAGTAATTCTATACTCTGTGTATACTCATTCTTTATCTGCTCATCACTTGGAAAATTATAAATTGGAATATTAAATCCTATATATTCTTCAATATCCTTTAATAATTTGTTTCCCTCATTAGCACAAAAACTTATTGCCTTACCCTTTGCTCCTGCTCGCCCTGTTCTCCCTATTCTATGTACATAAGCTTCCTTTTCTACAGGAAGATCAAAATTTATTACATGTGTAATTCCTTCAATATCAATTCCTCTAGATGCTAAATCTGTAGCAACTAGCAATCTACAATTGCCGCGTCTAAAACTTTCCATAGTGCTTAGTCTTTCTTTTTGAAGCATTCCACCATGAATTTTATTAGTTGAATATCCTTTCAATCTTAGATACTCAAAAACATTATCTACATTTTCTTTTGTCTTTGCGAATATTACAGCCGTTTCAGGTTTTTCACATATTAGTATATCATTTAATGCTTCTAACTTTTTCTCATAATCTACATAATATAAATTGTGTTCTATATTATTCGTGATAAGTTTTTGACTTTTTATACTAATATCTACTGGTCTATCCATATGTTTTTCACATAAATCTTTTATTTCATCTGGAATTGTTGCTGAAAATAACATAGTAACCTTATTTTTAGGAATTCTCCTAATAACACCTTCAACTTGCCCTATAAAGCCCATGTTAAGCATTTCATCAGCTTCATCCAATACAAAATATTTTATCTTTGATACATTAAGACTGCCTCTATCTATATGATCTAAAACTCTCCCCGGAGTTCCTACTACCATATGAGTTTTTTGTTTCAACTTTCTTTCTTGTTCTGATATTGGCTCTTTTCCAAATACAGCAACAGCTTTTATTCTTTTAAATCTTCCTATATTAGATATATCTTCACTTACTTGAACTGCAAGTTCTCTTGTTGGTGTTAGAATTAAAACTTGTGGGCTATTTTCATCCCAATCAATCTTTTCACATAGTGGAATAGCAAAGGCAGCTGTCTTTCCGCTTCCTGTTTGTGATTTAACTATAACATCTTTATTTAAAAGAATCTCTGGTATAACCTTTTCTTGAACTTCTGATGGCTTTTTATATCCAAGGCCTTCTATGGATTTCAGAAGTTCTTCTCCTATTTTAAATTTACTAAATTCACTAAATTCACTATTCATTGTTTAAAATTCTCCTCATCTAAAATTACATATTTATTCATTAGTAATTATATAAATCTTTCTTATTATACCATGGTTCTCTATTTTTAAAACATACAAAATCAATTAGATTATTATACCTTCAAAATGATCCATTTCATGTTGAATTATTTGTGCTGTAAATCCAGTAAGCACTTGCTTTTGCTTCTTAAAATTTCTATCAAGATACTCCACCTCTATCATTTCATATCTCTTTGTTTTTCTAAAGCCAATTAAAGATAAACAACTCTCTTCTGTTTCATAAAGCTTTTCCTTCTTTAATATAACTGGATTTATCATTGGCACAATAAGATTGCCTACAGCAAATACCAATATACGCTTTTTTACTCCAATCATATTACCAGCCAATCCAACACAATACTCTAAGTTTGCCCTTAATGTATCTATTAAATCATCAATTACTACCATATCATTTTTAGTTGCCTCTTCTGATTTTTGTCCTAAAAACAATATATCTTTTACAATTGGTTTTATCATATTTTATACCTCTTTTTCAGTTATACTTTTTATCTAGTTTCATCAACTTACCATTATGAACATTATGTCAATCTCAAATTCACTACTTATTTTTCATAAAAAAATAATAAAATTTCTAAATTTCTCTTCATCTAAAATTACCTATCTATTGAATGTGCCTTATATCGATTATTCTATTTGATTAACCCTCCGTGAAAATTACATTCATATACCCTTACTTCATTATTATAAATTTCTTCATGGCCTGTAAACCATATAAAATTTCCTTCTATAGCACATTTATATTTATATACACCGTTTTCATATTGTAATGGCCCTCGGTAAGGATATTCTTCTGGCACCAATGATAATACTTCTTTTAAAAACTTCCCTGAAAAACCTTCTTTAAGAATTCTTCCCACATAATTCATTGCCCAAAAAGGAATATTATCTTTCCATAAGCCTTCCTCGCCTGCAAATTTCTCTCCTCCTAAGTATGTGTCAATATATTTTAAATTTCCTTCTATATATTCGTAATCATGTGAATTAGTTCTAGAAGAAATTACTTCTTCACTATTCCCAGCATAAGCAGCCTTCTTTCCTCTGCATAAAAAATCTATAATTTTTTTATCCAAAATAAAACCTCCATTTTCACAAATTTCTCCCTTCGGTTCACATGGATCTATTTCATTGACCTTAATCAATTCATCAATAGTAACTTGAAATAAATCACTTAAAATTATAAGTTTGTTAATATCCGGAAGTGATTGCCCACATTCCCATTTAGCAATAGCTTGTCTAGAAATATTCATTATTTCCGATAATTTTTCTTGCGATAGTTTATTTGCTTTTCTCAGCCTTTGTAGATTTTCCGGAAACCCCATTTTCATTCACCTCTATTTAATATAGTAACAAAGTTCTATTTTTATTGCTATCAACTGTGGAACATACTTTTGCTAACTATTAGTTGCATTTTAAAATTTTATAAAGTCACATTGCTCCCAAACCCGCATTATAACAATAAATATTTATATATTTTTCTATATAACTATTTTTATATATTTATATTTTTATATCTTTCTATGTACATATTTTCATATATTTATATTTAAAAATATTTCTATGAAACTAGATTTATAGATACATATTTTTATGTAAATCTAGTTTTAAAGAAAAGAATAAAAATATAAAACTAGAAAAATGAACACAATAAGGATATAATTAATTGACAATGTATAGATATGGCATCTTTAATTACTTTTTAAGATGCTTATTTTTATTACATAGATTTGTTTCAATCAAAAATTTTAACTATAAAGGAGAAATTAATGAATAATTCATTTAATGATTTAAATTTAAACTCAAATATAATAGAAGGACTTAAAAAGCAAGGAATAACTGTTCCAACTGCTATTCAGTCTTCAGCTATAATTCCTGCTCTTGAAAACAAAGATGTAATAGGTGAAGCTTTTACTGGAAGTGGAAAAACCTTAGCTTACTTAATACCTCTATTTCATAAAATAGATACTACAAAAAGAGAAATGCAGGGAATAGTTTTGGCTCCAACTCATGAACTTGCTATACAAATAGAAGATCAAATTAAACTTCTTGCTGAAAATTCTAATGTTCCTGTAACATCTTTATCTATTATTGGAGATGTTAATATAAATAATCAAATAAAAAAAATAAAGGATATTAAGCCTCACATAATTGTTGGATCAACAGGAAGAATTCTTGATCTTATTCAAAAGAAAAAAATAACTGCTCACACCATTAAAACAATTGTTATTGATGAGGGAGATAATTTATTAGATCCTAAAAGAGCTGATATTACTAAAAACATAATAAAAACAACTATGAGAGATAGACAACTTATGGTATTTTCAGCTTCAATAAAGCCTGAAACTTTAGAAACTGCCAAAGCTTTAATGAAAGAGCCTGTAATTTTAAAAACTGAAGATAAACCTTCAATTAATCCTAACATTGACCATATGTATGTTGTATGTGAAAGAAGAGATAAATTTGAAACTTTAAGAAAACTTCTTGTAGCTGTTAAACCTGAAAAAGCAATAATTTTTGTTAATGATAATGATGATATTGAATTAACTACAGTTAAGCTTAATTATCATAGTAAGGATTGTTTTGCTATGACTGGTAAAATATCTAAAGAAGATAGAAAGCTTGCAATCGAAAGTTTTAGAAATGGAAAAATTAAAATATTAGTTTCATCTGATGTTACTGCAAGAGGTCTCGATGTTGAAGGAGTAACCCATGTATTCCACTTAGATTTACCATTAAAACTAAATGAATATTTACATAGATCAGGAAGAACTGCTAGAGGTGATGCGTATGGCACTTCTATATGTTTAGCTACTATTAAACAACTTAATATAATAAAAAAATATGCACAAGAATTCAAGATTGAATTTAAGCAAAAGAAAGTGTTTGGTGGCATTTTAGAAGATTACAAATATACTCCTGAATCAAAGCAAGATAAGCCAAGTAATAAGTCTTTCAATAATAAGTTTACTAAATCTAAATTCCATAAATAATTTTAGTCAAACAAAATAACATCAAATATGCCATAATAAAAAGGACACTCTATTTTCAAGCTTAGAGTGTCCTTTGGTTTGTAATTTAAATTTAAGGCCATTCAAAAAAGAACAAGTCAATATGCTAATCTATTTTCTATAAAAATTTCTATATTTTATCTATCCTTTTGCTCCAGCCATTCAACTATGTGTTTTATTACATGTTCTTCGTTACTTGGAGCTATATAATTGGCATATTTCTTTAATTCTTCCGATCCATTTTCAGGGCAGAATGAAAATGCAGCCTCTTTTAGCAATTCTAAATCATTCATATTATCACCAATGCAAATAACTTTTTTAGAATTTAAATCAAACATTTTTATTATGCTTTTTAGAGCTTGCCCTTTTGATTCATTTTCTGGTAAAATCTCAAAAGATGTTCTTCCACTTCTAGTCCCTCTTACTTTATATTTATCATAAAAAGTATTCTCAATATTATCTATTACATCACGTTCGCCAACAATTAATACTTTATTCCAGTCAGCTAAAAATAAGTCTTCATTAACATCATAAATTATATCTAACATTTCTGTTGCGGACCGCTTTGAATGTCCAGAATCTTTAAGAACATATAATTTTCTATCAGCATATATTTCTATTCCTATATTTATATAATCTCTTAATATTCTCTTTGTAACCTGTTTTTCTTTATTATTGATATATTTTTCCATTAAAATCTTTTTATTATTGTAATCATAGATAATTCCACCATTATAAACAATTATAGGTAAACTTACATTTATATTGGTAAGATATCCTTCAGTAGCTTCTATAACTCTTCCTGTTGCAACTGAAAAATCCCCTCCGTTTTCAATAAAATAGTTTATCGCATCAATATTTTCTTTAGAAATATTTTTATTGCTATCCAATAATGTTCCATCTAAATCTGTTATTATTACAAATCCGTTAAATTTATTACTCATAATGTACCTCATACTTTACTAATAATTAAATTATATAATTAAGTTAAAAAATAATTAATTCTATTGTAATTTAATTTTACCACACTTAATTAAGGTTAGTCTTATTTAGTTTTTAATTAATATTTATTTTAGCAACTAGTTATTGTATACTATATTAGTTAAATAAGCCATAAAGGGAGATATATTATGACTAACAATAAAATTTTTCTAAACTTATTAGCTTTAATCACAGTAATTATTTGGTCCACTACATTTATTTCTAGTAAAATATTATTAAATATATTTACTCCTGTTGAGGTTATGTTTTTTAGATTTGTAATCGCATATATTTTATTACTTATAATCCATCCCAAATTTCATAAAGTCGATTCATTAAAAGAAGAATTTATGTTTTTGCTATCTGGAATAACAGGCGGATCCCTTTATTTTTTTACTGAAAATTCTGCCGTACAGATTTCACAAGTATCAAATGTTGGACTAATTGTTGCAACAGCACCAATAATTACAGCACTTCTTGCTCATTTTTTTACTAATGGCGAAAAACTTAATAGGAATTTAATCTATGGTTTTATTATTGCGATTTCTGGAGTTTTCTTAGTAATGTTTAATGGCAGCTTTATGTTGAAGTTAAATCCTGCAGGAGACATTCTTGCTTTATGTGCTGCAGTATCTTGGTCTATTTATTCTATAACAACAAAGAAATTTGGCGGTAAATATAACCATTTATACTTAACAAGAAAAATATTTTTCTATGCCTTACTTACCATGCTCCCACTTTTATGTACTTCAGAATTTAATTTTAATATTAATAATTTATTAACATTTAATGTTATTTTAAATCTCTTGTTTTTGGGAGCAATTGCTTCCAGTCTTTGTTATGTTATATGGAATTTTACTGTTGATAAATTAGGAGTAATAAAGACTAATAACTATATTTATCTTATTCCTGCATTTACATTGGCATTTTCTATTTTTATTCTTCATGAAAAAATCACTATTTATTCAGGTCTTGGAGCACTTTTTATTTTTCTTGGCGTTTATGTATCTGAAAATGGTGTTAACTTAAATATATTCTCAATCCATAAAAATATATTTAAATCTAAAAATAGTTATTAAACAAATAGGCACACTTAAAAATAAATATTTTCATCTATTTTTAAGTGTGCTTTATACAAATACCTAACTATTTACGTGCGATTAATGCTAAAATCATCTTATTTTAGGTTTTCAATATCACCCATATATTCAATAGGTTCTACCTTTACTTTGACTCTTACAACAGTTTTATGTCCGTTTAACTCCAAATTCATTTTATCTTTTATTAATTCTTTTTCATCTCCATATATCCCTAACAATGTTGACTCTACCTCATGTCCATTAACTACACTTGCTTTTAATACTGCAAGCATTTCTTTTTCCTCATTAATAGTTTCGAATTTTATTGTATTATCTCTGCCCATTTCATTTGTCCCCCTTGTATTTTTTATTATTATAACCTAATTATATTACATCACGCACACGTGTGCAATAATAGATAATATTTTCACAAATTAAAACTTTATGTATTGATGTATTGAAACATCTTTTAATTTTATTATTCTTATTCATTTAAATATTTTAATTTTTCCCTTGCCTTTTATGTTAAATTATAGTATATTTACAACATGATGTTTAAAAAATAAATTTTAAGGAGGTTTAGCTATGAATACAAATAGAATATTTACTACTTTTGCAAAATTAAATATATTTATTCATTCATCTGTGAAACCTCGTGAAATACGTTGTATGTGATATTTTTTACATTACACATTTAACTTTTATATTATTTTGCGCTCAACACAGCTCTGAATAGCTGTGTTTTTTTGCGTTTAAAAATTTATAAAATACCTTTTATGTAAAGTATATGAAGTACTTTATAAGTTTAAGTCTTTTAAACATCATACACTTGATTCAGTTCATAGTTTACAGCTAACAATTTAAAATTATTATACCTAAGAAGGAGGAATTTTTATGACTTTATTTAAAAATTACATTGCAAAACAGTGGAATTTGTTTATTATTCCTATTTTTGCGATGATTGGATGTATCTGTGCAGATAGTTCTTATCCTTATTTTCAAAAAATATTTATTGACAACATTATTCTTGGTAGTATGGATAATTATTTATTTATTTTTTTAGTAATTATAGTTTTAGTTGCTTTGTTTCATGGTTTATTTTCATATTTAAATGAGTATTTATTTGATAAATTTGCTCTTGTTGTTTGTAAAAAATTAAGACAAGACCTATATTCCAAATTTCAATCTTTTGAATTCTCATTTTTTGATAATAATAATACTGGAGAATTACTTTCAAGAATTATTGAAGATGTGGATGTTGTTTGGGATACACTAGCTTTTGGAATGAGATTACTCCTAGAAGCTATAATACTTTTTTCAATCTCTGCTACTATAATGTTTAGTATTAATAAAACTCTAACAATAATATGTTTAACTGTTTTATTACCTGTAGCTTATATTGGAACAATTATGGACAAGAAATTTTGGTCTGTATATTCTCAAATTAGTGACCAGACCGCAGAAATTAATTCTATAGTTCAACAAGATGTTTCTGGTATTAGACTTGTAAAAGCTTTTGCTCGCGAGAAACATGAAATATCGAAATTTTTAAAAGTAAATAAAAAATTCTTTGATTTGAATGTTGAACAAGCAAAAATTGTTGGTACTTATGGCCCCTTAATTGAATTTTTAACAAATTCCGCTCCAATTTTAATGCTTGTATATGGAGGCTATTTATGTATTCAAGGAAATTTAAGTTTTGGAAGTCTAGTTGCTTTTACTAGCTATATATTCAACCTTTCTTGGTGCGTAAAGAATTTAGGATTTTTTATAAACTTGCTTTCACAAAATAAGGCTTCTATGAGTAAGATTTCTGATATATTAAATAGAAAATCAGAAATTGTCTCTAAAGAAAATTCCTATAACCCTACTGTAGTTAAAGGAGATATTATCTTTAAAAATGTAAGCTTTTCTTATAACAATGTAGAAGTTTTACATGCTATAAATTTAAATATTCCTCATGGCAGCACTGTTGCCATAATGGGAACTACCGGCTGTGGTAAGAGTACACTGCTTTCACTAATCGGAAGATATTATGATGTAACCAATGGTGAAATTTTAGTTGATAATGTTAATGTTAAAGACTGGAATTTAGAAACTTTAAGAGCTAATATGTCTGTTGTCTTTCAAGATACTTTCTTATTTTCAGATACAATAAAGAATAATATTGATTTTGGAAGTAATAAATCTGAGAGTGCATTGATTAAAGCTGTTAAGGACAGTACTTCTTACTCTTTTATTAAAGAAATGCCTGAAGGCTTTGACACTATCATTGGTGAAAGAGGCCTTGGATTATCTGGAGGTCAAAAACAAAGACTTGCTATATCAAGAGCAATGATTAGAAAATCACCTATACTAATTCTTGATGATTCAACTTCAGCTCTTGATATGGAAACTGAATTTAAGGTTCTTCAAAATTTGAAAAATGATAAGAGAAAAACAACAACCTTTATAATTGCCCATAGAATATCCGGTGTTAAAGATGCAGATATTATTCTCTTTATGAAAGATGGCAGAGTTGTAGAAAAAGGTACCCACTCAGGATTAGTAAAAGCTAAGGGCTATTATTATGATGTTTATTCTCACCAATTCCAGGATTTTGAAACCCTTGCATTGGAGGCGAATTAATATGAATGATATTTTACACGAATCTTCTAAGATTCAAATAATAAAAAGATTATTAACTTATGTTAAACCATATAAGATAAGAGTTATATTGGTAGTATTCCTGTTACTTGTTGTAATGGCTTGCAGCACTTTAACACCTTATCTAATGAAATTATCAATAGATACTTTTGTCGCACAAAAAAATGTTAAAGCTCTGTTACTTCTTGGTACTGGTTTAATACTAATTAATGTATTCTCTATGGTTCTTTCTGGAATTAGAGCCATAGCTATGTCTAAAATTACAAATCAAATACTAGTAGACATTAGACATAGTTTATATACTCATATTCAAACTTTAAGCTTTAACTTTTTTGATAATCGGCCTGTCGGGAAAATTATCTCTAGAGTTGTTGGGGATGTAAATGCACTTCAAAACTTATTCAATAATAGTATTGTAAATTTAATTCCAAATATATTTACTATTATATTAGTAATTTGCGTAATGCTCTTTCTAAATCCAGAGCTTGCAGGAGTTTGCCTAATCACAATGCCGTTATTGCTCTTTACCATGCTTTTTATCCAAATTAAAGCAGATAATAAATGGAAGGTTTTCAGAGAACATCGTTCTTCTTTAATTGGATATACTCATGAATCTTTGTCTGGCATGAAGGTAATTCAAGGCTTTAGCAAAAAGTATTACGCTAAAGATAAATTTGATAGTCATATAGGAAAACATGCTACAGGTTTTATGACAGCTGTTTTTACTCAAGATTTTTTCTGGCCTTTTTTGACTTCATTTCGTGGCTTAAGCATGGTTATCTTATTAATTTCCGGGTATATGTTAAATAAACAAGGAAATTTAAGCTTAGGTACTTTAATGGCATTCTTCATGTATATAGAAATGCTTTGGAGACCTATAATAAATCTTTCTTCTTTTTACAATGCATTTGTTACTAGTATGTCTGCTGGTGAAAGAATCTTTGATATCCTAGATACAAAAAGTGATATTGTAGACGAAGACTCAATAAAAAACCTTCCAACTATTGAAGGTGATATTGAATTTGATCATGTTACTTTTTCATATGCCAATGGAGAAGTTGCAGCTCTTAAGGATACATCGTTTAAATTAAATGCCGGTGAAAAAATAGCTTTAGTTGGCGAAACTGGTGCTGGAAAAACAACAATAACTAATTTAATAAGTAGATTTTATGATCCAACTTTTGGATGTGTAAAGATCGATGAAATAGATATAAAGGGCGTTTCTATTGAAAGTTTAAGAAGCCAAATGGGAATAATGCTCCAAGATTCATTTTTATTCTCAACTTCTATAAAAGAAAATATACGCTATGGTAAATTAAATGCAACTGATGAGGAAGTAATGCAAGCGGCTAAGGCTGCTAATGCCCATGAATTTATTGAAAGTCTTGAAGATGGTTATGATACTGAAGTGAATGAACGAGGTTCAAGACTTTCCCTTGGGCAAAGGCAATTAATAGCTTTCGCAAGGGCATTAATTGCAGATCCAAGGATATTAATATTAGATGAGGCTACTGCAAATATTGATACAGAAACTGAATTATTGGTTCAATCTGGTATCAAAAAACTCATGGAAGGAAGAACTTCTATCGTAATAGCACATAGACTTTCCACAATAAGGGATTGCGATAAAATCTTTGTTCTTTCTCATGGAAAAATAGTTGAGTCCGGCACTCATGATGAACTTCTTGCAAGTCATGGCTATTATTATAAGTTATATTCAGCTCAGTATAGTTTTCTTAAGCAAGATGCCTAGAATCAATTAAGGTACAATAAAAAAATAACAAGTCCAACCTATTTGTGACTTGTTATTTTATTTCAGATCCCTAATCGCTTATCTTTAAATCTTTTATAATAAGTACTGGCACATTATGACTAACACCATTATCATCATTCATAGTTGAAATTCCAATCACGCCCTTTGCATCTACATTCTGGCTTTCACTCAAATCACTTATCTTATCATATTTTCCTATTATTCCAACTACTTTAGAATCTGCTGCACCGTATGTCATTATCAGCCTTCCTATTATAAACTGGTTGTTATTTAAATAATCTTCCTTACAAACAAATCCTTTTACTTCTAATTCTCTTCCTATGTATTTTTCTGGATTTAACCTTATATCTTCAAGTATCATAGGATTACTTTCATTTACAACTATGATTTTTTGAGTAACGTCTTCATAAATATTTTTACTATCTTTGCTCAAATTTATATTACCTTTATTTATGTCAATATCTAACTCATGTTCATATAAGGATTGCTTATCTATACTTTTTGCCGTATTTCCTCTAAGCTCATTATTTAATTCAAAATGCTTAAATGATTGTTGTTTGTTAACAGAAATTATACCTAATAATATTGCTAATATAATAGGCAGTAATTTTATTTTAATATTAATTGAACTTTTAGGTGTACATATATTTCTTATTTGAAAAATTGCAATCACTGATATACTTATTATAGAAATATAAATGTATTTAATCATGTCTTTCCCTATATAAAAATTTATCTTTTTTGTAAATACTAAATAAATTAGAAATAAATCTAACAATATTAATACTATGAACCACAAAAATTCATCAAAATTAAATCTTTTCACTTATGTTTTGGCCTCCTCTCTGTACTAAGAATATCCTACCTTTAGGCACATGAAAGAAAATAACAAGTCCAAAATGCCATGATTATTTTTCATCAGACAAGGATGCAGATTGGTCTCATAGTGGGCCTATTAGGGCAAGCTGCTGACGCAGTATGATGGAAAATAGGCTTGGCAGATGGACTTATTATTTTTTTGAATGTGCCTTACGATAATATCCTCTTATAATCCACATATCATAAATAAAAAAGAGATTAAAAATACAATACATATTGTAGTTATACTCAATTTGAGCACAAAACTTTTTTTGAAGGCTCCTATAAGTAGAATAAAATTCTTTAAATCAAGCATAGGTCCTAGAATTAAAAATGCTACTACTCCACTAAGTGAATAATTGACTAAGAAACTCCTACCAACAAATGCATCTACTTCTGAACAAAGAGATAAAAAGAATCCAAGAAGCATCATTATAATTATTCCTAATATTTTATTATTCGAAATAAAGGTTATGTTTCCATTAGATACAAGAATTTGAAATACACTAGAAATAAAAGCTCCAAAGATTAGATATCCCATAATGTCTAAAAATTCTCTGTTTGCATGTTGAATTATGGCTTTAAATTTATTTTGACTTTCATTATAAAAAGTGCAACCACAATTACAGTAAGTATCATTTTGAATAAAATCCAACACTATTGAAGGATTGTTTTTCTCAAGAGTATTTACAATTATTCCAATTAAAATTGAACCTATAAATCCTCCAATTACCCTAAGTAACACCATAACTTGCTTATCGTAAAATGCATAATAAGTAGACATTATTACAACTGGATTAATTATTGGTACTGCAAGCATAAAGGTTACTCCGAACCCCACTGGTACACCCTTTTTTATTAATCTCCTCGTTATAGGAACAATAGCACATTCACAAACTGGAAAAACAAGTCCTATTAATGCTGCTCCAAAATACCCTAATATATTACTATTAGGTATTATTTTAGATATAAATTTTTCCGATACACATGTTTGAATGATTGCAGAAACTAAAGCTCCTATAATAATAAATGGGATTGCTTCAAGAACTATACTTGTAAATATGCTTGCAAAATCTCCCATTTCTTTATTGAATAAATTGGAATCATATTTATTTAAAATATAAATTATTATTGTAGTTACACTCATCATAAGAAAAAACAAAATTTTGTTATTGCAATTTTTCATACACCCTTACTTATTTCCTCCTAATTTTATTTTCTTAATTGTGCCTTAATAATCCTTCTTGTGATTTATTAATTTAATTCTTAATTTCTTAATGTATCCATTGTCTAAGACTTTTGCTTCTCTAAGAATTGATCTTAAAATATACTTATTATCAACCTTCAAAATATAAGCCTTAGGATTAATATTTTTTATTTTTCGCATGCTCTCCTCTAGAACTTCTTTTTTACAAATTCCTGTATTATTGACAACTATCATGTGTGCATTTTGAATGAACGGAATCATAAAACTTCCTATGTTCTCAATATATTGCCTTAAATTATTACCATCTGCCACAAAAAATATTGTAGTAATTTTACAGCATTCTTTATAAATTCTTTCATTTAATATGTCAAGTAAATCATTTAAATTTACAGTTCCATTATATTCAATGATAATTCTATTAGGATTGTATTCCTTTATTGCATATATCATTTGCTCTTTTAATTCATGTACTTGATTTATCGCTTGTACAATTATAGAAAAGTTTTTATTACTTGATTGTATAATTTTTTTTTCTCCATGTTCCAATTGAAAAACTAAAACCCTTTCCCCTTCTACTTGACTTTCACTTAATAGGGAATTTATAAACGAAGTCTTTCCTGCTCCCAAAAATCCTGTTACAATTTCAATATGTATTTTCAATTTTGCACCACCCCTTTGTTCATTTAACAGTTAACAATTAGCAGTTTACAGTTGATTATAAAATCCTTCTAGGATTTCCTTAAATTTAATCATCCTTTGCTATGTTACTAACTAAATAATTGCATTAATTCCTTCTTATTTAACTGACTTCCAATAATCGATACAACTTTTACATTGGACCATTTTATAATTCTACTTTTAAATTCATTTGGTACGTAATCAAATTGATAGTATACTCCATCAGTTCCTCTTATGACACCTTTTGCCCTTATTATCCTACCGAAGTTTTCGTTCTTATCTATGATTTCAAATTTTTTCTTAATCTCTTGTATGTTTACATTTCTCATAATGTCTATTGGATAGCTTTCAAATATTTCTTTAGCATTGTGATTTGCTTCTTTCCTTAAAACTTTGTTGATATTATCTTTTACTAAGGAAACTTCCGCCTTGTCTTGTACACTATTTCCATCAAAGAAGTTTTTTGCATTTAGTTTATTCCATGGTTTAAATATAATTTCAGCTTTATTATTAAGTTTTTTAATGGAATTTATTGTAGCTTTTATTATATTATCATCTACTAGTTGACTTCTACTTAATACAATTTTATTAGCTTTTTTAATTTGATTTTCATAAAATTCTTTGAAGTTTATTAAATACATGTTATAGTTTCTTATATCAACTAAAGTAAATATATTTCTGATTTCAATTTTATGTTGAAAAGCTGCTCCTTGTAAAATATTTAGTATTTCACTTAATTTAGCTACTCCTGACGGCTCAATTATTATATTCTCTGGATTATATTTATTTATGATTTCCATCACTGCTTCTCCAAAATTTCCCGAAACCTGGCAGCATATACATCCAGAATTAATTTCTTTTATTTCAATGTTACACTCTTTTAATATCTGCCCATCTATTCCAATTTCACCAAATTCATTTTCTATAATAACCGTGTTTTTATCATAAGCCTTTTCAATTAGTAATTTCTTTATTAGCATTGTTTTTCCAGCTCCCAAAAATCCTGAAAATATATCAACTTTAACTTTCATTAAACTTCTTTCCTTTCTTTCATATACATTATATCAACTATATTCATATTCTTATTTATACTATATTTAATCCTTATATATGAATAAATTTAGTTACATTATTTTAGACATATGAAATAAAATGATAAATCCATGGCGATATATATATTCTTCACTGCACAAGCCAGCATGTTGACTCATTCTTTTTTTATGCTTATTGTAAGCATAAAAAAATATCCATAATTAATAATTTGTTATTAATTACGGATGTTTTCTTTTATATAAGGCACATGAAAATAAATAACAAGTCCAAAATGCCATGATTATTTTTCATCAGGCAAGGAGACAAAGTACCATCATAGCGGGCCTATTATGGTATTTTGCCGACGCAGGATGATGGAAAATAGGCTGGCAGATGGACTTGTTATTTTTTTGAATGTGCCTAAACTTTATTAATATCTTAATATGGATAATAGAAGAAATGTGTTGCTCTATCAGTAGTAGCTGTATCTTGAAGCACTAATCTTCTATGAAGAACTTGATTCCCAAAGCTTGTCCCTTGATTATCAACAATATATGCATACCCATCGGTATCCCAACACATAAAAATATATACGTGGGTATATCCATTAGTAAATACGATGTCTCCTGGTTTTATTTGCGAAAAGTCATAGCTATATGTAAATCCCATACTCTTTAATATATTCTCAAATTGATAAGTATTAGCTGTTGAAACTGGAATGTTAACACCAATTCTTCTCAATGCTTCTGAAGAGAAATATACACAGTTATTACTTGTATTACCTCCATGTAATGCAAGTGCAGCGCTATCAACACTTAATTGATTACTTGTATTAGTCATATATTTAAATAATTGATAATTTGTGTTTGAATGAGAATAATTATAATAGGTGTTTACAGTTTGTCCATTAGGTTGAACATATGTATAATTATCTATCCATATATTTTTAATTAGAGAACCATCGCTAGAAAATTCATACTTTTTACCATTTATAATCTTTTCACCTGAAGCCATAACACCTGTAGCTTCATCGAGATAAAATGTTTTGTCCCCTAAAGATAACCAACCATATTCCATCCCACCACTTGTTGAAAAATAATAACTATCATTATCTATCTTTTGCCAACCTGTAATCATTGCTCCCTTATCATTAAAATAAAATTTAACTCCTTTAATAGTTTGCAATCCTTTTTGCATTATTCCATCTTTATTAAAATAATACCAGATGCCAGAAATTTGTTTCCAATCATCTTTTACTTCACCGCTATTTCTGTCGTAATAGTACCAATTATTATCTTTATCACTTTCCCAACCTTCTCGTACATTACCATCTTCAGTAAATTCATATTGTTTGCCACCAATAGTTTGAGTTCCTGTAATTCTTTTTCCATGTCTATCTAAATAACACCATTTACCTTTTAAGAAGTACCAACCTTCATCAAGAGTAAATTTATTTCCTTCTACATCACAATATGTATAATTCCCATTAATAATTTTTTGTTTAATATTATCAGGTAATTCCTCAAATTTATTGTCACCTAAGTCAAGATGGGTTAACTTAGGTAAAGCACCTAGATATTCAGGAATTTGTTTATCTAATCTACAGTAATTCAAGTCTAAATACTCAAGATTTTTTAATAGTTGGATCTCCTGTGGTATTTCACTCTCAATCTTCTCGTATCTAAAGTCAATTTTCTTTATATTTAAGAAATCTTGATCCGTAAGATCTCGTACATTTTTATTCAATTGCTTGGCCACTTCTTCTGTAAGCCAGTTATCTTGAATTTCAATGTTATTTTGTTGTGTTATGCCTCCATTTATTATAGAATCTGCTGCATAAGTTACTACTGGAACACTGCTAATACAAAGAAATGTAGTTATTATTGCTAATTTTTTTAATTTATTATGTCGCATCTAATCGTCTCCCCTTATTTTTTTCCATATATATTATACCATTTTATACGCATAATCTCAAATTATTCTAAAAAAATATTTATTTTAGAATTTTACTGTATATCTTTATAGTAAAATTTTATACTTTTAGTCATTTTATAACACTATATACATATACATATCATGTTTTCAATAAATGGTACCTTTTTAAATTATTTTAGAAGTTTCGATATAGATATCTGGTGCTAGCTTTCCTTTGTCAACTTCTTCTCCACTTACTAAATATTTAAAATAATCTCGTAATTTTAATTTCCCTACAACAAACTTCTAAGCAACTTTTTACACATGCTTTCAATAATTTAAATTATTGAAAGCATACTTTTCATAACAAAAATTGCAAGAAAATATGTAGCAAAATTACTTTATATTTTTATCATTGAAAAATACATGAATATATAAATTAAAACAAAAAATACTGCAACTATTGATAAATACTTTATTGCCTTTAAAACTTTTGACATATCTCTAACTCCTTATATATATCATTGTAATACTTATCTAAAAATTACAATAAATAATATGATTCTTGACGATTATTTGACAGATGCTTTTTCAGGATAATTTAATCCTAATATCTTTTATTTACTTAAGGCACATGAAAATAAATAACAAGTCCAAAGTTGCTATGGATATTTTTCATCAGGCAAGGAGGTGAATTGCCCTCATAGTGGGCCTATTAGGTCAATTTGCCGACGTAGGATGATGGAAAATAGGCTAGCAAATGGACTTGTTATTTATTTGATTGTGCCTAAATACAAATATAAAAGTTTAATTGTACTTTCTAAGGCACTATAATGGGTTCTTTCCATTCCGTGAGATGCATGGACTCCTGGACCTATAAGTGCCCCACGAATATCATTTCCACCTTTTAATGCGGCTCCTACATCGGAACCATAGAATGGATAAATATCTACAACATATTTAAGTTCATTATCTTTTGCTAAATTAACTAAGTCCGTAACCATATTGTAGTCATATGGTCCACCTGAATCTTTTGCACAAATTGATACATCATATTCAGAGCAGCTCAAATCATCCCCAATACATCCCATATCTACTGAAATCATTTCAGTTATATCACTTGGTATGTATGAAGCGCCATGACCTACTTCTTCATAATTTGAAATTAATATTTTAGTCGTAAAGTTTGGAACAATATTTTCTCTGCTATATAATTCTAATAATCCTAAAAGGCATGTTACACTACCTTTATCATCAATAAATCTTGATTTTATAAAACCACTTTCAGTAATTGTTGTTTTAGGGTCTATAAATATAAAATCTCCAGGACATATACCTAAACTTTGAACTTCTTCCTTTGATTTCACATTTTCATCTATTCTTACTTCCATATTCTTTGGATCTCTAGTCTTACTTGAACTATCTTCAAAAACATGTGCTGCTGGACTCGTGCTTAAAAATGTTCCTGTATATTTTCTACCATCTCTTGTTCTTACAGTACAATATTCCCCATCTAAAGTTGGAACTATTGGACCACCAAGTAAAGTAAATTTTAGCTTCCCGTCAGAAGTTATTGATCTAACCATAGCTCCTAATGTATCTACATGAGCAGATAATCCTATTATTTTTTCTTCCGATTTTCCTTTTATTGTTATTATTCCACAGCCTTTATTAGTAGTTTCAAAATCATATCCAAAGCCTTCTGCAATGTTTTTTATCTTATCCATTATTTCAAAACAAAACCCTGTTGGACTGTCGAATTGTAATATCTCTTTAGCTGTGTCCAAAACATAATTTTTATTAATATTTAATTCCATAAGCCTACATCTCTCTTTCAAATATGCATTAGTTTAATATTAATTCTAATTTTTCCAATAAAATATCCATTTCTTTATCTGTTCCAATAGTTATTCTTAAGAAATTGTCTATTCTTTCCTTGTTAAAATATCTAACTAATACTCCATGTTCTTTTAATGATTCATAAAGATAATTACCACTTACTTTATTATGACTGGCAAAAACAAAATTTGATTTTGATTCCAAAACATCAAATCCTAAGGTTTCTAATTCTTTAACAACTCTTTCCCTTGTATTAATTATCTTTTCAGTTATTTCTTCAAAATACTCCTGACCCTTTATTGCTTCTTTAGCCCCAGCAAGAGCAACCCTATCTATTGTATATGAATTAATGCTATTTTTAATTCTGTTTAATCCTTCAATTAAATCCTTATGTCCAAGTGCAAAACCAACTCTAAGTCCTGCTAAAGAACGTGATTTCGATAATGTCTGAATAACTAAAAGATTATCATAATCTTTTATAAATTTAACCATTGATTCCCCACCAAAATCTATATAAGCCTCATCTATGATAACAACAGTATCTTTATTTGCTTCAACTAACCTTCTTAAATCTTCTGTGTCAATATATTTTCCTGTTGGAGCATTAGGATTAGGTATTACTACTCCACCATTATTATCCTTTAATTCATCTAATGGTATATTAAAATTTTCATCTAATTTTACCAATCTATAATCTAAATTGAAAAGTTCTGCGTATACTTTGTAAAAAGTATAACTTACATCAGGAAAAAGAACTTGCTTATCTTTCGAAAAAAATGTCATAAATGAAAATGCCAAAATTTCGTCTGAACCATTTCCAATAAATACTTCATCATTGTTTAAATTATAATATTTGGCTATTTCATTTATAAGATCACTGCAAGTAGGATCTGGATAAAGCTTTAAATCGCCATTAACAGCATTTTTCATAGCTTCTAAAACTTTATTAGATGGTGGATATGGATTTTCATTTGTATTTAATTTTATGTACTTTTTATCCTTAGGCTGCTCCCCTGGCACATAAGGTTCTATTTCTTTTACTTTTCCGTTCCAATATTTGCTCATTTAATTGCCCCCTAGTATTGTTTTACTTTTAGTATATTATACCTTAAATTTATGGTATGTTCTATTTATAATTATAATCTTCTTTTAATTCTTCATATTAAGAATTTTTCGCCATACTATTTTTTATTTTCTATTATGCATTTTATAATAACATAGCATTTATAATACTTGTTTAATTTTATATTTTTTTCAAACAACATTAGGCATGTTCACTTAATAGATTACTATTATTTGAACACACCTACTTACTAATTTTACGAAATTCAAATAACACCTTTACCTTGTTATTTTCTTTTATATGTCATATTATTCATAATGAATTGTGCAAATTCAAATTCATACATGTCATCAATGTCTATAGATGATATTTTGTCCATAACTAAAGCATAACTATTTTGTTTATAAATGTCTTTATATTTTAAAAAGTACTTTGCTTTCATTAAATATATAGCTCCATTTAGCCTATAGAACCTTTTCAAATCTTGCCTTCTGAATTTATTTAAAGTTGCTAAAAATCCGTCCAGCCTCATTTCATCATCTAATGCTTTAGTTAATAACGGTGAATGCTCACATTGGCACATACTAACTACAGCATTAGCTTTTTTATTATAAAACAATTTCACTGCATTTTTTATATCTTCTTCATCTCTTAAGGGTGATGTAGGCTGTAATAACATTAAAGAATCATATTCTTTACCTATACCTTGTAATTTTAATAATACCTCTTCAATTACATCATTTGTGGATGATGCGTCTTTCGCTGATTCTTTTGATCTTAAAAATGGAACCCATGCACCATATTCTTCGGAAATTTTTTTATATTTTTCTGAATCTGTAGATACAATTATATCTTGAAAAACTCCGCTTTTAATAGCTGCTTCTATTGTATATGCAATTAATGGTTTACCATTTAAGTCTTTTATATTTTTGTCTTTAATACCTTTAGATCCACTTCTAGCTGGTATCATAGCTAAAATCTTTTCATTCATATCCTCACCTTTACAATATTATTGAAAAATTTATACATAAATTTTCAAATAATAAATTTATCTTTCTATATCATAAAATCTTTTTTTTAAAGTAATTTTATTATTTATCAGGTATTCTTTTATAATTGCAATGATCTTTTCTGAAACTGCCTCTTTTTTATCCACTACTAAATTTTTCTTAATCGATTCAAGAAATTCTTTTGATAATGCTTTATTAATACTTTGAACTATTTGCTCCTTAATTGGACTGCAATTTATTATTGACTCAACTTGCAATCGTCCCTTTTGCCTGTATCCAATATTTATTGTTGGTTTTCTTAATATAGGTGCTTCCATTATTCCACTTGATGAATTTCCAATTACGACATCACAATATTTCATTGTACTTAAATATCTTAATTGTCCAAGTGAAGCAAATGCCACACATCTCCCAGAATTTTTTAATAAATAATCATCTATCATATTGTTTATTATTCTTCCATTCGTGTCCGAATTAGCTTTAGTAAATACGATTTTTAAATTACTAAATTCGTCTAACGCGCCTAAAATATTTTCAAACTGTTCCTGTGAAGAATTATCTTCAAGGGTTACAGGATGAAATGTTACTAGTGCTGTTTTCTTATCAAATTTTATTCCCAGAAATTTTTCTAAGTCATTCTTTTTTATATAGTCCAAAGTTTTAATCGCCTCTTCGCCTAAAGCTCCAACATTAAACACTCGTGATGGATCCTCGCCTAGCTGTATTACTCTCTTTCTATAACTTTCATTACTGGAAAAATGTAGATAACTCATTTTAGTTATGGAATGTCTTATAGCTTCATCAATAGCACCTTCTGTGGTTTCCCCACCATGCAAATGAGCTATAGGTATTCTTGCAATCATTGCTGTCGCTGCTGCTGCAAATATTTCATATCTATCCCCTAAAACTATTAATAAGTCTGGATTTATCCTTTGAAATACTTCTGAAAAACTAATCATAGCAAGTCCCATTGATTTGGAAATTCCTACCTCAGTATCTGAACTTAAAAGTATTTCTACTTTTTCTGTTATTTTAAATCCATCGTTTATAATTTCATTGTATGTAAGCCCAAATTCAGGCGATAAATGCATGCCTGTTACAAGTAGCTGTAACTTTAAATCAATATCATCACTAACTCTTCTTATTAAAAGCTTAAGTAATCCATATTCTGCCCTTGTCCCTGTAATCATACAAACTTTTTTCATAATTCTATCATCTCATCTTCATAAAAATCCTTTTTAGCTATCTTTCCTATAACCTCTTCCCATCTCATTGGTGACAACCCATCTCCAGGTCTTTTACAAGTTAAATTTTCTTCTGTAAATTCCTCACCTTTTTTTATAAATTTATTAGCAACAATACTTTTTCTTACAATATTTAAATTTTTAATTTCTGATTTTGAAGGAGTTTTTTCTCCGCTTCCCATTGCTTTTTCAACATTTCTTATTCCCCTTACCATTTCTTTAAGTTCACTTGGTTCTAAACTTGCTTTATGATCTGGACCATTCATATTTTTATCTAATGTAAAATGTTTTTCTATTACCTTTGCCCCCATTGCTGCAGCTGCAATAGAAACATCAATTCCTATTGTGTGATCTGAATATCCAATTTCCACATTTAACTTTTCTTTTATCGTATTCATTGCATTTAAATTTACATCCTCAAATGGTGTAGGATATTCTGTATTGCAATGTAAGACTGTTATATCAGTAGTTCCATTTTCTCTTAAAGCTTTAATAGCCTCTTCGATTTCTTTTAAGTAACTCATTCCTGTAGATAAAATAACTTTTTTATTAAACTTGCCAACTTTCTTTAAATATGGATAATTGGTTATTTCTCCAGATGGGATTTTAAATATTTTCATATCCAATTGATTTAAAAAATCAATACTTTCTAAATCAAATGGAGTGGATAAAAACATTATTGGCTTTGTATCACAATATTTTTTTAACTCGTAAAACTGTTTAAAGGATAACTCTAATTTTTTAACCATTTCTAATTGGCTTTCCTCTATTCCTGTCACTTCAATTTGGTATTTTGCCTTTTTAGCATTTTGTGATATTACCTTTTCACTTATAAAAGTTTGAAATTTAACAGCATCTACCTTAGCTTCAACAGCTACATCAATTAATTTTTTAGCTAACTCTATACTTCCATTATGATTAACACCAGCTTCTGCTATTATAAATACTTTATTCATATCCATTTCTCCATTCGCATATTATCAATAAACTTACAATTATTATTTAAACTACTTTACCTTTTCTCTTATTAAGATCTTCAATTACTGTTATTTTATGGTTATTAATTTAAACATATTCTAAACTTTAGAAGAATTACTATCAAACTATGCTTATTCCTTAAAATTTTTTATCAAATTATATAAATACAAAGTTTTGGTAAATTTATTTTAGTTCTATAACATTTTATCTAAATACAAGTGCTATAAAAAACTTTATAAAACACGTAAGAAAAAATCATCCATTTGAATTTAATGAATATATTTTTATATAACTATAATAATAGGGTCTCGGCAATCAGAAGTTTGGGAAGGAATTATTTACAATAATTAACTGGGAATTTAAAAGTTACAACAATAGAGTGGTAAAGAAAGTGAGCATATTTAAAAATGAGCATAACAAATAAGCATCACAATATTAATTGTTAAAAAATGTAATGTTTTATTTTTCAGGGAAAATAAATGATTTTAAGTCAGCGTAGCTGTCTTTTAAGTGAGTAAACCAAGCATCTATGTGCTGTCAAATCATAATTCCATATGTCCGAATGTACCACATTTTAGTTGAGCGATGCCTTCCAGATTCCAATTGATAATCGATTTTTTCTCGTTTATTAGAGCGTTCAATGGAAGTTCTTCGTTTATAAATGATTTTCCACTTTTTTGACTCACGAGAAGTCTTAAGGAAAAGTCTTAAGTTATCTTTGAAATGTGTATGAAATGTGCGTCCGTATTTAGCATTAGAACAAAGTGTGGGGCAGGAATTTTTAGTCCCCTTAGATAAAATATATCTCCATTTTCGTCTTGATTGTGCTTTATCCGTGCCGTTAGGCTTCATTTCTAAATTAAGTGCACAAATAGGGATACCTTTTGGTGAAATACTAATATCGCTTTTTGTTGGAGTATTTTTCTTACTGCGATTGTTTAAATCAATAAAAGGTTCAGTTTTTTGATGATCTAACAGATGATAAATAGCATCAGCATCATGAGCTGCATCAAGCAACATTCTATCTATCGTGCCCAAAGTAAAGCGTTGCCTGAATTCACAAGAACTGACTACTAAGCTAACAGCATCGTGCCTGGAAGCGGGTTGTAATCTTGGATATAACGGTAAATCATAAGAGCTATCAGCAGCAGAAAGCATATATAAGTGATAGCCATTAAAATATTTTTCTCTTGAACTATCCCAACCTGAGTTGCAGTCGGGTTGGGAATAGATTCTAGGGTGATTGCAATCAGTAATGCCTTGGGCACGGCAATTACAGGTTGATTTAGTTCTAGGATAGACTGAGGTTTCAACAGGTGTTCCATCGCCTGCAACGCTTAGTGAGTTAATATCTCCTAGTAACCCTAGACTTGCTGAAACAGAAAGAATTTGAGATTGAAAAAAATCAAAGAGTCTATCAGATGGAAGTGAAGTTTTTGTATCCGTATGACGAATCATCCAAGCGACTAAACGTTTGATTTTCCCAGGTGTTGTAGTTGGTGCTTTTTCACCCTTTTTTCCTTTTTTAATTTTAGATTTACGTTTCTTCTGCTTTTGTGGTTTAAGATTATTTTCACTTGATGCCCAAAGGCGTTTGAAAAAGTCGTAAAAAGTGCCAACGCCAGGGATATTTCCTGGTTCAAAGCCACTGACGATGTCGTAAAGTGGAATACGCTTCATTTCATCAACACATTTTGTAAGTCCCATCTCAGGCTTGGTCATAAGAAAAAGAAGAAATGAGCGAAGCATAGATGCCGGATCACGAGGAATCGGACCCTTCGGGTCGTAAAAATTTTGAAGTAAAGTAGTTAAGCAAGATAAATCGGTCATCCAAAATTTTGTGATGATAGGCCAGTCACGATTGACGACGACAAAGATTGCGCCAGAATAATGAATGCGAAGCTGTTCAAGAACAAAGTCTTGATATATAGAATGAGAAATTAGTATGGGTTTCATGTAAACAACCCTCCATTATTTTTAAAAGGTAGAAATTTACCTTTTTTATCGATTATGGGGGCACTTTCAAAAAGTCAAGTGTTTTTATAAGAAATATTTAAGTGTGTACAAATTTCTATTTTATATAGACTAAAATCAAAAAATCCTCCCACAAAAGTAGGCGGATTGATATAAAAGAGTTTTGAGGGAAGCCTTGAAACTCAACCCTCGGCGATTGCCGAGAGACTATTTAATATTATTAGGAGGTAAATAATGACGCTTATAGAAATAAAGCTTCAAATTATAAAATCGCTTGCTAAAAAAAATATAAAAAAAGCTTATGCTGAGTTTGAAAAATTAATACTCCAATTGGAATTAACTAAAAATGAAAATTTAGCATTTGCATATTATGAATATGCACTATTATTATTTGAAACTTATTGGTATGAGGAAAGTTTATATATGTTTAATCATGCCTACAATCTAAATTATAAAAAAAAGGAAATTAAAGATTTAATTTATAACCATTTTATTACCACCAAGCTAACAGAATTTAAAATAGCTTATGAAGATAACTTAAATCAATATAATTCTGATCATATAAATATTTCTAAATATAAATATGAAGACTTATTATTAGACTTTATTCCAATAACTGATAATAAATATTATATATATGATAAAGAACTAGACCAATTTAATGGATTTATAGATTTTAGTGAAGAAAATATTTCAGATGAAGAAAAATTTAAATTTGATGATGATTTTTCAGATATATTGATTATTGATGAATGGAATTTAAGCAATATAAAACCTGTAATGAATACTGCTAAAGATAAGGTAATTTATTATTTATGTGAATCACCATTAAAAATGCTTTCTTTTTTTAAAATACCTAATATATTAGATGAATATTTGAATAATGTTGTTCTCTTTGAATCAAAAGATATGCTTTCTAAATTTTTTAGAAAACATCGAAACATTTATTTACCTCATATTATTTTAGCTGGCGATATTGAAATTTTAAAACAGCGTGAAAAAGAGGTGCAAGAATTAATTAATCAAGAGCATAGCTACAGACTTTCAATTAACGGGAGATACTCTAATAATATTTTACTTAGCATTTGTATTCCTACTTGGAATAGAGGCCATAGGGCCCTTGAATGCATAAAAAGTCTCATGAAACTTAAATATGATTCTGAAATTGAATTTTTGATTTCTAACAACGGTTCTAAAAAAACTACTGAATATTATGACGAAATTGAAAAGCTCAGCCATTCTGATTCTAGAATTACTTATTTTAAATTTGAATCAAATCAAGGCTTCTTTAAAAATTTTTGCAATACTTTAAAAATAGCTTCTGGTAAATTTATTTTGCTTGTTAGTGATGAAGATATGGTTGTTAATGAAATATTACCTCAATATATGAGTATCCTAAATAGTAATCAAACTTTTGGTGTATTAAGATCCAAAACTAAACAGTATTATTCACATATAAATGAAGACTTGTATATAAAAGCTGGTGACGATGCTATATTAAATTTCTTCGTAAGAAATAACTACCTTACTGGAATTATATATAATAGAGAAATAATACAGAAATATAATCTTATTAATTTTATTACTAATAATGAAAATAATTTATCTTGTATATTATATCCTCATATGTGGTTAGATTCTGCAATACTAGTTCACGCAGATTTTATGCAAAAAGCTACTATGCTATGTATTGAAGGTACACAGGAACTACAATCTCAAACTGATGCTTTATCTGAAAATACTCTTAAAGAAGATAAATTTTTTATTTTAGCTAAATTAAATAATATACCTATACATTCTTCTTATCAATCTAGGATAGAGCAACACAAATCTTGGATTGATCTCATTAACCAATTGCCAATTAATAATCACAAAACTCGTATTTCCCTTTATATGCAACTATGCTGGAAAACTAACTTTTTAACAAGTGTTATAAAAGATATCTATATTAAATCTGATTATGATTGGGATAAAATTTATGATGAAATATATACTTGCTGTATACAAGGGATATCTAAATTGAATATAAATCTTGATGAAGATATAGTACAATATATTACTAATTATATAAGGCAATGTAACCAAAAATTTAGGCAATAATTTAATTTGCTGTATATTAAACTAAAAGTGATTTGTCGAAAATAAATTTGATATTAGCTTAAAAACGGGGACTCATAAATCTGAATCCTCTTTTTTAAGCATAATATTAGTATGAACAAAATTAACATTATACCTATTCATTAAGTAGGGGCTCCAAAGTATTAAATTCTAATATTTTTTTAATTCCTTCCTTAAAAGCTACATTGCAAGACCATCCTGTATTTTGTTTTAATTTATCTACAATTGGTTCAAAACTTATCACCCCTTCGCTATTATAAGGTATTGCACCGAATTGTAATTCACTCTTTGATTTACAAATATTCTTCATATCAATTACAAACTCTTTAAGTTGCCTGCTTTCACCACTTGCAATATTATATATTCCATCTATACATGAAGTATTTGCAAGTAAATACATTGCTCGTGTCAAATCCTCAACATAGATAAAATCCCAATTCTGTGCACATTTGGTTAATTGTATGCTTTCATTTTTTATCATCTTTTCTAATGTTGACATAACAAGCGTTCCCCTATAATCATAAATACCATAAACACTAAATATTCTTGCCCAAATAAATTTCATACTATTTTCTTTAGCTATTTTTCTAAGCGTTTGATAAGTTTTTAATTTAGCTTTACCATATTCAGTAATTGGTTTTGCAGGGTAACTTTCATTAATCTTACCAACGCATTTACCATACTCAGCCTGCGATCCAGCTCCTATGAATGTATCACATTCAAGTAGTTTAGCCGCTTTCATAGTATTTACAGCACAATTATAATTTTCATTCTGTAAAATAGTATCATTACGATATGGTAACCTTACACCATCCCATGCTAAATGATAAAATACATCAATTTTCTTAATTTCAATTTTGTCTATAATTTTTTCAATTTTTTTTATATCAATTTCTAAGATTGTTAAAAAATTGTTTTTAGGTAATCTATCTAAATTTTTAGAATTAGGTCTAACTACAGCTATAACTACACAGTTATTTTTAAGACATTCCTTAATTAGATGCATGCCTATAAAACTAGTCGCACCAGTTACCACCACATTTTTCATAACTCATTATTCCTCTTTCTATTTATTAACTTTCAAATTAGCAGAACTAGAATTGTTACCACTAGTTCTGCCATACTTAAATATTACAAATTTCTATTAACCTATTAAATAAACTTCTATCTAAAAGTGGATCTTGATCATGAATTGGCCTGCCAACAGCAAGCTTAGGATAAAGGTAAGTAGTATCAGTTAAGCTTATCTCTATAAAGCAAGGTTTATCATCTACTAACATATTTTCACATTTAAAAATTTCCTCTAAAGAATTTATATTTATATATCTTAAACCATAAGCAAATGCAATCTTTTCAAAATCAGGGGTCGTATAACCGCATTCTTTTTTAGTTTGTACAAAATTAGATTCAAAGTACATTTCTTGAAAATGACGAATCATTCCTAATGATTTATTATTAAGTAATATAACTTTAATAGGAATATTTTTCCCTGCCAAAAACTGAAGCTCTTGGATATTCATTTGTAATCCGCCATCTCCATTGAAACAAATTACTTTTTCCTTACCACCATAATATGCACCAATGGCAGCTGGAAGTGAATATCCCATTGCACCATGCCCTCCAGAAAAAAGCATCTTTTGATTGTTTTTTAAAATAAAAGATTGTGCTATCCATACCTGATTTTGACCAACATCAGTTGTTATAATAGAGTTATCTGGAACCATGTGAGAAAATACTTTTATAATATTATTTTCATATTGTAAATCAATACGCTTAAGTTCCGTTTTTACTCTTTTACATGCGTTTATCCATTTTTTAAAGTTATCTTTTACTTTAAATTTTTCTGAATATAACATTGGCATTATTTTCTTTAAATCAACAATGAAGGATATTTCATCATCTTTTATTTTATTTGTGAGCTCACCACTATCAATATCTAGTCGTATAACTTTTGCATCTGTTGCAAAAACTTTCAGGTTACTTCCAGTTTGTCTACAATCAATTTTAGAACCAAGGCTTAAAATTAGATCGCTATTGGATATAATAAAATTGGCACATCTATTTCCATAAGCACCTATAAATCCAAAATTGTTTTTAACATTGCTTGGTAATACATCTCTTCCAATCATACTTGTAACAACTGGAATACCTATTAAATCAGCAAAGTTTCTAAACTGATTCGCAACATTTGCAGTATTGATGCCATTCCCGGCTAAAATAACAGGCTTTTTAGAAGATTTTAACGCTTTTAAAATAATATTTTTAATATTCTCATAATAGCAATTATTTTCTTCATCTTTCTTAAGTTCATAACGCTTTAAATCTTTAGGAATAATATCAGCTCTTTGAATATCCATTGGAATATCAATAAGCACAGGACCTGGCCGACCGTTACAACTTATATAATAGGCTTTTTCAAGTTCATACCTAATATTGTTTTCATCATTAACTTTTACAGCATATTTTGTAATTGGTTTTACAATGCTTACAATATCAGTTTCTTGAAATCCTTTTTGCCTAACAAGCAAGTCTCCCTTTGATTCATAGGTATTAACTTGCCCAGTAATAAAAATGCATGGTATAGAATCAAAGTAAGCATTTGCAATCCCTGTAATAAGATTTGTTGCACCTGGTCCACTCGTAGCATATGCGACTCCAGGTTTTTTTGATATTTGAGCATATCCACAAGCGCAAAACGCAGCCCCTTGCTCATGATAATTTACATGTGCTGAAATGGAATCTTTGTACTTATCAAATGAATCCATAAGATGTGTTACCATTCCCCCAGGATAACCAAATGCATCAGTAATTCCTTTTTTAATAAAAAAAGTTACAATGTAATCACTTAATTTCACATTACAATTCCTTTCATAATTACTTAAATTTATTTAACAACTTCTCTTATTACCTTAACAATGTAATCTACCATTTTGTCGTTCATTCCTGGATACACTCCAATCCAAAAAGTATCATTCATGATTTTATTTGTATTTGTTAAGTCACCAACAACGCGGTATCCTTTTCCACTAGCTCTCATTTCATCAAAACAAGGATGTTTTATTAAATTTCCTGCAAATAACATTCTTGTTTGAATACCCTTACTTTCAACATATTGAACGACCTTATTTCTATCTACGCTTTCCTTACAAGTAATAGGAAACCCAAACCAGCTGGGATCAGAATTCTTGCAAGAAACAGGTAAAATAAGTTTATCTTCGACTTCTAACAAACCCTCCATTAATCTTTTAAAATTTTCTTTTCTTCTTTTAGCAAAGGAGTGTACTTTTTTAAGCTGTGCACACCCTATAGCTGCCTGCATATCAGTAGCTTTTAAGTTATATCCGAAATGTGAATATACATATTTATGGTCATATCCAATAGGTAATTCGCCATATTGCTTATCAAAACGATGTTTACATAAATTATCCATTCCAGAAGGACAAATGCAATCTCTTCCCCAATCTCTAAATGAGCGAATTATTTTGTGGAGCAATGAATTATTTGTGTATACTGCCCCACCTTCCCCCATAGTCATGTGATGTGGTGGATAAAAACTTGAAGTTCCGATATCGCCAATTGTACCAGTGAATTTTTCTTCTCTCTTTATTGTATATTTAGAACCAAGAGCATCACAATTATCTTCAATCAGCCATAAATTATTTTTATCACAGAATGCTTTAACAGCACTTAAATCAAAAGGATTACCTAGAGTATGAGCAATCATAACAGCCTT
Source organism: Clostridium sp. (assembly GCA_031292145.1). Classification (GTDB taxonomy): domain Bacteria; phylum Bacillota; class Clostridia; order Clostridiales; family Clostridiaceae; genus Clostridium. Next base: position 64,783 of record JARLHR010000042.1, on the reverse strand, counting down.
AGTTTTATCTGATAAAGCTTTTTCTAACATTGTTACATCAATATTATATTGTGGAATTGTAACATCCACAAAAACAGGTACCGTACCAAATTGAATCATAGGTGTAACTGTAGTAGGGAATCCTGCCGCAACAGTAATTATCTCATCACCTCTTTTAATTGCTTTATCTCCTAAAAGTAGTGATGTCAATGTCATAAAAGCAATTAAATTAGCACTAGAACCAGAATTAACAAGACTACAATATTTTATATTTAAATATTTAGCAAATTCATTTTCAAATTCAACTGTATATCTTCCAGATGTAAGCCAGAATTCAAGAGAACTGTCTACAAGATTAATCATTTCTTCTTTATCATAAACTCTTGATGCATAAGGGATTCTTTGTCCTTCTACATAGCCAGCTTTTTTATGATACTTATCAAAATATTCACTTACAAGCTTTAAAATTATCTCTTTGTCTTTTTCCTGATTTAAGTTATCTGACATGCTTTATTCTCCTTCTTCAAAGAATTCTATTATCTGCTCATTCATAAATTTATTCATATCTTTATGCTCAAGATAACATTTTGTCCATTGGACAGTTTTTTCTATTGCTGTTTCCACACTCCATCTAGGTTTCCATCCAAATATCGTTTTAATTTTAGAACAATCTAATTTTAAGAAGTTAGCTTCATGTGGCCCTCCAGTAAATTTGTTTTTCCAAATCATATTTTGTCCCCATTTTTTACAAAACATCTCCACCAAAGCTGCTGTCGTTATACAATCACTTTCATTAGGACCAATATTATAATAACCTGCATAATTTATATCCTCAAATTGTTTTTGAGCAATCATAAGATATGCACTCAAAGGTTCAAGAACATGTTGATAAGGTCTGATAGAATAAGGATTCCTTACTATAATAGCTTCTTTTTTTTCTGCCGCCCTAATACAGTCTGGAATAATTCTATCCTGAGCAAAATCCCCTCCTCCTATTACATTACCAGCTCTAGCTGTAGAAATAGCAACTTGTACTTCTCTAAAGAAAGAGTTCTTATAGCTATGAGTAACAAGTTCTGAACAGGATTTACTATTTGAATATGGATCAAATCCATCTAATTGTTCATTTTCACGATATCCCCATTCCCACTCATTATTTTTATAAACTTTATCTGTTGTAATATTTAAAAATGATTTCACACACGAATTTTTTCTAACACACTCAAGTATATTTACAGTCCCCATAACATTAGTTTCATATGTGTAAACAGGCTCTTTATAGCTATGACGAACAATAGGCTGAGCTGCAAGATGAAAGACTATTTCTGGTTTATGCTTATTAATTGTATCCATTAATCTTTTTAAATCTCTGATATCACCAATTACAGTGTTCATTTCTTTTTCAATTCCAGAAATCCTAAACAAATTTAGCTTTGCAGGAGGATTTAAAGAATATCCTACAACTTCAGCTCCCGCTTTGATAAGTATCTTGCAGAGCCAAGATCCTTTAAATCCAGTATGGCCCGTAACTAAAACTTTTTTTCCTTTATAGAATTGCAAGTTTATCACCATTTTTTCCATGGCGCCTCCCCGCTTTGCCATAATGCTTCAAGTTGCTGCTTATCTCTTTGAGTATCCATGCACTTCCAAAATCCTTTATGCTTATATGCCATGAGCTCCCCAATCTTAGCAACTGTTTCTAGTGGAGCTTTTTCAAATACCGTACTATCTCCTTCAAGATAATCAAAAATCTCAGAATTAAGTACCATAAATCCTCCATTAATCATGCTGCCACAGTTATCATTTTTTTCACTAAAAGAATTAATTGAATTATTCTTGTCAATATCAAGAACACCAAATCTTTGCTCAACATTTATTGCTGTCATAGTAGCTATCTTTCCATGAGATTTATGAAACTTGATAAGTTCAGCAATATTAACATCACTAACTCCATCTCCATATGTAAGCATAAACGAGTCATTATCGATGTATTTTTGTATTCTTTTAATACGTCCTCCTGTCATGGTATTAAGACCTGTATCAACTAATGTAACTTTCCAAGGCTCTGAATAATTACTGTGTACAGTCATCTTGTTTTTTTTACTAAAGTCAAATGTAGCATCATTTGCATATAAGTAATAATTTGAGAAATATTCTTTAATCATATGGGCTTTATATCCACAACAAATTATAAAATCATTGTATCCATGATACGAATATATCTTCATAATATGCCACAGAATGGGCATATTTCCAATCTCAATCATTGGCTTTGGTCTTAAATGACTTTCCTCTGAAATTCTTGTTCCATATCCACCCGCTAATATTACAGTTTTCATTTTTAACTCCTTTATTAATATTTATATAAAATTTTCTATTATTATATTAATTGTGTTTAAAAAACAAAATTTCTCAAATTCAAAAATAATCAATTAATTTAACGATTCAGTAAAACTAATCCTCATAGACAACTTTAATGCAGTTATTTCTTATATACCTATATGCAATAGGAAAAATAGTTATGCTGAATACAAGATACCACCAAAAGTTAATATTTCAATTTTTAAATATATTGGAAATTGGTACATTAGAAAAAGACTGCATTTTTCTATCAATTACATAGTTACTTACAAATGTAGATTAATAGCTAGAGTTGCAGCCTAAAAAAGTTCTATTTTTTATGTTTATCATATTCTAACATTAGGTTAATCTTTCTATCATATTTTTCAATTCTTTAAATTCCCCCATATCTAACCAGTTATTATCGGTTATAGGGTATATTCCTATTTTTTCATCTTTTAATAAACATTCATTTATTAAATCAGTCATATTAAAATATGCATTCTTAGGAACGTATTTTAATACATCTGCTTCTAATACATACATCCCTGTATTAACTAAAAATTCGCAATTTGGCTTTTCATCTATTGATTTTATATCTCCATTCTCATTCAAACTAAAAACTCCATATGGAATTACATAATTCTTTAAAGCTGTAATTACTGTTATTCTATTTTTATGGCTTTTATGATATTCTAAAATTTTAGAATAGTTAGCATCAACTAAAATATCACAATTACTCACAAAAAAAGTATTAATTATTCTATCTTTTATTAAGCTTAGGCTTCCAGCAGTCCCAAGAGGATTTTCCTCTTCAATAAATGATACTTTATATGATAGTTCTTGATTGAAATATGCTCTTATTATTTCCTTTTTATCGTTGATAGTAATATAAAAATTATCAAATTTAAATTCTAAGAATTTATTTATTATTCTTTCTATTATTGGTACATCCCCAATTGGAATAAGTGCTTTAGGAATAATCTTTGTATATGGATATAATCTTGTACCTTTTCCGCCAGCCATTATAACTATTGGTATATTCTTAGTGCTTGAATAATTAAACTCATTGTCATATAAATCATTCCAAAATATTATGTCTATAACTTTATTGTATTCATTTACCAACGGTATAGCTTCAATACGATATCTTTTCATCATTTCATTTGCTTTAAATTTATTACTTTCCCTTAAATATATAGGATTTATATTCATTATCATATTTACTGAAGATGAAAGATCTCCACTTTTTAAAATCCATCTTCTTATATCTCCATCTGTAATTACACCAATTAATTTGTTATCTTCTACTACAATAAGAATCTTTTTTGCAGTTTTGTCTAACTTTTCAATTGCTTGTCGTATTGATGTATCTTTATTTATAAAAAGCGTTTGAATATCCACAAAAACACTCCTTCAATTTCTTACACTTTCTTCAGTGTGTCTATGATATATTCTATGCTTTCTTGCTTTAAATTGGTACTACATGGTATATTCAATATTTTATTGTAATAATTAATTGCTTTTTCTATTTTATATGCTTGATTATTTCTATAAGGCTTTTGGGTGTGTATTAATTTCCAAATAGGTCTTGTCTGAATATTATTTTCTAGTAAATATTTCAACAAGTTATCTCTATCTAACTTATAATCATTTATTAATAGAGAATAAAACCAATAATTATTTCTTGCTTTATTATTATACTCTAGGAGTTTTAATCCATTTATATTATTTATATTCGATTTATATAATTCATAATTTTTAACTTTAATTTTTATAAATTCCTCTATTTTTTCAAGTTGGGCCACTCCAAGCGCAGCTTGCAGATTGGTCATTCTATAATTATATCCTATATAATCATGAACATAATACAACTCATCGTCTTTAGCTTGAGTTGATAAATATTTGGCTCTTTTTATGTCTTCTGAGGAGTGTCCTACTAAAACTCCACCTCCCCCAGTTGTTATGATTTTATTTCCATTAAATGAATATGCGCCAAAGTCACCTATTGTACCTGCAAACTTTCCATTGTATTTTCCATTAGTATAATAAGTTCCTAACGCTTCAGTAGCATCTTCAATTAATTTTATATTATATTTATCTGTCAATTCTTTTATTTTTTCAACATTAGCCATATTTCCAAATATATGAACTATAACCAATGCTTTAATATTTCTATTAGTACTTTTATTCATCAATCCATCGTTTGTAAATATGCATTCATTTTTTAAGAATTCCTCAAGTTTATTACAATCCATATTTAAGCCATCATCACAATCCATAAATATAGGTTCCGCACCTAAATATTTAACTGGATTTACTGCTGCTATAAATGTCAACGTTGGAACTATAACCTCACTATTAGCAGTAACACCTGATAATCTCAATGCTAAATGAATTGCGGCTGTACCACTTTGGCATGCAGCAACATTATCTATATTTAAATATTTTTTCAAGTCATTTTCAAACTCATTTACATAACTGCCTGCTGTTGAGATCCATTCATTTCTTATAGCATTTAGTACATATTTTTCTTCATTTCCTTTTAAATTTGGAACAGATAGTGGTATCATAATTACCTCCATATGCTAACTATATTAAATATCTAAATAATAGGCCCGCTATGACCAGAATTTGCCTCATTGCCTGATACGAAATATGCATTAATTTGGTCTATTATTTCCTTTCATGTGCCTAAATATTATTCATTATCGTTTATCTCTCGTCCTGGATTACCATATACTTTAGCATTCGCCCTAATATTTTTTACAATAACAGAGCCTGCTCCTACAATTACGTCATTTCCTATATTAATATTTTGAATGATTGTGGAATTGGTTCCTATATGAGTCCTTTTTCCGATATTAACGCCTCCGCTTAATGTTGCACCAGGTGCTAAATGAACAAATTCACCTATATTGCAATCATGTTCAACTATAGCACCTGAATTTATAATGCATTGTTTTGCTATTACAGCTTTAGCATTAACAATTGCTCCTTTTCCAACAAAAACACCTTCATCAATTATTGCAATAGGTGATACTATAGCTGTTTTATCTATTATTTTAGGAAAACTATATCCTAGATTTTTCAACATTCTATAAAGTTTTATTCTAATACTAGGATTTCCAACAGAGCCAACTCCAATAAATGCATTTTTAATGCCAGATTTATATAACCAATTAAGTTGCTCGTCTGAGCCTATTATATCTACGCCCAATCCAATACACTCATTAGGTTTTTTATCGACGATTCCTACAATATCAAACTGCTTTAAATTATTTATAGAATCAATAATGCTCCTACAATGACCACCTCCGCCTACTAGTATTATTTTTTCCATAATTCCCTCCTAATTAGTTGCATCTAATTCCAACCAATTTAAATTATTACTTAAAATCATATAATTCTAGAAAAATAATTGCTAATTAAGGTTCATATATCGAAAAAGCTGTTGTTAAATATTATATATATCTGTTTTATATCTTTCTAAATTTTCCTTTATCTTAAACCATTCAATGGTTTCTTTAATACCCTCCTCAAAGTTAAATTTTTGAGACCAGTTAGTTAACCTTTTAAGTTTTTCATTACATCCTAATAATCTATTTACTTCACTTTTTTTAGGTCTGATTCTTTCTTCTTCACATATAATTTTAGCTTTTGGATTTACTTGTCTTATGAGTTCTTCGGCCAGGTCTTTTATAGATATTTCTTTTTGAGTTGCTATATTTATTTCTTCTCCAATTGTTTTTGAACTTTTTGCAATTTCAACAAAGCCATTTACAGTATCCTTAACATAATTAAAATCTCTTGTTGGTGTTAATGATCCTAATTTTATTTCCTCTATTCCTGATAATAATTGAGTTATTATCGTTGGTATTATTGCTCTTGCTGATTGTCTCGGTCCATAGGTATTAAAAGGTCTAACTATAGCTACAGGTAAAGAGAAGCTTCTATAAAATGATTCTGCTAATCTATCCGCACCTATTTTAGTAGCTGAATATGGAGATTGGCCTTGATAGGGGTGATCTTCAGTAATAGGAACAAACCTTGCGCTCCCATAAACTTCCGAAGTAGAAGTTATCATAATTTTTTTTGTATTTAACTCTTTAGCTGCCTGCAAAACATTTAATGTTCCCTTTATATTAGTATCCACATATGAATCTGGTGAATAATAACTAAAAGGAATTGCTATAAGTGCAGCAAGATGATACACATGATCTATATTTTTCATGGCTTGCCTTACTCCATTTGGATCTCTTATATCTCCATTAAATATTTCTATTTCTCTTAATATATCTTTTGGTATTGTATCTAACCATCCCCATGAATTAAATGAATTATAATGTACGAAAGCTTTAACATCATACCCTAAGTTTAAAAGCCTTTCAACTAGATGGCTACCTATAAATCCATCTCCTCCTGTTACCAAAACCTTTTCCATAAATCACCGCCTATATATTAATCAAAGTTTACGCAACAATTTACGCTATTCATATTAGTGCATGTATTATTAAAAACCTTTATCTTGTAATAGTATCTTGTATCATGAATTAGAAAACAAAACTCTCCCTTACGATTTGTTATTGCATAGCCACAATATTTTTTATCATATTTTATTGAAAATCTATAGTATTTATCATGATATATATATGGAAAAAATGCCTCCAAAAATACTATAGCATTTTCAATAGGACTTCCATTTTCATAACATACCTTTCCATTAACTAATACTCTTTTTAAATAAGATCTATAATTGTAATTTTTCATTTTAGCATTCCTTCTACTTAATAGCTTTTAACATATTCTATGCTTTAATCATTGGCTCATATATATATAGCTCATAGTTAACATTATAGATTTTTTTTAGACTTATGGCATATGCTCCATACTCATTAGTAATCACGTAGCCAAATTCATTTATTTTAGGAGGATCATAGTTGCAATCTATGCTTTTAATAACAATTACTGCTCCTTCCACTGGATTTAATTTTCGATCTAAAACTCTTCCTTCTATTAATATATTTTCTATTTTTTGCAGTACAATTGTTTTATTTAATATTTTGCATGATCGTAATTCCTGTGGAGCTATAATAATTTCCGCATCTGATTTCAATTCTTCACCTCCTATCATTAAGTAACTAAAGGAGAATATATTTTAAGTTCATAAATCATATAAGGTAAAACTTCCATGGAAAATAAATATTCTCCTTTATTATCAGTATATGAATATCCTAATATCTCTCTAGCATTACTTTTGGGCTCAATTTGTATTACTTCTATTGCAGCCCCAATACTAGGTTGTTTTTTTGCATTATATACAGTTCCTCTAATAATTACTCTTCTCTTTGACATTAAAATTATATCTAAATTATATTTTGTTCTACAATTTAAATCATTTGTATTTATTATTATATTAGGTTCTTTGCATGATTTCATAACAACCTTTTATTCACTTTTCGCAGAGCTTTCTGTAACTATAGTTACTATTAATTCGTCTTCTCCATTGTTTTCTTCCGCTGATATTATACATCCACTTTTTTCTTTTCCATTGATTATCAATTTATCTATTTTCACTTCCTTATACACTTGTCCATTTATTACTTTTTCCATAATATTCCCTCCATTAATCTAATATATATTTTTGCAATAATCTAATAAAATTCTGCTAGGGTTTCTAATAATATAGATTTAACTTCTTCAAGAAAAATTTTCATCTTCTCAAAGTAACCTAAAAAACACTTACTTTGATATCTTAAATTTGAAGTCAAGGAGTCGTAATCTTTAGCATACATATTAAAAAATTCTTCTTTTATATCAAATAAAAACTTATAAAGATATCCTCCTAAATATAGACTTTTTGATGATGATTCAAAAATATTTACTGTTTCCATAATATATAGAAACTTTTGAAGTTCCTCATCGTCCTCTTCTATATCAATTAAGGATTTATCTTCTTTTCCTAATAATAATTCTTTACATACTTCTTCCCCGTTATTGGCTTTAGTTATACACTCTTCTACATAAGTTAATACTTCATTAGCTATAGTCTCTGCATCTATTTTAATAGAATTATTTATAATACAATTTTTCTTTGTGTTGCTAATCTTATATCTTTTAATCACATCACTCAATTCTTCATGAGGTGCACCTTCAATATTTGCCCCATAAGATACATTTATAAATTCTACATTATTAATTTTATTATGATAATATATATATTCTTCTAATTTTGCTCTAAATTGATTAAGTGTTGGAGTGGTTTTTATTATATCTCCAAATACGTTTTTTATAATCAAATTAGCTTCATAGTTATTTTTTTCATCAGCTTCAAATATTGCAGAATCTGAATGAACTTTATCATAGGTGAAAGCTAAATCTTGTCCTACTAATATTATTGGAGAACATCCCATAATATTTGCAATATCTATGCTTGGATGAGCTACAGAACCTCCTAAATATGGCTCTTTAAAAGTATTTAATTCCTTTATTGTTTTCAATAATACTGTTGATAAAAATATTTTGTCGCCCTTATAATCCCTTATTAAATATCTATTACTATATTCATAAAATCCAAAAGGTATATCTTCTCCTAAATAGTCTTTCATCATATCATAGTTGTCATCTATAGGATCTATTGATACAATCATATCTGGTTTTATTCCATTTTTCATCAATGCCTTTAGTGTCCTGCTTCCGGCTATTATGAAATATTTCTCTATTTCATCCTTATACTTTACCATTTCAGCTAAATTTTTATCTAAAGAAGGTCCGGCAGATACTATTATTGCTGGAATACCTTTATTTAAATTTTCAAGTGCATGAAGTGGAGTTACATCTTTTACTGCTTTCAAATTACCTATTAAATTCTTTAAAAATACATCCCTAAATCTGTAGCCAATGTTTATAGGAGAACTTGCTGTAAAATAGATTATATTCAAATTTTCTATAAAAACTTCATATTCTTCTTTGTATACTTCAGCATAATTTCCAAAGGCATGAACATATAAGTTATTAAAATTTGTACTATCTACTACACTATATAAAATCCTTTTTATATTATTTTTATCATATAAAAATAATTTTAAATTTTCCTTGTTTATCCTATCTTTATTATAATTAAATATTTCTTCATTGGGCTCAAAAATTAGTATTCTATTTCTTCTGCATAATGCATTGAATAACTCATCTAAATACTCGCCTGTGTCAATTCCAAAAATAATAATTAATGAATCAAATTTTATATCATCGACATTATTTAATAGGCTTTCGATATCTTTTTTATAATTATTTTTATCAGCCAAATAATAATGCTTTTTATCTTTTTCTATATTGAAAACATAATGATCATCTAAAGTTTTAAACTTTTGCATAATCTCTCCTTATTATATATTTGACTATTTTTCTTTACTATCATAATATAGAACATAAAATTATTTGTTACATATATTTCTAATTTATAAAAAACTGTCCCCAAATAATTATTAAAGTATTTTAGGACAGTTCAAAATTTTAAATCAGAATAATATTACTTAGCATATGCCTTAATTGTTAATCCATAACCAGCTCTAACAGTAACACCATATCTACCATTTACATCTGAAAAAGTAGTATGATTTGCTGTTGCAGTTGTTGCAGTACCACTTTCCCAAACTAAAACTGTAGCACTTCCTAATGCAGTTCCTCCAGCACCATGAGCTGTTCCTTTTAATAATGCTAACCCCCAAGTTGTTGTACTAACATTTTGCGCAACTATTGTCCCTGAATCATTTGCAGCTGCTGCAATTGTAGTTCCTTTAGGCCTCCAATTAGTCATAACATTATCTCCTTTCTAAATATCTTTTGATTTTTATCTATATTCTTATTATATGAGATTTTGCCCAAAAAGTTACTTTCACTATATTAGATTAAATTGGAGAATACGCAATCAATTTATAAAAATATCCTTTTCCCCATAGAAGTGGTACACCATAAGAACCATTTTCTAAAGAAAAAGTAACTCCTATACTTTTTCTTACTTCTGGGTTTATATTTTTATTTATTTGAATAATCTCTATAGCTGAATTAGGTAACGGTTTTCCATCTGGACTATAAACTATTCCTTTTAGTAATACATATTTATCATTTGGCAAAATAGCATTTATAGTTATTACTTCTTTGCAACGCAATTCTTTTCCCGATATTATTTTTCTAACTACAGCACACATTAAAAATTTTTTCTTCTCCTTTATTATTTATAGTTTTGCAAAATTTGGATTTATGTTTATATAATATTTTAACTACTATCGTTAAGGTGATAATATAGATAAACTCTTAATTAAGGCTCCTTAAAACGTTATGGACATTCATTTTTTATTAACTGTGGCAAACCTGAACTATAATCTAATATAAACCCATCTAACACGTCAACCTTTGCACTAATATTTAATTTATTATTTAAGGAAATATCATTACAGTAATCTGCATAGAATTTTTCAAATAATTTTAGAAAATCAGCATCTAATCCATGATTAGCAGATTTGAAAATTACATTATCAATATTCTCTTTTTTTATTAGGTTAAATATACTATTATTTATATTCTTTACTGTTTCGCATTTATCTTTTGCAGTTATCAATGTATCATCCTCACCATGATAAACCACTATTTTACACTTATTTTTAACTTTTCCGTATAGATTTTTAATATTTAATCCTTTTAAAGAGGAATTAATATTTTTTATTTTATACTCATATCTCACTACTACTATAGAATTCCCTTTAGTTTTTACTAGGTATCTATCCTTATTATAATAAACTGGATATATCCAAGCAGAATTATCTAATATATGTGTATATAAGCCTTTACACACTACATTACATAAATATCCCAAGTAACTACCATGAGAATTCCCCATAATGATTATCTTATTAGTATTAAATTTTAGCTTCTTCCTTTGTAAATACTTTATTACCTTAAGAGTAGCGACGATGTTATCCAATGCTTGCATTACTCCCATGTCATTGAAATTTTTTATAGTTTCATTAAAATTACTCTTTATTACAATTTCATTTCTATATTTTAAATTAGCATTTAAAAATTTATTTATATTAAGACGATTATTTGAATAAATTTTTTTATTTGTTGTACTAATGTATAATTTTGTTAGATCCATATATTCAATAGTTACTTCTTCTAAACATTCTTGCATAAATTCATATCCAAAATAATCACATTGAATAGTTACCAGATTATAATTATCAGCAAATTCACTTCTCATCTTTTTATATATTTTTGAATTACAATGTGCACCATATCCTGCTATAAGAAGTAAAATTCCTGTCTCTTCATTAACTCCGCTATTTGGAATACTATACTTAACATGAAATTTTCTTTTCTTATAATTATTTTGTAAATATTCATCTGTATAAACACTATTATGCCCATAATATATGACCCCAAAATTTTTTGACATAAACCTTCTCCTAAAAGTCATATTCATATTATACGATATGATTATTTTCAGTTATTGTTCTTTTCTAAAAAAATTCACTATGCAATATGTTTAATAAGGGCTATTCTTACAGCGATACTAATACATGTAAATCTAATCATCTGTTATTAATAATAAATTGCTTTATTAGTCCACCCCTTTTGAATTTTTAATTATACAAAAGGCAATCTATTTAAATTAATATAATTGATATTAAAATACTAATAATTAAAAAAAACTTAATTTTCCTGTATTTTAATACATATTTTGAATTTTATTGGTATAATATTTTTAAAGAAAAAAGATAAAGGTAAATTACTCATGTATAGAACAAATAAGACATATAAAGAAAGGAGTTGAATGTAATAGATAAATTATTTAAACTCATAGTGTTTTTATTTTGGATAACAATTTTATTAATATTTTTTAAGTATGAATTATATAATAATGGGCCTGATAAAATTATAAAGTTTTTAAATACATATAAAGAATATAGTGCATTATTATTTCTCATAATTGCGTCATTAAGAATTTTCACTTTAATTCCATGCACTGTTTTTATACTTATTGGAGGGGTTATATTTAATCCAATAGAAGCTTTTCTATTAACTGCTGTTGCAAATTTAATTAGTGAAATTTTATTATTTTTCTTTGCAAAGCTCACATTTGGTATGAGTTATCAAAATAGAATAATAGAAAAGTATCCCAAAATATATAACATGATAAAAAAGAATAATGTACAAATTTTAGCTTTAGGTGTTTCTTCACCTATTGTACCCAGTGATATAATTTGTTTCTTTTCTGCATTAGCAGAAATTACTTTACTTAAATATGTTTTAACCATATTTGTAGCTGATACTCCAGTTATTCTTTTATACACATTTTTGGGAATTAGTATGAAATATTCTATTTATGTATTTGTAATTATGTTAATTATTGTGATGTTAGTTAATTTTATTAATTTCAAAAAATGGAATAATGAAGTTGTTGAATAAAAAATATAGCTAATATTATTTAAAATAATATTAGCTATATTTTTTATTGTGCCTTGATAATTATTTAGAATATAATCTATTTATTGCACTTATCATAGACTTTATTGATGCTTTTGTAGTATTGCTATCAACGCCAACACCAAAGGTCTTCTTTCCTGTATCATTTCTTTCCATATATACATAAGTTGCTGCTTTTGCTTCAGAACCTGTACTTAAAGCATGTTCTATGTAATCAATAATTTTAACATTGATTAAGCTACTTTCAGCTAATGCATTTTTAAATGCATCTATAGGACCATTTCCTATTCCTTCAATTTCTTTTGATTGTCCATTATAGACTATTGTTATATTTTCCTTAGTATCTTCTTCACCAGTATCATCTGAAATATCAGAAATTGTACATTTAACTAATTTAAATGGTTCTTCCAAATTTAAATATTCCTTTTCAAATGCATCCATAACTTCTGCTGGAGAAACTTCTCCTTTTCCTTCTGAAATCTTTTGAATTACATCCGCAAACTCTTTTTGCATAGTTTTTGGAAGCTTAAAGCCATAGCAATGATCCATAACAAAGGCAATTCCACCTTTACCTGACTGGCTGTTAATTCTAACTAATGCTTCGTATTCTCTTCCTAAATCACTTGGATCAATCGGCAAATAAGGAACTTGCCATATTTTATCTTCTCTTTCCTGATATCTCTTCATGCCCTTATTAATAGCATCTTGATGCGAACCTGAGAATGCTGTAAATACAAGGTTTCCTGCATATGGATGCCTTACATGTACTGGTATTTTAACACATCTTTCATACACTTCTATTATTTCATTGACATTTTCAAGGTTTAACTCTGGATTAACTCCATGGGAAAACATATTATAAGCTATAGTAAGTATATCTACATTACCTGTTCTTTCACCATTTCCAAATAAAGTTCCTTCAACTCTGTCTGCTCCTGCAAGTAATGCAAGTTCTGCATCCCCCACTCCAGTGCCTCTATCATTATGAGGGTGAACACTTACTATTACTCTTTCTCTATCTTTAAAGTTTTTGCACATCCATTCAATTTGGTCAGCATAAACATTTGGAGTACCCATTTGAACTGTTGAAGGGAGATTTATTATAACCTTATTTTCTTTAGTTGCTCCCCATGTATCTAATACTGCATCACAAATTTCTAATGCATATTCAACCTCTGTCCCTGTAAAACTTTCAGGAGAGTATTCAAGTAAAATTTCTCCATCAAAGCTTTGAGTATATTCTTTTACTAATTTAGTTCCTTCAATAGCTATTTCTTTAATTTCTTCTTTACTCATATTAAATACAACATCTCTTTGAAGGACTGAAGTTGAATTATATATATGAACAATAGCTTTTTTTAAACCTTTTAATGATTCAAAGGTTCTTTTAATTAGGTGCGGTCTAGCTTGCGTTAACACCTGCACTACAACATCCTCTGGAATATGATTTTCTTCTACTAATCTTCTTAAAAAGTCATATTCAATTTGTGATGCTGAAGGAAACCCTACTTCAATTTGCTTAAATCCAAGCTTGACAAGTAGTTTAAAAAATTCTATTTTTTCATCTACTGTCATTGGATTTATAAGCGCTTGATTTCCATCTCTTAAATCAACACTACACCAAATTGGCGCCTTTGTTATTTCATTATCTGGCCATGTTCTATCCTTTAATTTTATTGTTTCAAATCTTTTATACTTCTTATAATTTAACATTTATATAAGCCCCCCGAATATATATTTATTATAAAATTGAATTATACATCTCTTTTTTTCTAGCTTTCCACCTCATCTATCTTAACTTCAAAATTTTTATTTGCTTTAACTATAGCTCCGGCATCATCTATTTCACCATATGTTAATACATTTATACATGCGACTGATACTATTCCTTGTGTATTATCCTTTTCATTTATCAAAGTATAATATCTATATCCAGTCCCCTTAATTTTATCTTTATAAAAATTACTTAAAGATTCATTTGTTATTTTATCTGGATTATATGTTACTGTTGCTCTTTTACCTATTTCTTCCCCAGATGCATCAATAGCTTTCTCTTCTTTTATTTGTTTTATATTTATTCCTTCATATTTAGTTCTATTATTATACTCAGTTTTAACTCTTTCTGTAAAACTACTATATCCAACTAATGAAAATAATATTAATCCAAATAATACGCCAGTAATTATTTTTTTCATTTAGCTCCCCCTTTCTCTCACTAATAAGTTTATATGAATAGAAAACTTTGTCAATATATAGCTGTAAATAACACTAAATAAAAATTAGATTAAAATAATCACCCTTAACTCTCTATTTCTATATAAAAAATACAGCCAAATTAATGACTGCATTTAATGAGAATTATCTTTAAAGTGTTTTAGGGTTATTTATATATTAACATAATATTGTTAAAGTATAAATACTTTTTAATAATTATTATTAAGAATAATATTTTAATAATTCTTCATATTCAGTATTTAAATTTAAATATTTATCCATTAAATCTTTAGAATCATTTGTTGCCTTTTCAATTATATAATCATAATTTTCTATGAAAAGCTCTGTTATATTTAAATCAATTTTATTATAATCAGACATATTTTTTAATATTTTTATTATTTCTTCTTTACTAAATTCTTTTTTATAACTCCGTACACCTAACAAAGCACTAACAATATCCCCTATTGCTAATATTCTCATCTCTGGTGTAATTTGTGATTCCTTTAGACCAAAAGGATATCCAGTTCCATCTAATTTTTCATGATGAAGTGTTCCTATATCTCTTATATCATCAATATTCAAATCACTTAAAATATTATATCCAAGCAGAGCATGACTTTTCATAATTTCAAATTCCTCATCAGTAAGACTTCCAGGCTTCTCCAAGATGTCTACCGGAACTGCTATTTTTCCTATATCATGAAGTACTGCTGCAACACCAATATCGGTTAAAGTTTCTTCATCAAATCCATATAATTTTGCAATTTGATAACTTATAGCTTCAACAGTTATTGTATGTCTAACTGTTGCTTCACTTCTAAAATCAATAGAATATGCTAACATTTTACTATAAGATATTATTTCTTCCCTAGTTACAATTTTAGCTTCAAAAAAATCATATAACTCAGTTACATAAGATCCATCGAATAACTTATTCAAAAAATTGAATTCTTTATCTGCTTTTACAAATAAGTCTATATGCTCTTTTAAATAATATTTATCACTATCTTGAGTATAAATTTTTTCCAAAGCATTTTTATTTAAATATACTCTATCTATATAATCGGCAAAATTTAATAATAATCCTTCTTTAGATAACACCTCCATTTGCTTGTCCTTAAAATATTTAACCGTAAAATGATGCCCTAACACTAAGTTGTATAAATCAGACAATGGCGAAAAATATTTTATAAACAATGAACCATAAATAGCATGGTTATATGGTGATACTATATCACTATCCAAAAGATTATCACTTTCTGTAACCTTATAAGCACCAATATCATGAAATGTAGATAGCACACAAATTTTTAATATTTCTTCCTCGCTATAGCTTCCATCCGCTTTTAATAAGTTTAGCATTATATATGCTACTTCTTCTCCATGGTTTAAAAGTTTTTTATCTGCAAAACTAATAGCTCTATTAATAACGCGTAAAAGCTGTTTTATTGTAACATTAAAATGTTTTTTCATTTAAAATCTCCTATCATATATGTATTACCAATATCTATATCTTGAAAAGAATATTCCCTCTCATTCTTATAAGTTTTTTATAAAAAACACTATCTTTAATCCTACTAATAGCAGTAATTTTTTACACTTATAATAATTCCATTAAAAACTTTTTTTATATTATACCACTATTCTCTGCCATAAAAAAGTACTCCAAAATACTGATATATGCTTGAAAACGTATTTATATTATAATCCTGGCTACTTTTTATTATTTTCATAATTGTAGCTTTTTATAAGCGTTTTTATCTGAATTGCAGCAATTTCTTTTCTTAAACAAACATAATTTATTAACACATATTAATGACAAAAAAGCCATGGATACTTCCACAGCTTAAAAATTCAACATTAACAGAGATAGTGTATGCTTAACTTTAAAATAAATTCGTGTCCAGTATCCTTAATAGTCATAATTAATTCAACAACAAATTATTTTACAATGATGTTCTTCCACTATGTAATAACATTCTGCCAATCACCTTTTTAGGTTTTTCTGTATTTTTAGTATTATTTCCTTTTTGTTTCTTTTCTTCGATCAACTTCTTCATAAGTTCTATATTTTTCTCATTCATATTTTTGCCTCCTTAACTAAGCATCTTCGTTCTATTATATTATATTTTCTTTTATATGTCTCAATAATTTACTCTTTAATTGTCCTCCACAACATTAATTTCTTAATGTGCCTTATTAAAATCCCTTCCTACATCGCTTGCAGTATGTGAATCAGAGCCATATACTTTTTTCACATTATGTTTTTCCACTAATTCTTTAAATATATCAGATACATATATTTCGCCACAATGCGGTTTTCTAAGCCCTGCTGTATTCACATCTACTTCATAATCTCTTTTCTTTATTTCTTTTACTATTTTCTCTAGAAGCTCTATATTTTTGTATTCTATAGGGTATAGCCTATTAAAAATTCTAATTAAATTAGGATGTCCTATACGTTTAGGCTTAAATTCACCCAAATCAGCTTTAATAGCTTTTAGCACAGTTTCATAATACCTATCATATATTTCTTCAATTGTCCCTAACCTCTTTAAGGCTTCTTCAAATCCAGGTATCCAATCAATTGCGATATATTTATCATCTATTTTTATAAAATGAACTGATAAAATTCCATCCTCTAATTTAGAGCCATAAACATCAAGAAGTCCCCTTGTTTCATCTTCATAGCCTTCAACAAAATCTACCTCTAAGCCTTTGTTTATCTTTATTTTATCGTTATATTTAAGCTTTAATTCTTCTAGATCTTCAAAGTACTTTTCTATAACTTCTTTTGTTGGTGCACATTCATCTAAGAACTTTACGTTATCATCAAAATAGGCAGGAAAAGGCATATGTTCAGTAAAAGTCATTTCCTCTAATCCTTCCATAAGTGCCTTTTCTATATACATTTCAAAACTATCTTTAGTTCCATGAGGGCAATATGGCGAATGAATATGCCCATCCCTTACTATCTTATTATTTTCCATAACGTTCTTTCAAAGAGAGATTATTTTCCCATCCCCCTTTAAACCTTCACATCCTTTCCATTTAAATTTATATTTATATTTAACTTTAGCTTCACTCTTCTATTCTCAATATATATATTCTTTAACTCTGAATAATTTCATAACTTATAAATTTAATCTATTTTTCATACTCATACATATGGTAATCACATTCATACATTCCCAAAGATTTATATGTAGCTTTAGCATTTAAATTTTCCTTTTCTACATATAATCTTATGCCAGTTATCCCCTCATCATTATCACATATGTTTTTAATATGATTGTATAACTTTTTATATATACCTTGTCTTCTATAAGCAGCATCAACATACACACTTTGAACCCAAAGGAACATTCCATTCCTCCAATCGCTCCATTCATATGTATGCATAATTTGTCCAACTACTTTATTATCAATTACATAAACATAATATTGTCCCTTAGATCCATCTATTAATATTGATTCTACTCCTTTAGTAAGGATTTCTAAATCTAGTTCTTTATCTTCTGTTTCTTTAGCTAAGTTATAATTAAATTTAACTATAGTTTCTAAATCATCAACTGTTGCTTTTCTCATTTTTTCTATGCTTTGAATTTCATAATTAGCTATATCTTTCATTTCTTTCCTCCATGCAATTTTCTAACTATATTTTAGCATTTAATTCTTAGGTTATATAGTACTTTTAATTTATTATTTTTTAGGCATTATAAAAGAGCTTATGCTCAAATTAACTGAACATAAACTCTTCATTTAAATTTATACTACTTCATCATCTAAATTAGCTCCAGTAAACTGACTATTATATAGGTCAGCATAGAAACCTTTCTTAGCAAGTAATTCGTTATGATTTCCCACTTCTATAATACTTCCCTTATTCATTACAAGTATTAATTCAGCATCCCTAATTGTAGAAAGTCTATGTGCAATTACAAAACTTGTTCTATCCTTCATAAGTTCCGTCATAGCCTTTTGTATATAAACCTCTGTTCTTGAATCAACACTGCTTGTAGCTTCATCAAGTATCATTATGGTTGGATTTGCAAGTATTGCTCTTGCTATTGTAAGAAGCTGTTTTTGTCCTTGAGATATATTTGAAGCTTCTTCATTTAATATTGTGTTATATCCATCAGGAAGAGTTTTAATAAAGTGATGTGCATGAGCTGCTTTTGCAGCTTGAATAACTTCTTCCTCAGTAGCACCTTCTTTACCATAAGCTATATTATCCATTATAGTTCCATTAAATAACCATGTATCTTGAAGAACCATACCAAACATATTATGTAAGGCACCTCGTTTTATATCCCTGATATCTACGCCATCTATTGTAATTTTACCAGAATTTATTTCATAAAAACGCATAAGTAAATTAACGAGTGTAGTTTTACCTGCTCCAGTTGGCCCAACAATTGCAATTGTATGGCCTTGTTTTACATCAATGTTCATATCCTCAATAAGGGATTCATCTGGTTTATAGCTAAAATCAACATTATCAAATTTAACTTCACCTTTAGGGAATTGTATAACCTTAGCATCATCAGCATCTGGTAATTCCTCTATTTCATCTAAAAGCTCAAAAACTCTTTCAGCAGATGCAACTGTTGATTGAATTATATTAGCAATATTAGCAGTTTGAACTATTGGTTGAGTAAATTGATTTGAGTATTGTATGAAAGCTTGAATATCACCAATACTAATTTTACCTAACGTTGCAAGGTATCCACCAACAACACAAACTATTACGTAACCGATATTACTTACAAATCTCATCATTGGCATTATTATTCCCGATATAAACTGAGCTTTCCATCCAGCCTTATAAAGTTTATCATTAATATTTTCAAACTCTTTTATTGAATCTTTTTCATGTCCAAAAACTTTAACAATTTTATGCCCTGTATACATTTCTTCTACATGACCATTAAGAGCTCCAATTTCTTTTTGTTGAGCAGCAAAGTATTTTTGAGAATGTTTAGCAACAAAAGCTGTTATACCTATATATAATGGTAATGTTAAAATTACAACTAATGTCATTATTGGACTTATAGTTAACATCATAATAATAACTCCAATAATAGTTACTAAAGAAGTAATAAGCTGAGTCAAACTTTGTTGAAGAGTTGTTGAAATATTATCAACATCATTTGTTACACGACTTAAAATTTCACCATGAGTTCTTGAATCAAAGAATTTAAGTGGTAAACGTGAAATTTTATCTTCAACTTCTTTTCTTAAATTATATACTGTCTTTTGAGCAACCCCTGCCATAATATATTGTTGAAGGAACCCAAAAAGTGTACTTATAATATATAATCCAAGTAGTAATAAAAGAATATCACCTATATACTGAAAATCAATGCCTGGTACTGGAATATTACCTGATTTTCCTGCTTTAACTAATGCTGCATTTTGTGCAATTGCAGTAAATTTAGCTACTAATCCTTCGACTAATCTAGTTATTGCCTTTCCTGAAATTTTAGGACCTACTATATTAAATATAGTACTCGCTATAGCAAATATAAAAACTAATATAAATTTAACTCTTTGTGGTTTCAAATAATTTAATAATCTTTTTAATGTCCCTTTAAAATCTTTTGCTTTTACTTTTGGACCAGCAAAAGATCCCATTGGTCCGCCACCGAAACCGCCCGGTCTTCCATTTACTTTATTACGATTTTCGCTCATGATAATTCCTCCTCTGAAAGTTGTGATGATACAATCTCAGAATATACCTTACAACTACTTAATAGTTCTTTATGAGTTCCCATACCAGTAATTCTACCTTCATCTAAAACTATAATTCTATCCGCATCCATAACAGTTGCAACTCTTTGAGCAACAAGAATTACAGTAGATTTTACAGTTTCTTTTTTTAGTGCTGCACGAAGTCTTGCATCAGTTTTAAAATCAAGTGCTGAGAAACTATCATCAAAAATATATATCTCTGGTTTTCTAACAAGAGCACGTGCTATAGATAAACGTTGTTTTTGTCCTCCCGATACGTTAGTTCCTCCTTGAGCAATTAAATGCTCATAACCATCTTCCATTCCATTTATGAAATCTTCAGCTTGTGCTACAGCTGCTGCATGTTTTATTTCTTCCATGGTAGCATCATCCTTACCATATCTGATATTTTCCGCAATAGTTCCAGAGAAAAGCACAGTTTTTTGAGGAACAAATCCTATTTTTGCTCTTATACTTTCTTGACTCATTTCTCGTACATCAACACCATCTACAAGAACTGAACCATTAGTAACATCATAAAAACGTGGTATCATATTTATCAATGTTGATTTTCCTGAACCGGTACCACCTATTATAGCTGTTACCTCTCCAGGACTCGCACTAAACGTTATATTACTTATAGCTTCTTGCTCTGCTCCTGGATAGCTAAAGCTTACATCTTTGAATTCAACATAACCGCCTTCATTTTGATTTATTAATGGTTTTTCTGGATCTAAAATTTCTGATTCCATCTCTAATACTTCATTTATTCTAACAGCTGAAGCCTGTGCTCTTGGAATCATTATAAATACCATACTAAGCATTAAAAATCCAAATAAGATCTGCATTCCATATTGCATGAATGCTATTAATGAGCCAACTTCCATATTACCTGAATCTATTCTTATACTTCCAAACCAAATTACTGCAACAGTTGTTACATTCATCATAAACATCATTAACGGCATTAAAATTGACATTATTTTATTAACTTTTACTGCATTATTCATTAAATCTTTATTAGCATCATCAAATCTTATTTTTTCAGTATTTATACGGTTAAAAGCACGTACAACTCTTATACCTGTGAGACCTTCACGTAATACTAAATTTAATTTATCGATTTTAACTTGCATCAATTTAAATAAAGGCATGGCAAATTTTAAGGTAACTCCAATAATAATTGCAAGCAGCGGAATTACTACTGCAAAAATCCAAGTTAACGTTCTATCTTCTCTTAAAGCCATAACAACTCCGCCTAAAGCTGTTAATGGTGCAAAAAGCATAATTGAAAACATCATTACCATTACTGATTGAACTTGAGTAACATCATTTGTAGTTCTTGTTATTAAAGTTGCTGTTCCAAGCTTATCAAATTCATGTAGCGAAAAACCTTCAACCTTTGTAAATAATTTATTACGAATTATTCTTGCAAACCCTATTGCTGTTCTTGATGATAGGAATGAAGAAATAATAGAACAAATTGCACCACCTAAAGAAACAAGCAGCATAATGGCTCCTATCCTTAAAATATAATCTACTCCTTTATATTCTCCGGAATAACCCCAAAATGAAATAGTTTGAACTACATCCTTTTGAACAATTCCTTTATCAACTATATCAGCCATCAATGTAGGCAAATACAAATTTGCAAGTACTTGAGTAAAAATTAATAAAACTATTGCTATAATATGTACAGTGTATTGTTTTAGAAATCTAAACAATTTAATCATTTACTTTTTCTCCTTTAATTATTATTATTTTTCTTGCTCATTTAAAAGCTTTCTAAGAATATATAATCCTTCAAAAATTTTATTAAGCTCTTCAGCATTCCCCCTGCTTAATATGTTTTCAATATTCTTTTCAATTTTTTTATGAAAGTTTTTGTGCATCTCTTCAAATTTAGGAGATATGCTTACATAGACAACTCTTTTATCCTCTTTACTTCGTTCCCTTACAACCATTTCCTTCTCCTCAAGTTTATCTATAAGTCCCGATACTGTACTATTTGATAAATGAAGATGCTTGCTTAATTCTGTAACTTTCATTTTTTTATTTTTACCCAAAAGTCCCATGAGCATACCTTGTGGTGCTGACATACCAGTCTCTTCAATTATTTTTTTCATATTATGTCTGAATAAATTCATTACATCTTGAAATAACCTTGCAACTTCTACACTTTCATTAATATTTTCCATATATAATCACCACCTAAACATTTATTTCTCTTTCGAACATTTCGTATCGGAATATTTCACCACCGAATATTTCGCTTTCGAAATATATTATATTCTTATTAATTTTTTCTGTCAATATGGAATAGCTGAAATCTGATACATATTTGTTCTATAGAATTATGAAAATTACTACTGTATTGTTTTGTGGCACTACTTTCTAGTTCATGTATTATTTTTATTGTCAGCAATGATTCTCAGATTATCGCAGCGATTAGGATGAATAAAATACTATGTTGCATAACACATCAACGTAACATTATCAATTTTTCCAACATATAATGATGTATAGCGGGAATATAAAAGTATGCACTTCTAAAAATAATATATATATTTATGGAGGAAAACAAATGACTATGGCATCAAACGAAGAAGCTAAAAAATATGAAGCTGCAAAACCAACTCAATTAATGCAAGAATCATCGAAACTCTTATTTCGAGTTCCAGTATTTTTAAGTCATCCAAGTAGACTCAATTCTATTCAACAAGAATTTGTTGATGTTATAATTAGGAAAATAAGAACGGCTTTATTATTTCCACGTACTTTACCTGTTACGGAACAATATCCCGAGACCCCACTAACAAATATACGAAGAATGATGTTATCCAGCTACGGATTTATGGCTCTTAATCTTAATCAGCGACAAGTAAGAGTAATCCAAAACAACCTTGGTGAGCCTCAGAATATATTAACTTGGGAAGGTAGCCCTTTTGCCCAAATCGAGCCAGCTATGGCTTATCAATATGGACTTCCTATTCTGCTTATAAGGGAAACGGGAGTAGAACAGAGCGGAATTTGGTCCTTTGGAATTGGACCATTTTTGATTTTAGAATGGAACCCTGATGAGTCATTAGAAAAGTTCTTTACAAGTAATGCTTGGTTAGAAATTTTTCAAAATTGGATATCTCAAGTAAGAAATGGATTTTATATTCAGACACAACCTGAATTTCAATATACTTGTAATAATGACAATGTGAGATAGAGAAAATAGAGGTTTTATTTTTCTATATCGAAGTTACAAGTTCTTAGAATCACAGGCCTAATCTGTAGCATTCAAAATATATCAGATGAAGACTTCGCATAAATTTTACGCGAGGTCTTTAGGCTTTTAAGGCTCTTGCATTCAAATCTTATGATATATTTATCATTATAAAAAGCCAGTAGAGCACAATGTAAATGCTCTACTAGCCTTTATTAACCGTTAGGATAAAGAGTATATAGTGAAATTGTTTGCTACTTTTTAGCTTTCTGACTATTTTAAACCTTGTTCGTAGCTTTCTATCATGTGTTTTACCATGTAACCGCCAACGCTACCATTTTGTCTTGAAGAAAGGTTTCCTTTATCTTGATTTTCATAGTCATTTAATCCTACTTCTGAAGCAACCTCAGTTTTTAATCTGTTTAATCCTTGTTTTGCTTCTGGTACTAATGTTCTGTTTCTTCCACTATTGTTTGAAGTCATAATATCTACCTCCCTAAATAAAATAAATTTTGTTTGGCAGTAATATATTAACCACTATTACAAATTATAATCTAATAAAATCTTAACAAAAATAGTATTGATAGTTTGTATTAGAAATATATATATATTTAGTACTTATCTGATAATTCTTTTTAATATATAATTTTCTATGTATTGCTCCAGATACTTAGAAATTTGATTAATCTCCTCATTTTCGGGTAAGCAATTAATAAGCATTTCCAAAACATTTTTCTCCTTAATATAATTAAAAGAAAAAGGGAAATTCAAATCAATTATCCAACTTAACTCATATAACTTTCTATCATTATAATTTTTCAATGAATTATTACTAATTTTTCTGTTAAAAATAATATCATTAAGCAATTCCTTATTGTAGCCTGGCGTAAATGGTAAATTATCTATAGCTGGGTTGGGATTATCCTTACGTTCATTTTCATATTCCATTATAACTCTAAAAATATCAAGTTTATCCGCATCTCTGATTAATTTACAAAACAATGTTTCTTCTTCATTTAAATTATTTGGAAGGTCTTTTGTATTATGGAGACTTATAGCCTTAACAATAATTTTTTGTCTGTGATCATCTAAATCTTTTAATATTTTATTTTCTTCCAGTATTTTAATGCCTAGAGTAGCATGATTTATTGAGATAAAATCTTTAAATGTCTTATATGTTCTAAATTGTTCAAATCTTCCTATATCATGAAACAATCCTATTATCTCTGCAGTAATAATTTCATCCTCTGTCAAATTTAAAGATTTTGCAATATTTACAGCATGCCTTGCAACATTTAAAGTATGCTTTTCCTTAAGCTCAATATTTTGATTTACTATACTGTCTTCTCCATAAAACTTTTTCACATAAGAATTAAACCAATTATAATATTCTTTAATTAATGTATTTTCCATTTTAATCTCCTTATTCTAATCTCAAAAAAATAATAAGTAAGTATATTAACTAATATACTTACTAACTTATTATTTTCTTTCATATGCCTAATTCTACTATATGAATCTATAAATTGGTATATTTTATTTTTGATTATTTTAGTATGCAACGATTTCCTTTATCATAAACTCTTTTCCGCATAATATTTCCAAGTCGTTACTTTCGCAATTTGGACACTTACCCTTATTTTCGATGAGATTAAAAACTTTATTACACTTTTTGCAAATAGCATTAGCTGGTAATACCTCAATTTCTAATTTTGTATCTTGTAATACTGTGCCGTCTACTGCTACTGGGTAACAGGCTTCAATATATCTTGGCATCATAGACGAAAGCTCACCAATTTGGAGAACTAATGTATCAATTTTTATCAATTCATTTTTTTTCGCGAAATTTTCAACCGTCTTTACTACTTCAATCACAACTCCCAGTTCATGCAAATGAACTCACCTCTCTTGTAAAAGTTTATACTTAAGACTTTTTAGACCATAGCTTTCATTTTATACAATTTATTCTATTTATATTCTCCGCCTGATAAAATTGATTGCAATAATCTTATTGGCTTTTTTACAGCTATTCTAACTTTGCGTTTTAAGGCGTGTTTCATAATAGCAGGTCTCAGCTCACGAAGTTCTACACCTGAGCTGTCATATCTTCTTACTAATTTAATTGCATCATATTTACATTTTGTTGTACAAACACCACATCCGACACAAAGGTATTGATCTACAACTGTAGCACCACAACCAAGGCAACGCTCTGTTTCTTTTTTCATTTGCTCTTCAGTAAATATACCTCGTAAATCCTTGAAGGTTTCTTTTGATTTATTTCCATCAATATTGGTTACTTTTTGCCTTGGTAAAGAATCATATCCTTCAAGATCAAGGTTAGATTTATCAAAACCACGATACTCTCTTTTAATACGGCCGATAGTTAAACTTTGTCCTGGATGAACATAACGATGAATTGAAATGGCCCCCTCCTTACCTAGAGCTATAGCATCAATAGCAAACCTTGGACCTGTTAATGAATCTCCACCTACAAATATATCTGGCTCCCCTGTCTGTAAAGTGAGTGGATCAGCTTTTATTGTCTTATTCGGATTCAATTCCATTTTGGAGTCTTTTAATAATTCTCCCCATTCAATATCCTGCCCTGCCGAAATCAAGATATTCTTTGCCTTAACTGTCTTCGTTTTGTTTTCATCAAATTTAGGATTGAATCTATTATTTTCATCTAAGACAGAGGTACATTTTTTGAATTTTATACCGACAACATGTCCATTTTCCACAAGAATTTGTTCTGGCCCCCAAGAATTATTAATACTAATTCCCTCTAATGAGGCTTCTTCTATTTCTTCATTAAGAGCTGGCATTTCTTGTCTGTTTTCTAAACAGTACATATGAACTTTTGATGCTCCTATACGTATAGCAGTTCGTGCAACATCAATAGCAACGTTTCCTCCACCAATTACAATGGTTCCTCCTTCAAGTTTCAAATCTTCACCTAGATTTACTTTTCGTAAAAATTCTACACCTGTGATTACACCTTTAGCATTTTCCCCCTCAATACCAAGCCTTCTGCCTGCTTGAGCACCAATTGCAAGATAAAATCCTTCAAAACCCTGACATCTTAGTTCATTAAGACTTACATCTTTACCAACTTCAACACCAGTCTTAAATTCAATACCTAGTTCTTTTAATATATTAATTTCTGCATTAACTACATCTTTTTCCAATCTAAAGGATGGGATTCCTAGCGTCAACATCCCTCCAAGTGCTTTTTGTTTTTCAAACACTGTTACCTTATAACCATCAATAGCTAAGTAGAACGCGCATGAAAGTCCAGAAGGCCCTGCACCAACAACGGCAATTTTATTTCCATATTGATGTTTTACTTCAGGTATATAACGGTTAATTTTGTTCAAATCTTGCTGTGCAATGAATTTTTTAATATCATCTATAGCAATTGGATCATCAACATCGCCTCTGGTACAAGCTGATTCACATTTTCTTGGACAAATACGTCCACATACTGCTGGAAATGGATTTTCATGTTTTATGAGTTCAAGTGCTTCAGTGTATTTTCCTTGAGACGCCAGCTTGATATACCCCTGGATTCCAATATGCGCAGGACATTCTGCTTTACAAGGGCTAGTTCCTGTATCAACAACAACTTTTCTATTAATACGATAATCAGGATTCCATTTGTCTGAACCCCATTCCGTATCATATGGAAGAGGTCGTTTCTTCTCTGGGATTGCTGTTTTTGTACAGATTTTTTGCCCTAATTTCAAGGCATTAACTTGACAGTTTTCAACACATTCTCCGCAGGCAACACATTTATCTTTATCTACTTGTGAAACATAATTTGAACGTACCATATCAGTATTTAAAAACATTTCAGCAGTTCTAAGTGACAGACAGGAACATCCGCAGCAGTTACAAATGGCATGAGTTTTTCCAGAACCATCTGTATTTGGTATCTGATGCACTAAACCATTTGCTTCAGCTTTTTTAATAATTTCAAATGCTTCTTCACGAGTAATTTCTCTCCCTCTACCTGTACGAATATAGTATTCTGCAGCATGTCCCATTTGAATACACATATCTTCCTTTAAGTGACCGCATCCTTCTCCCATGATTTCTCTTGCTGTACGACAAGAACAATCAGCTACAGAAAAAAGTTCGTTTTCATTTAGATATTTAGAAACCTCCTCATAAGATGCCCTTCTTGTTTCTCCTTTAATTGCCTGTTCAATAGGTATAACACGCATTAATCCCTTGCCTACTGGAAAATTACCTGCTGTCTTTGGACCTCTTACTCGTCCATAAGCTTCAAAGGCCTCCGCAATTTGTGGGTACTTTTTAACATTCTCCTTGTTATTAACCATCATTTCCATAACACCTGGAATCCAAGTGTCAAGCCAGTATTTATCAACTCCATCAACTTTATTAACAAAACAAACACCAGCAACTGCTAAATCCCATAAGAGCTTTGATGCTTCCTCTACAGATTTACCACACAAAGGAGCAACTTCTTCTGCACTCTTTGGATTACGTAATTCCAGGCATAAGCCTGCTTCTGCCATTTTCTCTGAAACAACAGGTTCCAAAATCATGTATTCAGGATCTTCTACTTTAATTCCTGATTTTGAACCACGTTTTGATCTATTAATATGATTAGCAAGATCCAATACCCTTTCTTTTACCATATATACTCCCCTTTCAAAAATTCACTATGGTTCTATTATTGATTCCAAGCTTTTACTTCGGTACGTATCCAGTCAGTCCACTCATCTATTCCCTCACCTTTTTTTGCAGAGATTGGAATAACCTTGATATTGGGATTCAATTTTTTAACTCTCTCTTTAACAGCTTGGAAATCAAAATCAAAATAAGCTATTGAATCTATCTTGTTAATTAACAGCACATCAACAATAGAAAACATTAAAGGATATTTTAAAGGTTTATCATCTCCCTCTGGCACGCTTAGGATCATAGCATTTTTTGATGCACCAGTATCAAATTCTGCTGGGCATACCAAGTTACCTACATTTTCTAATACCGCAAAATCAATTTCTTTTGTTCCCAAACCTAATAAACCTTGCTTAGTCATATCTGCATCCAAATGACACATCCCACCTGTGTGTAGTTGGATTACCTTTGCACCTGTCTTAGAAACAGTCTGAGCATCCACCTCTGAATCAATATCAGCCTCTAAAACCCCAATGCTCATTTCATCTTTTAAAGCTTCAATTGTTCTTAAAATAGTTGTAGTTTTACCAGACCCTGGTGATGACATCAAATTCAATAAAAATGTCTTCTCTTTCTTCAATTCATCTCTAAGCAAATCGGCTTGTCTATCATTATCTGAAAAAACACTTTGTTTAATCTTCAGAACTTTATATTTATCCATATTATTCCTACCTCCATATCAACTTAAAATTTGTTTTGCTTTTTATTCAATTTTAACTATATATATACTTTTTTGTACATATATTCTTGTTTTAAAGGATGCATAAATGTATTGTAATCAACTTTATGTCTAATACGTATAATATCCTCAATATAAATTATAGAAATTTATCCATAAAATGGCAACATACAAAAATGTAATTGTGTCTGATATGACACTCAATCTTCAAAGAGAAAAAAGATGCTCCATCCGATAAAGAGTAGCACCTTTTCTTCAAATTAATTTTGTCAAATAAACTTTATGATTTTAATCATACCATTCACTAAATGTATATTAGCAATTTCGTTTGTACAATTAATATTTGTATTATCTTCTTTCGATTTTATTAATTAAATTTATATAATTCTCTGATAGCTCAATACCGGCAGAAGAGCAGTTATCATTAAAAATTAAACAACTTCTTTTCTTATCATAAAGAGTGACCTTTAAATTTCCATGAAGGGTTTCACTTGCTATAGGTATCATATTTCCATCATACGGTGCGTATAAATCCATAAAAGTTTCTTGTTTATAGAAGGCTTCAATTTTAAGAGAATAATCCTTATTATAAGTTTCTAAAACAATTTTTTCATTTTCACAGTTAATTGATAGGGTACTTTTATTTATGGTCGTAAACTTATAAAATCTGCCCTTTGCATATATTCCTATCAAAAATCCAATAAAACTCCTAAATGGAAGTGGAATATGACCTATGGAGCATGTAACTGATCCATCTCCTTTTTCAAAAGAATTTCCCTGCACCCAAATGTAAGAATACGGAAATGATCTACCCCAGTTTTTTTCAATATATAACTTTCCTCCAGTAAAATCAACTGTTTCATCATTAATAGAAAGTTTTCCTCTTATAATGCCATCAACAGCACAAACTTGACTATAGCACTGCATAAAACCTAAATAATTATAGAATCCCATACTCCCCGGATTAATAATACTATCTGGCCATCTTATGATATTGTCAAAATATAATGTACCAGATATTTTTTCATACTGTTGATTAATATTTAAAGTCATTTGATTAAGCGAGAAAGAACTTTCTTCCACCTTTAAATTAAATTCGAATGTACTTGCTTTAAACTGGTCTTTTTTAAACCTTAAATATTTAAAGTTGTTCTCATTTCCTTTAAGTACCTGAATAAAGCTATGTGAATATCCTTCCTCACTTGAAATAAATACACCCGGTATAAAGCAATATGTATGACCTGTACGTGGCTGTACAATCTTAAAGTACCAACCTTCAAAAAAATTTGACTTCTTATTATTTCCGTGGTAAATATCGGGATTTCTAATAGCTTTAATCACAGGAACACCTCTTTTTTCACTCATAGCAATATTTGTAACATTATAAAGTGACCATCAAATACTTTATAATAACAATATGATAATTTGTAATACTATCTAATATTATTTAATATAAAAGGTGTTATTATGCGTTCTTCTTTGGATTAGCCAAATTGCTTTTTTTACCTAAACATTATAATAACATCTGAATGTCTATACTATTCTATCTTAACAAAACCCATTTTCTCATAAAGATTATTAATTATAATTATTTAGCATTTCTTCTCTTAGAAAACTTTTCTAATCCCAATCTTACTTCCTCTTCTAAATCAATATTGGGAATTTGAACATTCTCCTCAAATCCATCCATTTCCACACCATCAAAACGATATAGTTTAATCAATAGTTTCCAAAGCGTTTCTATTTCTTCTTTAGTAAAATCTTTAAAAACATCAGCCATAAAATTAATTCCAGAATCTTTTCCACATTTAATCACAGCATCCATCCCGTGTTCAGTTAAGCCTACATTTACAGCTCTTTTATCCTTTTTGCTTGGGATGATAGCTACAAATCCCTTCTTTTCAAGACTTTTAACTAATTGAGTTACATTTTGTTTAGTTGTTCCGAGCTTTTTAGAAATATTAATAAAAGTAGTTTCATCTTTAGGCAAATGAAGTACTGCAAGCATTGTCATATATTGCCTAGATGTTAATGGTGCACAATATTGATCCCCAGTAATTTGAAGTTTATTTGAAACTAAAAAAAGACTTGAAAATGCTTGTTGCATTATATGTAATAAATAAAATTCTTTATCATAATCCATGCTAAAAATCTCCTCTGTAAAATTTAAATTAAAATCTATAGACAATGTATTTAGTCAATACATTGTCTATAGATTATATAACTTTACTGTGGAAATATCAATAATGCTAAAATTCTTGTAATATATTCATTCATATTCTTAAAGTTTTTCTGATAAAGGCTCCATAAAAAATTCGATTGTTATTTGCCAAGATTTAAACTGTCCTTCTGCATTGCCTTCTATAGTTCCTCCCGAAGAAAATACTCCTCCCATCATCTTTATGGATAAGGTATCACTTATCGGAATAATATATGGTACTGGCATTGGATGGCCCATTCTATCATATGTTAAGAGTTCTACTTTGTGCTTGTAGTCACTCTTTTTTAGATTATCTAGTATTACTAAACAGCCATCATAGCTATTCCATATATTATCTTCTTTTCCTGCAAACATAAGAATATCTGCTTCAGAATTCTCTACTTTTATTCTTGCTTCTTCTTTATTTGTTACTCTTTCAATACTTTTTTTATAAGTACTAGCAAATCCAAATGGAATTCCATTTTCTATAGCCTTCTTTTGATCTTCAATAAAAATATTATTGTCAATTCCTATAAATGGAATTGATTCTCCTTTATGTGACCATGATGAAACGTTCTTTCCACAATTCATTCCATTAAGTGCTTGAAAGCAATAAGCGTGGGGTTCTACTGCAACCACTTTTTTAATTTGTTTGTACCTTGAAGCAAGCAAAAGAGCTAGTTCTCCACCCTTAGATGTTCCATGTAGAAATATTTCTTTAGAACTTATAATTTCATTATTCTCAATCCATTTAAATATTTTTTCAAAGTATTCTAGTGGAACTTTTTCTAATTTCTCTGGTAATCCTTCTGAAGCAAAGTATGGAACCATTAGAACATTAACACCTTTGGATGCAAGTGGAGCTGCCATAAGAGTTATTGCACTCATATTTCCATCTGATCCTCCTAGCATCAAAATTATTTTATTATTAGATTTTTCTTTATAAAATAGTTCTCCACTAAACCCTTCTTCACATATATGCTTTACAATAACATCTTCTGTTTTAAATAATCTTTTTAAATTAATTTCCTTTCTTTCATTAGACGATTCAAATACCATATTCATAATCATTGGTTTATCAATAGATATATTTTCTGCAATGTTTTTTCCTTCAGTTCTAGATTTTTTCAACGAATAAATTAATCCCATACTATCATTAGCTTCATAAGTACCTTCCACAGGCTTAACTAAATCTAAATCCACTTCTCCTTGTTCATTAGAAATGAATATTCCATAAGATGAATATTCCTCTCCTGAACACCATGGTAATTCTGTTTTAATACTAATTCTTAATTTACTATTGGGGCTTAGCTCTAACACTTTTATTTTTATTTTTTCAGTTACAAGTGATTCCATATCAGATATGTCTATTTTCATAATTACATTCTCCTTGCAATATTATTTTCTTATATTTTGAGTAAAAAATCTATTTCATTAAGTAACTTACCAAGTTCATTAGAACTTTGACAATATATTGACTATATCATTATATCAACACGAATTAGCATAGTCAATGTATTGTCTATTTTTTATTTTATAAAATTTAGTTCTGCAATATAATCATTTTTTCTCTAATTAAATTATATCGATATTTTATATGCACATGCTTTATCATCAACATTCTTCTTAAAACAAAAGAAGAAGGATGATAAGCGTCTTTGTATTTTTGCCACAGTAGTATCCTATAACATTAAGGAATATACATTGAATAAGTCAGTGGCCTTGGGTGAAGACTATTAGAAGAGCCTTTTGAAGCATTGAAAACAAAATACTCTCAACAATGAAAAATGAATTGATAGGTGGAGGTAAGTAATGTTTTTGAAAGTAGAAAATTTAAAGAAAAGTTACAATACAGGTGATGTAATCACAACGGTTCTAAAAGGTGCAGATATAAGTTTAGAAAAAGGTGAGATAGGAGTAATACTTGGGCCTTCTGGCTCTGGAAAATCAACACTTCTTAACATTATTGGCGGGATTGACAGATGCGACTCAGGTATGATTTCCTTTGATAATATAGACATTACTAAGTTAAACGATAATAAGCTTACAGATTATAGAAGAGAAAATATAGGCTTTATATTTCAGTTTTACAACTTAATACCTAATCTTACTGTAGGAGAAAATATAGAGGTTGTTTCAAATATAAGCAAATCACCCCTGAACACTAATGATGTCTTAAAAGCCGTAGATATGCTTGATAAAAAGCATAGATTTCCAAGAGAACTGAGTGGCGGCGAGCAGCAAAGAATATCTATTGCAAGGGCTATAGTTAAAAATCCAAAGCTTTTATTGTGTGACGAGCCAACAGGTGCCCTTGACTTTTCAACTTCAAGAGAAATATTAAAGCTTCTTCAGAAGATAAACAATGAGTTTGGTGCAACTATACTTATGATAACCCATAACACTGCAATTAGTGCTATGGCCAATAAGGTTTATAGGGTTAGAAGTGGAGAAATCGTAGAGAGCATAGTTAATAACACAACCATGCCTGCAGAAAGGATTGAGTGGTAATGATTATTAATAAAAAAATCAAACGAACCATGATAGAAAGCAAATCCCAATACTTTGGTTCTTTAGTCCTTATTGTTTTTAGCTGCCTGCTTTTTACAATGTTTAACTTGGTTTCAAGGAACCTTACAGAACTATCCTCTTCTTTCGAAAAAGATTATAAGCAAGAAGATGCAAATTTTATGGCCAGCTCCCAAATAAATAATATTGAAGCCTTAGAAACAAAATTTAATATGAATATAGAGGAATCAAAGGTAATTGATTACTCAGTATCAAAAGATAAAATCCTAAGAATATTCAGTGAAAATAAAAAAGTTAATATACCAGCCATAATTGAGGGAAAAGCTTTAAGCATCGGTGAGATTCTTATAGATCCGTCCTATGGAAAAGCTAATAAATTAAATATTGGGGATAGCATAAAAATTTATGATAAGAATTTTATTATATCAGGTTTTATGTCCCTTCCAAACTATATTTATCCGCTAAAAGAAGAATCCGATATAATGAATGATCCAAACAGTTTTGGGGTAGCGGTTGTAAGTAAAGATGATTTTAATAGTTTAAATAGAGGCAATATTTCTTATGCCATAAGATTTAACGATGATAGGAGTAATATAAATAACAAAATATCTGAGTTTAAGAATTATCTAAGAAGTGAGAATATTATTCTTCTCAGCTGGATGAACGTAAGTGACAACCCAAGAGTTACATACTTTACAGCAAAGCTTTCTGGTATTGATGAGATGAGTTCATCTATGCCTATAGCTGTGCTTCTTCTAACCTGCATATTAACTGGCATAGTTATGTTTAGAATGTTAAAGAGAGAAGCTGTTATTATAGGAGCGCTTTATGCACTAGGCTATAGAAAAAGAGAGATTATGACGCATTATCTTCTCTATCCTTTGCTCATTTCACTTTTAGGCGGTATTTTAGGAACTATACTTGGAATGCTAACTTTAAGGCCTATGATGAACTACTATGTGTCATTCTTTAATATTCCTATAGGTTCTTTAAGCTATGATATAAACTATATTATAATAAGTATTCTGCTTCCAATATTCTTTTTAGTAGTCTGCAGTTATTTTGTAGTTAATAAATCACTTAAAAGTTCACCTATACAGCTAATGAGAGGTGGAAGAGAAAATAATAAGGTTGGTTTCTTAGAAAAAAACATAAAGCTTGAAAGATTCAGTTTTAATACTAAATATAAAATTAGAGAGCAGCTTAGAAACATACCAAGAAGCGCATTTCTTTTACTTGGCATAATTATGGCAACCATGCTGCTACTAATGGGCTTTGCATCAAAGAGTTCAATGGATGCCTTGCTTAAAGACTCTTTTAATGAAGCATTTAAATATAATTATCATTATGTGTTCAACTCCATTCAAAATGGTAAGCCTGAAAAAGGAGAAGCTTTCATGGAAATACCCTTTTCAATGAAATCAGATGATAAAACTACTTTTACAGTGTATGGTGTAAATTCTGATTCTCAGTATATTTCCTTTAAGGATAAATCAGGTAATATATTAAAGTCTGACAAAATCATTATTACAAGACCTTTGGCTGATAAATTTAATATAAAACCAAAGGATACTGTAACACTTATTAATAGGCTGGACTCCAAAGAATACAGCATAACAGTTGACAGTATTGCAGAAACTTTTGTAGGGCAATATATTTATATACCACTTGATACCCTTAACAATATGCTCGGTTTCCCTTCTGGCAGCTACATTGGATTATGGAGCACAGAAAAAATAGATATTCCAGAAAATAAGATCTTAGCAGCTGTAACAGTGGATGACATGAAAAAAGCCTTTGATGCAATGACAAAGCCACTCCAAGTAGCAATTGCTGGCATAGCTTTTATGTCCTTTATAATTGGACTTATTGTGATATATGTTGTTACGTCTCTTACTATAGAGGAGAATAAAGAGAATATTTCTCTTTTGAAGGTTCTAGGCTACAGAGAGAAAGAAGTTTATTCCCTAATTTTAAACAGTTCCAACTTTATAGTAGTGCTTGGCTATATACTAGGAGTACCTCTCCTACTTGCTTCCTTAACTGCGTTGTTTAAATCAATGACAAAAGATATGAGTATATCTTTCCCTGTAACTATAGATTATATCTATATTCTAATTGGTTTCGTCATAATATACTTTACCTTTGAACTATCAAAGCTGTTAAGTAGAAGAAAGATAAATAGAATATCCATGACTGAATCATTAAAATCCAGAATAGAATAAAAACCGTTATTTAAGCCAATCCCTTTAAAAATTAGAGATTGGCTTTATACAGCATGCTTAAATTCATCAAATTCTTGATATATAAATAGCCTATCTTAATACTAACGTAAAGCTCAAACCTTGCTTTTCACATGCTGCAAAAATTTCTCCATCCATCTTTTCCATTATATATTTACACATGTAAAATCCTAAACCATTTCCTGGTTTATCCTTTGTATTGCTTGCTCTATAGAAACTATCAAAAAGTGAACTTATACAATTGGAAATCTGCTTTGTTTCAACTTTATGATATCTTATTTTTTAACCTTCTACCTAATAAATTAACACTTTTCCTTAATATAATTCCGAATATTTTTTTTAGCGGATTAAGCCTTGTATCATAAAAATAATATGAGCTTAGCCAATTATTTTCTTTCCAAAAATCATAATCTACTTGAGATGTAAAAGTCTTAGTCCTTAAACAATTAAACATAAATATTTCATAAAAAGAAGGAGTTTTTGCAACTTCATTTTCAATCGTTTCCTTAAATTTATGTGTAAGCTTTTTGCTCCTTAAAGATATCTTATTATGATATCTTTCATTATACCCCCACGCAGAATTATCTTTCCTGTCCTTAAAATACATAGGAGAAATAATACTAATTATCCCAATCAAATTGCATGCCCAGCCACTAACAGTCATTTTCATATATTTACTTACCTGTCTATGTCCACCACCATCACTAGTGACAACAATTAATGTAGGCTTTCCTACTAATTCTTGACGATGAAATAAAAATGCTAATCTATCAATAATTCTTTTTAATGGTGCTGGAATCTGATATGCATATACAGGAGTAGCAAGAATAATCCCATCTGCATCAATTAGCTTTTGTCGTATTTTAAATAAATCATCATTGCAAGGGCAAAGATTCTCATTCTTCTGAAAGCATATCCCACATCCTCTACAATCCTTAATTTTATAATCCTTTAAGAAAATATACTCAAAAGAAGTATTCATACTATCTAATCTTGTTTCTATTTCTTTGCACACATTGTAACTATCTTGTTTTCTTGGACTTCCCATTAATATAACTATTTTCATATATACCCTCCACTTTTCATATCCAACATTGGATATGAATCTTATTAATTTATCCTATCTAATAAAGATAGGATAATACATTATTTACTCAATTTTTTAATTAATTCCTCTAATTTTTCTTCCGCTCTTTCAGGATTGTTTAATATTTCTTTCTTTAAACTTTCAATTGAATCATCAGTTGAAGCTTCAATTGTTTCAGCATTTGAAAAATCAAAGCTTGAAATAAGATTTGAAATTTTATTACTTACAGCAATGCATTTATCCATTTCTTGAATAAGTGCTTCATGCCATTTTATTTGGTATTCAAGGTTAACAATCATCATATCAAAAGAAATTCTTTCAACTGCTAAACTTTGCTTATTAATTTTGATCTTCTGCCATTTTTTTAAGTATGCTATTTTATCACTTAATTGATCAATATGATTATTTATCTTAGAAATCATACTTTGCTTATCAAGTGTGTTTAACAATGGGTAAATAATAAATTTATCAGAACCACTCGGAAATATTTCATTATCCAACTCATTTTTTACAAATTCCTTTAATTCCTCCCTACCTTTATCAGTTATTGTATAAATTTTTCTTGCCTTAGAACCAGAACCAATTTCTTCTTTTAATACAATAAGTCCCTCTTTCTCAAGCTTATTTAAAGCATAATATATTGATCCTGATTGAATCTTAGTCCACATATCCATCTGATTTATTTGTATAAATTTTTGAATTTCATATCCATGAGTAGGTTTTATACTTAAATAATATAGAATTAATACTTTAATTATATTTCTCACCTCTTTATCCAATCTTAACTATATTTCATATAATACATCCAACATTGGATAAAGTCAAATATATTCTTTAGTAAAAAAATCACATTCACTTGAAAATGTGATTTTACAATTTACAATTTATTTTTATTGATTCGTGATATGAATATTATGTCTTAACCAATGTAAAAATTCTCTATAAATGCTTATAGTTTTAAACATACTACTTTTTTACAATAACATTCCACTTTGTATATGGAAATGGATTAGATAAATAATGAATATTCTCCTCTATATAGGTAACATCAATATCAGCCAAACTTATAATTTGCCATTTTTTGAATAACTCCCTTATTCCCTGTTCATCAAAATAGTGGTGAGATACTCCTGCTTCAGGACCATTTTCCCTGACAAAGGTATTTTTTTCTATTTCTTTTCCCCTAAGGCCTTTTCTACCTGATTTTGTAGAAAGCAATGATACCATAAACATACCACCTTCACAAAGGCTTTCATATATGTTTTCTACAGCTTTATTTATATTATCAATAGTATTATGGTGTAAGGCATCCCAAGATACAGCACCATGAAAATTCATGCCTGCAAATAAGCTATCAGTCATGTCTGCTAATTTAAGGTTTGCCCTTAAACCATTGCTTTCCAGCCATTTCTGTGTATGATTAATCCCATTTTCAGAAATATCACTTCCATATGCATTGTGCCCCATTTGAGATATTAATACAGTATGCCTTCCTGCACCACAGCAAAAGTCCCATATTGATAGGGGGCTATCAGGAAATATGCCCTCAAGAACCTTTACAAATTTATATACTTCTGGCTGTGGTAAAGCAGCAATGAATTTTTCATCCAAAAACAATTCATTCCATGTTGCCATTAATTGAACCTCCATTTCTCAATTTAAAAATCGCAAATTCAATCTCTTGAAATAATGCGATTTTACAATTTGTTATTTATTTTTATTGATACATGATATAAGAAAATTATGCTCACAACCTAATTTTCAGGAATTATAAACTTCGGTTTAATAAATTCAACGCCTTTGTCTAAAACATAATTTATGATATTATAAAAATAATTTGGACAAATCTCTTCTGTCTTTTCATGGTCATGAATTAATACAATATTGTGTGTATTGGGTGCAAGAAGTGATCCTCCTGTCTCCGGTTTATCATCATCAATTAGATTTAGAATATTATTATAAGTAAACCCATTACCATATTCTAATTTATATTCTGTAAAATCAAATGTCCAAAGAACATCATAATCCGTATTTAATCCCTTCTCATAATACCAGTCGTAGTTAATTTCAGTAGCATCAATTCTACTAAATCCATTCTTGCTAAAATATTCTTGTAAAGCATTTTTGTTTTTACCACCCTTATCACCATATGGGAAACGAATCAACTTGTATTTTCTTAACACACCTGCATCTTTGTACAACAAATCAATTTGCTCTTCTTGACGTTCAATTTCAGCAATGCATTTATCTAAATCAAGTTCAGAGAAACTTGGGTGCGTATAACTGTGATTACCTATGATAGCACCATTTTGAATTGCATATATTCCGTTTTCTCTCTCTTTACTAATCTGTTCTCCACAAAAAAACATAATGGGTGTTATATTTTTACTAATAAGAAAATCCATCAATGCTTTTGTATTTTTAGTTGGTCCATCATCTATTGTTAAATATGCTTTGCTCATATTAGCCTCCTGCTATATAAATAAATTTTACTTTATCACTATTTACTATTATAAATCAATTATGGTACAAGCTACAAATATTACATTGTTCAGCTTACAAATAACAAGTTCTAGATATACCTGATAAAATACTCAACAAGTATGATATGGAAAAAATGTGTATTGGAAATTAATAATATGCTTATAACTAAGGCTGGATGCTGTGGAAGGTATAGCACCATCGTAACTAATCTAGATGTTAAAACGGATTCACCTTTAGAAGATGAAATTTGCTTATATAATCAGAATAAAATATTATTAAATTTCTCTGCAATAATAGCCGTCATATGTCATAAATTTTTTATTGACAGACCTATATCCCATCTTATTTAATGCCTTAATGCGTTCATTAGCTATTGGAACTGCTTTTGTAAGTATAGCCTTAACATCAAAATCACTATAGAAGAATTTATTTGAAATAGTTAATATGGATTCTATTATATCCTGTCTTTCATATTTGCTTTGAAGGTCTATTCTTAAAACACCATAATGATTAAATTCATCTTCTGCTAATCTATGAAACATTTCTATAGTACCAATTTTTTCATTAGTATCATTTAAAATTACTGTCCATCTTACAAAATATTTATTTTTATATGAATATTCCCAAAACTCTATTGCTTGTCTCATTTTTTCAGGTGTTGTGTAATAAAAATTATCACCGTGACAATTATCAGAATTGAATAATTGTACTGCTTTTTCATCTGAATAACATTTAAGCAATTCTTCTAAATCTTCTTCATTAGTTTTCCTTAATGTAATTAACTCATTTTTATATATTGGACACTCTTCATAAACATTTTTATTCATAATTAAACTCTCCTTCTATTCTTTAACTGATTTTACTTTTTTAAGAGTTTCCTCTACCTTTGGATTTTCAAATAATCTATCGATTTTCATGCAAACCAACCCATCATATAACTATCTATATTTTTTAATTATACCAGTTTATTTTTTCTATAAATCCTTTAATATATAGATAATTCTAAATTTAATTAAGATGCTTTAATTATAACAAAAGAACAAGTCTTAGAAAAATTTGAATTTATCAAATTGGAGTCGTTAGTTCTATATGATTTCCTTCGCTATCCTCAAATTCCGCTACCCAGTTATTTCCTATCTTAGTGGCAGGAAAAATAATCTTTAGCCCTTCCAATTTTTTATTGAATATATCTATATTTTCTACTGAAACACTTGGTAAGCAATTACTTCCAAATATATGTACTTCCTGCACTTTCTCAAATGCAAATAATCCCAATCGAAACCCATTAATATCAAAAACACTATATAAACTGTCTTTCACAGTAACTTTTTGTTCAAAAAATGATTCATAAAATAAAATTGCTCTTTCCATGTCAGTGACGCATAAATATAATGATTTAATATTGCAATTCATAAAGCCAACTCCATTTCAAATTACTATTTACAATAATGAAACATTATCATTGTTAAATATCTGCCTGTAAGCAGTTCTTTTTGCAAATATTAAAATTTCTGCCAACATCGATGCATCTTTTATTTCTGCTCTTCTTATCATATTAGTATCTCCACAAATTAAAATTTATAATTTACTTTCCAAATCTTATGTTTCCTGTACATAAAGAATACTTTTTTTAATGGCTTTGGCTAATCTTTTAGAATTAGCCAAAGCCATTGAATATCCTGCTGATTTTACAATTTCAATTATAACATGTTTTATAATATATTATACATATTATACATATAGTGGTTATAGTTGCATTCCTTTGTGATTGAAATAACCTCGGCAAAAGACAAATGCCTATAGTTATGTTTCAATAATTCATTAGTGAAGATTTTATTTAGGTTTCGGTCAAGGCAACAGCTGCTAAAATCTTATTTCAAGTAAGTATAATATGGGGTATAATATACTATAGCAAAGAATGAGAAAGAAACGAAAAGGAAATGGAAGTGATGAAATTAAATTTAAACCACTGCCAATAGGTATAGATAATTTTGAAATGCTAATAACTAGAGGATATTATTTCGTCGATAAGACCTTGCTTATAAAAGATTTATTAGACAATAAGGGAGCTGTTAATTTAATTACAAGACCGCGAAGGTTTGGGAAGACATTAAACATGAGTATGCTTCAATACTTTTTTGAGAACAGCAGCAAGGATAATTCATACATTTTTGAAAACTTAAATATAATGAAAGCTGGACAAAAGTATATATCACATATGGGACAATATCCTGTGATTAATTTATCTTTAAAATCAGCTAAGCAACCCAATTTTGAATTAGCTTATATTTCTATTAGAAGAAGGATAGCAGAAGAATTTGAAAGACATGAATATATATTAGAAAATGAAGAATTGAAACATAAAAAAGAAAGATATTTAAAAATTTTAAAGGAACAGGGTGAAGAAGGAGATTATACTGATTCCTTATATTTCCTATGTGAATGTTTAGAAAAGCATCATAATAAGAAGGTAATAATACTTATTGATGAATACGATGTTCCACTTGAAAATGCTTTCTTTGAAGGATTTTATGATAGAATGATCGCTTTTATAAGATCTCTTTTTGAATCAGCATTAAAAACTAATTCTTCTTTAGAATTTGCAGTAATTACAGGATGCTTGCGTATTTCACGTGAAAGTATATTTACAGGCTTAAATAATCTAGAAATAATCTCAATATTGAGTAAATCCTACTCAGAATACTTTGGGTTTACACAAGACAATTTAAAGGTACTACCTAATGATTATGAGTTAGTAGAAAAAGAAGAACTAATTAAAAATTGGTACAATGGATATACTTTTGGAAATACTGAAGTGTATAATCCATGGAGCGTAGTAAGATTTGTGAAGATTTAGTAACAGACTTCAATACATTTCCAACTTCTTATTGGGCAAATACAAGTTCAAACAGTATAGTAAGAAGTCTCATAGAAAAATCAGATACGGCAACTAAAAAAGAAATTGAACTATTAATTGAAGGAAAAACTATAGAAAAGCCCGTTCATGAAGATATAACTTATGATGAAATTTACGATACAATGGATAATTTATGGAATTTCATGTTTTTTACTGGATATTTTAAAAAAGTAAATGAAAGAATGGATAGTGAAGATAATAGGTATTTAGAATTAAGTATACCAAATCGAGAAGTTAAATACATTTTTAGAACTAAAATTCTAAAGTGGTTTGAGGAAAAGATAAAAGCTAAGGATTTAAGTGTTTTATATAATTCAATCCTTAATAAAGATAGTGCAACTTTTCAAAAAGAACTTAATAAGCTCTTAAGAGAAACCATAAGCTTTAATGATGCCTATGAAAATTTCTATCATGGTTTTGTGGTTGGAGTACTCGCAAATATGCATGATCATATACTAAAATCTAACAGAGAATCTGGAAATGGTCGAAGTGATATTTATATAAAATCTCCATCAATATTTGACCCAGCAGTAATAATGGAGCTTAAGATATGCAAAGAACCAAAAGAAATTTATAAAATGTGCGATG
Organism: Clostridium sp.; assembly: GCA_031292145.1. GTDB lineage: Bacteria > Bacillota > Clostridia > Clostridiales > Clostridiaceae > Clostridium. The sequence goes on along the minus strand of JARLHR010000042.1, from coordinate 21,378 downwards.
AAGCCTTAGAGCAAATAGAAACTAACAAATATGACGAGGAGCTTAGACAGGAAGGTTATGAGAATATAATAAAATATGGAATTTCTTTTTATAGGAAGGATTGCATTATTAAATTAGGTTAGGTGTTCCAAGAATTGTTATAGCCAAGATTTAATTAAGGCACATTTAATAATTATTAGAGACAAATGAGAAAGAGCTAATTACAAAACAAAATTAAGTAATTAGCCTTTTTCTAGTTTCATAGAAATTTTAAGTGTGGCTTATAATAACAATACTAGTTATTCCACAACTAATTTATTACTACCATCTAATTTCATTTTATAGCATTGGCTATCAGACAAATTATTATAATATATCCATCCATCTACTACTTCAGGCAACCTGCTGACCTCACTATTTATCTTAGTTCTATCAGTTCCATCAGTAGTGATTTTATAAATATTTCCTCTTGTCTGGTCAAGAGGTAGTATCATGGCAGTATGTCCGTCATAAGGATTATTACTGTAGTATATCCAATTTCCACTCACTTGAATATCCCAGCTGATATCATCATTTAATTTTTTTTCATTTGTACCGTCAATACTAATCTTATATAATTTATAGTTATCATCAAAGTTGCTAAAATAAACATTATCACCACTTACTTTTAAGGATTTTACATAATGATTGCAGATTTTTGTTCTGTTAGTACCATCAGTATTCATTTTAAAAATCTGTTGATTTCCACTGTAGTATATGAAATCTTTATATATATTTATATTCTCAACCACTTGGTCAGAAAGCTGGACTTTGTTTCTTCCATCAATATCAACTTTATATAATCCTCCCTTAATCACATTATTATCATAGGCTTTAGGCCCTAATGCATAATATATTGACCCTTTATAAAGGACAGCATCTATAATATAATCCTCATTTGTTAGCTTGATTTTTTCATTATCCCTTATTTTGTATATACCTCCGCTGCTACCTGGGTATCCAATATCTCCATCTACATAATAAACCCAACCATCAGCAACACCGATAATACTTCCATATACCTGCCCAATATAGGTTTTATTTGTTCCATTAATATTAACTTTTGATAACTTACCAGATTCATATAGATAATTACCATCTTTAACTATTGATTTTCTATTGATTGCTTCAGTTTCATCACTTATATTTTTAGACTCAGAATTAATATTTGATAAACTATTTTGTGATGATTGAATCCAGACTCCATCAGAATCTAATTTATAACCATTAATGGCAGTATTTTTAACCATAGCACCATCACTATCCAAATAATACCATTTATCTCCTTCTTGTATCCAACCTGTTTTCATATATCCAGTGTTATCAAAATAATACCACTTTCCATCCATCTCTTTCCAACCTACTGACCATGAATTTCCTTCTGCATTCCACCAGCCATTTGAATCTTGTTTCCATTCTGCACTTGCTCCTGTTGGATTTAATGCTAATGCTGAAACTACCACTAATGAATTCACTATTACTTTTGTTAATTTTAACATTTTCATTTTACTCTCCCAAATTCTCTTTTTATTTCCACATAATTATTTACTATTATAAATCAATTATAACATAAGCTGTAAACATCGCATTATTTAGCTACAAGTCCCTTTATTTTATCAACTATATAATCAATATTAGTCCAATGGATATAGTGGCTAGAATTATAAAGTGTTTCCTGAGAACTACAATTTGACCAATTTAATAATTCTTGCTGAGTTTTTTCCCAACCTTCCCCACTATCAGAGGATACAATAACTAAAGGAATATTATTAAGATGCCCATTCTTTACTACTTCCCTAGCATTTTCATTTATGTTTTTAATATACTCTAAATTGCTTGTATTCCCAAGATATTTATAATACATGGCCACATCTATCTTCTGTATATCATCTGGTAGTGCGTTATAACGTAAATTTTCACCAAGCAAGGGAAGTTTAATCCCTAAATTTCCAAGTGCTCTTGCAATTCCTGTTACTCTTAATCCGGCACTAAAACGATTTAATATATATGATTTTATCTCAGAGTCATTAGCATAAAATTCTGGACTCCCCCCATCTAACAAAACAATTCCTTTAACTTCAGTAGGGTATTTTTGTGCAAAACGGATTACTTCCAAAGAAGCTAATGAATGTCCCACTAATATATAAGACGATGATTGTCCTGATTTTTCAAGTAGTTCATGTAACTCTTCGGATAATACATCTATGGTTCTAGGTATATCAGTTTTTTCACTCCATCCAAATCCCGCCTTATCAAAACTTACTGTTCTTGCATACGGCTGCAGTTCCATTTGCATTCTGTAAAAATCCGTAAAGGAACTTGGTGTTCCAGATCCTGTAACAAAAACAACAGTATTTCTTCCACTTCCTGCAGAATGTATATACATATTGTGATTGTTAATATCAAATACTTCTCCCTTAGGTAATAACATATTTGTTTCTTTTTCAACCATTATTCTTTGCCAGACTGCCCCAATTAAAAGCATTATTATAATATAGACGATAATTTGTTTTATTCTTAATTTTCTTTTACTTGTACCTTTTTCTAATCCTTTCATATGATTCTCCTTTAAAAACTATACTGCAACATTTTATAATCCTATTCAACCAAATGAAAATTCTGCAACAGTACTTTCACCCTCCCTTAAAGGTCTCACGCCATCAGTAATACAACAGATTGAATTATCTTCTACTTCTTCATCCATAACATTAATATCTATTATCTTATCCTCTTTTTTCTTTCTATTAGTCTTCCTACTTTTTTTAGTCTCTAATATTATTGGAACATTATCCTTTGAATTATTACTACTCTTTTCATCATTGATGCTATCAGTAACGTTACTTATATCTTTAGAAGTAATTTTTAAATTATCTCTATCAGCGTCTTTTGAATTTTCCATTACTTTTTCACTTTTTTTATTATATGATTCCTTATCATCAACTATATCATCCTTTAAAGCTTCATTTCCTTGAACTTCAATTTTATTTATAGCTTCTTCCGCATCTTCAGATTTATTTTTTTCCTTAACTTTAATATTTTGATGCTTCACAAAATTTTTCACTCTATAAACACCATATTTAGTAAGTTCAATCATTTCAAATTCAATAAATACATCTAATGCTAATTTAATTTGATCTATGCCTCGGTTAAACTCTATTCCTAAAGTTTCTATTGTATATGGAATGTTTTTGGACATATATAACTCTCCATCTAAATTAACTTTTCCAGCCAGAGTTACAAGTCTAGTCCAAACATAGTGGATAAAATCTCTTTCAGGTTTCATATCTATTATTTTAAATTTAGTATCGTCATACATATCCACCTTAAATTTTACATATCTTCTTTCTCTCATATTTATCATTCTCCTAACCATTTTATTTTTAATATCACGTTTTCACACTTAACTTATTGCTATTTACGTGTCTTCTAATTTAGATATATGGTCTAATGGAGAAAATTTCATTTAAATACGAAAAAATTTTTTAATAATTTTTAGAATAATAAAAAAGATACTCTTACAAAATAAAACTAATAGATATCGTCATATTTTACCATACGGACAGACATAGAGGCACATACCACATATCTCAAGTTTTCCTTCTTCCTTAAGTTTATAAAAATACTCTTCACATTTTTTTACATCAAACCTTGACTCACGTGGTTCATGTTCTACATAATTTCTGCCAAATATCGCTTGAGCAGGACATATTTTAGCACACTTATCGCAGTTACCACATTGACTTTCTAATGTTTCTTTATTCTCTTCAAAGGGAGCATCAGTTAGTACTGTAGTCCACCTTATGCGAGGACCGTAATTAGGGTTTATTAGAAGACAGTTCTTCCCTATCCACCCAAAGCCAGCTAGTCTTGCGGTAAGTTTATGTGATATTGACGCACAAACTCTATTACTATCTATACGCTCTGCTGCTGGTAGTGGCATTACTTTATAACCATTACGCTGTATTACAGAACTGACAACCGAAGCAAAATTATCTAGCCGATTATTTATTAAATCGTAAGCATGTGTTTTGTATTGAAGTACATTTTCATATGTATCTCTATCGTCTAGAAGGTTTACAATGCTCTTTGGTAATATTATTCCAATAGATAGTGCCCTTGGGAAATCAGAAATTAAAGAACCACCAATTTCTTTAATTTCATTTTCAACCTCACTAATTCCTGCTACACCAATAAAATCAATACCGTGGATATCACCTAATTCTTTTATTCTTTCTAACAAACTCATATTACTTACCTCTCTAACAGCAATTATATCTTAATTGTGCAAAAATTTTCTTTTTAATAAATAAAATAATCTGAATATCCTAAACCTACACGCTTAAATAGCATGGCGTAACAAAAAATATCACACTTTCATTTCTGAATAATGTGATATTCTTAATTGATTATTTTTCACATTAAATAGGAAATTTAATTTTTTATATAGTCTGATGCATTTTTATGTTGAGATTCCTTCGGATGCTTTGAGTTATATATGTCTACAACATTTTGAATGCCGTCAACAGACATACATGGAAGATATTTTTCAATATATCCCCAATTTCCTGTTTTCTGCATGACTTCTATAGCTTCCTTATCAGTTTCATTATCTGAATTATTTGGTTTAATCTCTGTGTTTTCTTGATTTTTCTGACCATTCATAATAAAATATACAGCATTATCTTTGGTATTCCATTCAACTTTGAAATGCATATATTCTAACAGTTCGTCCATTGGCATATATAATTGATGTTTAGAACTCCCTTTTTTCACAATTGTAACCAAAAATTTTTCATCTTTATTCCCTCTTTAGTTTTAGTAATTAACTATATTAGTGGCACATCCAATCAACAGTAAATTTATATCTACATATTATATCTCTATTCTGTTTGTGCTGGCTACTCTTTTTATCTCCAGCAGCTATCACTTAATCCATAATTTTTATCCAAATCAAGCACAAATCCGTGAACACTTCCTGCTCCATTAACTATAGCCATTTTTCGTAAGCGAATGTCTTCACTATTACTGGTTGAAGTATCCGCTACAGCATTTGCAATAACCTTAAGTAGATCTTTTTCAATCATATTAGGATTTTTCACAAGTGCAGTATCAATAATTTTAGCAGCCTCTAGGCTTATGGTTCCATTCTGCACTGCTATGTCAAAAGCAAGAGCAAAGCCTCTTACTGTTTTTAAATTGTACTTATCAGAGATAATCATTGCCTGTCCAACTTTATATGCTTCAGCATCTAATTCAATATTTATAAAGTTTTTATTATTGCATAACCTAATAAATTGTGAATACCAAGGTTCAGTAATTGTATTTGTTGAATTATTAATAAATTTTGCCCATGCAAGTTGATTCTCTTTAGTATCAAGTATCATATTGTGAATACTATCATAGTTAGTTGCAAAAATGCTTTTCATTTCAGCATTATATTCTCTATCCATTCTATTAAGCAGTGGCTGCAACGTACCTTGACCTAAGCACCATTGAAGGTATCCTAAAGATAACCCTTGTCCATCAAAATTTCCTGCAACTTGATTAGAATTTCCAACTTCGAATTGCTTACTAATATTTTTTGCAATATTAACCACATCATCTGTTGCAGAAGTATAATGCTTAATATATGCATCGCTTACATATGCTACAGAATTTCTATATGCGATTTTATCCCATACAGTACCATTACTCTCTATAGTGTCTAAAATTTTAACATTTTCATAGTTGTATAAATACCCATCTACCTCTCCATTTAGATTAGGAGTTGTTCTTACTTTTAAATCAATTTGAAGCTCCGGATTATACACATATGCTTTTTTATTATTAACTGTATTTTGATTTACTGTTTCTGCACTTGCACTAACTTCCACAAATGAAAAGTTACCTAAAACAACTAATAAACTTAATAACCTTAGAAATGTTTTTTTTCTTACCATTTATCTAACTCCTCCTTTTTAAATATATTCTATATTTTACCACAAATTTAAACATTCCATTCCATGATTTAAATATCTAAATTTAAGGAAAACTTTAGATATTTTTCAAAAAACTCGTAGCAATGTTAGGTAAATAGATAAAATTTAATTCAATTATCATTAATAGTAAATAAACTATATGAAGGAGAATCTCCATCACCTAAAGATTCTCCTTCGTATAGTTTATTTAATGTAATTACCTTTTTACCCCAATCAATCTCTGTTTCAATTCCATATTGAATGATACATCTAGGCTGTGCATGTCCAAAATTTACATTATATATTATTGGTAAATCCTTATTTTCTATAGTCTTACAGTAAATTTCTTTATATTCCTCGTAATATTGCTCATCTTGAGGCTTCCCAACCATAATTCCACTTATGACATCAAATATACCTGTATTTTTTAAAGCAAGTAATTCCTTTTCAAATTCTTCTGGTTTTGATTTTAGCTCACACGTTTCAAGAAACAATATTTTATTTTTCCATTCATTTAATTTTGGAAATATTTCATACTTCTCACATATAGCTTTTTCATCGTCGTATCGTGTATTATAAAACTGGATTATAATCTCATCTATTTTTCTTTCCAAAGTTAGTCCCTTATATTTTCTTAATTCCAAACAGAAATCTTGTAACTCCTAATCTTCTGAATATCTCATACATCATAATCGTTAATACAAATGACGTTCCCATAATTATAAAATACTGCATCACTGGTTCTCTTACAGTACGTACTATTAAAAAGCCTACAATTACAATAATAGATTGATGAAAGATATATATAGGAAATACTGATGCTGTAAAATATTGTGTAAACCTATTATTAAACTCCAAAACTCTTCTACCTAGTCCGATAATTGCCAGAATTCCAATCCAACTTAAAAATTGCTGCTGTATATCCCATAGGAAGCCATGTGAGATACCCATTTGATACATAGTACATCGCATTATAATGAGTACCACCCATGCAATCCCCAAAGGAAAACGATGCTGCTGTAATCTTTCTTGCACTTCTTCCATACTTAAAATAAAAAATCCTAGTAAAAAATCAGCTGTATATTCTCCAACGCTTTTGCCCCCTACATTCAATATTGGGACAGCTATAAGAACTATCAAAAACATTGGCAGAATTCTCATTATAGCCATAGAGTTTCCATTAATTTTGTTCTTTTTATTTTTATACCATATGATGAGAGGCAAAGTAATTATTGATATTGCAAAAAGATATAATATAAACCAAGTTTGTCCAGGTGTGAAATGCCCATCATAACCACTCAAATCTGTTAATGAAAAATAGACTGATAAATGTTCTATATAACTTCCTATATAATTATTAAAATACTTATCTGCTATATATGTTTGAACAGGTATCAATAATAGAATTGCTGATGTTAATGGAACAAACAATTTGAAAAAACGTTCCTCTATATATTGCTTTGTTGTTCTTTTCTTCAATGCATACATTGTAGACATTCCAGCAAGTGCAAAGAGTACTGACATCCACCATGGATATACTCCAATAATCAGCATAGTTGCTCCAAATAAATCTTTACTATGCACATACCAGTTTTCACCAAATCCATTAAATATCATAGCTGTATGAAACGGAAACAGCATTAATATACATAAAATTCTAATATTATCAATATAATATTTTCTCATATTTTCCCCCTCACGATTTACCAATTTTTCAAAATGTATATTCATCACTACAACAAATTACCATTTATTTTCAAGCTAATGATTGCATATTTTATAAATAACATACTGTTTAATTCTCAAAAAATAAGTTTTATTTATCATCCTAAAATATCAGCTTTGTATTATTAGCCTAATGGATATATGAATAATTAGAAATTCACTGTCTTTATCTTAAACTACTACTAATCCCCTGCCAATTCAATTATATTTACATTAGGATTTCTATACCTGTTTCTTTTGATTGTTTTATTTCCCCACTGGATAGCTTCTTTGGGGCAATATTGAATACAAGCTGTACATTGTTCACACTTATGCTTCCATACTGGTTTATTTGAATTAAATTCTATATTATTAACTGGACAAATCCTTTCACATAATCTGCAACTATTACATTTAGCATTAATCCAAAACTTCTCATCTCTTATATGAAAATTTTCCATTATCTTATCTGTAACTTTAACTAGAATTCTATCGATTACTATATCTATCATTAACTTACTGAGTTCACATTTATAATCTTTTCTTTCTTTAATTATATCTGATATTTCCTTAACCTTTCTTTTTTCTCTCTTAAAAATCTTATTTTTCTTCTTCCCGGAGCTTGGATTATAAGCAAATATATTATTTGCTGGCATATGAAGTAAAAACCCTGAATTAAGATTTCTGCCACCATTTTGTAATATGCTATTCAGCTTAACTAATACCTCAGCAGCTGCCCCACCATAAGTCGCTACTGCAAAAACATATGTATCTTTGCTAAGCTCTAATTTTCTAACAAGCTCTTCCACTATTAACGGTAATCGGGCATAATATACGGGAAAAACTATTCCAAGTATCCTTGATTTTACTTTGATTTCTTCTTGACCTGCAAGTGAAGTTAGTCTACATAATTCAACTTTTTCTAGTTCATTACTTATATCCTTTGCAACTTGAAAACTGTTACCTGTTCCTGAAAAATATAATATTGTGTCATTTTTTATTACCATAAAAACATCTCCTTTTTATATACACCCTTAAGTAATTTTACTGACTTCTATTTATAAAATTACCTTTTAAATAGATATAATGTCTTTAATGGAATTTTAATTCATGTACTATACTACACAGTCAATACTATTTTTTTAAATAATTTTCTATGTCATCACAACACTTTATATTCTCATCCAATATATTTTTCTTTACCTTTTCAAGTAACCTTTTTGTTGCATCCAATTGATTTATTTTATTATTAATTTCATTTACTTTATCTTCAACAATTTTTTTGATACTTTTAATATCTCCGCATATAATTTCATCATGTATTAACGTGCTTATTTCCTTTAATGAAAATCCAAAATTTTTAACAATAAGTATAAATTTAATCTTTTCTATATCTTCTTTTGTATATATCCTATACCCATTTTTATCTCTTGTAGTTTCAGAAATCAATCCAATTCTTTCATAATATCTTATAGTTTCTTTGTTTATATTTAATTGTTTCACCAATTCTCCGATGCTATAAATATCTTTCATCTACATATTTCCAATCTGTTTCATTTTAACATTGTAATTTGATTAACAGCCTCTTCATAGCTTGTAACTTTTTTGACCGTAAAATATTTCATAAATTCTTTTGTCCACATGTCCATCTCTTCTTCTATTTCATTTACTTCATTCATAATAAATACAACATTCTTACAATCTGCACTTGACATAGCTGGTAATAATACTGAAAATCCCCATTCAACATCATCCTTTTCATCTTCAAATCCATTTCTTGCATCTACAACAAAATTGCTATTAGGATATTTCTTAAGCAATTCCAAAGCAAATGTTGTTGGATTTCTATAGTCATCATAGCAGCAGAATTTTTTCCATGTAAGAAGAACTATATTATCATCAGTCATATATTTTACATTACTAAACTCAGAATCAAATTCTTTTTCTATAATTACTTCGCTCATAAATTTTTTCCTTTCAAATCATCATATTATATGAATATGAAGTTGCATTTTTTTAAACACTTAATATGTAACATATTAAACCTATATACCTCGTTTATCTAGCAATGATTTTACTTTTATATCAGTATCTGATTTCGAAAAAGGAGTATTCACAATCAATCTCAAGTTAGAACCATCTGAAACATCAAAACTAATAAATTCAAAAAACAATTCACCTACAATTGGATGCTTGAGCTTCTTATAAGTTTCACCATTCCTCTGCACATCATGTTGAGACCACCATAAATTGAATTCCTCACTTTTTCTCTTAAGATCTTCAATAAATTTAACAAGCCAAGGATCTTCAATGTATTCTCCAGAAGTTGAGCGAAATCGTGCCAGCATTCCTTTTGCATGAGATTCCCAGTCTATAAATAATTTTTTATACTCATCATAGGTAAACATCATGGAAATCATATTTCTCTCACTTACATGTATTTTATTAAAATCAATAAACACAGCGCTTGCTGCTTTATTCCATGCAATAATATTCCACCTTGTATCCATAATAAAAGACGGACTTAATATTAAATTATCTAGCGCATGTTGCAGTATTGGACTAACATTTTCTTGGTATGAAGGAATCTCTGCTGGAAGCACTTGTCTTGCCAAAGTGTATAGATGAATTCGTTCTTGTCCATTAAGCATTAGTACCCTGGAAAGACTTTCTAGTACCTCTGCTGATACTTGTATAGGACGTCCTTGTTCAAGCCAAGTGTACCAAGTTAATCCTATCCCTGCTATATTCGCAACCTCTTCCCGTCTAAGACCTGGTGTACGACGTCTCAAACCTTCTGAAATTCCTACTTGAGATGGTGAAATTTTGGCTCTTCTGGTTTTTAAAAAATCTCCTAGCTCTTTATATCGCTGTTTCTCCATATTTAAAATTCCATTTCTATCCTATTATAATTTATACCAGTATAAATAAACTCCTATTAATATCATAAAACTTTATATAATATTTATAACATATCCTAACTTTTTATAATATAGAAACGGAGGAAATTTATGTATGAAAATACTCTTTTTAAATGGATCACCTAGAAAAAATGGATATACTGTTGGTGTAATGAAATGTATTGAAAAGGAAATTGATTCAAAGCATACCGTTGAGTGGATAAACTCATATGATTTGAGTATAAAGCCCTGTCTAAGTTGTTTACAGTGTAGGCCTAATAAAAACTGCATTCTCCCTAAAGATGATGGACATAATGTATGGAATAAAATTCGTTCTGCTGATGCCATAGTTATTGGTAGTCCTACTTATTTTGGAAATATTTCTGGATCATTAAAAATTCTTATTGATAGAAACCTCACTGCCTTTGAAGAAATCGCAGCTAGTGGCTTAGAAATGCCAATTCCTCTGCACAAAGGAAAAAAGGCTATTATGGTTACAGCATGTAATGCCCCCTTTCCAATCAGTCAACTTCCAACTCAAAGCAAGGGTGCTCTACAAGCCATCGAAATAGTTCTTAAAGCTGGCGGATATAATATTCTTGGAAGTATAACTTTAGATGGAGCTGCTTCCAAAAATAAAATTCCTTCTGAAATTCAAGAACAGGCGAAAACACTTGGAATAAATCTACAAACATAAATAATTTTTATAGTAAACACATATAAAAAGAAGGAGTTCCTATCATGGAGGAATCTCCTTCCTTCTCTAAAATACTTAAATTAAAATAAATTTATCAGTAATACCTAATTTATTAAGTACTTTTCTCTAGTCACACCAACTTCTCATTGTATGAATAATGGGAAGTTGTATTTCATTTATAATATGGTTAATTTAAAAATTAAAATACAGTATCATTATTAATACCTTTAGCTGCTGCAATAACAAAGTATACATTATCTATTCTTTCAATATCTCAACCATTTGTTGTATCAACCAAAATTATTTCTAATCACATACATATTTCATCTTTCCTTTTTTAAAGTAAAATCCTATAGCTATTACCATTAATGGATATATGACAAACCATCCAGCGAACAAAAAAACTATAGAAGATAAAAAAGCACTTATATAAGCAGAAATCTTCCCAATTTTATTACATAAAACTTTTGCCGCAGCCACCATACTGATAATATAAACCATAAGAAATGTAGTACTTGGAATACTAACAAGTGCTTTTAATTCCCATGAAAATCTCCAACTAATAAATATCATAATTACAAATAATGGAATAAAAGAAAACAATGCCACATAAGGTGACTGATATCGAAAATGAAGTTTGCCAAATGAAGCTGGAAAATTTCCTTCTTTAGCCTCAGCATAAACAAGTCGAGAAAATCCTGCAATATAAGTATGTGCAGTGCAATAGCAAATGATAAATCCTAAAAAAGCTATTATTATGCCTGCATTCGTACCCCATCTATAAGCAATCAGATCAATCATAGCTGTTGTAGGATTGCCTTTTTTATATATACTGCTGCCTATAGTAACAAAAGCTACTGAAAAATATAATAAATTAATCAACAAAAAACCAACACAAAGGCTTAATGGTATATCTTTATGAGGATTATAGAATTCTTCTGACAAGTGACCAATCATTTCCCAGCCCATGAATGCAAAGAACAAAAGATTCATAGCTTGGCCTACTGGAATCCAACCATTGCTGGCAAATGGATAAAAGGCTGAGAGTCTAGTCTGTGGTATGGATGTTCCAACAGTAAAAATTAATATTATTAATATTATAGAAATCACAACTACCTGCACTCGACCTGATAATTCAACACCCATGTAATTTAAGATTACTGCAACTATAAGAAGCAGTGCAGCTGCTAAATGAATTGAAGAAGAAGACCATGAAAAAGCACTACCAAGATATTGAGCACCGATGAGCGAAGTTATAGGCATTCCCAAAGGCATTGCACTTAGTATAAGACATCCAGTAAGACGCCCCCAAAATGGACCAAAGGCCTGCCGTGCATATGCTGCCATTCCACCTGAGTTAGGAAATTGAGAAGACATCATACCAATAGCTATTACCATGGGAGCAGTAAATAAACTCATAAGAATCCAGCTTAGTATGGATGCTGGTCCTGCCATTTCCGCAGCAATTGCTGGCAATGCAAGAATTCCAGAACCTAATACTGCTCCTATAGTAAGAGCAGAACCTTTAACCCAAGTAATACTTTTTCTTAATTCAATTTGTTGTTTCATACTTTAACCTCCAAAGAATTCATTTGAAATATATTTTTTGTTAGTGTATCATAAAAGAAACATATTGATAAGTCGATTATTTTAATTAATTTAATCGACTTTTACGATCGGATGTGATTTATTGGACATTAAACAACTTCAAACATTTATTGTTGTTGCAAGATTATTAAATTTTAGAGCAGCTGCTGAGGAACTTAATTATTCCCAATCTACTGTATCTGATCATATACGTAATCTTGAGCAAGAACTTGATGTTAAACTCTTTGAACGACTTGGGCGAAAGGTATTCTTAAACGAGCAAGGGAAAAAACTAATTTCTTCAGCTGAAAGAATGATTAAAGACGCTGAAGAGATTCGTAAACTATTTGATAATGATGAAAAAGTTAAAGGTTCGCTGAAAATAGGAGCTGCAGAAACTCTATGCGTATTTTGGCTACCACCACTACTTAAAGAATATAGTAAAATTTATCCCGATGTTCAAATAATACTTAAAATGGCAGACTGCCCCGATTTTCCTGAAATGCTAGAAAAAAATATTATTGACGTTGCATTTGGTTTTCATGATGAATCTGGACAACAACATCTTTCTCAAATAGATCTTTTCCAAGATTCTGCTATTTTTGTTGCAGCACCAGATCATCCGTTGGCTGCTTTAAAAGAAATTACTGCATATGAGCTTGAAAACCAATCATTTATTATTACCGAAGCAGAGATTGGTTATAGCTTTGAGTTAAAAAAAATCCTACAAAATCAAAATATAAAAGTAAACACTATTATGGAGTTCAGTAGTCTAGAAGCAATAAAGCAGTGCGTTAAAAATGGGCTTGGTATTACTTTACTACCAAGTATAGCAGTTGATAAGGAAATTCAAAGAGGCGAACTTGTAATACTACCCGTAAAAATTGATGGAATATTTATAAATGCTAGAATGATATACCATCGAGAAAAATGGATGTCTACACCATTGGCAGCTCTAAAAAATCTTGTATTACAAAGAAAGGAAACTTAAAGGTATTCTCTTACCAACATGACAAAAAAAGAGACAATCTAAAATTTATAAGATCGTCTCTTTTTTTATTCAGGCAACGTATGATTTTATTATATTATCCCAATCGTCTATATCTTTTAAAATCCACTTTGCCCAAAACATAACACCTGTATCATTTAATAGCTTATACATTGCATTCAATGTTAACTTATAAAACTCCATAAAAATTATTCTCCTTAGCTTTAATAATTTTTATCTACCAATTATGAGCCTAATTAGCATAAACACACATATATATCATTCAATAGATATTAATGGCCTGCTAATTCAATTACATTTACATTAGGATTTCTATACCTATTTCTTTTAATTGTTTTATCTCCCCATTGAATAGCTTCTTTGGGGCAATATTGAATACAAGCTGTACATTGTTCGCACTTATGCTTCCATACTGGTTTATCTGAATTAAATTCTATATTATTAACTGGACAAATCCTTTCACATAATCTACAACTTGTACATTTATCATTAATCCAAAACTTCTCATCTCTTATATGAAGATTTTTCATTATATTATCTGTAATTTTAAAAAGAATTCTATCGATTACTATATCTATCTTTAATTTACTCAGTTCACATTTATAATCATTTCTTTTCTTAATTATATCTGATAATTCCTTGACCTTTCTCTCTTCTTTCTTAAAAATCTTATTTTTTCCATTGCACAGGCTTGGATTATACGCAAATATATTATTTGCTGGCATATGAATTAAAAATCCTGAATTAAGAATTCTCCCACTATTTTGTAAAATGTTATTTAACTTAATTAATACATCAGCTGCTGCCCCACCATAAGTTGCTACTGCAAAAACATATGTATCTTTGCTAAGTTCTAATTTTCTAACAAGTTCCTCAACTATTAGCGGTAAGCGAGCATAATATACCGGAAAAACTATTCCAAGTATTCTTGATTTTATTTTAATTTCTTTTTCATCTGCAAGAGAAGTCAAACTGCATAATTCAACTTTTCCCAGTTCATTACTTATATCCTTTGCAACTTGCAAACTGTTACCTGTTCCTGAAAAATACAATATTGTATCATTTTCTATTACCATAAAAACATCTCCTCTTTATATCCTTTCAAATAATTTTACTGATTTTTATGTATAAAATTACCTTGTTAATAGATATAATCTCTTCAATGGAATTATAATTCATGTACTATACTACATAGTCAATACTATTTTTTTAGATAATTTTCTATGTCATTACAACACTTTATATTTTGATCCAATATATTTTTCTTTACCTTTTCAAGCAACTTTTTAGTTGCATCCAATTTATTTATTTTAGTATTAATTTCATTTACTTTATTTTCAACAATTTTTTTGATACTTGCAATATCTCCACATAAAATTTCATCCTGTATTAATGTGCTTATTTCCTTTAATGAGAATCCAAATTCTTTAACAATAAGTATAAATTTAATCTTTTCCATATCTTCTTTTGTATATATCCTATATCCATTTCTATCTCTTTTAGTTTCAGAAATCAATCCAATTCTTTCATAATATCTTATTGTTTCTTTGTTTACATTTAATTGTTTCACCAATTCCCCAATAGTATAAACAGTTTTCATATTCTTATTTCCAATCTACTTCATCCTTTAACGCTAAATTTTTTAGAGCTATGTAATCATCAGTAATATATTTTACATTACTAAATTTAGAATCAAATTCTTTTTCTCTAATTACGTCACTCCTCCAATTTTTTATAAATATAATCAAGGCTGTGATTTAACTTTTCTATCTCTATACTTCCATCTTTCCTCATAGAAGTAGATTCTACTGTAATTGTATCAGTATAGCGTTTGCTTTTTAAAAATTTGAAGAATTTATCAAAATCGATACTGCCTTCTCCTATATGTAATGCCTTTAAGCATGACCAATCCATGTGACCACCACAATAATCATTAATGTGCAAATGTCTGATATGATTTCCTTCCCACAGCCACTCCCATTCATTTTCATAAACTAATGGGAGCTGACTATGAAACGCAGCCATCTTAGTATCAAATGTAAAAGAAATATTAGGATAAGCTCGTTGTAATGCTTGTAAATGTGTCATAGGATCTTGTTGGTTACAAACAACATTTTCAACCGTAAGAAGTAAATCATAGCTTTTTGAAATTGCATTAAGTTTTTCAAATTGCTCAATATTGTTATTTATATCTCTATCTGACGGAATCCCTCCCCATAAATGCAAAACAAGCTTTTCTGATCCTAATACCTTTGCTATTCTACAATTCTTATCAAATATTTCTAACGCAGATTCAAGATCACCCTTTTCATTACGGCTGATCATTTCACCTACGTGCTTATCTACATGTACTATAGGAAACGTAATATCTGTAGCTTTCAAATCGTATACTAATTGATCCATCACATCATACCATGAAGGATACAACATGAATTCAAATCCATCGCAATGAATTTTTTGTGCATTTTCTATTATTAACTTATAATTTCTTTCATTTACTCTTCCTATGAATGCTCCTGTGGAGCACAAAACTTTACTTCTCAATATTTTATTCTCCTCTATCTTGTTAAATTTCAATATATTTTAAAACAAGAATATATTTATATACATCAATTACCAATTATTAGCCTAATGGTTATATGAATAATTAGAATGTTTCTTTGTAATGAATCAAATCATCTTACATTGATTATAAATACGTCCTTAATTAGAATTACACAATAAAAATATCACAATTTTGATAATGTGATATTTTAGTTTGATATTTAATTTGAAATATTAATTTACATAATAAAGAATATTTTTCATTATCAATATAATTAGACTTTTATACATACTTTCCTAAAAATTAATTAAGTTGTCTTGTTTGCTCATCTAATACCAACTTATTTTCCTCGCTAGCATTAACTTCCATTAACTTATTATACAAAACTCCCATGGATACGTTAATATAAGTTTCTAAATAAATAAATCCAATCGATAGAATAATTTTACCACAATTTTGAGCTAACCAAATACTATTGGTAATATAATTCCTACTCATATACTCTACACCTAGAAACAATGCAAAAATCAATAAAAACCACCCAATAAAGCTTAAGATTAATTTAAATATCTCCAACTTATGTCCAGAGGTCATATCAACACTTTTATCTATTGCTTCGCTAACGCTAATATTAGGATTATCAACCCATATAAAAAATGTCATTGAATACTTAATCATTGCTATAACACCTGGAATCACTAGCAGGATTGAATATAATAATGTAATAACTCCTACTGATATATACATTCGAAATCCTCTTAATGCCCTCTTACATCCAGAGAAAAATTTTAGAAATTCGACATTATTACCTCTTGTCATTTGTAATATGATATCATTATACCCAAATATAAACAAAGCTGTAGAAACTAGTGTTAATGTTAGAGAAACTCTACCCAAATGTAATTTGCTTGGCATAAGGTCCATTACATCTCTCAGATTGGAATATAATAAAGTACATAAAGCTATTAATGTCCACTTTCCTTTCAAACTCCTTCGTGCATTTTCCCTTATCGTTTCACATGTAAACTGCATAGTACTTCCCCCTTATTATTTACAAAAATGTATTGAGCATTATATTATAGCACATTTTGTTAATACAGCACTATTCTATTTTCGAAGAACATTATTTTCATTACTACTACATCAAATTTACATGTTATGTAGATTAATAGGAATAATAGGAAGTTTCCTTATGAGTGAATGAACTAATCTTATACCAATATTTAGTATAAATTTCTTTTGATTTTTCACATTCTAATTAAAAATTAAAGTTTAATTCAATATTTTTTGATATATTACTAATAACATTAATATACAATATATTTTTAAATATTGCTTTACGTATTTCTCATATATACTTAATTTAATAATAGTTCCTCAATATCATAATAATCCTCATATATATGATCATTATCTCCCCTAATACAATATTCAACATACATAATATACTTCTCACTAGCTATATCTATAAGAATTTCTTTATTTTTATAGATTGCTTCAATGCTCTTCTCATCTCCAACTATAGTACAAAACTTTAACAAATTCATTACGTAAACAAAATTATGTTCTCTAACATTCATAAGTTCTGTGTTTATCCATTTTAAAATATGCTTTCCAAATAAATATATATGTTCTGAATCTGTTGCCCCCCAATTAAATCTAAATAGATACTTTATTTTAGGTAATACTGATATAAAATACATATAAAGTTTATTTATATCATCCTCTAAAGATACTAATGCATTAAAAGCTAATACTGCTATTTCACTATTTTCGTTAAATAATTCATATAAATATTTCAAAATTTTATCTTTATTGATTATATTAACGTCATGATAAATCACATTCGTTGCCCATTCAGATAAAAGATTAATTCTTAATTTAATGCTTACAGTATTATCCATAACAATGTCAAATATTAAACTCTCAAAATTATGTTTTTGAAATCTGCTTAATATTTTTAATCTGTGACATAGTTTTTCACTAGTAACTTTTTTTATAGGATAACTAACTAATTCTTCTACCTGTTCATCAGATGCAAGACTTGCAAAAGCCATATCTATAAAAATACTCTCTTTACCTAAATCTAAATCTTTTTTTATTTTATCCAATAACACTAGTGCACTTTCTTCTGCTTGAAGCTCTTTAAAAGATATGGCTATGTGATTTGCCAAATCACCATTAGGATTTTCACTAAACATTTTAATGAATGTTGGAATAGCTTTTGAGTATCCTTGAAAAGCTATACTTCTACATAACCATGCCGTAGTCATTTCATCATATTTCTTATTTATAAGCTTAAAATAAAGTTTTTCTCCTGTATCTGAAAGTTCTGAACGTGCTAAGCACATAAAAATATCAATATTTACATCTTTTTTTCTTGTATTATCACTAATATCAAGAAGCTTATCTCTTAAACACACATCTTCTAATTCATAATACCAATCTCTTACAAAGTTACGAACACCTGAATACTCATCTACTATTAAATTTATAAATGTTTTTTTCTTAGTATCTATCCTTCTATCTTCTAAACTGTATGCAATAAACTGTCTAATATAATCATTATTATTTTTATTTAAAGCCATATCTGTTAATTTAATAGTTCCATTTTGACTATTATATTGTTGTAATAATTCTGCTATATCATAGGCACTTATTCGAAATTCACTGTTAGGATATTTCAATAATATAGACATCATTTCTATTAAATCATTTTCTATATTATTAAATTTTTTCATTATATTCACTATATTAGTTGAAATAATTTTATTCTCTCTAAATTTAATAAAATTATATTTTAAGTAATTTAGAATAGATTTCATTAAACCCTCTTCAATATCATCATATAATGTTATTTCTTTTAATAATAATATTTTAATCAATGTATTTTTTTCATATTTTTCATCATATTGAATTATTGCTTTTAAGCAATCTTCTTTATCTTTATTATTTCCTGTTTTAAAATAATAAATTATCGCATTTTCTCCAATATAATTTGAAATCACAGAAATAATTTTTTCTTGTCGCTTTTGACTATTTAATATATTTAATGATAAAATTTCAATTGATATTAAATAATCTCTAACTCCTGAAAAGTAAAATCCCATGTTCAAATTTGCACTTTCATCAAAATACTTATATAAAAAATTGAATGCAAAGAGTTCCTCTGGTATTTCATCATTAATCCCTAACTTTAAATAATTGCGTATACTATCTTCCGATACTAATATGTTATCTTCATTAAGCATATACTCGCTTATTCCTTTTAAATATCTTTTAGCTAATTTTTTATTACTAATTTTATCTAACTTGCGTGATATATATTTTCTAATAGTTTCTATAGAATCAATACAACTATCTAATGGTTGTTTATCTATACTAGCTACTTCACAAGCTACCTTAAGATTGAATGGATTTTGAATCTTACTTATATTTGATTTATCGGAAATACTAGTTTTGAAAAAGCTACAATATTTATCAATAGCTTCATTAAATTCTTTTTCTGAAAATCCTTCTAAAATTGGAGTTTCAAAAAATACATTATCTTTTACATAAGTATTGATTCCATTTTGTATTTTAAACTCTTCCCACATTAATGTTTTACAACTTATACAAATCTTTATATTTAAATTATTTATATATTTGACTAATTGATTTAGTTGATATACTTTATCTTCTGCACCCCATTCATCAATTGCATCAATAATTATAATAATTTCTTTGTTATGAATATTCGCTATTGATGATAATTTTTTCAGAAGACCTATTTTAGATTCTTCTGAAGAAAATATAATATTAAAATCATTTAGTATTTCATCTAAAAATTCTTTTCCCATAATTGATCCTGAAAAAAATAAGAATGGTTCATCTATGTATTTCTTTGAAAGATGACATAGTATATTCGTTTTGCCAGCTCCAGATTCTCCAACAACTGCAAATACTTTCTTATTACTTTGCTCTATAAAATCTATGAATTTATCTTCAATATCCTTCCTTTCAACATATAACTCTGGAATATACTTAAATTCAGTTTTTATGCTAAATTCATCTGAATCCTTTGCACAAAATATATCTAAAATTATTTCATTATTCATTTTACAAAAAGTAACTAAATTATTAAGTGAATATCCAATAAAATTCTTTAATCCTTCAAATCTTAATCTTGATATTTCTTCATCTAATTCCAATCTAAAATCGCCATTAAATACATTGCTATTAACTTTATCCACTTCTTTTCCCGTTATTGTATCATATAAAATAGTTTTTCTCCCATTAGATACTATTGCATAAGCTGCCATCGGTTCGATTAATCTTGCATAAGACAAAGCTTGTCTTCTATCTTTATCAGATATCTCTATTTCCTCTGCCTTCATTTCAATAATAAATAAATTTTTGTTATCTATTTTACACAATATATCGAGTCTACCACTTGCTATAGTCACCTGCTCACTTTTAACATTATATACACCACGTCCTAATTGAATATTAAAAGTGTTTTCAAATTCTAACTCATATTCACTAAAGCCTATATTACTTATAAATGGCATTACTATATTATTTTTAATAAATTCCTCATTAAACTTCATTTTTCCTCCGAAATTTTTCTATATTTCATAATTATATTGCACTGAATATAACAATTCGAACTGCTGATTATAGACATAATAGCCCTACAGCATTCATTCCTTATTATACCATAAATTCTACAAATAAACTTAAACCACCCCAAATAATACAATTTCTACAGAATTTACATATCCTTTTATAATCTCACATATGAAATTGGAGCTTCATAAGAAGCCCCAGATTTAAACCAAGTTAGTGTAAAGTATTTACACTACTTCTTTTTAAATTTTCTATATATATCAAGGGTTCGAACGTTTTTTTGTACAAAAAAACAATGCCCCCCTAATTTCTTGTTATAATTGAATTCTCACAAACAAAAATAACACTAAAAT